>NZ_JBIVYL010000003.1:0-691526 GCF_044772225.1 Rhizobium sp. NPDC090275 | reverse complement strand
TGATCGCAGCCGAAAGGCCGGCAGGACCGCCGCCGACAATCACGACGTCGAATTCCATGCTCTCGCGTTCGGGCAGTTCAGTCGCGTCGGTCATCCGTCATTCTCCGCTCGGCCGGTTTTGCGGCCATATTCCCCGTGTGTAGGGTATCTCTTGGCAAAACATGGCTGGATTGTCGAGCCGGGAAACGACAGCCAATACCCCATTTCGCGCAATGATATTCCTCTTCACAAAAGAACTACATGACGCTTACGTCAACGTCAATAAATGAAGCTGATCGGGCCATGGCCGGCCTTTCCTTTTGATCGTCGCGCGCCCTATAAACGGAGCGAACAACAGGAGGCTTCAAAATGGATCTGGGCATCAAGGGCAAGCGCGCGCTCGTGCTGGCATCGTCGCGCGGACTTGGCCACGGCATCGCGGTCGCTCTGGCGCGCGAGGGCGCCAACGTGCTTTTGTGCGGACGCAGCGGCGAAACGCTGGAGGCGAACTGCAAGGCGATCAATGCCGAGGGCAACGGCAAGGCCGACTGGATCTGGGCCGATCTTTCGGAGGAGAACTTCGTCGAGACTGTGACGACAGCAGTCAAGAGCAAGCTCGGCGGTGTCGATATCCTGATCAACAATACCGGCGGCCCGACGCCCGGCACCACCGCGGACATGACCGCCGAACGGCTGGAGACCTATTTCTTCTCGATGGTGCTCCGCGTCATCACGCTCACCAATGCGCTGCTGCCCGGCATGAAGGAACAGGGATGGGGCCGCATCCTGACGGTCGCGTCCTCGGGCGTAATCGAGCCGATCGGCAATCTCGCGCTTTCCAACACGCTGCGCCCAGCACTCGCCGGCTGGAGCAAGACGCTGGCCACCGAAATCGGCCGCTTCGGCATCACCACCAACCTGCTGCTCCCAGGCAGCATCCTGACGAGCCGGCTCGACGATCTCGACGGCGCCGCCGCGAAGCGCACGGGCAAAAGCATCGAAGACGTTCGTGTCATCAAGGAAGCGGCCATCCCCGTCGGGCGATATGGCAAGGTGGAGGAGTTCGCGGCGACCGCCGCCTTCCTGTGCAGCCAGCAGGCGAGCTATATCACCGGCAGCCTTGTGCGCTGCGATGGCGGCGCGGCGCGATCCCTCTGATCGCAAACGACAATCGGGCGTCAGCCGCTGGCGCCCGACCGCGGTTGCGTCACATTCGCGCGATCTCCCGCAGTTTAGAATATGCGAACATTACGAAAATTTAAGCCATTCTAACCACTTAGTGATGCCCCTGTCGGGATTGTGTCTTTTTCGTGCCGCAATAAAAGTGGTTGAATAAGTCATACTCAACAGCCCCCGACCGGTATCAACATGAAGAAACTCTGGATCACCACCTGCCTTGTTGTCGCAGCCGGCTTCGGCGCGTGGCACTATAAGGATCGCATTCCCTATCTCTCGCAATCCGGACCGAAACCGACCGCGCAGGCCGATGCCTCCGGCGGCAAGCAGGCGGCGGGCGATGGAGGACAGCAGGGCGGCGACCAGAAGGGCAAGGGGCGCAAAGGCGGCGGGCCCACGCTGGTGAAGACCGTGGCCGCGGTGAAGACCGTGCTGCCGCGCGATGTCACCGCATCCGGCTGGGCCGATGCCGACGACAACACGACGATCGCCGCACAGGAACAGGGGCTGGTCACCGAGATCATCGCCAGCGATGGCTCCTCGGTCAAACAGGGCGACCTCATCGCCAAGCTCGACAACCGCACGGCACAGGCCGCGGTCGACAAGGACAATGCGATGATCGTGCGCGATACCGCGACGGTCGCCGAGGCCGAAACGGCGCTCACGCGCGCCTCGGACCTCCTCACATCGAAAGCCGGCACGCAGCAGACCTACGACCAGGCCAAAGCCGCGCGCGACACCGCCGTCGCCACCGTGCAGGCGGACAAGGCGACGCTCGCCTCCGATCAGGTGCTGCTCGAGCATACCGACATCCGGGCGCCCTTCGACGGCCGCCTTGGCGACATCGCCGTCAGCCCAGGCGCCTTCGTGACGGCGGGTGCGACCATCGTGACGATCGCGAAATACGATCCGATCTATGTGAAATTCCACCTGCAGGAGCGTGATCTCCGGCAGCTGAAGCTGGCACTCGCCGCCGGCCCCGTCGACGTGACCACCGTGCCGCCATCAGGCAAGGGCAAGCCGCGCACCGGGCACATCAGCTTCTACGACAACACCGTCGATACAGCATCCGGCACCATCCTCGCCAAGGCGAAATTCGAGAATGCATCGGGCGCGCTGTGGCCTGGTCAGTCGGTCAACATCGTCGTGCATTTCAACAACAACGAACAGCAAATCGTCGTGCCGACGGTGGCAGTCAGCCCCGGCGCCGATGGCTTCTACTCGTTCGTCGTCAACGACGGAAAGGTGCGGCTGGCGCCCGTCACCGTCGCCCGCGCCAATGGCGGCTACACCGCGATCTCGGCCGGTCTTTCCGAAGGCGACCATGTGGTCATCGAGGGACAGGCGCAGCTCGTCGACAAGCAGGCGGTGAAGGAAGAATTCGACAGCAAGGCGATCAACGTCGCCTCGGCGGATCAGCCGAAGTCAACGGAAACCATCGTGGCGGGCACGGAAGAATGATACCAAATTTCTGTATCCGGCGCCCCGTCGCCACCACGCTTCTCGCCATCGGCGCCGTGCTTGCCGGCATCGCCGGCTACCAGCTCGTGCCGGTGGCAGCCCTGCCGCAGGTCGACTTCCCGACCATCAACGTCTCGGCGGCGCTGACCGGCGCTTCGCCGAAGACCATGGCGACATCGGTCGCCACACCGCTGATCAAGCAGTTCGAGACGATCCCCGGGATCAGCGAGATCAGCGCCACCAACTCGCTCGGCAATACCAGCATCGTGCTGCAGTTCGATCTCAACCGCAGCATCGATGCGGCGGCGGCCGACGTTCAGGCGGCGATCTCGCATGCGACGCGGCAGCTGCCAGACAACATGACGACGCCGCCGAGCTACAGGAAGACCAACCCGGCCGACGCGCCGGTCATGCTGCTCGCGGTACAGAGCGATACGATGCCGCGCAGCAAGCTCGACGATGTCGCGGAAAACATCATCTCGCCCTCGCTTTCCACCCTGCCCGGCGTTGCCGAGGTCTCGGTCTTCGGCGCACAGACCTATGCCGTGCGCGTCGAGGTCGACCCGAACAAGCTGCTCAACCGCGGCCTCGGGATCGATACGGTCAACAAGGCGATCCAGGCTGCCAATAGCCAAGTGCCGGTCGGCACGTTGCAGAACGACAGCCAGAGCATGACGATCACCGCCGACACGCAGCGCACCAATGCCGAGCAGTTCCGCACGCTCGTCATTGCCAATCCTGGCGGCGCGCCGATCCATCTCGGCGATGTCGCCGACGTTGAGGATAGCGTCGAGAACCAGAACACCGGCAGCTGGTACGACGGCAAGCAGAGCATCATCCTGGCGATCCAGCGCCAGCCGGATGCCAACACGGTCGCCGTCGTCGATGCGATCAATGCGAAGCTGCCGGCGCTGCATGCCGAGATACCGGGATCGGTGACGACGCAGGTGATGAACGATTCGGCCAAGCCGATCCGCGACGCGATCTCGGACGTGAAGTTCACGCTGTTCCTGACGATCGGCCTCGTCGTTCTGGTCATCTACCTCTTCACCGGCCACCTGACGGCGACGATCATACCGGGCCTTGCCGTGCCGCTGTCGCTGATCACCACCTTCGGGATGATGTATGTGCTGGGCTACAGCGTCGACAACATCTCGCTGCTCGGGCTGACTCTCGCCGTCGGTCTCGTGGTCGACGACGCCATCGTCATGCTCGAAAACATCCTGAGGCACGTCGAGGATGGCATGCCGGTTCTCGAGGCCGCCATCAAGGGATCGGGCGAAGTCAGCTATACGATCATCTCCATGTCCGTCTCGCTGATCGCGGTCTTCATTCCGATCCTGCTGATGGGCGGCGTGGTCGGGCGCATCTTCAACGAGTTCGGCATGGTGGTGGCGATCGCGATCGTCGCCTCGGCCATCGTGTCGCTGACGGTCACGCCGATGCTCGCCTCGCGGCTTGGCAGCGGCCATAGCCAGCCGCCCTTCTTCATCCGCTGGTTCGATGCCGGCTTCGAGCGAACGCTGCGTGGGTATGACCGCTCCGTTGCCTGGTGCCTGGCGCACCGTCCAGCCATTCTCGGGCTGTTTCTCGCCTCGGTCGGACTGACCATCTACCTGTTCATGACGCTGCCGACGAGCTTCTTCCCGACGGAAGATATCGGCCGCCTCAACATCTCGACCCGCGCCCGCCAGGATATCTCCTACCCGGCGATGAAGGATCTGCAGAACCAGGCTGCGGCACTGGTGAAGCAGAACCCGGCGGTCAATCACGTCATGTCGATCGTCGGCGGCAATGCCCGCAGCCCGCTGAACAACGGCACGATGTTCGTCGAACTGAAGGACAAGAAGGACCGGCCGCCGCTTGACCAGACGCTGCGCGAACTGCGCGCCAGCATCAGCAAGATCCCCGGCTTGCAAGCCTTCATCACGCCGCAGCAGAGCTTGCGTTTCGGTGGACGGCAAACGGCCAGCCAGTATCAGCTGGTGGTGCAGGCACTCAGCGCCGACCAGACCAACCTCTGGGCCAACAAGATCCAGCAGGCCATGCACGGCGATCCGCGCTTTACCGACGTGACATCGGACGCGCAGAACAACGCGCTGCAGGCCGAGATCAAGGTCGATACGGAAAAGGCCGCCGCCTTCGGCATCACCGACGACCAGCTGCGCACGACGCTGCAAGAATCCTTCGGTGGTTACGCGGCGGCGCAGATCCAGTCGACCGGCGACAGCTACGACGTGCTCGTCGAGTACGACACCAACGCGCCCTGGGATGACCAGAAGCTGCAGGACATCCGCGTGGCGTCGTCAAGCGGCGCGCTCGTTCCGCTGTCGAACTTCGCGACGGTCGAACGCACCACCGGACCGGTGACGATCAACCAGACCGGCCAGCTGGTCTCGACCACCGTGTCGTTCAACCTGCCCGCCGGCGAGGCGCTGGGCGATGCGACGGCTGCGATCGACCAGATCAAGAAGGACATCGACATGCCCTCGGACGTCTTCACGTCCTATGGCGGCACGGCGCAGATCTTCGAGCAATCGCAGGGCAACACGCCTCTCCTGATCCTGGCGGCGGTGCTGACGATCTATGTCGTTCTCGGCGTCCTCTACGAGAGCTTCATCCACCCGCTGACGATCCTCTCCGGCCTGCCCGCGGCAGCCCTCGGCGCGCTTCTGGCATTGAGGGTGATGAACTTCGATCTGTCGATCATCGCGCTGATCGGCCTCCTGATGCTGATCGGCATCGTCAAGAAGAACGCGATCATGATGATCGACGTGGCGCTGGAGAACCTGCGATCGAGCACCGGCATGACCTCGTCCGAGGCCATCCACGAAGCCTGCGTACGGCGTTTCCGGCCGATCATGATGACGACCTTCTGCGCACTGCTCGGCGCGCTCCCGATCGCGCTCGGCTCGGGCGCGAGCTCGGAGCTTCGCCAGCCGCTCGGCATTGCCGTGGTCGGCGGCCTCATCGTCAGCCAGGCGCTGACGCTGTTCATCACCCCCGTCATCTTCGTCGAGATGGGACGGCTCAGCGACTGGCTGCTCAGCCTTGGGCGAAAGAAGACAGAAGAGCAACACGAGGAGCCCGCCCGGGCCATCGCAGCGGAATGATCGAGACGGGCGCCCATTGGCGCCCGTTTCATTTTGCGCTTCCGCGTCTTGAATAAGACAGACCGCTGTGGCATCACGCGCCCTCTTGAATTCGGGTGTCCCTTGGCGCCCCGGCGGAGCAATTGCTCCAGTCTCCAGCAACGATCGACATTGAGAGGTGCGAGCATGGCTCAAGCGCTAGGTTTGGACTTTGGCACGACCAACACCGTACTGGCCACCGCGGATGGCAAGACCACGCATTCCATGGGCTTCACCAGCTCGGCGGGCGAAAGCGACAGCATGCGCACCGCGCTGTCCTTCATGAAAGACGGCAAGCTCGGCGCTTCGGCGCTGAAGGTCGAGGCAGGGCATGCGGCGATCCGCCAGTTCATCGACAATCCCGGTGACTGTCGCTTCCTGCAGTCGATCAAGACATTCGCCGCCAGCGCCCTCTTCCAGGGCACGCTGATCTACGCCAAGCGTCACAGCTTCGAAGACCTGATGGAGGTCTTCATCCGCCGCCTCAGCAACTATGCCGGCAACAACTGGCCATCGGACGTCGCGCGCATCGTCACTGGCCGGCCGGTGCATTTCGCCGGCGCGAGCCCCGATCCGGTTCTGGCGACGCAGCGCTACAACGAGGCGCTGTCGCGTTTCGGCTTCCCCGAGGTGCACTATGTCTACGAACCCGTGGCGGCCGCCTTCTACTTCGCGCAGAACCTGAAAAGCGACGCGACGGTGCTGGTCGCCGACTTCGGCGGCGGCACGACCGACTATTCGCTGATCCGCTTCGAGACCGTCGCCGGCCAGCTGAAGGCGACGCCGATCGGCCATTCCGGTGTCGGTATCGCCGGCGACCACTTCGACGCGCGCATCATCGAAAACGTCGTTGCGCCTGAAATCGGCAAGGGGAGTCATTTCAAGAGTTTCGACAAGATCCTTGAAGTGCCGACCAACTACTACTCCAGCTTCAGCCGCTGGAACCAGCTGTCGATCTTCAAGACCTCGCGCGAATACGAGGACCTGAAGAAGCTTGTCAGAACCGCGCTCGAACCCGAGAAGCTGGAGCTCTTCATCGATCTCGTCGACCACGACGAAGGCTATCCGCTCTACCAGGCGGTGTCCGCGACGAAGATGGCGCTGTCGGCCTCTGAGGAAGCCGAGTTCAACTTCTCGCCGCTCGGCCGCGCCGGAAAGCGGATGGTGGCCCGCGCCGACTTCGAGAGCTGGATTTCGGACGATCTCGCGCGCATCGAAGGCGCGCTCGACGATGTGCTCGAAAAGACCAACACCGAAGCGGGCGCGATCGACAAGGTGTTCCTCACCGGCGGCACCTCCTTCGTTCCGGCGGTGCGCCGCATCTTCACCGAGCGCTTCGACACCGATCGTATCGAGACCGGCGGCGAGATGCTGTCGATCGCGCACGGTCTGGCGCTGATCGGCGAACGCGACGATATCGCGCAATGGACGGTGCAATAGGCCGGGATATGGCGGCGGCGCACTTTCATTGAGGCTTGAGCTTCGGTAATGTCGCGCCCATGATCTCCGTCAACGACCTCTCTTCAGGCGAACTCGCAGCCCTTCTGCATTTTCATGCGGATGCCGGTGTCGAGTGGCTGCTGGAAGAAGAGGCCGTCGATCGCTTCGCCGAATTCGAGGCGATGAAGGCGGCGCGCCGCAGCGCCGCCCCTGCCCCGCAGGCGGAGGCGCGCGAGACGGCATCCCGCGCACCAATGGCTTCCGCACAGCGCGGCGCGCCCCAGCCGGAGCGCTCGGCGCAACGGCCGCAGCCGGCGATCCCCGACGGCGAGGCGATCCAGCAGGCGCGTTTCGCCGCCGAAAGCGCGCGTTCTCTCGCGGAGCTGAAGACCGCGCTCGAAGCCTTCAATGGCTGCAATCTCAAGCACAGCGCGCGCTCGACGATCTTCGCCAGCGGCGATGCTGCGAGCGGCATCATGCTGATCGGCTCGGCGCCGGGCGCGGAGGACGATCGCGAGGGGCAGCCGTTTGCCGGACGGCCCGGCCAGCTGCTGGACAAGATGCTTGCCGCGATCGGGCTCGACCGCGCCGGCATCCTGTTGACCCAGGTCATTCCGTGGCGCCCGCCGGGCAACCGCGTCGCCTCCCCCGCCGAGATGGATATCTGCCGCCCCTTCATCGAGCGGCAGATCGCGCTTG
Source organism: Rhizobium sp. NPDC090275 (assembly GCF_044772225.1). NCBI lineage: Bacteria > Pseudomonadati > Pseudomonadota > Alphaproteobacteria > Hyphomicrobiales > Rhizobiaceae > Rhizobium > Rhizobium sp. NPDC090275. Next base: position 683,640 of record NZ_JBIVYL010000003.1, on the reverse strand, counting down.
CCGAGCCGAAAGTGATTCTCCTGCTCGGGAATTTCGCCGCCCGGGTGTTTTTTGGCGAAGGCGACACCATTCACGGCTTGCGCGGCCAGTGGCGTGAAATTGCCGCAGGCGACCGTGTCGTCCCCGCCATTGCCACGCTCCATCCGCAGGACCTGTTGACCGCGCCGGTCAATAAGCGCTTGGCCTGGAACGATTTATTGGCTTTCCAAGCGAAACTGACAGAAATCAATTCTGCCTCCTAAATAACCAACATTGACAGATTTGCGACGAAACCCATGCGCAAAACGCATGCCTGCCGCGTATTCCTATGCCTTGTGAAATCTATTGTGCGCTGCAATATTAGCGTTGTGTCTTGGGAGGAATCACTAAGGAACCAAGGCAATGAGCAACACTCGTCGTCCTACACACTGCAGATTTGAAACCTTGAGAAACGCAAACAGCAACGGCCGCACCACGCAGAGCTACTGCCGCACCGGCTTCGCCACCAACGAGCAGATGATCGCTCGTGGCACTGGCGCGAGCGGTCGCATCGTGCGCCCCGCTGCCATCTTCGCGGATTTCCAGCAGTATTGATCGCAGTGCACGGCCACTCGCCGTCCCTGCCGCTTATCGGCTTATTCTCATGACGACCCGCATCATCTCACTTCTTTGCAAGATCGACGCCATCGAGCATATCCGCGCAGCGGTATGCGCCGCGGAAGCCTACGATCGCGAATTCTGACGCGTCGCCATCGGCGCACGCCAGAGCCGCCGCAGCGGCCTACCTCTCTCCCGACATCTCGCTTGCCGCGTGAAACGCCTGATCGACATAGGCGAACTTGATCGCCTGCCACTGGCAATATTCCTCGACGAACGCGCGCGATATCCATAGCGACGGCTTCTTCGTGTCGACGTCCCATCCCATACAACCACCCTGCGCCGCCTTGGCGAAGAGGCGTTGCATATGCGTGCGCGATATCATGAAGTCCGCAGCCAGCGCCCTGCTATCCAATGGACCAACAAAGAAGCGATCGGGATGCGGCTCATCGGGATCGATCCTCGACATCAGATAATCGACAATCAGCCCGCCGGCATCGTTCCACATAAACACGCCCACCCGCTCCGGCGGCTCGCGCCAAGCAGCATCGCGCAGGCAATCGCGCGCGATGCGTGGCTGCATCAGCCGTATCCACTCAGGGTTTGCCTGGAACTGCGCCGCCCTGTCGCCATCATCGAGGACGTCGAGCGCCAGCAAGTTGGACCAGACCCAACTGAACATCGCCTGCTGCGCGATGTCGGCCACGTCGTAGCGGCGCGGCCGCTTGCGTTCCTCGCCTGGGACACAGGTGATGAACCTGTAGGTCGCGAGTTCATCGATAAAGCTGCGGATGGTGTTGCGGCTCGCGGCCTTGAAAGCCGTGATCTCCGTCGTCAGTGCCGTCGCCGTTAGCCCCGACGTTGGATCACCATCGATACGTTCCATGCTGAGCGCATAGGCGACCTGCGTGAGCAGCCACCGCTGGTGCGATGCGAGCAAGCGCGCAAGCCTTGGGCCGGCATCGAACATGTTGCGCATGCGGCTTGCGTGAAATCGAATACCCAGGATGAACTTGGGGTCGGCTATCAAGTCTGTGGCACTAAACGGCATTTGTCTCCCGGACGGCACTCGACCTCGTGTAATCGCAAGTCAAGCAAACTAAAGCCGCCACTTATTTTCAACATCAGGATGTATAAATAAATGAAAGTTGTTCATTTTTAAAAATCATAGGCGACTGTCACACGCTACCCTCAAATTTTGTAGGATGGGTTGCGGAACAGCAAAAATGCATGAATTTTGCGACACTTAGCCGCACGATTTCGTGAGCGGGAACTACGGAGAGCTGGCTTTTCGTGCAGCCGCCCGCTCGAGTTCCAGCTGGTGCTCGCGGTAGATGATGAAAATGCCCGCGGCAACGATGACAGCGGTTCCGATCAGCATGCTTGTGGTCGGGATGTCATCGAACACGAAGTAGGCGAGCACGCTGCCGAGCACGATGGACGTGTACTCGAACGGCGCGATCGTCGAGACATCCGCATGCCGGTAACTTTCCGTCAGGAAAATCTGCGCGACGCCGCCGCAGAAGCCGGCGGCGATCAGGTAGAGCTGCGGCGCGAGATCGAGCAGATCCCAGCCGAAGGGCACGGTGAACAACGAAAAGACCGAGGCTGTGATCGAGAAATAAAGTACGATCGTCGAGGTCTTCTCTTCCTCGACCAGCTTTCTCACCTGGATCATCGCGAGACCACCAAGAACGGACGCCAGCAGCACCGTGACCGCGCCGATCGCCTGTTCGGTCTCGACACCGCCATCGCGAAACAGCGTGAGCTTCGGCCAGGACACGATCGCCACGCCGATCAGGCCGACAAAGACCGCGCTCCAGCGATAGATGCGCACCGTCTCGCCCAGAAGCAGAGCGGCGAAGACAACCGCGATCAGCGGCATGGCATAACCAAGCGCGATCGCCTCGGGTAGCGGCAGATGCAGCAGCCCATAAAAGCCCAGGCCCATCGAAATGATGCCGAGCGTGCCGCGCTTGAGATGGCCGACGGGATTGGCCGTGTAGAACGACGCCTTCAACTGTCCGCGATAGGCGAGGAACGCCATGATCGGGAACAGGGCGAAGAACGATCTGTAGAAGGTGACCTGGCCGGGCTGGATGCCGGCGCCAGCAAGCTTGATGAAGGTCTGCATCGCCAGGAAGAAGACGACGGAGGCGACTTTGCACGCGATACCTCGCATCGGATTTTCGAATACCGGCCGCATGTCAGAAACTCGCGAATTCACCAATGGAACGTCGGGGGATCGCACCGGATTCGATGCAACTACAATGTGCCAGCGGTTCGCCCGAAAGAACAGGCTAAAACGCCGAAAAAGCGAGTTCTGGCGCCGGTTTGAGCTGAAACATGTCGAGCGGCCATCCGAGACGGAAAAAATCGGCGAAAACACCCGATAATAATTGGCGTCCGCGTCCGCCGTTAACACTTTGAAAACCATAAACTCGCATTGATTCTTCTATTGCAGACATACCTTTTTCATACATTCACAACCTAAACCTGTTTCAGGAGGCATGCATATGATGCCGTCTACGTTACCCGAACGCCAGCAGCCAGCGGCAACGCCGCGCTCCATGCGGGTCGTGACAGAAGGGATCGGTTCCGATCTCGAGCGCTTCAGCGCCGACAATACACACGTCGTCAAGCAGATCAGACTGCTTGCGATCAACGCGCTCATCGAGGCCGCGCGCGCCGGCGAAACCGGCAAGGGCTTTGCCGTGGTGGCCAACGAGGTGCAGCGTCTGGCCCAGATCGCCAGCGAGATCGCCGACACATTCGAAAGCAACGTTCTCGGCCGCATCGGTCTTTCGCGCAGAATGGCGGATGGGCTGGTCAACGAACTCGAAGGCGTGCGGCTGACCGATCTGGCGCAGACGCTGGTGCAGCTGATCGTCCGCAACCTTTTCGAGCGGACGGCGGATGTGCGCTGGTGGGCGACGGACGCCGCACTGTGGCAGACCTTGCAGGAGCCGAGCACTGGCAGCGCCAGCTTCGCGGCCGAGCGTCTCGGCGTGATCAATCGCTTCTATACCGTCTATCTCGACCTTGTGCTGACCGACCTCACCGGGCGGATCGTCGCCTCGGCAAATCCCGAGTTTCAGCGGCGGCTGCTCAATACGTCGCTCGCCAACGAGGCATGGCACAAGGCCGCGGTCCAATGCCGATCCGGCAACGATTACGTGGTGGACGAAGTTTGCAAAAGCCAGCTGCATATCGGGCGCACGGCGCTTGTCTATGCGACAGGCGTGCGCGAAGGTGGGAAGCTCGATGGAAAGCTGATCGGCACGCTCGGCGTCTATTTCGACTGGCAGAACCAGGGTCAGGCGATCGTCGACAAGGAAGCCAACCTGCCGCCGCAGGTCGCGGACCGTACGACGGTCATGATCCTCGACGGCGGCGGCAGGATCATCGCCTGCAGCAATCCGTCCCTGATGTTCAGCCGCTTTGCGCTGCACATTCAGCATGGGCAGGAACGCGGCAGCTACTACGACAACAACGGATCCATCGTCGCCTATGCGAAGACGCTCGGCTACGAGGACTATGATGGGCTGGGCTGGTACGGTGTCGTTGTGCAAAAGACCGAAGATGAAACAGCGATAAAATCGATCCTCAATCTGAGATAGCCAGGCAAGAGACTATAGTATCTCCCCCCAGAAATAGCCGATGTGCCATCCCACCTTCGGCTTTAGCTTTAATTCAGACTTTAGTGTAATTGTACCAATCAAATTTTACGGCAGAGCGCCCACTCTGTTTGCGAAGCATTGTCTAAAGGTCTCAGGGAATATCATGCGCACAGATACCGGCCAGGTCATAAATCTGGCAGATTACCGCCCCACCGATTTCGTACTCGAGCGCGTGGATCTGACGTTTGAACTGGACCCGACCGCGACCAAGGTAGATGCCCGCCTGATCTTCCACCGCCGCAAGGGCGCCGATCCGAAGGCGCCGCTCATCCTCGACGGTGACGAACTCGCCCTCTCCGGCCTGCTCTTCGATCAGGCGGAAATGAAGCCCAGCCAGTATACGGCGACACCAGACAGCCTGACGATCCGCAACCTGCCGAAATCCAAGCCTTTCGAACTGACGATCACCACGATCATCAATCCCGAGGCCAACACCCAGCTGATGGGCCTTTACCGCACCAACGGCGTCTACTGCACCCAGTGCGAGGCCGAGGGCTTCCGCCGCATCACTTACTTCCCCGATCGCCCGGATGTGCTGGCGCCCTATACGATCACCATCATCGGCGACAGGGCCGCCAACCCGGTCATGCTGTCCAACGGCAATTTCCTCGGCGGCGCCGGCTATGACGAGGGCCGCGCCTTCGCCGCCTGGTTCGATCCGCATCCGAAGCCGAGCTATCTCTTCGCGCTGGTCGCCGGCGATCTCGGCGTGGTCGAAGACAAGTTCGTCACCATGTCTGAGCGCGAAGTCACGCTGAAGATCTACGTCGAGCATGGCAAGGAAGCGCGCGCTGCCTACGCCATGGATGCGCTGAAGCGCTCGATGAAGTGGGATGAGGAACGGTTCGGCCGCGAATACGATCTCGACATCTTCATGATCGTCGCCGTGTCCGACTTCAACATGGGCGCCATGGAGAACAAGGGCCTCAACGTCTTCAACGACAAGTACGTGCTGGCCGATCCGGAGACCGCGACCGACCAGGACTACGCCAACATCGAAGCGATCATCGCCCACGAATACTTCCACAACTGGACCGGCAACCGCATCACCTGCCGCGACTGGTTCCAGCTCTGCCTCAAGGAAGGCCTGACGGTCTATCGCGACCACGAATTCTCGGCCGACATGCGCTCGCGCCCGGTCAAGCGCATCGCCGAAGTGCGCCATCTGAAGTCCGAGCAGTTCCCCGAGGATGGTGGCCCGCTGGCGCATCCGGTGCGTCCGACCACCTACCGCGAAATCAACAACTTCTACACGACGACGGTCTACGAGAAGGGCAGCGAAGTCACGCGCATGATCGCGACGCTGCTCGGCAAGGACCTGTTCAAGAAGGGCATGGATCTCTATTTCGATCGCCATGACGGCCAGGCCGTCACGATCGAGGATTTCGTCAAGTGCTTCGAGGATGCCAGCGGGCGCGACCTGACACAGTTCTCGCTCTGGTATCACCAGGCCGGCACGCCGCTCGTCACCGCGTCCGGCAGCTATGATGCTGGCGCCAAGAGCTTCACGCTGTCGCTCGAGCAGATGGTTCCCGCAACGCCCGGCCAGAGCGACAAGAAGCCGATGCACATTCCGCTCAGCATCGCGCTCTTTGCCGAAGACGGCACGCCGCTAGAGCCCTCGTCTGTCGATGGCGCCGAGTATGGCGACAACGTGCTGCATCTGACCGAGCGCAGCCAGAAGGCCACCTTCAAGGGCATCGGCTCGCGGCCGATCGTATCGACAAACCGCAGCTTCTCGGCCCCGATCAACCTGCACTTCGATCAGTCGCCCACGGACCTGGCGCTTCTCGCCCGCTTTGAGACCGATCACTTCTCGCGCTGGCAGGCGCTGACCGATCTCGCATTGCCGACGCTGCTTGCAGCCGCCCGCGATGCGCGTGACGGCAAGCCGGTCGTCGCTTCCAAGGACTTCGTCGAAGCTCTGCTTGCGGCCGCGGCGGATGAAACGCTGGAGCCCGCCTTCCGCGCCCAGGCGCTGGCGCTGCCGAGCGAATCCGATATCGCCCGCGAACTTGGCGGCAACAACGACCCTGACGCTATCCACGCCGGCCGCTCCGCCGTGCTGCAGCAGGTCGCCGACGCCGGCAAGAGCGTCTTCGCGGCACTCTACGACAGTATGACCACACCAGGCGATTTCAGCCCCGACGCCAAGAGCGCCGGTCGCCGTGCGCTCCGCAACAGCGCGCTCACCTATCTGTCTTATGCCGAGAACACGCCTGACCGCGCCAAGGCCGCGTTTGACGCCGCCAACAACATGACGGACCTGATGCAGGCGCTGACGATCCTTGCGCACCGCTTCCCCGACAGCAGCGAGGCGGCCGCAGCGCTGTCCACGTTCCATGATCGCTTTGCCGGAAACGCGCTTGTCATCGACAAGTGGTTCTCCGTCCAGGCGACCATTCCGGGCGCAAAGGCGCTCGATCGGGTGCTGAAGCTGATGGACAATCCGCAGTTCAAGCGCACCAACCCCAACCGCGTGCGCGCGCTGGTCGGCACGTTTGCCTTCGGCAATCCCACCGGCTTCGGACGCGCGGATGGAGAGGGCTACCGCTTCCTCGCCCGCGAAATCCTGGACATCGACGGACGCAACCCACAGTTGGCGGCGCGCATCCTCACTTCGATGCGGTCCTGGCGTTCGCTGGAACCCGCAAGAGCTGAACATGCACGCAAGGCGCTGACCGAGATCGCCGAAGCACCGGCGCTCTCCACCGACGTTCGCGACATCGTCGAGCGCACCCTCAAGGGGTGATTTGCGACACGAGGCGGCCGAGCCTGTCGAAGCCGCCTCCCACGCATACTGGAAAAATCAGCACTTAGAATCGGTTAACAGATTTTTACCTTTTCCTCTGGACAAGGCGAATCACCAATGATTCATTGAGTCAGGTTCGGGCGAGCGGCGCAGCGAATCACGAGGGACAAGGCTCAGAAAATGATGAACGTGCGGCGGGCAACCGTGGCCGAAGGACGGCTGCGTGTCGATTTCGAGAGCTTCCGCGCCTGGCGTGAAAGCTTCACCGGCAAGACCGCCGCGACCTCGCGACCATCATCTTCTCGAAATTACACGCATGCCGAGGCCGTGTTGAAGCGCGCCATTCCTATCCTTATCGTTGCATATTTGACCGTCGTCGCAGCCTCGCATTTCTTCGGCATGCTCTCCGAACACGACCGCATGCAGGCCGCTGCCCGCCACTCCACGGCACTCGCCGCCGCCACCGCAGCAGCAGCCTTCGCAGACTCCGCCGCGATATTCGACAGCGGTAACGCGACCGAAGGTCAGGCCCGCCTCGCCCGCTTCCTGCCTCAGGACCGGCTCGACGACGACGCCTTCGTTCTACTCGTGCAGTCGAGCGGCAAGGTGTTTGCGGCGTCCGCCGCCGGTGCGGCCTATGTCGGCGCCGGCATCGGCGATTTCTTCTCCGAGGTCTCCGCGATCCGCCGCTTCGGCGACCGGGCGGGCGTGATTGAGACCACGATTGGCGGCCGGCCGCACTACGCGCAGATCACGCTGATCGGCGACAGCGGCGGCTATGTGGTTGCGGCGACCTCGCTCGATCGCATCAGCCAGCTGTGGCGCGAAGAGTTGACGCTCAACGTCACGCTGTTTGCAGGCATTTCCTCGATCCTCCTAGTCATCCTCTACGCCTATTACATGCAGGTGCGCCGCGCCCGCCATGCCGACGAGATCTTCGTCGAGTCCAACCAGCGGGTCGAGACGGCCCTTTCGCGTGGCCGTTGCGGCCTCTGGGATTTCGATTTCGACCGTCGCGAATTCTTCTGGTCGCGCTCGATGTACCAGATGCTTGGCCTTCCAGGCGGCGACGGCAATATGTGCTTCGGCGATGCGGCCCGGCTCATGCACCCTGACGACAGCGGCATCTACGAGATCGCCCGCTCCGTTGCCCGTGGCGACGCGGAGCAGATCGACCAGATCTTCCGCATGCGCCACGCCGCCGGCCATTACGTCTGGATGCGCGCCCGTGCGCAGGTCATCCGCACCAATGCCGGCCAGGTCCACATGATCGGTATCGCCATGGACGTGACCGAGCAGCATCGTCTCGCGCAGCGCTACGCCGAAGCCGACCAGCGGCTGGCGGACGCGATCGAGAGCACGTCGGAAGCCTTCGTGCTGTGGGACAAGAACGACCGTCTCGTGATGTGCAACACGCACTTCCAGCAGGCCTACGGCCTTCCCGACAGCGTGCTGGTGCCGGGCACCGAACGCGCCGCCGTCAACGCCGCCGCTGCCCGCCCCGTCATCGAGCGCCGCATCGCCGACGCTCATGGCAATGGCTATTCGCGCACCAGCGAAGTGCAGCTTGCCGACGAGCGCTGGCTGCAGATCAACGAGCGGCGCACCCGCGATGGCGGCATGGTTTCCGTCGGCACCGACATCACGCTTTTGAAGCGCAACCAGGAGCGCCTACGCGATTCCGAACGCCGCCTGATGGCGACGATCGGCGACCTTTCCTCCTCCCGCCAGACGCTGGAACGGCAGAAATCGGCGCTGTCGCTGGCGAACGCCAATTATCTCTCGGAAAAGGAACGCGCCGAGGCCGCCAACAAGGCGAAGTCGGAATTCCTGGCCAACATGTCCCACGAGCTGCGCACGCCGCTCAACGCCATCCTCGGCTTCTCCGAAATCCTGCAGGACGAGATGTTCGGTCCGCTCGGCTCGGCGAAGTACGACGAATATGCCCGCGACATCCATCACAGCGGCCGTCATCTGCTCAACGTCATCAACGACATTCTCGACATGTCGAAGATCGAAGCGGGCCACATGAAGCTTCAATGCGAGACGATCGATCTCGCGCCGCTGATCGAGGAAAGCTTGCGCTTCACGGCGATCCCGGCCAGCGAGAAGCGCATCGAGATCCAGCAGCGCATCTGCGATGGCATGACGCTCAACGCCGATCGCCGGGCGATGAAACAGATCCTGCTCAACCTGCTGTCCAATGCCGTGAAGTTCACCGACGAGGGCGGCCGGATTGCGGTGCGCACCCGTCGCACCTCGGTCGGCGTCATTTTGACCATCGCCGATACCGGCATCGGCATCCCGACGACCGCGCTCAGCAAGATCGGCCAGCCCTTCGAACAGGTCCAGAACCAGTATGCCAAGAGCAAGGGCGGCTCCGGACTGGGCCTCGCCATCTCACGCTCGCTGACGACCCTGCACGGCGGCCGCATGAAGATCCGCTCACGCGAGGCGATCGGCACGGTGATTTCGCTGCTGATCCCTGACAGCGCTGCTTAAAGCTTCGCATGTCGGCGCCGCAAAACCGCTACACACTTTTGCGCGACATGCGCTACGCCTTCACCACCGCCTGAAAGACCTTCCGCACCGTCTTCGACAGCTGCTTCATCTCTCCCTCAAGGGTCTTGATGTCAGGGCAATCGCCGGCCCGGCAAACGAGATCGATGAGACCCGCCGGCGCATCCTTGGGATCGAAGGGACCATCGATGCAGAGCCGGATGAGCTGCGCGAGCTCGGTATAGAGCCCGAAGGCCTCGCTGCAGCTATCGACATCGGCGGTCGCCATCAGCGGCGCTCCCAGCTGTTTCAGTGCTTCACCGGTGCTTATGCCATTGACCTTGAGGGCGACATCCTTCGCGGGCGCGATAAGCGCCAGGTATTGCGCGATGAACTCTATATCGACGACACCGCCGGGGATAAGCTTCAGGTCCCACATGTTGGCCGGCGGCTTTTCCTGTTCGATCAGCGCGCGCATTTCGGCCACATCCTTCGCCACCTTACGCAGATCGCGCCGCGTCGAGAGCACCTCCTCGATCACGCGCTCGACGTCATCAATCAGGCTGGCATCGCCGCAGATTAGCCGCGCGCGGCTGAGCGCCATGTGCTCCCAAGTCCAGGCTTCCTCGCGCTGGTATTTCGCAAACGAGCTGACGCGGGTGGCGACGGGTCCCTTGTTGCCCGAGGGGCGCAGGCGCATGTCGACTTCGTAGAGCACGCCCTCGGCCGTCGGCGCCGACAGAGCGGCGATCAGCCGCTGGGTGATGCGCGTGAAGTAGCGCACCGCATCCAGCGGCTTGGCGCCGTCGGATTCTTCGGCCGCATCGTCATAGTCGTAGAGCAGGATGAGATCGATATCGGAGCCTGCGGTGAGCTCGAAGCTGCCCAGCTTGCCCATTCCGGCGACGGCGACGCGGCCGCCGGGGAACTTACCGTGCGCCGCCTCGATCTCCGAGAGCACGGCATTCAACGCCGCCTCGACGATCAGATCGGCCAGGTGCGTAAACGCGCGGCCCGCCATCGCGCCATTGATCGAGCCCGTCAGCAGGCGAATGCCGATCAGGAAGCGCTGTTCGGCGGCGAAGATACGCAGCCGGTCCAGCACCTCCTCATAATAGCGCGCCTGCTGCAGCGAGCCCTTGAGGCGTCCCGCCAGATAGTCCCGCGTCGGAAGCTCGGCCATCAGGCCCGGATCGAGCATGCCGTCGAAGACATGCGGCCGGGCGGCGATGACCTCGGCAAGCTTCGGCGCCGCCGACATGATGTAGACGATCAGCGAGAGCAGCGCCGGATTGCTGCCGAGCAGCGAAAACAGCTGGATGCCGGCGGGCAGGCCCGAGATGAAGCTGTCGAACCTGAGGATTGCCTCGTCGGCACGCTTGCTTTCGCCGAACACGCGCAGCAGCTCCGGCGTCAGTTCGGTCAGCCGTTCGCGGGCCTCGACGGATTGCGTCGCCTTGTAGCGCCCGTAGTGCCAGGTGCGGATAACCCGCGAAATGTCGGAGGGGCGCTCGAAGCCGAGTTTGCGTAGGGTCACCAGCGTGTCGGGATCATCGTTCTGGCCGGTGAAGACGAGGTTGCCCGTCTCTGTCGAGAGCTTGGTCTCCTGCTCGAACAGCCGCGCGTAGCGACGCTCGACGGTCCTGAAAACCTCGACAAGACGCTCCGAGAAGCTCGGTGTGTCGCTGAAACCCATCATGTAGGCGATGCGCTTCAGCTCGCCTTCGGTCTCGGGCAGCAGGTGGGTTTGCTCGTCGCGCACCATCTGGATGCGGTGCTCGACGTCGCGCAGGAACCAGTAGGCTTCCGTCAGCTCCTCGCAGGTCTCTTCGTCGATCCACTTGGCTTTGGTGAGCTCGTTCAGCGTTTCCTCGGTAGCGCGCGAGCGCAGCGCCGGCATGCGTCCGCCGGCGATCAGCTGCTGTGTCTGGGCAAAGAATTCGATCTCGCGGATGCCGCCACGGCCGAGCTTGACGTTGTGGCCCTTGACCGCGATTGCCCCATGCCCCTTGTGGGCGTGAATCTGCCGCTTGATCGAGTGGATGTCGGAGATCGCCGCGTAGTCGAGGTATTTGCGGAAGACGAAAGGGGTGAGGTCGCGCAGGAAACGGTCGCCGGCCGCGATATCGCCCGCAACAGGGCGGGCCTTGATGAAGGCCGCGCGCTCCCAGTTCTGCCCCCTGCCCTCGTAATAGACCATGGCGGCATCGATCGAGACGGCAAGCGGCGTGGCGCCGGGGTCCGGACGCAGCCGGAGATCGGTGCGGAAGACATAGCCGTCGCCGGTGCGCTCCTGCATGATGCGGACGAGCCTGCGCATCAGGCGCGGGAAGATATCGATCGCATCATCAGGATCAGACAGGATGCCCGCCTGCTCATCGAAGAAGACGACGAGATCGATGTCGGAGGAATAGTTGAGCTCGCAGGCGCCGAGCTTGCCCATGCCGAGCACGACGAGACCCGACCCTTCACTCGGCCGTGCGACGTTCTTCAGCTGCAGCTTGCGGGCTTCGTGCGAGGAGAGAAGCAGATGATCGATTGCGGCCGAGACCGTCGCCTCGGCAAGCCGGCTCAGCCACGCCGTGGTGGTGCGGCCATCGAAGACGCGGGCGAGATCGGCGAGCGCCAACAGAAACGCGACACGGCGCTTGACCGTGCGCAGGCGGCCCATGATCTCACTCTCACTCGGCGACGCGCCGTCGCGCGGCATCCAGGCGTCACGCGCTTCCGCGATCAGCGCCTCCAGGCGCGGCTCGAGCGGCTCGCTAATCGCGATGGTGAGGATGCCGGGATCGATGTTGGCGATATCGCGCAGATAGGGCGAGAGCGTGAGTGCGGCAGAGATGAAATCGCGAAGCGCGCCCTCGGTCTTCAGCATGGCGGCCACGACGGGTTCGTCGGCGCCGATCTTCTGCAGATCATCAAGCACGAGCTTCAATTCGGTCTTGCTCAACGGCTTCAACAGGCCGTCGACCACCTCGCTCAGGCTGTGCATCGAATTCGTCAGCATGCGCCCTCCCTGGCATCAGGCAGCGAAAGTCGAAGCAGAATCAAGGCTGCTCGCCGCCTGAGGCTAAGTTAGGGTCTGAGACGCAAATGGCCAACAGACAATTCGGGGTAGCGCGGAAACGCCTACTTCAGGGGAAAGACCAGCGTAACGGCGAGACCGCGATTGGCCGCCGCATCCGGGTCGGTATCGCTGAGTTCCAGCTTGCCGCTGTGCAATTCCATCACCGCTTCCACAAGCGACAGTCCCAGGCCGGTACCTGGTTTCGAGCGACTCTCGTCCAGCCGCACGAAGCGCTTGAGCACGTCCTCGCGCTTGTCGGCAGGGATGCCGGGGCCATGATCGGCGACCTGAAGGCAGATGGCATCCGGCCGACGTGTCAGCCGCAGCGAGACTTCGCCACCCGCCTCCACACCCGCCGAATACTTCACGGCATTGTCGATGAGGTTGAAGATCGCCTGGCCGATCAGTTCGCGGTTGCCCTGCACCTCGATACCTGGCTCGATATCAGTGGTCATGGCAAGGCCCGCCTCATCGGCCACCGGCTCGTAGAGTTCGGCGCTATCGGCAACGATGGCGGACAGATCGATCGTCGACATCTCGGCGGCCACCGAGCCGGCCTCGACGCGGGAGATCATCAACAGCGCGTTGAAGGTGCGGATCAGCTGGTCGGATTCCGAAATGATCCCTTCCAGCGCCACGCGGCGGGTATCGGCATCCGGCGTATCGATCGCGTCTGCCGCCTTGTTGCGCAGGCGTGTCAGCGGTGTCTTCAGGTCGTGGGCGATGTTGTCGGAGACCTGGCGCAGCCCCTCGTTCAGCTTCTCGATACGGCCGAGCATGGTGTTCAGCGACACGGAGAGGCGATCGAACTCGTCACCGGAGCCGCCGACCGGCAGGCGCTGCGAGAGATCGCCGGCCATGATCTTCTTGCTCGCCGCCGACATGCGGTCGATGCGCTTCAGTGCGTTGCGGCCGATGCCAAACCAGATGATGACGGCGCCGAGCCCCATGATCGCCAGCGCGACCATCAGCGCCTGCCTGACGAGCACGCGGAACGCTTCCGGCTCGCCGAGGTCGCGGCCGATCAGGATGCGCAGGCCATTATCGAGCACGTTGATGTTGGCGACTGCCATATGCGGCTTGCTCTGGCGTCCTTCCGCATAGCGCTGATAGCGAAACGGCAGACTGGTCCAGCCCTGCTCGTCGAGTACGCCTGGCTGGACGGACGCGACGTTGCCGGCGAGGATGTCGCCCGAGGGGCCGGCGATGATGTAGAGATTGGCGCCCGGCTGGCGGGCGCGGCGCTCCATGGTGCGCAACAGCAGGTTCATGCCGCCATTGTCATAGGCGCGCTGAACCTGGTCGACCTCCTGCTGCACCGCCTCGCGGATCTGGCTGGTGAGCAGCCGTTCCGACATCGCCGTCACATAGAAGACGAGCGTTGCGGCGCAGATGGCGAAGAGCAGGATGTAGAGGGCCGAAAGGCGGACTGCCGTGGACTTGAAGAGAACCCAGAAGCGGTTCATCCGTCATCCTTGATCATGTAGCCGGCGCCGCGAATGGTCTTCAACAGCGGCAGGCTGAAGTCCTTCTCGATCTTGGAGCGCAGCCGCGACACATGCACATCGATGACGTTGGTCTGCGGATCGAAGTGATAATCCCAGACGTTTTCGAGCAGCATGGTGCGAGTGACCACCTGGCCGGCATTCTTCATCAGATATTCGAGCAGGCGGAATTCGCGCGGCTGCAGCGGAATTTCCTTGCCGCCCCGGCGCACTTCGTGGGCCAGACGATCGAGCTCCAGATCGCCGACGCGGTAGACGACGTCCTGGTCCGGCGTGCCCTTGCGGCGGCCGAGAACCTCGACGCGCGCCAGAAGCTCGCTGAAGGCGTACGGCTTGGGGAGATAGTCGTCGCCGCCGGCGCGCAAGCCGGTCACGCGGTCGTCGACCTGGCCAAGAGCGGAGAGAATGAGAACGGGGGTGTGGATGCCCTTGCGGCGCAGCTCGGCGATGACGGAAAGGCCATCGCGGCGCGGCAGCATGCGGTCGATCACAAGCACGTCGTAGGTGTTTTCGGTCCCCATGAAGAGGCCGCTTTCGCCGTCGCTTGCATGGTCGGCGACAATACCCGCCTCACGAAAGGCTTTCGTGAGATAGGCCGCCGCTTCCAGATCGTCTTCGATGATGAGAATCTTCATGCGGCCGACATTACCCGCCGGCTGTGTTTCGGCAAGGCTCAAAGCGTGATCGTCTTGCTGGAAGGTCATTGTCGTCACCTGCGATGGGTTGACAGGAAGAGCCGCGCGAGCGCGCGACCCTTCTAATTCGATCCGGAGAACCGGGGCGTTTAGCCCTGGTTTTCGACCGGAAGGGCCACGAAGCGGCTGCCTTCCTTGGACTGGATCTGGAACAGCGCGCGGGTGCGGCCATCCTTCTTCGCCTGGTTCAGCACCTTGACCACGTCATCGGCCGAGGAGACTTCCTGGTTGTTGACCGAGGTGATCTTCTCGCCTTCCTTGATGCCCTTGTCGGCAGCGTCGGAGTTCGGGTCGATGCCGGTGATCTGCAGGCCCTTGCCGTCATCGGCAGGACCAACCGTCAGGCCGAGATCGGCGAGCGCCTTTTCGGATGCCGGGGTCTGTGCTTCCGGTGCCTGATCGCCATCGTCGGTCGAAGCCTGCTGCTGTTCTGCCGGCAGCGTGCCGAGCTCAACCGTGACAGGCAGGGACTTGCCGGAGCGCCAGACGGAGAGCTCGACCTTCTTGCCCGGCGTCATTGCGCCGATACGGCGGCTCAGATCACGGGCGTCCTTGACGGTCTCGCCGTTGACGGCGGTGACGACGTCACCAGCCTTCATGCCGGCCTTTTCACCCGGCGTTCCAGCCTGGGCGTTGACGACGAGCGCGCCGCTGGCTTCAGACAGGCCGAGCGAGTCGGCGATGTCCTTGGTGACCGGCTGGATCTGCACGCCGAGATAGCCGCGCGAGACCTGGCCGTCCTTCATCAGGTCGGCGACGACGTCCTTGGCGGTCGAAGCCGGGATTGCGAAGGCAATGCCGACGCTGCCGCCCGACGGCGAGAAGATGGCGGTGTTGATGCCGACCACCTGGCCGCTGAGGTTGAAGGTCGGACCACCGGAGTTGCCGCGGTTCACGGCTGCGTCGACCTGGAGATAATCGTCATACGGACCGGAGCCGATATCGCGGCCACGGGCCGAAACGATACCTGCCGTCACCGTGCCGCCGAGGCCGAACGGGTTACCAACGGCAACCACCCAGTCGCCGACGCGGACGTTGTTGTCGTCCGCCCAGTTGACGTAGGTGAACTTCTTGCCCTTGCCGTCGACCTTCAGCACGGCGAGGTCGGTGCGTGGGTCCTTGCCGATCAGCTTGGCGTCGAGCTCGGTGCCGTCCTTCATGACAGCGACGAAGGCCGCACCATCGGAGACGACGTGATTGTTGGTGACGATATAACCGTCTTCGGAGATGAAGAAGCCGGAGCCCTGGGCGACCGGACGCAGACGACCCTCATGCTGGCCGGGGCCTGGAGGATGCGCGCCGGGAGGGCCACGGCGGCCCTGCTGCTCGCCGAACTGGCGGAAGAACGGCTTCAGGGCATCGGGAAGATCGTCGAAACCACGGCCGTTGAAATCGAAGGAGAAGCCGTTGTTGCCATCCTCATCGGAGACCGGCTTGACGCGGCTTTCGACGCGAACCGAAACGACGGCAGGCGAAACGGCGTCGACGACATTGGCGAAGCTCGGCACGGATGGTGCCTCGACCTTGACCGCTTCGGCATAGGAACGCGTGATTTCGAGGGGGACACCGGTCGCCAGGACGGCGGTGGCAAGACCGGCAACGGTCGAGGCCTTGAGCACGGTCGACAGTGACGGAGCTTTGATAGTCTTCAGCATAAGACGCACCTTCTTATATTTAAATCCACGGGACCGGCGGTTACCGGATCGGTCGATGGATGAAGATATAGGACGGCACACCTTACTGCGAACTGTCCGAGGCATGAAAAATTCGTAATGTCCGAATTCTTCCGCCTGGAGCGCGTATTTACTTCTTCAGCAGCTCGCTTAAACGCGCCTGCTCGTCGCTCGTCAGCGCCGATCCGGTCGGCTGGCCGGCATAGCGGCGGGCGAAAATCACGAGTGACAGGGCACCCAGCACCGCGAGCAGGATCGGAGCGCCCCACAACAGCAGCGTCTTAGTTTCGAAGCGCGGCTTCAGCAGCACGAATTCACCGTAGCGAGAGACGATGTAGCTCATGACCTGCTGGTCGCTATCGCCATCGGTAATGCGCTTTCGCACCAGCAGACGCAGATCCTTGGCCAGTTCGGCGTTGGAATCGTCGATCGACTGGTTCTGGCAGACCATGCAGCGCAATTCCGCCGAGATCGCGCGCGCACGGCTTTCAAGCGCGGGATCTTTCAGCATCTCGTCCGGGTTGACGGCGAAGGCTGGTGCTGCGGACGCGATCAGGAGGAGGGCCAGAAGGAAGCGACGCATCATTCGGCCGGCTCCATGACGGGCTGCAGCGCCTTTGCCTTGCGGCGTGGCGCGCCGACGCGCAGGCGCCTGTCGCTGAGCGAGACGAAGCCGCCGAACGCCATGACGAGCGCGCCGCCCCAGATGCAGAGAATGTAAGGCTTCCACCAGATACGCACGACGATGCCGCCGTCATCGGTTGGATCACCGAGCGAGACGTAGAGCTGACTCGCACCGAAAGTCCGGATACCGGCTTCCGTCGTCGGCATCTGGCCGGCGGTGTAGATGCGCTTGGCCGACCAGACGTCAGCGACTTCGACGCCGCCCCTGGCGATGGTGAAATGACCGCGATCCTCGGTGTAGTTCGGTCCGGTCGCCTTCTTCATGCCGTCGAAGCGCAGCGTGTAGCCGCCGGCATCGGTCACCTCGCCCTGCTTCATCTGCAGCACGTGTTCGGTCTGGAAGGTGGAAACGGCGACGATGCCAAGCACCGAAATGCCGAGGCCCGCATGGGCGAGCGCCGTACCGAAGGCGGAGCGCGGCAAGCCCTTGAGGCGGCGCCAGGCGATGCCAACAGGCTGCTTGCCGATGCCGGCGCGATACCACAGGTCGGCGATGGCGCCGAGGACCAGGAACAGACCAGCCGCGAGACCGAGAACCGACATGACCGGGCCGCCATGCTGGAGATAGAAGAACACGACGGCGGCGACGAAGGCGAGTGCCGCAACCGCATAGAGCCGCTGCAGCGCGCCCAGCAGATCACCACGCTTCCAGGCGAGCAGCGGGCCGAAGGGCACGATGACGAGCAGCGGCGCCATCAACAGGCCGAAGGTCATGTTGAAGAAGGGCGGGCCGACCGAGATCTTGTCATTGGTCAGCGTTTCCAGAACCAGCGGGTAAAGCGTACCCGTCAGCACGGTTCCGCAGGCAACCGTCAGGATCAGATTGTTGACGACGAGCGCGCCTTCGCGCGAGATCGGCGCGAACAGGCCGCCGGCCGTCAGTCTCGGCGCCCTGAAGGCAAAGAGCGACAGCGCGCCGCCGATGAAGAGCAGCAGGATGCAGAGGATGAAGACGCCGCGCGAGGGATCGCTGGCGAAGGCGTGAACCGATGTCAGCACGCCCGAGCGCACCAGAAAGGTGCCCATCAGCGACAGCGAGAACGTCAGGATGGCGAGCAGCACGGTCCAGATCTTCAGCGCCTCGCGCTTTTCCATGACGAGCGCGGAGTGCAGCAGCGCCGTGCCGGCGAGCCAGGGCATGAAGGAGGCGTTTTCGACCGGATCCCAGAACCACCAGCCGCCCCAACCGAGCTCGTAATAGGCCCAGTAGGAGCCCATGGCGATGCCGAGCGTGAGGAAAGTCCAGGCGGCGAGCGTCCAGGGGCGCACCCAGCGCGCCCAGGCGGCATCGATGCGGCCTTCGATCAGGGCGGCGACGGCAAAGGAGAAGCAGACGGAGAAGCCGACATAGCCGAGATAGAGCAGCGGCGGATGGATGGCGAGGCCGATATCCTGCAGGATCGGGTTCAGATCCTTGCCCTCAGCGGGCGCCGGATCAAGGCGCGCGAAGGGGTTGGACGTGAGCAGGATGAAGAGGATGAAAGCGACCGAGATCCAGGCTTGCACAGAGAGCACATTGGCCTTCAGCGTCTCGGGAAGATTGCGGCCAAAGACGGCGACAAGCGCGCTGAAGAGAGCCAGGATCAAGAGCCAGAGCATCATCGATCCCTCGTGATTGCCCCAGACGCCGGAGTATTTGTAGATCAGCGGCATCAGCGAGTGCGAGTTTTCCCAGACGTTCTTCACCGAAAAGTCGGAGACGACATGCGCGTAGGTCAAGACGCCGAAGGAGAAGGCGACCAGCGCGAAGAGGACCACCGAGCCGATCGGCCCGACATCCATCATCGCCTGATCCACGCGCCGGGCGCCGATCAGCGGCACCAGAGACACGATGATCGCGGTGGCGAGCGCCAGAATGAGAGCGTAGTGGCCGATTTCGATGATCATTTCGCCGCCTGTTCCTCTTTCCAGAGCCCCTGCTGCTTCAGCCTGTCGGCGACATCCTTGGGCATGTATTTCTCGTCATGCTTGGCAAGCACGGTATCGGCGGTGAAAACGTCGCTGCCGCTCTCGAAGGTGCCCTCGGTCACCACGCCCTGCCCCTCGCGGAAGAGATCGGGCAGGATACCGGTGAAGCGGACGTGAACCAGATCGCCCGAGGCATCGGTCACCGCGAAACGCACCGTCGAGCCAGCGCCCCTGACCACGCTGCCCTCGCCGACCAGGCCGCCGAGGCGGATACGGGTTCCCGGCGGCACCGGATTGCTGGCGAGATCGGTCGGCATGTAGAAATAGGCGACCGAATTGCTGAAGGCGAACATCACCAGCAGAACGGCCGCGACAATGAAGCTCATACCGCCGCCGATTACCGCAAGGCGTTTCTGCTTGCGCGTCATTGCATCGTTCCTTGTGTCGCCGCTGCGTCCGCGGGAAGACCGAGTTCATGGGCGAGTGCCACAAGCTGCTTGCCCTTCTCGCCATCAGCGGGGAAAGCCGTCAGCCCGCGCTTCAGCGCCGCCGCCGCGCGGTCCTTGTCGTTCAATACCATATAGGAGCGGACCAGCCGCAGCCATCCGTCGAGATTGTCGGGGTTCTCGGTCAGCTTCGCGTCGAGACTGTCGACCATGCCGCGGATCATCTGCTGACGATCGCCGCTGTTCATCTGATCGGCCGCCGCGACATCAGCCTGCGTCGGCCCACCGAGCGGTGCTGCTGCCGTGGGAGCGTTGCCCGCAACAGCCGGCGTGCCGCCGTTCTTGGCGATATGCTCGTTCACCAGCGGCATCCATGGCGCGTCGGGTGGTGACTGCTTGGCGATCGCCTCGAAGCCGGCGCGGGCCTCGTCGGCCTTGCCCGCCTGTTCGAGACCGAGCGCAATGTAGAAGCGCGCGCGCGGGTTTTCCGGCTCCAGCTTCAGCGACCGCGTCAGCACATCACGCGCATCGTCGGTGATCACGCCGCTCGAGGCGGCAATCAGCGTTTCGGCCAGCCCATCGAGCCGGGCCGCCGTTTCGCCGAGCAGGCGGATGGCGTTGCGGTAGGCGGTCTCGGCGTCGGCAATGCGCATGGTGTTGAAGTAGATCGGCGCCAGGATATCCCAGCCCTTGCCGTCGTCCGGGTTCTCGGCGAGATGCCGCTCGGCCTTGGCGACAAGGATCGCCATGTCGTTGCCGGGATTCTCCAGGCGCGCCTCGAGAGGCTGCGAGGGCAGGTCGGGTCTGCCCATTATGATGTAAAGACAGAGCCCCGTGAGCGGCAGGAGCATCAGCACGAAGACTTCGGCGGCGCGACGGTATCCGCGTCCGGCCTTGGGAGCAGCCGACGTCTCGGCGCTAGATACGGCAAGCAGTCGTCGGCCGATTTCAGCGCGGGCGTACTCGGCTTCCTCGGCGGAAATCAGGCCGCCGGCGCGGTCGCGGTCGAGTTCGGCAAGCTGGTCGCGGTAGACGGCGGTTTCGCCGGCACGGCTATCGCCGGTTGCCTTCGAGCCCCGCAAAAGCGGATAAAGCAGAAGAGCGGCAACGGATGCCGTCATCACGGCCAGGAGAATCCAGAAAGTCATGACCGCCAATTACTCGAAGCGCGCGATCATTCCAATATGCAAAGCTGCGATGACGATGATTTGAAGTAATTTGCCGCACCTTGCCAGATGGGCCGGACGTCAGGACTTTGGTTCAGCCGAGAGGCGACCAGCTACCGTCGCCATTGCGGCAGGCAGAGCCGCGCGCCAGCGTGTCCTTGCCGTCGACGGTGAGCGTGTGGGTGTACTGGCGGCAATTCTGCGAGCCGACCTGATAGGGAGCCGCGGCCACGACCTTGCCGCTGACATTGCGGCCGCTCCAGACGACCGGCTGACCGACGGCTGCGCCTTCCAGCGCACGATACTCGGCTTCGAGCGCCCGCTGCCGGTCGCTGTCGCTCAAGGTCACGCCGGTGCGGCCGACAATGCCGCCCTGCAGGGCTTCGATGATGGTGGCGGAGGCCGATGGCTTACGGCCGCCGAAAAGGCCGGATGAGGCGCCGCTCTTCGTCGTCTGGCAGCCGGACAGAGCCACGCATGCCACAAGAGAAAGACCAATTATGCCTTTTGAGCGAAGTATCATTCAGTCGAACCCGAACCAGGTGTCAAACGCGCCACAGGTGCAAGCCGCACCCCGCCTTAGGCCGAGGTAAAGCATGCTATGCAAATGTCTTTCTGGCATCAAGCCGCCCGTCACGCAACATCCTTTGTGACACCGGGAAGAATAAGGCGCGCCTTCAGCCCGCCCCACTCACCGCGCGACAGTTCCAGCCGGCCCTGATACTCGTTGGCGATCTCGGTAACGATCGACAAGCCAAGGC
Source organism: Rhizobium sp. NPDC090275 (assembly GCF_044772225.1). Classification (NCBI taxonomy): domain Bacteria; kingdom Pseudomonadati; phylum Pseudomonadota; class Alphaproteobacteria; order Hyphomicrobiales; family Rhizobiaceae; genus Rhizobium; species Rhizobium sp. NPDC090275. The sequence continues at coordinate 662,225 of NZ_JBIVYL010000003.1, read as the reverse complement.
CGGTGCCGGGCTTGCTCTCGTCGAGACGGCGGCCGCGCTTCAGCGCCTCGCGGATCTGGTCGGGCTCCAGGCCCGGGCCATCATCCTCGACGATCACCTCGACCCAATGGCGGCGGGCGCTGCCCTCCCCGCCCTTGACGTCATCGGGGGCTTCCGTCACCGAAAGCCTGACCTTGTGGACGGCAAAGCGCGAGGCGTTTTCAAGCAGGTTGCCGACCACTTCCTCCAGATCCTGCTGCTCCAGCGCCACGGCCAGATGCGGCGGATTGACGACGAGGTCGAACTCCTTGTCGACGTTGAGGCGGCGCATGACGCGCACCAGCCGCTCCAGCGCCGGCTCGGCATCGGTGCGGGCGAGCACGGATTCGCGCTGGGCGGCGATGCGGGCGCGGTTGAGATAGGATTGCACCTGCCCCTGCATCGACTCCGCTTGGCTCTTGACCAGCTCGCCATGCGAGCGCTCCAAGACGCGGGCTTCATTGAGCAGCACGGCGATCGGCGTCTTCAGCGAATGGGCGAGATTGCCGACCTGCATGCGGGCACGCTCGACGATGCGGCGGTTGCTGTCGATCAGCGCGTTGACCTCGTTGGCAAGCGGCAGGATTTCGCGCGGGAATTCGCCCTTCAGCTGCTCGCTCTCGCCGGCGCGGATACGCTCCAGTGCGGCGCGCGCCTTGTCGAGCGGCTTCAGGCCATAAAGAATGGCGAGCGCGTTGACGATCAGGCTGCCGACGCCGAAGCCGGCGAGCGCGAGATAGAGGCTGTGGGAGAAGTTGCGAACGTCGTCCTCGACCACATCGACATTGCCGGTGACGCGAAAGCGCGCGGCGCGGCCATCGGTGTCGAGCACCACTTCGGTCTCGGCGACCTGAATGCGGTTCTGCGAGGTATCCGTCACCTGGTAGTAGCGCTCGTAATTCTTGTCGAACGGCGCTTCCAGCACGGAGGGAACGGGGATGGTCGTGGCGCCGAGCGAGGGCGAGACCAGCGGCGGGGCCGTATAAGTCCCCAGCGGCTCGACCATCCAGTACCAGCCGGTCTTCGGCTGGGCGAAGCGCAGGTCACCGAGCTGCGGGCTGCCCGACAGCGCACCCTGATCGCCGATCGCCACCGAGTTGATGACGTTATAGAGCTGCGCACGAAGCAAATCCTGAAAGCCGCGCTCGGCGCTCTTGCGATAGAGCGTCGAGATCAACAGGCCGATTACGACAAGCGCCACGGTCGACCAGATCGTGGTCAGAAGCAGGACGCGTGCGGTAAGAGACTTAATTCGCATTGGTCGGCGCTTGGATGCGGTAGCCGAGACCGCGCACCGTTTCGATCAGATCGACGCCCATCTTCTTGCGCAGGCGACCGACGAAGACTTCGATCGTGTTGCTGTCGCGGTCGAAATCCTGGTCGTACATGTGCTCGACCAACTCGGTGCGCGACACCACCTCGCCCATGTGATGCATGAGATAGGCCAAGAGACGGTATTCGTGCGAGGTCAGCTTCAGCGCCACGCCGTTGACCACCGCCTTCGAGGTCTTGGTGTCGAGGCGAACGGGGCCGCAGACGATCTCGGACGAGGAATGGCCGGCGGCGCGGCGGATGAGCGCGCGGATGCGGGCGAGCACCTCTTCGACGTGGAAGGGCTTGGTGACATAATCGTCGGCGCCTGCGTCGATGCCGGCGACCTTGTCGCTCCAGCGATCGCGGGCCGTCAGGATCAGCACCGGCATGCCGCGACCGGCGCCGCGCCACTTTTCCAGAACGCTGACGCCGTCGAGTTCGGGCAGGCCGATATCGAGGATGATCGCGTCATAGGGTTCGGTGTCGCCGAGGAAGTGTCCCTCCTCGCCGTCGAACGCCTGGTCGACGACGTAGCCGGCCTCTTTCAGGGTTTCGCTCAGCTGACGATTCAGATTGACGTCGTCTTCGACTACCAGGATGCGCATCGGTCCGCTCTACTCCGCGTTATGTCTTCGATGTCTAAATAGGGCGATTCTGCCTACATCGGAACCTTGACGGTTACTTTACGCGGTCGCTGGCCGTTGCCCTGGACGAGCACGGTGATGATGCAGCTGTCGCCGGAGGGCTGAACGGAGAGCAGCTGCCCCCCGGTCTTCTCGACAACCTGCTGGGCGGCTTCACTGCAATCGCCTGCTACGCGCACCAAAAGGTTGTGCGTATTATCCGGTGAGGGCGACGGTACCGTCAGCCAAACGGCCAACGCTGCGACGCTCAGAGGAGAGGCCATGTGCTATGCTTTCAATGGATACCAACTTGACCTGACTATGTACTCAGGAGACCTGAATGGCAAATGAATGCAAGGTAATGTCGGGTCCCTGGGGGTGCCTGAGGGCATGCCGCAAGGCACCCGACGCCGCGGCTGTGGCCGGAAAGGCACGGTTGACGGCGGCATTCGCGCCACCGTGCCGCTATCGCCCCCGGACTCAGGGCTTGATCGCGGACTTCGCCGTCACCCGGCCATAGACCGCCAGCAGACCACCCAGCGCGCCGGCGATATTGACGATCGCATCGACGATCTGGCCGCGATCGCCGGATGCGATATCCACACCCGTAAAGTGCAAAGCCGAAGCGAGGATCGCAACGACCGCGCCCCAGATGGTCTTCGAGCTGTACCAGTTTTTCAAATCAGGCATCGTCCTTCTCCTTGGGTTGAAATGTCACGTCTGAAAGATCGCCCGGGCGGGCAATCCCAGCGGCACGCGCTCGCCGAGCTGGCGGATCGTCACCGCAAGGCTCGCCTGCCGCCCGCCGAAATCGAGCACTTCGTCGGCCAGCGGATAGGTCCATTCCGGCGTCTGGACCTCAACGGCGCGGATTACGGCGTCGGCGCCATCAAGCACTTCCACCCGGTAGCGCTCGAAGGGCTCGTCGAGCGGGATGTCGGCACCGGTCCAGCTGTCGGCATTGTCGCGCCCGCGCCGTGTCCAGGAAATGAGCGCATCGTCGGCATCCGTACGCCGGCAGCGCAGATGAACCGGGGCGAGCGGTGTGGCGGCGCGCAGGCCGCCCGCGAACACGAACGGCCCCGCCATCGCAAGCGAACCGGCCGCCTCGGCGATCCAGTTGAGCGACAGGCCAGCCTCGTCGCTACGCAGGCCAAGCGGTTTGACCGCCTCGTCGAGCAGTACAACGGCAGCACCCTCGGGAATGCCCGAGACCATCGCATCCTCGGTGCCCGCAAGCCCGCGCAGCAACCCGCCGAGCCGCCATCGCCCGGCCGCGATCTCTTCGGCCTGCAGGAAGGACAGGATTTCCCATACGCCACCCACTGAGCGCACGGCCAGCCGATTGGCCCCGTTCAGCACCGATATTTCGGCCGCCGAGGACAGCTCGCCATAAGCCAGATCAACGATCAGCGCCTGGGACCAATCGAATCGGCCGGTAACACCCGGTGCCAATGCGGACACAAGAGCCCCCATCGTTGCCGGACGGTCGAGCACCGCCCTGCCCCGATAGCCCTCCGTCGTCGCCGATGACGACAGGCCGACAGTGCGCCACGGTCTGGCGAAGACCGCGCCGCGCGCGAAGCTCGCCGCCGCCTCGCCGTCGAAGCGCGGCAGGTCCATGAGATGCACCAGCGGCTTGAACAGGTTCGACGCGGTACCGCCGCCATTGCGGCCGTCGGTCACGGCAGGCGGGGCGCCGCCCGAGGACGGTGCGAAGGCTCGCGCCTCGATGCGGCGTGCATCGCCATCCTCGATGCGCGAGACCAGGAAGCGGCCATCGGGACCATCGGTCAGCGAGACGACGTCGCCCGGCTGCACATCCAACCGGCCGGGCGCCAGCGAGAAGCGCAGCGAGCGGCGAGCAATTCTGACGTCGCGCAACAGCGCCTCGGCCGCATCGAGCGCCGTCTCTTCGGAAACGACGGCTGGCAGGTCCTGCTTGATCAGCCGGCTCGTCGCCTGCCCGGCGCGGTGCGAGCGGGCGCTTGCCTGCTCGTAGTCGAGATCGGGATTGTAGAACGTCATCACCGCCTCGGCGGCGAAATCGCTGTCGTGGCCGCGCGTCTCCTGCCAAAGCGGCTCATTCTCGCTGTCGACAAGCGTCTCGATCGGAAGAGCCGGCAAGCTGGCGCGTGCGCGCGAACGGAAGCGCAGGAGGCCGGCATCCTCGAAGGCATCGATCTGGAACGCCTGCAGCAGCGGTTCGATCAGATCGCGAGCCGAACCGAGTTCGCCCTTGACGTAACCGATCAGGTCGCCGCTCACCTCGGAGACGTCGAAATCCGAAAAGCCGTGGTCGCGCAGTACCGCCGCCACGATATCGGCCAGGGTGCCCGCGCCAAGCCGACCATTCAGCCAGTGGCCGGTACGCCAATTGCCGCCATCGGACCAGACATCCGTTGCCAACGGAAAGGCCGGGAACGGCCGCGCATCCCAGCACCAGACGAAGAGATGCGACGGATCGACCATGCCATCAGGCGCATCATCGCCGGCCCACCAGAGATGGTGCGCTTCGAGGAAGCGCCGTTGCATGCTGTCCGAGCGCATGCCGGTGGAGAAATACGGCGCTCCGCTTTCCACCGACTTCGGGTCGGCGAAGACATTGGGCTGGTTGGCGCCCTTGTCGACCGCGCCGCAGCCGAGTTCGGTGAACCAGATCGGTTTGCCCGACGGTATCCAGGCCGTGGGCGCCGCGCGCTCGGCGCCACCGCTGCGCTCGTAATGCGGATTGGCCCACCAGCCTGCGATATCCTTGTAGCGGAAGACCCAGGGCTTGCCGGCCAGACCATCGGTGATCGGGCTGCGCTGCCGGGCTTTGCGGGCATCGTCATCCGCATAGTACCAGTCGAAGCCCTCACCGGAGCTGATCGCTGCCATCAGTGCATCTCGACCGTCGGCAAGCCGGAAGCCATCGGGATTGGCGCTGGCGAGATCGTCGTCGCGCCAGTCGGCGAGCGGCATGTAGTTGTCGATCCCGACGGCATCGATGTCAGGCGAGGCCCAAAGCGGGTCGAGATGGAAGTAGACGTCGCCGCTGCCATCCGTCGGGTGATAGCCGAAATACTCGCTCCAATCGGCGCCATAGGTGATCTTCGCCGCCGGCAAGAGCGTCCTGACATCGCCCGCCAGCCGCACCAGCGTCTCCACGAAGGGAAAGGCATCGCCGCCATCGCGCAGTTGCGTCAGCCCGCGCAGTTCGGAGCCGATCAGGAAGCCATTGACCCCGCCCGCAAGGCGCGCGAGTTGCGCATAGTGCAAGACGAAACGCCGGTAGCTCTCCTCACCGCCGAGATAGGCCACATGGCCGCCCGCGATCGTGAAATCGCCCGCTTGCGCATTGCCCGCAAAGGCCTGAACCTGCCCGCGCGCGGCCGCCGTACGGTCGGCGCTAGCAGGCCGCCCCGGCGCCGGATCGCAGGTGATGCGGCCACGCCAGGGATAGGACGCCTGATGCGCGCCGCCATAGGGGTCAGCAAGGGCGTTATTGGCGCGAATATCCATCATCACGAAGGGATAGAGATAGACCTTGAGACCCCGCGCCTTGAGATCGGCGATCGCCGACAGCACGCTGGCATCATCGGGCGTGCCGCCATAGGCCGGGCCGCCATTGTTGCGGCTGACGAGATGGGCGGCACCACGCGCGATGCCGGAGACAGACCACGGTGTGCTTTCCTCCGCGCGGCTTGCCACCTCGACGCCGGGCACCACACGGCATTGGCCGGCGCGCAGATCGGTGCCGAACCAGGAGACGACGAGCGCCACGCGCTCGAGATTGGGGCAGAGCGCCATCAGCTCGTCGATCGAGATATCCCAATCGCTCGTGCCGCGCAGGCTGTTGCGGTTGAGAATGCGGGCGCTGCCGGCACCGAGGCTTTCCGAGACCTGCGCCAGCTGATAGCCATGCTCGGTGGCGCCGGGGATGATGCAGACGGCCTTGATCTCATTTTCCAGCTCGCCGACCGATCTTACGACCTCGAACTGCAGCAGCGGAATGCGGTTTCCATAGGCATCGAGCGGCAGGCGCTCGAAGACGACATAGGCAAGCCCGCGATAAGCGGGCGCGTTGCCCGCCCCCTGCTTGGCCTCGATCAGCGGATCGGGCAGCTGCGTGTCATCGCCGCGATAGACGCGCATCTCGATCCTGGTCAGATCCAGTTCCTTGCCATCGGCCCAAACGCGCCTGACATGCCCGATCGGCCCTTCCGCCAGACCGACCGCGAGATTGGCGAAGTAGCGAAAGCTCTCGACGCGGGTGCCGCCGGTGGCCTTGCCGCCTTGCCGCTCGCTGGTCAACTCCTCCTCGAAACGTGTTGCCCAGATCAGCGTGCCGCCGACGCGGACGCTGCCGTAGACGCGGTTGATCGCCGTGCCTTCGTCGGCGCCTGGAATGCGGGCGCTCGACAGATGCGCGCCGCGCACGGTGGAGCGGCCGTTGATCAGCGCGCGATCGACGACGCTTCCAGCCAGCGCGCCAGCCGCGCGGCCGATGATGGCGCCGACAGGACCGAAGACGCTGCCGATTGCCGCGCCTGCGGCCTGGAAGAGGAGCGTTGCCATCTATCTCTCCGGAAAACGAAAGACGCCCGATATGCGCCGGCGCCAGCTCGGCACCAGCGGTGAAGTGACCACCGCCGCCTGCTCATAGGCATGGATGAACTGCCGCTCGCCCGACAGAATACCGGCATGCTTGGCGGCGAGCTGCGGGCGCCAGCGAAATAGGAGCACGTCACCCGGTCTTGCCTCGACAAGCGGCAGCGGCGGGCCGAAATGCCGGAGTGCGGCCTCCATCAGCCGATCCCCGCCGCCACGCTCCGCCCAATCGGGCGCATAGGGTGGCGGGCGCTCCGGCTCGGTGCCGTAAAGCTCACGCCAGATGCCCCGGATCAGCCCGAGACAATCGCAGCCGACGCCCTTGAGCGAGGCCTGATGCCTGTAGGGCGTGCCGATCCAGCCTTCGGCCAGGCGCAGCACTTCCGTTGAAATGTCGGTCATTTGAACAGCGCGCTCCCGTCGTGAAGGGTCTCGCCATCGGCATAGGTGTAAGCGAAATCGGTGCCGGGGATGTGCGGGAAACCGCGAAAATTCAGGTGGTTGGCGAACTTCGTTCGGCAGGTCAAGAAGGCCTTGTCGCAACCAGCCGTGAGCAAGACGCGATCGCCCGCACTTGGGGTGGCCTCGAGCGGCAGCCAGAGGGTCACCTCCAGCAGACCGTCCTTCACCGCATGCGTCTCGATCTCCAACCGCTGGCCGTGATTGTGGCCATCGAGAAAACGGAGCACGCCGAAACGGAAGAAGCCGTCGGGCACGGCTCTGATACCGGAGAGCAAAAGCCGGCTGGCATCCGCGACCGCGACCACCACGCCTTCGGCGCGCATCGCGGGTGCCGGGAGATCGATGCCGCATCTTTGATCGCCAAGCGTCGCGTCGCAGCGCCGGCCATAGACGCGGCCCTGTGGCTCGCCGAGGCGGCTGGCGAAGCTGCGCAGTTCCGCCTGGAACTGGCCGGCATCGCGCGTGACATCGCCGATCTCCTGCACCTTCAAGAGCATGTGCTGGCCGGGGTCCGCCCAGTTGACGAGATGCACCTCGACGCGGGCGCCGTCATAGCGGCCGCGCGTTAGATCCTCCTCGGTGATCGCCGCGCTGGAGAAGCCACCGGCGACATCGCTGGTGGCGGCCGGCAATCCCGCCTCCGCTTCCGCCGCACTGGCGGAAAAGCCGCTCGCCGCCAGGAAGGTGGTGCCCGCGAATGTCAGGTCGTGATCGTGTTCGGTAAAGCCGAGCACGACGCCATCGCGGCGCGTCACCCGCCAGGCATGGCAGAGCGTCGTGGCGTCGCCTGCAAGATGCGCGGCGAGCCCGTCCGGAATATGCCTCATGGCATGATCTCCATCAGCGGAATGGTGGGAATGCGCCCGGCGTTGAAGGCCGAGAGGTTGACGTCGATGCGCCCGGTCGCAAAGCGCACCGGCACGTCGAACAGGAACCCGGCCGTCACCGGGGCACCCTCTGGCGGAACGGCATCGGCCGCGAAGGTGACGATGCCGGTCGTGGGGTCGCACACGAAGGCGGACGACGGCTGCGGCACACCATCCACCGCGACGACGACCGAGCCTTCGACCGGCTTGGCGATCCGCCGCGTGCTGCTGGCCCCGGCATCGCCATAGGTTTTCGCGAGCGGGAACGCGACAGTCACGCCGTTCCCGATGCCGATCGGCTGGTCGCCGGGTCCGATCTCGGCGCCCGGGCGGGTCGACGTGCAATCGATCGGATCTCGAAAACGGAAGCCATAGAGCTCGCCGCTACGGGCCTCGAAGAATTCCAGCACCTCGTAGAGATCCGCCACCGAGCGCAGGCCGGAGCCCGCATCATAACTGCGGCGCGCGTCGCGCCAGCGGCTGTTGCGGCTTTCGCGGCCATTGGAGAGATTGACGATATCGGTGCGCCTGACCGGCCCGCCGCTCGTCGACAGCGACAGGCGGAGCGGAAAGCGCACCTCGTGGAAACCGGATGTCATCTACTCTAATCCTCACAGGTTGCGCTGGCCGCGCATTGCGGTGCGCGCCAGCATCGAGGAAATCTGCGCCTCGCTCTTTCGGAAGCTCTCGGCATCCGTCGCGGTAACGTTGAAGACGATCTGCGGTGCCGCCCCCGCCCCCGATGCGGCGACGCCGAGCGAACCGTCGGCACCGCGCCGCAGGGGCAGGATCGCCTCGCTGCCCGCCTCGCCCATCAGCCCCATGTCGCCGCCGAGAGGGAAATAGGTGGGCTGCGAGACCACACCGCCATCGGCGAAGGGAAGCAGCTTGCCGGCGCCACCGAACAGGCTGGAGGCGGCGCCCGAGAGCATCGTTTCCAGCGGCTTCAGCCCGGCCTGCAGCGCGATATCCGTCATCCGATTGGCCAGCCCGCGCAGCACGTCATCAAGTCCCTTGCCGCCCGAGACCGCGCTGCGCAGCGCCCCTGATAGCGCCGAGCCGAAGGAGCGCGAGCGCCCCTCCAGATCGTCAAGCGCGCGCCGCAGCGTCGCCGCCTCGTCGGTCATGGCCGACAGGTCCGTCTGGTCATCGGTCATGGTCGTTCCTCGTTTCGTGTATCGCCCGGCTGTCCGGAAAGCGGGCCATCAGCCCGTCGAGATCGGCACGGGAGACGGCGGCACGCGGCGACGACAGCCCGCCGGCGGCGGCGTGAAACTCGACCGGCGTCATCGCCCAGAAGGATTGCGGGGGAAGCCGCAGCAGGCAGAGACCGACATGCAGAACCCGCGCCCAGGGGAAAGGCGTTGGCCCCGCACTGTCCGTCGTCCCGATGCCCGCTGCGGCTAGAGGGGGCGCGCGGAGGCGTCCGCGCCATCCCCCGAAAACGTCGCCACCAGCAAATCGCCGACGATCGCGGCATAACCACCGATGCCGCCCTCGATATCGGCCTCCGCCACATCCTCGTCGGAATAGAGATTGCCGCCGCCGCGCAGGCCGGCGCCGATGATGCGGATCATATCCGCCGCCTTCAGCCGGCCACCGGCGAAACGCTCGGCCAGCCCATTCAGGCTATCGACCGAAAACGCCGTCTCGAGCTCCGCCAGCGCCCCCAGCGTCAGGCACAACACCCGCCGCTCGCCGTCGATCTCAGCCTCAATCTCGCCGCGCCTGCGATTGGCCCTTCGCCCTGCCGCTTGTCCCACTGTCGTGCGGGCCGCCATCACAGCGCCTCGAAGGTGATCGCGCCGGCCGATTCCAGCGCCAGCTCGAACATCACCTCGCCATTATACTGGCCGGAATATTCGAGCGCGCTAGCCTGGAACGGTCCAGTGGCGCTGCCGAAATCCGGCACGATGATCTGCCAGCTCAGGATCGAGGCGTTGAAGAAGGCGTTGCGCACCAGCTGGTCGGAAGCCGCGTCCTTGAAGATGCCTGAACCCGAAACCGAGGCTCGCTGCACGCCGGCGCCGCCCAAGAGCTCGCGCCAGCGCCCGGCGCTCTCGGCATCGGTCACATCCACCGTCTCGGCATTGAAGGACAGCCGCTTCGAGCGCAGCCCCGCCACCGTCTCATAATCCGTGCCGTTGAAAACCCTCAACAGCAGATCCTTGCCCTTCTGCGCCACCATGGCCTCATCCCTTCCACGAAAAAAGGCGCCCCGATGGAACGCCCGCGATGTCATCGACTTGTCACTTTGAACCTGATGGCGAAGATGCTACGACCGCTTCGATCCCTTCCCTTCGCCGAAGTCACACCATGCCCGGGCCTTTTCCCCTGCGTTCGACACAGTTGATTGCCGTGCTCACCGTGACGCAGCTCATCGGCTGGGGCACGACATTCGACATGCTCGGCGTCATGGGTCGGGTGATCGCGCCCGATCTCGGGCTGGCGAATGAAATCGTCTTCGGCGGCCTGACCGTGATGATGGTCGTCCTCGCGCTCCTTGGCCCGACGATCGGCCGGCTGTTGCAGCGCCACGGCGCCGTGCCCGTGCTTGCCGCGTCATCCGTCACCTTCGCCGCCGGCCTTCTCATGCTGGCGGCGACACAGGGTATCGTGCTCTATACGATCTCCTGGATCGTCATCGGAATCGGCGGGGCGCTCGGCCTGACGACGCCGACCTATACCGCCGTCGTCGAGCGCGAGGGTCTCAACGGCAAACGCGTCATCGCCATCCTGATGCTCTTCACCGGGCTCTCCAGCGCGCTGTTCTGGCCGATCCTCAGCCTGCTCGATGCCCAGTTCGGCTGGCGGACCACGTTCGTCATCTGCGCCGCGCTGCAATTGTGCGTCTGCCTGCCGCTCTATCTCTTCGGTCTGCCGCGTCCGGCAGCCACGCAAGAGGGATCCGCCGAGATGCATGCAGCACCGGTCGATCTTTCGCCCGACGATCGGCGCAAGGCCTTCCTGCTGCTCGCGGCGGCAACGACGCTATCGAGCTTCGTGACCTTCGGGCTGGCGCCATCGCTGCTGGAGGTCCTGCGCCAATACGGCGCCGCGCCGATGCTTGCACTGCAGCTCGGCTCGGCGCGTGGGGTCATCGGCATAACGGCGCGCGGCATGGACATGCTGCTCGGCAAGCGCGGCAACCCGATCGTCAGCGCCATCGCCGGGATCGGCCTGATGGTGGCGAGCTTCGGATTGATCCTCATCGCCCCGCCCTCGACATCGCTGCTCGTCGGCTTCATCGTGATCTACAGCTTCGGCGCCGGCGTCATGGCCGTCGCCCGCGCGCTGCTGCCGCTGGCGCTGTTTTCGCCGCGCGAATACGGCCTGCAGGCCGCCCGCCTGTCGCTGCCGCAAAACATCGCCAACGCCGCCGCCCCCATCATCTTCACCGCCATCCTCGATCGCGCCGGCGCCGGCATGGTGATGGCCCTATGCTGCACGCTCGCCGCACTCGCCTTCGGCCTCGTGCTGATGCTGGCAAGCCTCATCCGCCGCGCGAAGCCGGTTGCTCAGGTCGCCTGAGCCAGCGAAGCCACGATGTCCTTCGTCGGCAAAAGCAGCGTGCGCTCGAGACCCTTGGCGGCGCGGAAGCCGAATTTCAGATAAAAGGCCTCCGCCTCGTCGTCCAGGGCATGAACCATGACGGCACGGAAGGCGACCGAGCGCGACGAAGAGACGACGGACATCAGCGCGTGCTTCAGCAGCGCGCTTCCCAACCCCATATTCTGATGGCGGCGATCGACCGCAAGCCGTGCCAGCAGCGCAACCGGGATCTCGCCCGGCGCCCGATGTCCCTTGACCTGTCTCGGCGCGCTGTTGCGGCTGATCATGCCCGCGCACAGCGAGTGATAGCCGACGACGCGGTAATCCTCGGTCGCGATGACGACGGTCCGGGTATATTCCTGCTGCTGATTGTAAAGCGCCATGTCCTTCAGAAAGCCATCCAGCGCCGGCTTGCCGCTGTCGAAATCATCGACCAGATGATGCTCGCCGAGAGGAACGGGCTTGCGAAACATCCGTCAGTCGATCCATTCGGCGTTGGATTTGAACAGCGCGACGAGCCTATCGTTGGCCTTCGCCGGTTCGCCGAGAAGCCCCTCGACGGCATCGAAGACGGCCGCATCGACGCCGATGAAACGCTGATCGAGCAACTCCTTCTGCGCCGAATAAAACGCGGCCTCTGTCATGAATGCCGTGAGCGACTTGCCGCTGACAGCGGCCGCGCGCGCGATGATCTCGCGCGTCTCAGTATCGATGCGCAGGTTGATGGTTTCGCTTTTCTTGACGCCGGGCATGTCAGTCGCTCCGCATGCGGATTCATGAACTCGTATGGACAATGTCTATACAGCAATACTGTATCGCCGTCCAGATTTGGGCTCTCAGCCGCCCGAAACCTCGACCGTCACCTCCGTCACCGCCCGGAACCGGATCTCGGCGACATGCAGCCTAGTCTTCTGTTCGCGCCGGGTGCGTGTCGAAAGATGCAGCAGGCCGACGAGATGGTGCGTTTCCAGCGAGAGCGGCGCGTCGTGCAGCAGCATGCGCAGGTGTTCGGCTATGGTCGCGGCCTCTTTACGGCCGCCGGCGTCAGTCCAGATTTCGAGCGTCAGCAAATGCTCGGCACCGGCTTCGGTCGCCGTGGAATAGTCGTTGCTTGCGAGATCGGCGACGATGATGGCGGGGAGTTTTCGGCCCGAGACTAGGCGGTCGCGCAGGCCTTCGGGGCCGATCATGGCCGAAAGTTCCGCATCGTCGGCAATGCGCGTCTGGATCGCCGTCAGCAGTTCATTGGCAGCGCTCATTGGGCTTCCTCCTCGCACAGGCAAACGAGATAGTTGCCGCGATCATCAGGATCGCGCCAGGCGCGGATCGCGAAGGTGCGCGTGCCCTTGCGCAGCCGCATGCCGGCTTGGATATCGTGGCGAAAGCGCAGCCAGATGCGGTGGGTGAGCGTGAAGACATCGGCGCCCGCCTGTTCCTCGCGCAGTTCGCTCACCGGTTCGATGCGGGCCCAGAATGAGGCGATCTCGGCAAACGAGACGGTGGCGCCGCCCTGGCCATCCGAGGTTTCGACGGGCGCTTCCAGCGCCAGCCGCGCCGTCATCTGGCCGGGATCGAAGAAGACCGAGCGCATCAGAGCCTCCTCACCATGAAGGGCGCGATCAGGCGGTCGTAGCCTGCCGGAATATCAGCCGGCTGGTCCTCGACCGCGACCGTGCCCCGGAATGCGAACATCTGTGCCACATGCATCAACATCGCCCGCTTCAGCGTCTCCGGCACCTCGGCGCCGCTCTCGCCGAAGCCGGCGGTGAAGTCGATCTCGATGCCGTTGATGGGCTGGCCGGCGCTGACAGCTCGGCCGAGCACGAGGCGCGCCGGGCGGGCGTGGCCGTCGAGGATGTGGCCGGTCAGCGGCAGGTTCAGCTCTTCGCCGGATGCGTCGTAAAGTGTCAGACTTTCAATGGCTTGGACGGGGCCTCTCGCGATCTGAATCACGCCGTCTTCAGGAATTGAATCAAGATAGAGGCGCCAGGTTTGGGTGATGAGGCTGAGGCCGGTTGCGCGCTCCAGGTGTTCGCGTGCGGTGCGGATGAGCGCGGTGAGCAGCGTGTCCTCGTTGGTGTCGTCGAGGCGGAGGTGGGATTTGGTCTCGGCGAGGGTGATGGGTTCGGAGGTGGGTGGGGTGATGAGGGCGTAGGTCATCGTGGGGTTCCTGGTGATGTTTGAGGTGGGTGTGCCGGGTTGGTGCTTTTGAGAGGCTGGAGCAGGCGGCCCCCTCATCCGCCTGCCGGCACCTTCTCCCCGCTGGGGAGAAGAGACTCGGAGTGGGCCGCTCGCTCCATCCCTTCTCCCCCGCGGGGAGAAGGTGGCCCGAAGGGTTCAGGTGCAACAAAGTTGCACCGGGGACGAGGGGGCTCCGGGCGCGACGCAAGCTACATTCGGGGCCACTGGGCACTACGCCAGCCGCATTCGAAGCGGCACAACGCCAACCGCACCGCACCCACCGCCCCCAACCCAATCAACTCACCGCAAACTTCACCAGCTTGATCGCCTCGAAGTTCTGCACCCCGCCGCCGACCCGCTTGGTCGTGTAGAACAACACATACGGCTTGGCCGAATAGGGATCGCGCAACACCCGCACACCCGTGCGGTCAACCACCAGATAGCCCGCACGAAAATCGCCGAAGGCGATGGCCATCGCATTGGCGGCGATGTCGGGCATGTCCTCGGCCTCGACGACGGGGAAGCCGACCAGCGAGGCGGCTTCGCCTGCCGTTGCCGGCGGCTGCCAGAGGTAGCGGCCTTCGGCGTCCTTGAGCTTGCGCACCTCGGCCTGGGTCTTGCGGTTCATCACGAAGTTGGCGTTCTGGCGATGGCCCGCCTTCAGCGAATAGATCGTGTCGATCAGCGTGTCGGAGGCGCCGGTCGCCTTGAAGCCACCGGCGGCGCCCGTGGTGATGTAGCCGAGATTGCCCCAGCTCCAGGCGCTGTCAGCGACCGAAGTGTAGGCCAGCAGGCCCTTCGGCTTGTTGACACCATCGCCGGCGACGAAGGCGGCGCCTTCCTGTTCGGCGAAGACGGTGTCGACCTCGCTTGAAATCCAGGCCTCGATATCGACGGCGGCATCGTCGAGCAGCGCCTGGGTGGCGGCCGGCATGGCGTAGAGTTCCATGGTCGGGAAAGAGAGCTCGGCAAGTTGGGCGCCATTGGTCTGCGGGCGTGCCGCGGTCTCCGCGACCCAACCGGACGCCATGCCGGAGATCGCGAAGGGCTTTTTCAGCACAGCGCCGGAGACCTGGCGGACGGTCGCGATCGAGCGGATCGGCGACACGACGGAGAGACGACGGCCGATGGCGCTGTCGGTCTCGTCGGGCACGAGATAGCCGCCATCGGCGCCGGAGCCAGAGGACATCGCCTTGGCCTCGATCTCGCGCAGGCCGACCTCGTCGCCACGGCGGATATACTGCTCGAAGGCGGCCTTGTGCTCGGTGATCTCGCCGCTGGCCGGATGCGTGCGGCCGAGCGGCGGGCGGGCCTTTTTCAGCGCCAGCTGGTCCAGCACCTTCTTCTGCTCGTCCATCGCGCGGCTGATGCGGTCCATCTTGTCGCGGGTGACGACATCCGGCGTCAGCTTCTGCTCGATCTCGCCGAGCCTGGCGTCGTTGGTTTCCTTGAAGGCCTCGAAGGCTTCCATGAATTCGTCGAAGGCGGCGGTCATTTCAGGCGCGGCCTTGATTTCGGGGGCGGTCTTCTCGGCAATCTGCATGTTGGTCATTGCGGGATCATCCTTTGTGAAGGTCTACTTGAATGTGTCTTGCAGTATCATCCGGGCGGCCCGGCGCATGGCGCGGACGAGCTCGGTCTCCTTGTCGCGGAACCACCGCGCATTCTTGATGTTCTGCACGCGGGCGGACGGCAGCATGGGGAAGGTCACCACCGAGATCTCCCAGAGGCCGGCCTCCAGGATACGGCGCACGCCGGATTTGGCGTCTGTCTTGGCGCGGACGGTGCGAAAGCCGATCGACAGGCCATCCAGCGCGCCGTTCTTCAAAAGCTGGTGCACCTCGCGGGCGCGGCTGACGCCATCGGCGAGCACACCCTCGACATAAAGCCCGCGGCTATCCTCGCGGATCGTCTTCCAGGCGCCGATCGGCTCGGCCGGATCATGCTGGAAGAGCATCCGCACGCCAGCCGCACCACGTGTCTTCAGCGAGCGCAGAAAGGCGCCGCGCTCGATCGCGTCCTTGCCGAGATCGACCTCACCGAAGACGCTGGCATAGCCGGAAAAGGTGCCGTCACGGCTGAGGCCGCGCAGCTCCAGATTGGCGAACTTGCGCGTATCCGCGCCGGGAATGGCCCGGGTGGACAAGCGCGTGGGGATGCGCGCCAGCGCGCGGCTTGCGGTCATGATCATGCTCCTCGTTTGATGGTTTTGTGGCCGGCGCTTTACCGGTTACGGGCGCCGTATCGGCCGGCGATGCGCTGGAGAATGCCGAGCCCCCACCATGCGCAGAGGCTGGCGGCTGCAGAGCCCGACAGCATCACTTCGACAGCAGAGAGCCGATCGACCAGATCCAGGCGCTCGGCGATCCAGATCCCCGTTGGGCCGCCGAAGACGATGCCGCAGGTCAGCCCGGTGAAAAACCGGCTAGCCGCCTCGCGCCGGCTCTTCGGCAAAAGATAGATCAGCGACACGGCGGCACCCGCCGACGCGCCCAGCGCCCTGGTCGCCCAGAGGCTGGTATCGTTGGAGAAATCGGCCATTGGTTTGGGCCTTTGTGCGTGGGTGTGTGGGTGCGCGAGACGCGTCTTCGGCGGCAGCGATGCTGCGGCCGGTTCAATTCTTGCTGTCTTTTGAATCTGTTGCGGGCAGCCGCTCCAAGATTGAGTCCGGCGGTTCACACGATGAATCAATTACCGATGAGATCGGCCCAACAAGGTTCAAAACCCGTGCGGTACTCGCGACGCGTCAGTCGCTCTCGTCGAGCCCGTCGTCCTTGTCCAGTTGCTCGCGCTGTCTACCGTGGGTGATGTCGGAGACCATGATGGCATCGCGGCCGATGCGGTAGGTGATGATATAGGGGCCGACGACCAGCTGGTGGCGTCCCGCCAGCATTGGCACAGGAGCGCCGATCTGCGGGTAAGCGGCGAGCCTCCTGATGCCGCCCTGAATTCGCGCCATGGCGGCGTCGGCAGCGCGGGAATTAAACGCGCTCAGATAGCCATATTCGTGGCTGAGATAGTCTGCGGCATCCTTGGAAAGAATGACCTTCATCATGCCGCGTCATCTCTGGGAGACGATGTCAGTTCCCGCATGAACTCCTCGAAATCGACGGTCTCGCCATTGCGGATCTGCTCTTCGCCCTTCAGCGTCTGCAGAACATCATTCCCCTCTTCCATCAGATAGTATTTCAGCGCCCGGACGATGACCCAGCTGCGGCTGCGGTCGGTGGCCTTGGCGATGGTCTCGATGTCCTTCAGCATGTCTTCTGGAATGCGCAGGGCAATCGGGTCGGAGAGAACGGGCTTGGTCATCGGCTTGCTCCTCGATCTGTAATACGCTGTATAACAAATTTCCGAGCTGGCCTCAATGTCGTCCCTCACCCGTCGTCTTGACCGCATTGCGAAACGTCAGCGATATCCGCCGCCGCCGCAAGCGCTTTTCGCTGTCGACGATATCGGCAAGCCGCGCCGGAATCTCATGCGTCCATTCATAGCGCGCTGGGCCATCCATCTTCAGCAGCGAGCGGGGCTCGAGCGTCAATATCCGCTTCTCGCCGGTGGCGGGATGACGGAAGATCATCTCACACGGCGACAGCAGGCTGAGCGAGGCGATATTGTCGCCGAAACAGGGGAGGCAATCGACGTGGGCGCTGATCCCCTGCCCCGAATGATATTCGTTGGCGATGACCTGATCGGGCGGATGCGGGAAGTGCCCCGCCGCGACCAGGCGCGCGACAACCTCGCGGAGCCAAGGCGGTAAAGGCCCGAGATAGGCATCGCCGGTCACCGCCCTAGCGCGATAGTCATAGCGGTATCCAAAATGCTGGACGCGGCGTTTCAGGGTTTCGTCCCAAGGCGACCCATCCAACGCCGCGACGAGCGCGGTAGCTATCTCCTCGGAGAGGAAATCCGGCTGGTATGTCAGACCGTCGGGAAGCATTGAGTGCATCGGCATCATTTACACTCTATGCCTGCATTTGGCCAGACACTCCCCCCTCAATACCCCACCGCCTGCCGCTTCTCCTCATCCGTCAGAAACACCGCCTCGCCCACCCGCTTCCAGAGCTCACCGCGCTCGGCCGAGAGACCCGCGACCTTGTCGAGATCCGGCTCCAGCCGCAGCCCGTCGCCATAGCCTGCCGCCGCCCAGGTCGACAGCGCCGCCAGCGTGCGGGTCAGCATGGGCAGAACCGTCAGCCTATAGAAGGCGCGGTTGGCTTCCTGGTAGTTGGCGTAGGTGTTGTCGCCGGGGATGCCGAGCAGCATGGGGGGAACGCCGAAGGCGAGTGCGATGTCGCGGGCAGCGCCATTGCGGGCCTCGACGAAGTCCATGTCCTTGGGCGAAAGGCCCATGGATTTCCAGTCGAGCCCGCCTTCGAGCAGCAGCGGCCGGCCGGCGCGCATCGGGCCGGAATAGCCTTCGTCAAGCTCCTGCTTCAGCCGCTCATACTGGTCCGGCGAGAGGTTGCCGCCCTCCTTGGGCTGGTAGACGAGCGCGCCGGAGGGGCGCGCGGAGTTGTCGAGCAGCGCCTTGTTCCAGGTGGCGGCCGCATTGGAGAGATCGAGCGCCACCTGGGCGGCCGCCAGCGGCGGAAAGCCGAGATGATCGTCGAGCGGATGGAAGAGCTTCAGGTGCAGCAGGCCGAGCCCTTCGGTCTCGACGGCAAAGCGGCGGACGAGGCCGCCGGCGCGATAGTCATAGGCCTCCGGCCAGCCGTCGCGGCCCTCGACGATGCCGATGCGATCGGGCCGCAGCAGATGCAGCTCGCGCAGGGTGGCGCCGATCTCGACCGGCTCGACATAGGCGTTTCCCGAGAGCAGCAGATGGCCGTAGAGCGCCTCGAAGAAATCGGGACCGCTCATGCGGGCATTCGGCTGGCGCAGAAGATGAAGCAGCGGGTGGTCCGGCCGTTCGCGGTCCTGCTCGTAGAGCAGCAGCGGCACCGAGGCCGCTGCCTCCGACACCATCCTGACGCAGCGATGCGCCACCGGATTGCGCATGAAGCCCTCGCGCGACAAGGCCGCGTAGGAGCGGCCGGTCCAACTCGCCCTGCCCTCCGATGTCAGCGACAGGAAGCCGGCCGCGGCCTTGCGCTCGGTGACGTCGTGGCGGGCGGGCACGGGATTGCGGCCCGCCGCGGAGCCCCACGGCAGGAGAGATCGAAGGTTCATGATCCGGTTTCCTGGTTTGCGTTTGGTGGCGACGTGGACAGCCTCAAAGCTGCCGAAGCGCACGTCACAACCTGCTAATAAGTTAGCATCATGTTAAAGCTCGACTGCTATTTCTTGCACCGGCGCAGAACCGGCACCCCCGCCGGCGCGCCCCGGGTGGAGAAAACCTTTGAAGACTGTCTATAACGCGCTGCGCGCATTGCTTGTTATTGCCAATATTGCCTCGCCTATCTCAGGATATTCAGCCGCTCACGCCGCGACCCCGCCGTCGCATGGCCTGCCCGCGCCGCAGATATCGAGAGCGCTCGACGCGCTGCTGCTGCCCGTTAACAAGGCCGTCATCAAGAAGTTCAAGCTCGCCAAGGGCGAACACGGCGTTCTCGTGCTATCGGTCAAGAAGGGCGGCGTCGCCGACAAACAGGGCATCAAGCCGGGCGACGTGCTGTCCGAAGTGCATGGCCACAAGGTTCACAAGCCCGTCGATGTCGATATCGCCGTCAGCCGCGACCTGAAGGCCGGTAAGTCCGATATCGCGCTCGCGGTGCTGCGCGATGGCGCACCGGTTGCCGTTGCCGCCGTGATCACACAGGAAGAATACAACGAAACCGTCTCGATCACCGAGGTATCGAGCTGGGAAAGCGATACGTCCGAGACGTCGTTCTCCTATTCCGAATATGTGTCGGAGGAAACGCAGACGATCGAATCCTCCTATGAGAGCGAGGAGACCACCGTCGAGGAAGCCATGACGCAGGAGGAGAGCTCCAGCGAAGAGGAAACGAGCGAAGAGGCGAGCGACGAGAGCTCCGATGACGCAAGTGACGACGGCGCCGATGACAGCGGCGGCGACGACGGCGGCGAAGAATAAACCCAAACGACAGGAGGCCGGACAACGCCCGGCCTCCGCACATGAATGGTTGCCTGCGCAGTGAATGTTACAGGCTCAGTCCAGCATCAGAGCGCCGAGCCGATGATGTTGCAAAGCCCGGTGCGCACCACTTCCTTGGTGGTCAGCTGGCCTGCCTGGATATCGAAGACGGCATCGACGCGTACGCCGGCACCCTTCTGGCGGGCAACGACGCGCAGGGTCTGGATGCGGCCGCTGCCTGTTGTTTCCTGGAAGGCGTCCACCGAGGAGAGTTCCTTGTTCACCTTGATGCCGGAGAAGCCCTCGGCGGCGACCGCCTGGGCGAGGTTTTTCAAGACGGCTGCGGATTTCGCCTTCGGAAACTCCTGCCACGTCTTGTAGCTCAGTGCCGTCACCATCGGCACGCCCGACACCTTGAAATTCGCCTCGCAGGAAGCCGCCTCGGCCAAGCCCGCCCCCGAAAGCAGCAGCGCCGCCGTCATCACCATGATCTTCAATTTTATCTCCTGAAACGTGTGCTTTCCCAACTCAATGGGAATATCCGACTTCAGGTTGAATTAAAACCGGAAATATGCACGCGGCGGCAACCGGTGCGTTTGTGACGTCCGAGAGCGTCAGCTGCGAAGATCAGGCAGCGAGATCAATGCGGGTTTGGATGTAGTCGTCGATCAGTGCCCGCGCGGCCGCTTCCACGAGCCTCGAATTCTCGCACTCTGCCAGCGGGAGATCGTCGGTATGCAGTATCTTGATGAACAGCGTGCCATCCTGACGCTCGACCGACGCCTGATAGCCCTTGTAAGTGATCGGCTTCATAGATCTTTCCCGTCGGTCAGATAGTTGCGTATCTGGTTGACACGATTGATCGCCCATCATCGCAACTGAATTCCAGTCGCAATGATTTTACAGGCAGTTCTTGTTAGCAACAATCCAATTTCCAAGGCCGCCTCGTTGGCGAAGCACAGGCACGAGCAGCTAAGCCCCAATCACCCCAGCGGCTGCTTCACCGCCAGATCACTCTCGTAATCGGCCGCGATGCGCATCTCGCGGATGGGGCGGACGAGGCTGGTGGAGAGATCGTAGTTCGGATGCGCCTTGTAGGCGGCCAGCGCCGCCTCGTCGTCGAACTCGCCGTAGACGATAAGATCAACCTCGGTGCCGAACTGGTCCGTCTTCACGTTGGTGCCGATCTCGAGCAACCGCGCGTGCGGTATGGCCGTCAGGATCGACAGGCCCTCGCGGACCTTGTCCATGTTTTCGATCGGCGCCGTGAAGAAGACGATGTGACGGATCACGCGGAACTCCTGTATGTCTGATTGGGCTCAGCCCGTAAGCCGGGCGATACCACGGCAAAGCCACTGCTTCAACCGGGCGAACCAGCCGGAGGGGCGCTCAGGGCGAATGGCGGCAAGGAAGGTCTTGCCGAAGCCGGCCAGTTTCTCGGCACGGTCGGTGCCGTTGACGATGCGGCGGGCGTTGATCCAGTCGTCATTCGTCGCGTTCAGATGGTCGGCGAGCTTGTGCTTCGAGAAGCTGCCCTGAACCATGCCCTCGATTAGGATCGACACCGCCGGTCCCATCTCCATCGCCCGGTCTGGCTCGGCGACGAGATCGATGCCCGTAAGCGCGCTCATCGCCTCGTAATTGCGCTTGTGGGTGAGCTGCACCAAGCCGCGGCCAAGCCAGCTCTTGCCGTCCTCGTCGGGCCGCCAATAGGGCGTCTTCACCCACGAGAGCTTGCCGCTCGCGAATGCATTTTCCAAGATCTCGACGGCGCGCGCATCGGTCGTCGCCAGCGTCTCGCGCACGGGCTGCATGGTGTAGGCCGTCTCGTGGAAGGCGGTCGCCAGAATATAAGCCAGCCAGCGCGGATCGGCGTCGGCCATGCGCTCTTCCCAGAAATTCAGAATCGCCGTCATGCCCTCGACCTGCGGGGCCGAAAGCGTGCCCTTGAACAGCGCCTCGCGCACCGTGTCGAAGAAAAACCGCCTGTCGATGTGGATAACCATAGCGTGTAATCCTAAAAGCTGATGAGGACTTGATGTCCTTAATCGATTAAATTTATTTTAATCGTTTAAAGCGTTTAAGGCCCTGATTTACAGACCGTTTGGCGCATGGCAGTGATGATCCATCATTCAATTCGTCTTCGGAGGACCGCATGACGCAGCCCGTTCACAGCAATCAGCCGATCATTCCCCAGCACGTGACGGACCAACTCGAAAGCGAGTGGCGTCAGGTTCGCCCCGTGCCGCAGGCACAACGTCCGGCGACGCAGCAACAGCAGCGTTAAGCGCAAGTGCCTGGGGGTGTCAAACACCCCCTCACGGCCACCCTCTCCCGGAGCGGCAGTTACAGCCGCAAGGCTTCAAATACCCCGCACACGCGGCTCCCCGCCGCCCTCAAGCATCAAAGCCGTCAGCGCCCAGACCAGCGCATCCAGCCGGTCGGGCGAGCGGCCCTGGGATAATCCGTCCGGGCCGAAATCACACATCTGATCTTCCAGCGCCATGAAGCGTCCGGCATGGGCGACACGCCCCTGCTCGTAGAGTGCGGCGACCGGTTCAGCGCGCAGGAATTTGCCGCGCGTGGCGCGCACCGTCGTCACCGGCAGCGTCTCGTCGATACTTTTCAGCATCGCGGTGACCATGTCGCCGCCCTGGTTGATCTCGGCCACGACGCGGTCGGCGGCGAAGCGGCGATAGGCTTTCGCCACCGCACCCGCCCAGCCCGCCGGGCTTGCGCCCTCCACCGAGCAATCGGCCAGCACCACCGCACGGCCGCTCGCATCCAGCCCGGCGACAACGATGCCGCAGCAGGAATTCGCCCCTGCCGCCGCCGGCGGATCGACCGCCACGACGATGCGGCGGAGATCGCCGGAAAGGCGGATCGTCACGGCATCGAACATCTCGCGGCGCCAGAGCGCATCCTCGCGATCCTCGATCAGCTCGCCATCCAGCTCCTGCCGCCCCAGCCGCGTGCCGCCATAGCGGTTGGCGAGCGCGTCGATGAAGCCGGGCGCCAGGTTTTGGGCATTGGCGCGGGTGCTGATACGCGTCGTCAGCGTCGTCGGGTCGGATATCAGCGCCTTCAACAGCGGCACCGGGCGCGGCGTCGTCGTCACCAGTTGGCGCGGCGCTGAGCCGAGCCGCAGGCCAAACTGCAGCATGTCCCAGGTCTCCTGCCCATGCTTCCACTTGGCGAGCTCGTCGCTCCAGGCGAAATGAAACTGCGGCCCGCGCAAGCTTTCGGGATCTTCCGAGGAGAATATCTGCGCCACCGCGCCGTTCGGCCAGACCAGCCGGCGGCGGGAGATCTCGAATTCGGGACGACGGCTGCGGGCGATCCGCATGATGCCCGAGATGCCGTCGATCATCACCTCGCGGGCATCGCCCAGCGTCTCGGCAATCAGCGCGATGCGCAGATCCGAGGAGCGACCGGCGCTGGCAATCGCATGCACCCATTCGGCCCCCGCCCGCGTCTTGCCCGAGCCGCGCCCGCCCATGATAAGCCATGTGCGCCAGTCTCCCGGCGGTGGCTGCTGTTCGTCGCGGCCGGTGAAGGCCCAGAGATTGCCGAGCGAGGGCCAGAGTTTCAGCCGTTCCGCCAGGTCCTCGGCGGAAAGATCGAGCATGTCGGCCAGCGAGAGATTGGGTTCGCCGGTATCGGCAACGGCGCCAGCTTCGGCATCGGCGTTGGCCGTGGCGGGCCGGTGCACACCGTTCGTCACAGCGTCAACCACCGGCGCCTCATTGGAAACCGCCGCTGCCACCGTCCCGTTATCCGGTTGCGACATCGCCCCGATCAACGCGGCGGCGGGCCTGCCGGCACCCAGGATTACCGCGCGGTCATCAGCCCGTTTCGCCACGATCGCATCCATTTTATGACTGTAGCCCAGCAAGGCGCCAGCGACCTTGCCCGTATTGGCGTCCGCGACGCGTCGCTCAACCCGGTTCGGCTTCGCGGCTGGCGAGCGCTGGTCCGTCGTCAATGTTTGGGGGAGCGCCGTCGCGCTGCCATTCGGCCAGCAATTGTCGGGCGCGGGCTTCGGCTCGCTCTTCGATGCGTGCGAGGAATTTCGCTTTGACATGGTCGAGCCCCCTCGCCGCTTCGCTTTCCTCGGCCGCCTGCTCGCGGTCGCGGGCAAACTGGCGCTGCAGCTGGTCGATCTTCTCCAGCGTGCGGACGATCAGCGACATGGCATCGGTCGCGGCCTTCAAATCGGCGCGGGCCAGCTTGGCGGCAGCATCGTCGCCACCGCTGGAAGCCGCCTGCTCGGCCGCCCTTCGCAGATCACGAAAGGCCGAAAACTGCTCGCGCATCTCGGCCGTCATCTCGTTCAGGAGCACCCGCAGCTCTTCGGCCGGCGATGCTGCGGACTTGGTCTCGAGCATACATGCCTCGGCCACCACCTTTGCCCTGTCCGCGTCGAGAGCCTGGGCGGGATCGCCGTCATAAGCCTGGTATTGGGGAGCATGGTGAGCCGGCCAGAGGCCAAACAGCTCCGGCGCGAAATCGTCGATATCGGTCATGGGGAAATCCCGTTGCAACAGGCGTTGCGTGGAGAAGCGGCGGTGCCGGCAGCAATGATAGATCGGCCAGGAGACCGTGCCCCTCGCCGCGTCCTGCCCGCAACTTTCCGACTATGCCATAACCCTATCAAAGCACCGTTACGCCATCAAGGATTATTTTCCTATTGTCGGAAAATCCTCCTGCACTTCCCCGTCGAATTGCAATTTATCTATGTCTAATCTATTGATAAATATGGGTTTTCTGGTCTTTCTCCTGGCTATTTCAATGAATCCTCAAGAAAGCCACGGCTAGAACGGATCGCAGCAAGGGGCGATCGACATGCAGGCCATCCAGATACGACTAGCGGAGATTATCGAGGCGTTGAGCAAGGCGCTCGACCTCACGGAGGGCCAGCCGCCCGGCCATTGCATCCGCG
Organism: Rhizobium sp. NPDC090275; assembly: GCF_044772225.1. Lineage (NCBI taxonomy): Bacteria > Pseudomonadati > Pseudomonadota > Alphaproteobacteria > Hyphomicrobiales > Rhizobiaceae > Rhizobium > Rhizobium sp. NPDC090275. The sequence continues at coordinate 637,637 of NZ_JBIVYL010000003.1, read as the reverse complement.
CCTGCTATATCGGCACCCATATCGGCCGCGAGATCGGCATGGCGGATGAAGCGCTGCAGGAGCTTTATTACACGCTGCTCCTCAAGGATCTCGGCTGCAGCAGCAATGCGGCGCGGATCTGCGAGCTTTACATGGCCGACGATCTTTCCTTCAAGCGCGACTTCAAATTGGTCGACGGCAGCCTCAGCCAGGTGCTGCGCTTCGTGCTTTCGCATACCGGCATGCAGGCCGGCCTTGCCGAGCGCTTTCGCGGGATCGTCAACATCCTGCAGAATGGCGGGCGCATCGCCACCGACCTGATCCAGACCCGCTGCCAGCGCGGCGCCGAGATCGCCAGACAGATGCGCTTCTCGGAAGGCGTGGCCGATGGTGTGCTCAGCCTCGACGAACACTGGAACGGCGGCGGCAAGCCGCTCGGGATATCAGGCGAGGACATCCCGCTCTATTCGCGCATCGCGCTCATCTCGCAGGTGGCCGATATCTTCCAGATGAGTGCCGGGCCGCAGGCCGCCATCGCCGAGATTGAAAAGCGCGCCGGCAGCTGGTTCGACCCCGCGCTTGCCGCCGCCTTCATCCGCATCGCCGGCCGCGACACCTTCTGGCAGACGCTGCGCTCCGAGGCGCTGGAAGCCATCGTGCTCGACAGCGAGCCCGGCCAGCAGGCGATCATGGCCGATGACGATTATCTCGATGATATCGCTGCCGCTTTCGCCCGCGTCATCGACGCCAAGAGCCCCTATACGTCGGGCCATAGCGACCGCGTGGCGCTGTTTACCGACCTGATCGCCGAGGAGATGGAGATCGACGAAAAGGGCCGCCGGCTGTTGCGCCGCGCCGCCCTGCTGCACGATATCGGCAAGCTCGGCGTCAGCAACAGCGTGCTCGACAAGCCGGGCAAGCTCGACGACGAGGAATGGGGCCAGATGAAGCGCCATGCCGAATTCTCCGAGATGATCCTCTCCCACATCGGCGCCTTCTCCGACCTCGCCCGCATCGGTGGCGCCCATCACGAGCGACTGGATGGCAAGGGCTATCCGCGCGGCCTGATGGCCGATGAAATCCCGATGGAAGTGAGGATTGTCTCGACCGCCGACGTGTTCGACGCGCTCACCGCCGACCGCCCCTATCGCGCCGCCCTGCCGATCTCCAAGGCGCTGTCGATCCTCTGGGAAGGTGCGGGCCAGGCGCATGACCCTATCTGCATCGAGGCGCTGCAGCGGGCGCTTGCGAGAACCGAGCTGGAGCGGCCGGACAGCGCGTCCGAAGACCAGCGCGCGGCTGCGTGAGTTTTTCTGATTGGCCTCGCAATATTCTATTGTGCTAAAATAAAAATCATGACCCGCGAAGAGCTTGCATCCTTCGCGCTCAGCCTGCCCGAAGCGGTCGAGAGCGCGCATCACGGCACACGCGATTTTCGCGTGCGGACGAGGATTTTTCTCACCATGCCGGAGCAGGATTATTGCGTCGTCAGGCTGACGCCGGAGCAGCAGCACATGACGCTGGCGGTCTCGCCGAAGGAGACGATCGCGGTTCCCGGCGGCTGGGGGCTGCGCGGCTCGACGCGGCTGTTCTTTCAGCTGGCGAGCGACGCGCTGGTGCAGGATCTGGTGCGCCGCTCCTGGCAGAACGCCGCGCCGAAAACCCTGCAAAGACAGTTCGTTGTCATCCCTTCCCCATAAGTCGATTCAGCCAGAATCCACTCAGCGATTGCCCACCTCATCCGGCGTCTTCGGCGCATCGTCGCCCACCGTCAGCGGCCAGTCGACGACATAGTCCTCGTAATTGTCGACATCGATGCCCGTCTCGTCAATGGTGCGGCCGCGCGCCGAAATGCCGGCGATGTGCACCGTCTCCGGGTCGCCGGATACCAGCGGATGCCACCAGTAGAGGTCGCGGCCTTCGTTCAGCAGCCGGTAGCCGCAGGTCGGCGGCAGCCAGGGGATCTCGTCGACATTCTGCTTGGTCAGTTGTACGCAATCGGGCACGAAGTCCCAGCGATTGCGGTAGCTCGAACACTGACAGCTTTCACTATCCAGCAGTTTGCAGCGGATCGAGGTGAAGTAGATATCGCCGCTATCCCACTCCTCGAGCTTGTTGAGACAACAGAGACCGCAGCCGTCGCAGATGCTTTCCCACTCGGCATTGGTCATCTCGTTCAGCGTCTTTTGCTTCCAGAAGGGTTGCTCTTCCATCATTCCGTTCTTGCAACAGCACCCGCAAAATCGCGTGAGTGCTTTCCATTTCTCTTGTTCTTCGGTGGCAAATCAACCAAAGATTCACCCTGCGCCGGTTACCCCGGATGCGAGCGGCAGATTTGCCATAGTTCGACCTCAGGCTACCAGACGTCGAACTGACTGATCGGGCGGGAATATAAGACGTGACGGATCCGGACAATCCAGAAAAGCAGCCGCACAAGAAACGCCACTTGCTGCTGAAGATCGATTCCTGGATCGATTCCACGATCTGGAACGCCGGTTTCCGTTCCGCCGAAATCTGGGAAGACATCACCATCTTCTTCCGCCGCTTCCGCGTTCGCGGCTGGAAGCGCGTCGTGTTCGAACTCGCCGGCGAAGGCCTGACATGGGGTTCGGTCGGTGCCGTCTTGATGCTTGCCCTTGCCCAGCCCGCATTCGAAGCTACCAAGGAAGATTGGCGCAATCGCGGCGATTATGCCGTCACCTTTCTCGACCGTTACGGCAACGTGATCGGCCATCGCGGCGTCATCCACCAGAATTCCGTGCCGATCGACGAGCTGCCGGACAGCCTGATCAAATCGGTGCTGGCGACCGAAGACCGTCGCTTTTTCAGCCACTTCGGCATCGACGTGATCGGCCTCTTCCGCGCCATCGTCACCAATGCGCAGGCCGGCGGCGTGGTTCAGGGCGGCTCGACGCTGACGCAGCAGCTCGCCAAGAACCTGTTCCTCTCCAACGAGCGATCGATCGACCGCAAGATCACCGAGGCCTTCTTGGCGCTCTGGCTCGAGGCCAATCTGTCGAAGAAGGAAATCCTCTCCACCTATCTCGACCGCGCCTATATGGGCGGCGGCACGTTTGGGGCGGCGGCGGCGGCGCAGTTCTATTTCGGCAAGAACATCACCGATGTGAACCTGGCCGAATCCGCCATGCTCGCCGGCCTCTTCAAGGCGCCGGCGAAATACGCCCCGCACGTCAACCTGCCGGCTGCCCGCGGCCGCGCCAACGAGGTTCTCACCAACCTCGTGCAGAGCGGCATGATGACCGAGGGCCAGGTGATCGCGGCACGTCGCAGCCCGGCCACCGTCGTCGACCGCAACCAGGTGGAATCGCCCGACTTCTTCCTCGACTGGGCCTTCGACGAAACCATGCGGCTTTCGCCGCGCTTCCACCAGCATTCGCTGATCGTGCGCACCACCGTCGACATGGGCCTGCAGCACGCGGCCGAGGATTCGATGGAAACGTCGCTGCGCGAGTATGGCGAGAGCTATCACGCCAAGCAGGGCGCGATGGTGATGATCGAAAACGGCGGCGCCGTGCGCGCCATGGTGGGCGGGCGCGATTACGGCGAGAGCCAGTTCAACCGCGCCACCAAGGCGCTGCGCCAGCCGGGCTCCTCCTTCAAGGTCTACACCTATTCGGTGGCCATGGAGAACGGCATGACCCCCGACAGCATCGTCGTCGACGCGCCGATCTCCTGGGGCAACTGGAGCCCGCACAATTACGAAAACCGCTATGCCGGCCGCATCACGATCGCGACCGCGGTGGCGCAGTCGATCAACACCATCCCGGTCCGTCTCGCCAAGGAGAAGTTCGGCATCGCGCCGATCCGGGCCATGGCCACCAATCTCGGCGTGGAATCGCCGGTTCGAAACGACGTGACGATCCCGATCGGCACCTCGGAAGTCACCGTCATGGACCAGGCGACCGCCTATGCGGTCTTCCCGGCCGGCGGCTACCAGTCGCGACGCCACGGCATCACCCAGATCCTCGATTACGGCGGCGACGTTCTCTACGATTTCGACAAGGACGAGCCGCCGGCCAAGCGCGTGCTCTCCGAGCAGGCCGACGCCTACATGAACCAGATGCTGTCGCGCGTGCCCTATGTCGGCACCGCAAGGCGCGCGGCCCTCGACAACGGCATCCTCACGGCAGGCAAGACCGGCACGACGCAGGCCTATCGCGACGCCTGGTTCATCGGCTTCACCGGCAATTTCACCACCGCCGTCTGGTTCGGCAACGACGACTATACCTCGACCAACAAGATGACCGGCGGCACGCTGCCCGCCATGACCTTCAAGCGCCTGATGGACTACGCCCACCAGGGCATCACCCTGCGTGCCATACCCGGCGTCACCGCGCCCCCGCCCCCCAAAACCATCGCCGCCACCAAACCCGCCGCCGGCGCGCCGCCACCGCTGGTCCGGCCGCGGATGCTTTCGGTGGAATCGACGAAGTTGCTGAAGGATATCGGCGAGGAGCTGAAGACGGCGGCACCGCTGGCGGCGCAGAAGGTGGCGAGCGCGGAGTGATCCCACACGCGACGTCATCCTCGGCCAACATGCCGAGGATCTAAACACGCCTCCCGGAATGCAACGGTGCGGATGCACGCTACGGCGCCAAGTGTCCACTACCGTCGCCCGAGAGGCACTGTCGGCAGATGCTTGGCACAAGACCGAGAATGACGTCGAGGATGGGGTTGCCGTCGGCGCTCACAGCGGATGAAGACAACCGTCAACCGCTTGTTTCCGCAGCGAAAACCACACACACGACGTCATCCTCGGGCCAGTCCCGAGGATCTAAGCACGCCTCCGAGAGTGCAACGGTGCGGATGCACGCTACGGCGCCACGTATCCACTACCGTCGCCCGAGAGGCACCGTCGGCAGATGCTCGGCACAAGACCGAGCATGACGTCGAGGATGAGGTTGCTGTCGGCGCTCACAGCGGATGAAGACAACCGGCAACCTCTTGTTTCCGCAGTGAAAACCCCACACGCGACGTCATCCTCGGGCTCGTCCCGAGGATCTAAGCACGCCTCCGAGAGTGCAACGGTGCGGATGCACGCTAGGGCGCCAAGTGTCCACCACCGTCGCTCGAGAGGCACCGTCGGGCAGATGCTCGGCACAAGACCGAGCATGACGTCTAGGGTGGGGTTGCCGCTCGGCAGACGGCGGCGAGCGCAGAGGCAGGCTAGGCTGCCCTTGGCGCGATGGCCTGAAGGTCTTCGTCGATTTCCCGGCGCCGCTGCATCAGATCGTGATCGGCCTGCAGGCCGAGGAAGAAGCCTTCCGACAGGCCGAAATAGCGCGCCAGACGCAGGTCGGTATCTGCGGTCACGCTGCGTTTGCCGAGAACGATCTCGTTGATGCGGCGCGGCGGGACCTGAAGCGCGCGGGCCAGTGCGTTCTGGCTCAATTCCAGTGGCTTCAAGAACTCCTCCAGCAGTATTTCTCCCGGATGGGGACTTTGCAGGACCTGACAAGCCATGATGCGCGCTCCAACAATTGTGATTGCATTATACGACTTGATCAACGCGGATCAAACCACCCCACCTTTTCCCCCTCCACCATTCCGCCCAGCCAGAATCAGTGGTAACCCTTTCAACTGATTTGGCTATCAAGGGCGACCGGTGTTTCGATTTCCTCTCTTTATCGCGATGACGCTGATAATCGCTTTCGGCGGCGGGATACTCGTTTCGCTTTATGCGCTGAATGCGACCGCGGGCTTCGGTGCCATCAAGCTTGGCGCGTGGGAGGCGTTTCCGGAGTTGCAGACGGAGAATGCCGATCCTTATGCGAAGTCGCACCGGGCGCGCGCAGGCCGGCTGCTTTATGGATCGGCCGAGGGGTTGATGTTCACCGCCAAGGTGGATGACGCCGGCAATCGGCTGGAGGCGGGGTGCAGTTACAGGATCACCGGGCAGACGCCGCCGGCGCGGATCTGGACGTTGTTCACATCGGACAATTCGGGCAATCCTGCCTCGCTGCAGCCGGGGCTGCCGGGTGCGCTCAACTCGTGGACGGTGCTGCGGCAGCCGGACAGCAGCTTCACCATCGACATCTCGACCCGGGCTCGGCCGAACAACTGGCTGGCGCTTCCGGCGGCCGGCACGTTTCAGCTGGTTCTGACGCTGTTCGACACGCCGACGGCAGGCAGTTCCGGCGTCATCGATCTGGCGATGCCGAAGCTTGAGAAGACAGGGTGCGGCAATGCTTAGGGTCCTGTTCGCGCTTCTGGCCGGCCTTTTCGGTGCCGCCCTGCTGCATCTCGTCATCATCCTGTCGCTGCCGCATTTCACCGGCAAGGATGCGGCGACGCGCGTCGCATCCGAAGGCGATCTCGACACGTTCTACCTGCTCGGGGGTACCGAGGACACGGCGGGGCTTTCCAACGACGATCCCTTCGTGCGGACCGCCGTCTGTTCCTTCGATATCGAGGAGAACCCGGTGCGGTTCACGGCCAGAGGCAACGTGCCCTTCTGGTCGATCGCGCTGTTCGACGATGCGTCGAACGAGATTTTCAGCATGAACGACCGGACCTCGGTCGGCGGCGCGGTGGATATATTGATCGGCAGCCCGATCCAGTTGACCGAATTGCGCAAGTCGCTGCCGCAGGAGCTTCAGAGGACGATCCTGGTCGAAACGACGCGGTCCGGCGGATACGCGGTTTTGAGAACGCTGGCGCCGCAGACAAGCTTCGACGCGGCAGCCAAGAGCTTCCTGTCGGAAGCCGGTTGCGAGGAATTCGCTCCCTCCAACTAGAGCCGTCGGGACTACTTGGTCTTCGAGCGCGAGGCGCGGCGAACCGACGCCGGCTTGTCGGGGTCGGTCAGGCGTTCGTAGCGCACGCCGGTGTAAAGCAGGATCTGCGCCTCGAGCGGCGATCCTTCCACGCTTGATGATCTTTCCTTGCGGCCTGGCGTCCGAGATAGACGATCAGCCAATGCGATGACTATTGCCATTGTCGTCTCCCTGCACTGCCCGAGACGGATGAAGCTCAGATCTCACCCTGCCCGCCTGCGCGGACCGGCGCACCCTTGGCCGGGCTTGCCGGCATCGGGTCATTCGCGCCTTTCTCACGGCATATCGTGAACAATACCGTGATGCGTATGATGGCGCCCCTCTCAAGAAGCGCGTTCTGCTTCCCGGATTGAGACAGACGGTGGTTAACAGAATATTAAAGTTGGGCCGGAGAATCCTTGTCGATCGACGTCTCCATTAAAACGCAGGGGCCCGCCCTTTGGTTGCATGCCGATCGCAAAGATCCGCCATTTCCATCGGTCACAAATTTTAGCTTTAAATCATATAGTTAGCGATACAGAGCCGAACGCCGGCTCCGCCATCACCAATGTTGCAAATTTACCTCACAAAAATATTAATTGCAGTTCGCAGAGATGCCGCTAAGGTCGCATTATCGGCTGCAGGGCAAAACGCGGCCGACCCTGGATTGATCCGGGGACTGGGTCTGACGGTTAACCAGGGTGGGCAGACAGATGTCTCTGATGATTGGGTCGACATTTTCGCCTGAGGATCTCGATATATTGCGCCACGCGCTGGATGCCTGGTGCGCGGAAAAGCGTATCGACATCAAGAGCTCGAAGGCGCAGGTCGCCGCCTCCACGGCGCTCGATCTCTACCAGTCCGGCTATGACGACCCCGACAAGCTGCTCACCGCGCTGCGCGGACACCGGGCGCTCTAAGCCGTCCATGTAAGTCATCCACATCACTCGTTTAACGGGCAAAGACCGGGCCGGCGGACGCCGCGCCCGGTGATGTTGCACAGCACCATTTCGGGACGTTTCCCCTCAAATCTTCAGCAACGGTTAACCGTGTCCCTGTAGGATTTGTTCATATCCCGTATGTGGTAGAGGCGTCTTCGCGTCCAGGCCAGCGGCATCCCTCTAGCGTGTTCAGGGTGTGTTTTGTGCGTGACCGGTTTCGAGACCTAGAGGCCCCCTCCGCGAGCCGGAAGAAGGACGTGGTTCTCATGGCGACAGTGAGCAGTTTCGAGGGATTGCAGCCGCCGACCCGATCGGAGCTTCGCCAGTTCGCCGAATTGTTCACCCCCCTCTTCGTCGCCTCCTCCGACGACGCCAAGCGCCAAGCCGTGGCAGCGCTCTCGCAATGCGCCGCCATTCCGCAGGCGGTCGCCCTGTTCATCGGCTGCCAGCCAATTGCCATTTCCGCCCCCTTCCTCATCTCCTCGCCTGCGATCGACGACGATACGCTGATCACCGTTGCCCGCACGCAGGGCGTCGAGCACATGCGCGCCATCGTCAGCCGCGATGCGCTGTCGCCGCGGGTGATCGACGTGCTGGTCGGGCTGCGCCATGCGGCGCCGAAGCGGCAGGTGGAAACGATCGAGCCGGCGACCGCCGTCGACAGAGCCGAGGTTGCGGAAGCGCTTGCCAGTGCGGCGATGCCGTTCGTTGTGCCGGAGGCTGGACAGGATAAGGCCATCGCGGAGACCGCGAGCGTAAAGGTCGAGATCAGCGAGCCGGTTGCCGTGGGTGTCGAGCCTGTCTCGCCTCTGGTTGTCGAGGTTGCGCCGGCGGTCAACAAGGTGGTGGTCGTTGCCCCAGAGGCTGCACCTTTGGTCACCGAAATAGTGTCCGAGGCCACCGGTGCGGCGTCCGTCGTCACCGAGACGGTATCCGCTGTTGCCGCCACGCCTGCGGTCGTGGAGATGCAGACCGTAGCCGTCGAAACCGGCGCCGAGGTCGTGGTGGTCGAGACGATCGTGGTCCATCCCGTCGAGCCAACGCGGACCGCCGAACCCGAACAGCCGAGCGCTCAGTCGATGGCTTCCGCTGCCCTGGCCGAGACCGTCGAGACACCCGCCAACGGCGGCGCGCGGGAGGAAGAGGTTCGCGACACGCTGCGCGGTCTGGCACGCCATCTCGGTCGCGACGACAACGACCGGCTCGGTCTTCGCACGCTCTCGACGCTGCAATCGGCGCTTTTGGTGCGCTTTGCCCGCAGCCGCGAGGCCGTTGCCTTCGCAACGGCGCTTGCCGATACGCTGTCGGCCAGCCGCTGGCTTGCCGAGCGCATCATGCTCGACACGTCGGGCCAGCAGATGGCGACGACGCTGACCAGCATCGGCATGGATTTTTCCGATGCCGTCTTCGTTCTGGAAAAGCTCTATCCGCATCTGGCCGAGGCGCAGCACAGCGTCACCCGCGCCTGGATGGTGCTCGATGCGCTGGATCCGGAAGAATGCCGCGACCGCGTCGAGGCATGGCGCCGGGCCGACAGCTATACCTATCTGCCGGAACAGGCGCCGGCCGCGGCCCATCCGGTCACGCAGCAAACCTCGCATGCACGCGCCGTCCACCAGCCGCCGGCGCGCGCCATGCGGCTCGTCGGACGTTCGCGTTGATCTGAGTTAAAAACGGTCGTCGCGCTCCCTGGCGAGCGGCACGATATCGGCGACATCATCGGCTTCGAGCTCGACGATCCAGAGGTCGTTATCGAACTTGCGCTCGCGCTCCAGCATCGCCCTGACGTCATCCGCATCCTTGCGCTCGAGCCTGATCTCGAACAGCCGCTCGCCGCTGTCTTCCTCGTCGAAGAAGCTCTGCGGCGCCGGGCCATAAAGGGTCTCGGAGCCATCGCGAAAATGCTGGCGGATGAAGACCGCGCCAGCCTCGTCGGCGCCCTTCTTCTCGACGGCGGCGAAATCGCCCTTGGCGAAGACACGGCGCAGCAGCGCGGATACGAAGATGTCGGTGCGAAGTCTCATGCAGGCGGTATAGACCGGTGAGCGCGGGGCCGCAACGCGGCGGCGACGCGCATTTGATCGCCGCTCAGAGCGCGCCGATATCCTTGAGCTTCTTCAGTACCGCCTCGCTGGGCTCGCCGTTTTCGGGCAGGTTGTAGTGCTTCTGGAAATGGCGGATGGCGACACGGGTCTGTTCGCCCACGACGCCGTCGACGCCGACATTGGTGTAGGCCATGTTGGCGAGGCCCTGCTGGATCTTCAGGACCAGATCGACGCTGTTCAAGGTCGATGACGGCGAGGTCGAGGGCGTTGCGGCGGCGCGGGCGGCAGAGGTTTGCCTGGCCGGAACGGGTTCCAGCGCGTTTTTAGGAGCCGAGATCTTCTGGACCGGGACCTGCCTGACCGGCACCTGGGCTGCCGGGGCCGAAACCGGGGCGGGCTTGGGGGCCACTTTCGGCGTCGGGGCGGTCTTCACCTGATGTTCGGCGCTGCGGATGGCGGCGGCGACCGGGTCTTCGGCAAGCGCCTGGGCCGAGACATCCTCGCGCGGGCGCTCGGTGGGAATGGCGGATGGGCCGATGGCGTCGGTTCTGAGTGCCGCCAGCACTTCGGGCGTGGCGTCGCCGCTCTGCGGCATGCCGACGGTTTCCTCGAAGAACAGGATGGCGGCGCTGGTGCGCGGGCCGATGACGCCGTCGGGCGCGCCGTTATAGAGGCCGCGACGGACGAGTTCGGCCTGGATATCCATGACCAGCTGGTTGGCCGGCTGGCCGGCGACCGGCGCCGGCGGGACGGCGTTGGTGGTCTCGGCGCTATTCGCCTCACCCTCGCCTTCACGCTCTATCTTGAAGGTGGTGACCTCGCCGGTGTGTTCCTCGACCGGGGGGCGGCCGATCAGCGCGCTCGGAAACAGGCTGTCGCGGGTGCGCAGGAACGGGTGCGGGTGCACGCCCGGCTGATACCAAAGCGCGTTGGCGGCGACGAAGGAGAAGATGACGAGGAAAGCGGCCGTGCCGCCTGTTATCGACGGATTGCGGCCAATGACGCCGCCGAGCACGCCAATGCCCTGCAGCCCCAAACCGCCAACGGCGGCAGCCCCGGTGAGAAGAAGGCTCGGCTTCTGCCTGCCCCTCTTTCCCTTAGGCGATTTTCGCTTGCTCGCGGCCATCGAAAAGCCCCTCTTCCAAGATGTCGGTCATGCCAGTCGACGCTTTCAGCCGCGGCGGAAACTCGACCGGGTGATTGGCCGAGAGATCCACGACGGGAACGCCGGAGCCATCCGCCGCAATCGAGATCGTGATGATGGTGCCGGAACCCGGCGTGCTGGCGATGGCGAAATCGCCGCCGTGCAGCGCGACCAGGCCCTTGACCAGCGACAGGCCGAGGCCCGTGCCCTCGAACCGGCGGGTGTAATCGTTCTGGATCTGCACGAAAGGCTGGCCGAGCAGCTGCAGCTTGTCGGCCGGAATGCCGATGCCGGTATCGGAGACGCAGAGCGTCAGGATGCCGTCGCGCACCGAGGCGTCGAGCGAGATCGCGCCGCCGGCTTCGGTGAACTTGACGGCATTGCCGACCAGATTGATGAGGATCTGCTGAATGGCGCGCTGATCGGCCACGACCTCGTCGAGACCGCGCTGGATGCGGCTCGTCAGCGACACGCCCTTGGTCTTGGCCTGCAGCCCGAGCATGGCCTCGCAGGAGCGCACGACGGTGGCGATATCGAAGGGTTCCAGAACCAGCTCGTAGCGGCCGGCCTCGATCTTGCTCATGTCGAGCATGGTGTTGACGACGGAAAGCAGATGCGCGCCGGAATCGCGCACAAGGCCGACATATTCGCGCTGGCGCTCATTGGCGAGCTTGCCGAAATACTCGCCGATCAGAATATCGGAGAAGCCGAGAATGGCGTTGAGCGGCGTGCGCAGCTCGTGACTGACGGCGGCGAGGAACCGCGATTTGGCATCATTGGCCGAGCGGGCATCGGCGGCATGGGCTTCGGCCTCGACGCGGAGCTGATGCTCGGCGGAGACATCGCGCAGCTGCGCAACGACGCTGATCAGCGCGCCATTGCTATCGCGCCGCGCGGTGAGATCGGTTCTGAGATGGGAGAACTGGCGATTGTCGACCGAGACCGACGGACGCTCGAGCCTGAGATCGACAGCCGCCTGCTCCTCGCCCTGGCGCAGCCGGTCGAGCGCCTGGAGGAAGAGGATGCGGTCGGAGACGTGGATCTGCTCTATGAAGCCGCGACCGTCAGGCGCGCGCATCCAGGCGAGATAATCGCGCTTGTCACGGCCGCCGACATTGACGACGGAGCCTTGCGGATCGAGGAACAGGATGAGGCCGGCCGAGGCTTCCATGAAGAACTCTTCGGCGGACTGGGTGGCGACACCCGAGGTGACGATGCTCTGGCGCGACAGCGCGATGCTGCCGACGGCCGAAAACAGGAAACCACCGACGACGGCGGCGACGCCAACAGGAAGGGCGACGGCCGGGCTGGTGACGATGGAGAGAGCAGCAGGAGCGACGACAAGTGCTGCCGAAGACAGAAGCGCAAGCCGGCGCAGGATGGTCAGCTCGCGCTGGCGCACCGCGGCACTTCCTCCCGTCCGGGAGAGCCAGCGATCCGCCGCCCGGTCCACGAGGGCTGTCGCCCGATCCACGATGTCACTCAATACAAGCACGCAATACCCGCCCTAAAAAGGCTCTTCACAGAGGCCCAAGAATAGGCCCCGGGCGCTTAAGGAAAGAATAAGGGAAACTGCCGCTCCCCGGCCGGAAAGCGTGAAAAGTCCCATTTTGGGCCACCGGAAGGGCCCTTTGTTTTTTACGGTTAACAGCGAGTAAGCGACGGATTTCGCTCATTTTTCGGCAAGTCGTTAACGCTTGGGGCGAGCGCGCTTCAAGGAAAGCCTGCAATTACAGGAGGTGGCTCATGGCATGCTTAACGCCAATGGCTACAATTCGACCGAAATGCGCCGAATGCGGTTTCGATTAAAATTTGAACTAAATTTGACGCAAATGCCACCGAGTTTCGAAAACCGGCATTCGCAAGTTTTGGCTAGGGTGAAATCACACCGGAAGACGGACCTGATTCGGCGGCAAGACCGAGCGGGAAAACAGGATGGGCAACGAACATGTGGTTTCTATTCAAATCATCGATCTGGCTCGGGCTTCTCTTCGTCGCCTTGTCGTTCTTCAGCGGCGAGCGCCAGACGAACACGCAGACCGGATCGACATTGCAGATCGCAGACGCCTTCGTCGCCGTGACCGGCGCCTATGACTATCTGAGCGGCATGTGCGGCGAGAAGCCTGAGGTTTGCGCCAAGGGCGCCAATACGCTCGGCGTTCTCGGCGAGCGGGCACGCTCCGGCGCCCTCGTTGCCTTTGAACTGCTCGACAGCAAGTTCGGCAGCGGCAAGAGCGCCACTGTTGCCACGACGGCAACGCCTTCCGTTGGCCTGGCGCCTGCGACGACCGTACAGCCGGCAACGACAGCCGCTCCGCAGCAGCTGCGCGATGACCGCACCGTGGCGCTGAACCAGCCGATGCCTTACCGCCCGCCTGTTGACGACGGCGAGGACAGCCCGGTCGCCGCCCATGTCGCGACCGATCGGGTCACGACCGGCACCATTCCGCTGCCGACCCCGCGTCCGGCGATCTGACGAATTCCGCGGCGACGCCGCACCCAAAGCTTGCACCGGCGCCGGCCAATGGCCCCGCCCTGTGCCTGACGTGCCTGCCCTGTTTATTCTTCAGCAATTTGCTGCGCCGCGAGGATGCCCATCCTTCGCGGCGTTTCTTTTTAACAGTTCAAATCTGGCCGCATCTCCCCTATATGATCGGGAGACAACGAAAGGCCATTTGCATGACGTCCCTCGATCAGATCATCGACGATTTCACCTTCCTGGACGACTGGGAAGATCGCTATCGCTATGTGATCGAACTCGGCAAGGCGTTGCCTGATCTCGCGGACGAGAAGAAGACGTCATCAAACAAGGTGATGGGCTGCGCCAGCCAGGTGTGGCTCGTAACGCATGTATCGGATGACAGCGACAATCCCGTCATGACCTTCGAGGGCGATTCCGACGCACATATCGTGCGCGGGCTGGTGGCGATCGTGCTCGCCACCTATTCCGGGAAGACCGCTTCGGAGATCGCGGCATTGGATGCCTTCGAGGTGTTCGGCAAGATGGGTCTTGTCGAGAACCTGTCGGCGCAGCGCTCGAACGGGCTGCGCTCGATGGTCAACCGCATCCGCGAGGAAGCGCGGCTGCGGGCGGCGGCGTAACGCCAGCCTTTCTTTTCAGCTCGACCGATCAGGACCAGAGCTCCGGGCGATAATCCGGCGCGCCCCAATGCTCCATACGCTGGCGGTGGGATGGCGTTTGCGGATTGTAGTGGCGCGAGAGCGCCATGAGTGCCGTGCGCAGCATCAGCTTGGCGGAGCGCACCGGCCATTGGCGCTCGCGCTCGACCGTCTCCAGCCCCTTCATGAAGCAGCAGACATCCAGCGCCACGCCTGACAGCTCCGGCCCCAGCGCCTCCAGCGCGCGGTTCACGGCAAGGCGGGCGGCGACGGCGCTGTCGGTCAGATCCGCCATGCCGCCGCGTCCGCCGCTGGCGCGGCTTGAGAGCCGCGGTTCCCAGGAGGCGGTGACGCGCGGCTGCAGCTGGGCGCGGGTGAAATCGGCATGCAGCCTCTCGCCCGCCTTGATCGCCGCCTCGGGCATGAAGGCTGCGCCGTCGCGGTCCTTCAGACGTTCGAGGCTTGCGAGCGGCGATTCATCCTTGTTGATCCGCAGCCGCCTGACGACGCCGTCGACCTCGCGGGCGCTTGTCTCGATCTCCGCATGCTGGGTGAGAAAGGCCTCATCGGCCTCGGCGGCGGCGCGGCGCAGATAGGCGCGGGCCTGATTGGATGCGCGCAGCAGATCGCCCTGTTCGTCGATAAGGCCGGAGGCGCGGGCTTCGGCGATGATGCTCGAGGGAAAGCCGGCGGCGGTTCCGTCGGCGAAGAGGATATCGATATCGCTCCCCTCGCCCGGCTGCTGGCGTGCCTCGCCGCGGATCAGCAGCTTCAGCAGTCTCACCATCGGCTTTTGCGAGGCGGCCAGCTTCGTCTTCGTCTTCGTCTTTGGGGATTTACTCATGGCCGTATCCTCCGCCGGACCGGAAGATGGAATTGACGGTGCGCTCGACGGCGGCGACGAATTCGTCATAGGCGGGATCGTCGCGGCGATCCTCGACCACGTGGCAGGCATGGCTGACCGTGGTGCGATCACGGCCGAAGCCGGTGCCGATCTCATGCAGCGGGATTTGCAGCGCGACATGGCAGACATACATGGCGATCTGCCTGATGTGGCAGAGCGTGCGGCGGCGGTCGCGGCGCATCTGCACGCGCTGGCCGGCGATCATCACCATCTCGGTCGTGACTTCCTGGCAGATGCGGCAGACGGTGCGCACGGCATCCGTGGCGGACTGTGGGCGATCATCCCTTGAAAGGGTGGTCTGCTCTTCCCCATAAAGCGGGGACAGCGGCGCATTCGCGGCGCCGGGCGGGGAAAAATGTCCAATCGGCATATGAATACTCCTATGAATAGGAATTCATTCATACACGCTATACAGGAACGGGGATAAACGAAAGCGCGCCTTGATCGATTTCGGCTGATTTCGCTCACGAATTTTAACGGGGATTGAAATTTTTTGGGATTATTTTCCTCGCATCTCAAATCCCAGACACGAAAAAGCCGGGCTCTCGCCCGGCTGATCGTGATCGTTCAATGCGACAAATCTATCAGCCGCGGCCGCGCTTGCGGCGCTGGCCGAGACCCATTTCCTTGGCAAGGCGCGAGCGCGCCTCGGCATAGGCAGGCGCTACCATCGGGTAGTCGACCGGCAGATCCCACTTTTCGCGATATTCTTCAGGCGAGAGGCTGTGGTGAGTCATCAGATGGCGCTTGAGCGACTTGAAATTGCCGCCGCACTCGAGGCAGGTGATCTGCTCATCCTGGACGGACTTGCGCACAGAAACAGCAGGCTTCTGCTTTTCAACGACAGCCATGGCCGGTGTCGGCGTCGATGTGTTGCTCAACGCCGAATGCACGTCCGAAATAAGATTGGCGAGGTCGCCAACCGGCACGACGTGGTTGCTGACATACGCTGCGACGATATCCGCGGTAAGCTCGACCAGCAATTCTGGCCCGCTTCCGGCTGCAGTATCCGTCATATTTCGTTTCTCCTGTTTGCATGCTCAAAAGGTCTAGAGCCTCCTTGGCCCAGGACCGCTATCGTAGAGCGAACAGCAAAAAACTCAGTCTGCGGCTACATGTTTCGAAAAACTGAAATCCACCCCTAGATTCCTGAGGCCGAAACCCGTTCTTATACTGCCTGATCTTGCATTAGTACGCACACACCCGCACACGACCCTCAATTAAACATTGAAATTCAAAGCGACCGAGGAATTATGCAATGTGATTCTAATTCAATATCAGAACTCTACTTGAGCATCAATTATCACCGTTTTGCGAAAACGCCAATTAATATTTCATATATATCTGTCAAAAAACGCCTCTATCCCAAGAATTAATATAGCGCGAAGGAAACATTAATCATCCTCACATCTGCTTAAAACTGCAAAAAACTGCTTAAAATCTTGAATATATAGCACTCTTACCTTTCAAGAAGATCGTCGCGCACCGAAGGCGGTAACAGACGATAACCTGTCTTGTGTGCCGCCCTGGCCAAGAGATGAGCGGCGACCGGAGCCGTCAGTATAAAAAACACGAAACCAGCAAGCGAACGTGCAAATACCGCGATTTCTCCTGATTCGATGCCGGCCGCAAATAATAACAGCCCCGAGCCTACCGTTCCGGCTTTCGAGGCGGCGTGCATGCGCGTGTATAAATCCGGCAGTCTGACTATACCAAGGGCGGCCACCAGCGCGAAAAGCGCGCCCGACAACAGCAGCACGGAAACGACGATGGCGACGACGTAGTCCATCATGTCCGGTCCTTCTTCGTCTTGCGCACGGGCGCGGTCTTTAATTTAGCATCGGGTTTCAGCTTGGCATCGCTCTTCACCTTCGCATCGGGCTTTTTCGAGGCCGGGCGGACGGTTTTATCCGTTTGCGCCGCCACGGGTCCAGTCGAGGCGGGCAGCGGGCCGCGTGACAGAACGAAGCGGGCGAAGGCGACGGTGGCGAGGAAACCGACGAGGCCGAGCGAAATGGCGATATCGATATAGAGCGCAAAGCCGGTCTTGACCGCGACGACGGCGAGGAAGCCGATTGCCGTGCCGGACAGCGTATCGAGCGCCAGGATGCGATCCGGCAGGGTCGGGCCGACGATGACCCGCCAGGATGCGACGAGGAAGGTGGCGGCGAGGATGACGAGGGCCACGGATGCGGAGGCGGAGACGATCGCGTCGGGCGTCATCGGAAGGCCTCCATGATCTTGCGCTCGAAGCCATTGGCGATGTCTCGCCTGATCGCATCCGGATCGGCGCAATCGAGCGCATGGACGTAGAGCGTCTTGCGGTCGTCGGAGACATCGACCGACAGCGTTCCCGGCGTCAGGGTGATCATGTTGGCGAGCAGCGTGATTTCGAAATCGCGATCGACGGTCAGCGGAAAGGCGAAGATACCGGGCTTCAGGTTCATCTCAGGGCTGAGCACCGTCGTCGCCACCTTGATGGCGGACATTGCGAGCTCCTTGATGAACAGCAGCGCCAGCGACGTGATCGCCCAGAGGCGCCAGAGATAGGCCTTGCTGCCGAAGGGTTCACGCACGAGGAAGAGCGCCAGCGCGCCGAGCGCGAAACCGAGGACGAGATTGTGGGCCGAGGTGCTGCCGCTGAGTGCGGCCCAGGCGATCGCCAGCAGAAGATTGAGAAGCAAGGCGATCATGGCGCGACGCCTCCCGGGAAAACGGATTCGATATAGGGATAGGGGTCGGTGAGCTCGGTGGCGACCGATTGCGTCAGCGCCAGCAGGCGTTCCGGCAAGAGGCCGAAGCCGACGATGAAGACGGTGAGAAGCAGAAGCGGCAGCATCGTCCGCCAGCCGGTGGCGACGTGGGTCTCGGCGCTTTCGGTGGCCGGGCGCCAATAGGCGAGCAGGAAGACGCGGCCGAAGCAGATGGTCGTCAGGAAGCCGCTGACGAGCACTGCGGCCGCCAGCCACCAGGCGCCGACATCGAGCGAGGACTTGACGAGGATGAGCTTCGGCCAGAAGCCGGAGAATGGCGGCAGGCCGCAGGCGGCGAAGAAGAGGATGAGCGAGATGGCGGCGAAGAGGCCATTGCGGCGATAGAGCCCACCCAGCCTCGTCAGCGAGAAACTGCCGCCGAGAAAGGCCATCTGGCCGGCCGCGAGATAGAGTGCGGTCATCAGCAGCATCGAATGCAGCGCATAGAAGACGGTGCCGGACAGTGCGCCTGTCGTGCCGATGGCGATGCCGATCAGCATGTTGCCGATGCCTGATATGACGACATAGCCGAGGAGCTTTCTCACATCATCCTGCGCCAGCGCGCCGAGCGCGCCGAGAATGGCGGTGGCAGCACCCGTGATCGCGATCAGCAGGCTGAGTTCCTCGCGCTCCAGCGGCAGGAGCACCACCAGCACGCGGATCAACGCGTAGATGCCGACCTTGGTGAGCAGGCCGGCAAAGAGTGCCGACACGACGATGCGTGGCGTGTGATAGGAGGCAGGCAGCCAGAAATTGACCGGAAAGGCGGCCGCCTTCATGGCGAAGGCCAAGAGGAAGAGAGCCGCCAGCGTCGTCAGCGGCGCGGTTTCGCTGAGTTCGCCTGCCTTGGTGGCGATATCGGCCATGTTGAGCGTGCCGAAGATGGCATAGAGGATGCCGACGGCGATCAGGAACAGCGTGGTGCCGAGGAGATTGAGGACGGCGTATTTCATCGCGCCGTCGATCTGCTTGCGCTCGGAGCCCAGGATCAGCAGGCCGAAGGACGAGATCAGCAGCACCTCGAACCAGACGTAGAGATTGAAGATGTCGCCCGTGAGAAACGCACCGGTGACGCCGGCCATCAGCATCATGAGAAACGGGAAGAAGCCGTAGCGCCGGTTGGTTTCGTCGATATCGGAGAGCGTGTGGATGGCGCCTGACAGAGCCGCGATCGCCGCCGTCAGCGCCATGACGGCGGAGAGCGTATCGACGGTAAAGGCAATGCCGAAGGGCGGCAGCCAGCGACCCATGACCATGGTGAGCGGGCCGTCCGTCACGACTTTCACGAGGAGTGCGGCGTCGAGGGCGACGAGCAGGGCGAGACCGGGGATGGCGAGCCATGCCTGAAGGCGCACGGAGCCGCGGGCCATCAGGAGGATGGCGCCGAGGGTGATGCAGAGCGCTACCGGGGCGATGACGAGCCAGTGGGCGATCGGCACGGGGGATGTGACGAGGGCTGCGGAGAGGTCGGTGATGGGTTGGGTGGGGGTGGCCATTTAGGGGGTGGCCTCGCATAGGCGTGGTGCGGGTGGGCGTGGTGCGGATACACCCCGTCCTTTCCACGGTGCTGCCGCTGAAGAGTGCGGTGCTGGCAGTCGGCGGGGTGCGGATACACCCCCCTCTGCCCTGCCGGGCATCTCCCCCACAAGGGGGGAGGTTGGCTGGGCTCGGCCGCTCGCTCCACATTCATTGTTTGGGGATGCCGTCGCAACGAGTCGATCTCCCCCCTTGTGGGGGAGATGCCCGGCAGGGCAGAGGGGGGTAACCCGCGGCACAACACCCACCATCATCAATACCCCACCGGCGGCAACGTCGGTTCATCTGGCTCGGCGACCCGCATCTCGTCGGTGTTGTCAGTGCCGATGTCCTGATAGGCGCGGTAGGTCAGCACCAACAGGAAAGCCAGCAGCGAAAAGGAGATGACGATCGCCGTCAGGATCAGCGCCTGCGGCAGCGGGTTCGCGGCGCCCGAAGGCAGCGCGTCGAGGCCTTCGGGGATGATCGGCGGCACTTCGCGGGTCAGGCGGCCTGATGTGAAGAGCAGGAGATTGACGGCGTTGCCGAGGATGGCGATGCCCAGCATGATGCGGATCGAGAATTTCGACAGCATCAGATAGACGGCGGCGGTGAAGAACAGGCCGACGAGGATGGCGAAGAGCGGCTCCATCATTCGACCTCCCGCTCTTCCAGCGACAGCGCGATCGAGGTGACCGCACCGACCACGACGAGATAGACGCCGATATCGAACAACATGACCGATGACAGCGGCACCTCGACGCCTGCAAGCTTGGGATAGATCCAGAGGCCGGTCATGAAGGGCACGGCGAACAGGATCGAGATGAGGCCGGCCACGGAGGACATCAATAGGCCTGCGCCCGCTATCGACAGCGGATGGAAGACGATGGCGCGGCGCACGGCGCCGGTGCCCCTGATGATGCCGAAGATCGCCAAGGCGGATGCCGCGATCAGCCCGCCGATGAAGCCGCCGCCGGGTTCGTTATGGCCGCGCAGCAGCACGAAGACGGAGAAGAGCAGCATCAGCGCTGTCAGCACGGGGGCGATGGTGCGGGAGATCAACGTGTTCATGGGCGCTCCACTCCGAGATCATCGGGCGCATCGGGGTCGTTTGCGGCAAGCTTGCGCTCAGCCCCTGCCCGGACACGGATCAGCGCCAGGATGGCAAGGCCGGTCATGGCGACGACGGCGATCTCGCCGAGCGTGTCGGTGCCGCGGAAATCGACGATGATGACGTTCACGACATTGGCGCCGTGGGCGATGGTTTTCGAATAGGTGTTGAAGAAATCGCTGAGCGTAGCGCTGAACGGCGCTTCGGTCGCCTTCATCAACAGCAGCGTCAGGCCCACGCCGCAGGCGAGTGCCACCGCGCCGTCGAAGATCATCTGGCCGACAGGGCGCGGATCGGTGTGCGATAGGCGAAGCCGCGTCATGACCAGCGCGAGGATGACGACCGATAGCGTCTCGACCATGAATTGGGTGAAGGCGAGATCCGGCGCGCCGAAGAGCAGGAAGATCAGCGCCACGGCAAAGCCCTGGATGCCGAGCGAGACGATCGCCGTCAGCCGGTCGCGAGCGATGATCACGGCGACGAGCCCGATGACTGCGAGCAGGACGACGCCCCATTCATGGATCTGCACGCCCACCGGCCATGCCGGCAGCGACGGCCCCTCGCCGAACAGCCAGAGCGGCAGAATGAGGATGGCGGCGACCGCGAGGAAGGTGCAGGTGACGTAAATCTCCAGCCGGCCGGGCTGCAGGATGCGGGTGACGCGCACGGAGAAGGATACGAGGCCCGATATGGCGTTGTCGAAGCCCTGGTCCGGCCCCGGCCCCAATCGCTGCAACAGCGCGGCCATCAGCGCGCGGGCGCGATCGAGCTGCCAGTAGACGGCGATGCCAAGCGCGATGGTGAAGAGCGACAAGAGCAGCGGCAGCCCGATATGCGGCGCAAGCGAGCTCTCGATCGTGGTCGCTGTTCCCCTGACGGATGAAGCCATCGGCGAGGAGATGAAGTGGTGGGTCGTTGCCGAAAACAGCGCCGCGAGAAGGCCGAGCAAGGCCAGCACGGCGGGGCCGAGCCAGAGAAGCGGCGGGGCCTCGTGCGGATGCCTGGGCGTTTCGACCGGGGTTCCGAGGAAGGGTTTCAGGGCGACGGCGAAGGCGATGGCGAACATCAGCACGTTGGCGGCAATCACCAGAACCGCGAAGAGGATCGAGCGCGGATCGCCATGGGCAAGGGCCGCGTAGATCTCCTCCTTGGCGAGGAAGCCAGCGAACGGCGGCAGGCCGCCCATCGAAAGGGCAGCGGCAAGCGCGATTGCGAAGGTGAGCGGCATTGCCGTTCTCAGCCCTCTGAGGCGGGTGACGTCGCGGGTACCGGTCTCGTGGTCGATGATCCCTGAGACCATGAACAGCGCGCCCTTGAACAGCGCATGGGCCACCAGATAAAGCACCGCCGCCTCGATGGCGTAATCGGAGCCGAAGCCGGTGAGCAGCACCAGAAGGCCGAGCGAGGACACCGTGGTGTAGGCGAGCTTCAGCTTCAGATCGGTCTTGCGAACGGCGAGCAGCGCGCCGACCACAAGGGTGACACCGCCGAAGAGCGGGAGGATGGTTTCCCAGGGCGTTGTGCCACCCATGGCGGGATTGAGGCGCATCAGGAGATAGACGCCGGCTTTGACCATGGTCGCCGAATGCAGATAGGCCGAAACAGGCGTCGGCGCTTCCATGGCGTTGGGCAGCCAGGCGTGGAATGGATATTGCGCCGACTTGGTGAAGGCGCCGCCGAGGATGAGCAGCAGGATCGGCATGTAATAGGGGTTGGTGCGGAGCAGATCGCCGGATTGCAACAGCACCGAGAGATCGGACGCGCCCGTGGTGCTCCAGATCATCAACAGGCCTGCCAGCAACAGCAATCCGCCGCCGCCGGTGATGACCAGCGCCTGCAGGGCAGCACGGCGCGACGCCTCGCGGCGGTGATCGAAGCCGATCAACAGGAAGGAGGTGATCGACGTCAGTTCCCAGAAGACGAAGAGCATCAGGAAATTGTCGGAGACGACAAGACCGAGCATCGCGCCCATGAACAGGAAGATGAAGGAGAAGAAGCGGCCGAGATCGGGATGGCCCTTGAGGTAGCCGCCGGCATAAAGCACGACCAGCGTGCCGATGCCTGATATCAGCAACGCGAAAGTGACCGACAGGCCGTCGAGCATCCAGGCGAAATCGAGATTGAGGCTCGGCGCCCAGGCATAGCCCCCGCGAATGACGGTGCCGGCAGCGATCTCGGGGAGAAGGCTTGCGAAGCGCAGGAAAGCCAGAAGCGGCGCAAGCGCCAGCAGCCAGGCGGCATTGTGACCGAATGCGCGGACGAGAAACGGTGCAAGAACGGCGCCAAGAAATGGCAGGCACAGTGCCGCAAACGTCAATGCCGTGCCATCGGCCATCCGCTCTCCTTTTATCCTTGAAGACCCCGAATCCGAAACAAATCAGATGCCATAGGTTTAAAAGAAGAGCGCCGCCATCTCAAGCTAGATCGGCCAAATGAGGGTTGGACGTCTCGCGCGCGGGGACGGATGGCGGCGCAAAGAGGCTGTTTCAGGCGGCTCTCGTCAGACGCGGCATGCGTCTCGGCGCGAGCAGTGCATGCAGGAAAAACGCGGTCAGCAGCAGCGGCCAGAGCGAACAGGCGGCGAGGCCGAAGCCACGCGCCAGCGTCCATCCACCCCTGATGGCCCAGCCTTCGAGCGCCGTCATCAGCATGAAGACACTCGAGATCGCGCAATAGGCGCTGACGACAATGGTTTCACTCATCTTCGCATCCCCCCGATGCTCGCGATTGGCCCCGATGCTTGCTTTTCATCAAATATAGCCAGGATCAGGGGCCACATTAGCTGGCTCTTATGATGAACCGGCGTTCATCCGAACGGGCGATGCGATGAAAGGCGCGATGGCCTCGCTAGAAACGAGCGGCAGACGCCGTTTCGTGGTATTCTCGTCGCAATAGCAAATGCCAATCATCAAGGGAGGATGAGGCGATGCTGGAAGCGGACAAGATCTTTGCCGGCTCCGTTCCTGAGAATTACGACCGCCACATGGTGCCGCTGATTTTCGCGTCCTATGCCGCCGACCTGGCGCGGCGGGCAGCCGCCCTCAAGCCGAAGGCGGTGCTCGAGATCGCGGCCGGCACCGGCGCCGTCACACGGGCGCTGGCGCCACTGCTCCCGCCCGGCGCGACCTATATCGCGACCGATCTCAACCAGGCCATGCTCGACTACGCCCGCTTGCACCAGCCGGCCAACGACCGTGTCGTCTGGCGACAGGCCGATGCCATGGCGCTGCCTTTCCAGGATGCGAGTTTCGACCTCGTTTGCTGCCAGTTCGGGGCGATGTTCTTTCCGGATCGACCGGCGGCCTATCGCGAGGCACGGCGGGTGCTGAAACCAGGCGGGCGGTTCCTGTTCAGCGTCTGGGACCGGATCGAGACGAATGTGTTCGCCGACGACGTGACGAAGGCGCTCGCCACCGTGTTCCCCGACGACCCGCCACGATTTGCCGAGCGCACGCCGCACGGCTATCACGACCGCAACCAGATCCGCGACGATCTCGCGCGCGCCGGATTCCGCGAGATCGAGATCGACACCCGCCCCGATATCAGCCGCGCGCCGTCCGCCCGCGAGGTCGCCGTCGCCTATTGCCAGGGAACGCCGTTGCGCGGCGAGATCGAGGCGCGGAACCCTGCGAAGCTCGAGGCGGCCACCAGGGCGGCGGAGGCGGCGCTCGCGAGCAAGCACGGCAACGGCGAGATCGCCGCCAAGATCCAGGCGCATGTGATTTTGGCCTCGGGGTAGGTTTGCCTCATCCAGCCCATTGCGCGGTCCGGCCTCTCTGGCGCATAGGAAGATTCAAACGGAATCAATCCTTTAGGGAATCGCAATGAACCTTATCGAAGAGCGCGTCGCGATGGCGCGGGCGGGCACGAACCCTTATGCGATCTGCCGCATGCGTTCCGGCTGGCTTGTGATCGGCGATGTGCAGCCGCTGCCCGGCTACTGCCTGCTGCTGGCGGATCCCATCGTGCCGAGCCTCAACGATCTCTCCCCCGAGGCGCGCATCGCCTTTCTCGGCGACATGGCGCACGCCGGCGACGCGCTGCTTTCCGCCACCGGTTGCGCCCGGGTGAACTACGAGATCTGGGGCAATGCGGAGCCTGCGCTGCACGCGCATATCATGCCGCGCTATCTGACCGAGCCCGAGGACAAGCGCCACCGCCCGGCCTGCATGGGCTATTCGTGGAGCGAAGCGGCGAAATCGGGCGGCGGCGAGGCCGCGCTGGTCGCCAAGCTAAGAGCGTATATCGAGGCGCAGGGGGCTGTGATCTGATGGACACGGCGGCCGCGAACTCGACTTTCGGACGCGCGCGGTCCCTTGATCGTTTAAGACAACAGCACCACATTCTCGAAGAAATCAAAAACACTCGCCGCAAGCCACAGCTGCGTGAAAGGAGCACTCCATGGCCGATACGACGATCGCCAAGGTTCACAAGACCGATGCCGAGTGGAAGGAACAGCTCACCCCCGAGCAGTACCGCATCACCCGCCAGCACGGCACCGAACGGGCCTTTACCGGCCCCTACTGGGATTCATTCGAAACGGGGCTCTATAGCTGCGTTTGCTGCGACGCGCCGCTGTTTCGCTCCGACACCAAGTTCGACGCGGGCTGCGGCTGGCCGAGCTATTTCGAGGCGGTTTCGCCAGACGCGGTGACCGAATATCGCGATACCAGCCACGGCATGGTGCGCACCGAGATCCGCTGCGGCAATTGCGAGGCCCATCTCGGCCACGTCTTCCCCGACGGTCCACCACCGACAGGCCTGCGCTACTGCATCAACGGTCACTCGATGGTGTTTACGCCGGACAAGTGATCGGCGATGCCTCCTGTTGATCCACTGGCGTTCAGTCCGTTGCGGCGTGATTAGATCCTCGGGACGAGCCCGAGGATGACGTCGAGAGGGAGGAAGCGCTGGTGTTTCAATGGGTTGCTAAACCGGAATTCCATCGCTTCATTGGTTTTCTGACGCTCGCAACATACTTAGCCGTCATCCTCGGGCTCGTCCCGAGGATCTAAGCACGTCTCCCGGAATGCAACGGTGATGGTGCTTTCGACGGTCCCTCATGCGATGCCAGCGCGCCTACCGGGTGATCCACTCACGTCCAGCCCGTTGCAGAGTGGTTAGATCCTCGGGACGAGCCCGAGGATGACGGCGCGAGGAAGGAAACGCTGGTGTTTCAATGGGTTGCCGGGTCGAAGCTCCGCCGTTTCGATCATTTACTGGCGCCGGCCACATACTCAGCCGTCATGCTCGGCCTTGTGCCGAGCATCTAAGCACGCCTCCCGGAATGCAACGGTGATGGTGCTTTCGACGGGCGCCCATGCGATGTCGGCACGCGCACTGGGTGATCCACTCACGTCCGGCCCGTTGCGGCGTGCTTAGATCCTCGGGACGAGCCCGAGGATGACGCCGAGAGCGAGGAAACATTGGCGTTTCAACGGGTTGTCGAATTCATGCTTCACCGTTTCAACGGTTCCGGCGCGCGCAACACCCCCGCCGTCAGCCCGGCACCCGCAGCTCCATGAACGTCAGGTCCAGCCAGCGGCCGAACTTGATGCCGACTTCGTGGAAGGTGCCGCCGTTGCGGAAGCCGAGTTTTTCGTGCAGCGCGATGGAGGCCTTGTTGCCCGCTTCGATGCCGGCGATCATGACGTGGATGCCGTTTTCGCCGGCGCGCTTGATCAATGCCGTCATCAGTTGCTTGCCGATGCCGGCACCTTGGTGGTCCTTTTCGACATAGACCGAATGCTCGACCGTGTGGCGGAAGCCTTCGAAGGCGCGCCAGTCGCCATAGGAGGCGTAACCGGCGATCTTGCCATCCTTCTCGGCAACCAGAACCGGAAAGCCGCGGGCGCGGCGCATGGCGAACCATTCGCGGCGGTTGTCGAGATCGACCACCGTTTCGTTCCAGATCGCCGTCGTGTGCTCTACCGCATGATTGTAGATATCGCGGATCGCGGCCAGATCGGCCTCGCTGGCGTCGCGGATGAGGGTGGCTTGCGTCATGATGGTCTATCCACTATAAATTCACTATGTCCACTATATCAGACAATTTCGATCGCTGTCTAGGCGATCGCGTCCGCGCCGAGCGGGAATTTCGGGGATGGTCGCTGAGCGATCTCGCCGACAACTCCGGCGTATCGCGGGCCATGATCCACAAGGTGGAGCGCGGCGAGAGCAGCCCGACGGCCTCGCTGCTGGGCAAGCTCTGCGGCGCCTTCGGGCTGACGGTGTCGTCGCTGATCGCGCGCGCCGAGGCGGGCAGCCAGCGGCTGCGCCGGCGCGAAGACCAGCCGCTGTGGACCGATCCCGAGACCGGCTATACGCGGCGGCATGTTTCGCCGGATGGCAGCCCGTTCGATATCGTCGAGGTCGCACTGCCTTCGGGCGCCCGCGTCGCCTACCCGGCCGCATCCTTCGTGTTTCTGCGGCAATGCATCTGGGTGACCGAGGGGGCGCTTACCTTCGTCGAGGGCGAGATGGTGCATGCGCTTGAGAGAGGCGACTGCCTGCTGCTCGGGCCGGCGGTGGATTGCGAGTTTCGCAACGATAGCGACGCGACCTGCCGCTATGTGGTGACGCTGACGAAGACTGGCTGAGGTTCCGTGAGCCTAGATCGGGCTCATGCTGAAACATGTGAGCACCGCAGTGTAATGGACCGCCGCGGCGGCAACGACGAAACCGTGCCAGATGGCGTTTTGGAAGCGCAGCTTTTCCCAGACGTGAAAGATCACGCCGAGCGAATAGATGATGCCGCCGATGACGATCAGGAGCATCGAGGCATAGGGGATGCGCTCGGCGACCGGGCCCGCGACCATGACGCCGCTCCAGCCCATGGCGAGATAGAGCAGGATCGCCAGCCGGTCGTAGCGGCCGGGGAAGACGCATTTCAGGAACACGCCCATGAAGGCCACAGCCCAGATGCCGATGAGCATGCCGAGCAGTAGCGGGTTGTCGGCGCCGCGCTCAAGGAACGGCGTGTAGGTGGCGGCGATCAGGATGAAGATCGAGGAATGATCGAGCCGGCGCAGGAACCATTTGGTGCGCGAGACGGGCCAGGCGTTGTAGGAGAACGAAATGCCGAGCGTCAGCACCAGGCCGAGGCTGTAGATCCAGGCGGCGGCCAGTTCGCCATGCGAGGACCAGACGGTGGCGTAGAAGATCAGCACGGTAGCGCCGACCAGCGCGAGCGCCAGACCGATGCCGTGGACGATGCCATCGGCAATCAGCTCGTATTTGTCATAAGCCCAGCGGATGCCGTTGAACTCGCCCATGCAGACCATGCCCCATTCGTTGGACCGGGATCGTCGCATCGAAATGGTTTGCGCGCAACACAAGCGCTGTGTGGGGAGGATAAATCTTCGTGAAGCCGGATGACACGGGAGGCCGTGGCAGCCTCCCGCATCTCCGCCTCCCTTTTATAGGCTTGCGCTCACGCCTTGCGGCGGTCGACCAGCACCGAGCATTTGGCGTGGCGCACGACGCGGTCGGCAGTGGCGCCGATGAAGTAATTGCTGAAATCGGGCATGTGCGAGGAGAGGATGATGAGGTCCGCCTGGTTGGCCTCGGCCGAGGCGATGATGCCGCTGGCGGGCCGGCCGTGGCTGATTTCGACGCGGGCGGGAATGCCGGTGCTGACGATCAGCCCCTGGAGCTTCTCCTGCGCATCCTTGGCGGCGTTTTCGATGAGGTCGACGGGGATATCGACGCCGAGATAGGTCGGGATGTCCTCGACGACGTTGAGCAGGATGATCTCGCCGCCGCTATCGAGCAGCGAGGCGGCCTTGCGGAAGGTCATGTCTCCATTTGCGAGCGCGCCGATTTCGACCGCGACGATGATCTTCCTGTACATGATGCAACTCCTCTATGACTGCATGTAATGGTGACAATATCCTCCTGAAATACATATGGCGCTTTGATCAGGATCAAGCTCGCGCCGTTGATCGGATCAAGCTGGCAGCTCGATCGGGATCAAGATCACGTGCGGCAGTCGTCAATGGATATCGAACGCTTCATCGTCAAAAACGGGACTTCTGTGAACAATCGCGATGCGCCATATAGGATGCAAGTACAGCGGCCAGAGGACCCATCACACGCATGAACCGGCGAACCTTCCTTGGCATCGCTATGGGCAGCAGTTTGCTGCCCGAGGGCAGCATCTTTGCTGCCGGCGCCGGTACGCCCTCCGTATCCCGGGCAGGAGACCCTAAGATGATCACCACACAGACTTCCTACGCGCTGACGCGCCCTGCCTATGTCGATCACTCGCATCTCGTCGTGACCGACCTCCCCACCGTTTCGGCCTTCTACCAGTCGATGCTCGGGCTCAAGGTCATCGAGAAGACGGCGAGCGGCGAAGTGCTTGGCGTTGGCGAAACGCCGCTTCTGACACTGACGACGGGCAAGGATGTGCGCACCGCGCCGCGCAATGCCGCCGGCCTCTTCCACACCGCTTTCCTGATGCCGTCACGCGTCGAGTTGGCGCGCTGGCTGCGCCATGCCGCGCATAACAATGTGGTTCTCGACGGCGCGTCCGACCATCTGGTCAGCGAGGCGATCTATCTCTCCGATCCCGAGGGCAACGGCATCGAGATCTATTCGGACCGCTCGCCGATGCAGTGGAAATTCCACCAGGACGGACAGGTGGAGATGGCGACCCACCGGCTCGACCTGCAGGCGCTCTATGAGAGCGCGCCTGACGATACGTGGACCGGCATGGCCGATGGCTCGGCGATCGGCCACATTCACCTGCAGGTCGGCAACATTCCCGAGGCAGACCAGTTCTATCGCGACGTTCTCGGTCTGAAGATCATGGCGCGCTATCCCGGCGCCAGCTTCTTTGCCACCGGCGACTACCACCACCATGTCGCCGCCAACATCTGGAACAGCCGCGGCGCCGGCGCCCGCACCGAGGCGATGACCGGGCTTTCCGACTACGCACTGCGCTTCAACGATACCGCGGCCCTCGACAAGGCCGTCGCCAAGCTCGACGAACTCGAGATCAAGAGCGAGAAGCGCGACGGCGGCGTGTTCCTGCGCGATCCCTGGGGGATCGGGCTGACGCTGTCGGCGTAAGTTCCTCTCCAAAGATGATTGTTGCAGCGCCCACCTTTCGGTGGGCGTTTTGCATTCCAACCCCTCACGTCGGCCATGCCGGCGCGGCCGGGCTTTCGAAGTGGTCGGCGAAGAGGGTTTCGGTGAGGTAATCGACCAGCACGCGGACCTTGGGCGACAAATGCCGGTTCGAGGGCCAGAGCATGTGGAACTGGCCGGGGCCGTCGATATGATCGTCGAGCACGGTGCGCAGCCGGCCTTCCGCCAGCCGCCGCCGGGCCAGAAAATCCGGCATGCAGCCGATGCCGAGACCGGCTTCCACCGCACCGCCCAACGCTTCCATGTTGTTGCAGACCAGCAGGCTGCGGATCGGCAGTTCCGGCGCGCCTGATGGCATGGAAAGCGGCCAGTCCTGCAGCTTGCCGCTGTTGGGAAAGCGAAAGCGGATGGCGGCGTGGCCGGCGAGATCGGCCGGGATCTTCGGCGTGCCGTGCGCCTCCAGATAATCGGGTGCTGCGCAGAGCAGCATGCGGAATGGCCGCAGCGCCCGCGACATCAACCGGGAATCCTGCAAATGACCGCTGCGGATCGCCACATCCACGCCCTCATCGATCAGATCGACGATGCGGTCGTTGAAATCGAGATCGAGCTCCACCTCCGGATAGAGGCGGACGAAGCCGGGCACGACGGGCAAAAGAAGATGATAGCTGACCAGCGGCAGGCTGAGGCGCAGACGGCCGCGCGGGGTGGCGACGGCGGCCGCAAGCGAGGCCTGCGCGTCCTCGAGATCGTCAAGCACACGGCGGCAGCGCTCGTGAAACAGCCGCCCCTCCTCCGTCAGCCTTATGCTGCGCGTCGAGCGTTGGAAGAGCCGCACGCCGACCTGCCGTTCCAGCGTCGTCACCGCCTTGCCGACGGCGGAGGCCGACAGGCCGAGCACGCGCCCGGCGGCGACGAAGCTGCCGAGATCGGCGGTTTTCACGAAGGCCGACAAGCCGCTGAGCTGATCCATATTGCGCTTTCCACGCTCCCTATTCGAGCGAATTTTTCCATGATGAACGGCATCATAGGCCGCTTATCGCGATATTGAAGCGAATTTATCTTGTCTGTGTCCTTGGCGATAGGCCTCCCGCTATCGCCGCGCTTCACCTTTCACACAGGCGGATTTCTCATGACACGACAACTCTCGACACCGCTTGGCGCCGCCGGCGCAAGCCGAACCGGCGGCGCCCGGAAGATCATGGCGCTGGTCGGCATCTGCGCTGCCGCAGCCGCCATGCCGCTGACCTTCACCGGGCCGGCGGTGGCACTGCCGGCGATCAGCCGCGATCTCGGCGGCAGCCCGATCGCGCTCAACTGGGTGACCAACGCCTTCATGCTGACCTTCGGCAGCAGCCTGATGGCATCAGGCGCGCTCGCCGACAGCTATGGCCGCAAGCGCATCTTTCTCATCGGCCTCGTCGCCTTCCTGCTGTTTTCCGCAGGCCTCGCCTTCGCCCCCGATATCGTCTGGTTCGACGTGCTGAGAGCGTTGCAGGGCATGGGTGCGGCGGCAGCCTTTTCCGGTGGTATGGCGGCGCTGGCGCAGGAGTTCGACGGCAATGCGCGGATGCGGGCCTTCAGCATCGTCGGCTCCAGCTTCGGCGTCGGCCTCGCCTTCGGGCCGATCGCCTCTGGCTTTATGGTCGACAGCTTCGGCTGGCCGGCGATCTTCGCGCTCGTCGTGGGGTTGGGCACGATCGCCTTTGTGCTCGGCTCCATCTTTCTGCACGAGACGCGCGATCCGGAGGCCAAGGGGCTCCACTGGCCGGGTGCTGCAAGTTTCACGCTGGCCTTGGCGCTGTTCACCTATGGCGTGCTGCTGGCGCCGGAGAATGGATGGGGCAGCCCCTCCGTCGTGGCGCTGCTCGTCGCCTCGGCAGCGCTTTTGGCGGGCTTCTGGCTGATCGAGCGGAGAACGGCGCGGCCGATGCTCGACCTGACGCTGTTTCGCTATCCGCGCTTCGTCGGCGTGCAGCTTTTGGCCGCCGCACCGGCCTACGCCTTCGTGGTGCTGCTCATTTTGCTTCCCGTGCGCTTCGTCGGCATCGATGGCATGAGCGAGGTGGGCGCCGGGCAGATGATGATCGCGCTATCCGGCCCGCTCCTGGTGCTGCCCGTCGTTGCAGGGCTCTTGACGCGCTGGTTCACCGCCGCCGTCATCTGCGGCGTCGGACTGCTGATCGCGGCGGGTGGGTTGTTCTGGCTGTCGACCATTCCGGCAGGCGTGCCGGCCTCGCAGCCGCTGCTTCTGATCGGGCCGCTTCTGACGATCGGCATCGGCATCAGCCTGCCCTGGGGCCTGATGGACGGGCTTGCCGTCAGCGTGGTGCCGAAGGAACGGGCCGGCATGGCGACCGGGATTTTCAGCACGACCCGCGTTGCCGGCGAAGGGGTGGCGCTTGCCATCGTCAGCGCGGTGCTTTCGGCGCTGGCTGGCACCCGGCTTGGGTCAGGTCTTGGTGGGTCAGGTGAAGAGGCGGCGCGGGCGGCGCAACGCTTGGTGACCGGCGATCTTGGCGCGGCGGCAGCCGTCATGCCTCAGATGAGCCGCGAGGCGCTGGCGCTGAACTACGCGCAGGCCTTCAGCACGCTGCTAATCCTCTTGGCGAGCATCACCATTTTCACGGCGGTCGTGGTGGTGGCGTTTCTCGGCCGCAAGGAGCCGGAGACGGCCTCGGAAGCCGCCGTTTGTGACAGTCCGGCAGGCTGACATATCGGATCTGGCAGGGCCGCGACGGTGCTCCGATCGGGCACGAAACGCAGCGGCCCTGCCTCCCCGCCGTTGCGTTCCTGATGATGCGCCTCAGATGAGGCGAGAATTCGGCATTCCCACTTTGACACAGGCGGAACCGGAATGAGTTTCGCGGCGTTCTAGGTGCGAAGCACAGGGGCTTCCGGGGAACGACTTTTCATGGGTATTGCCAACGGCATTCGCAAACAGGCGAGCAAGATCGCAATCGGAGAGCGGCGGGTCAGTTCATGGGCGAAAAACATGACTGACGCAGAGGAAGCCTTAATACAGGCGCCGGTGCGGCGGCTGGAGAAGGATGGCCTAGACATTTCAATGGCCTGGGCGATCATCGGCATCTTCGTGATCCTCGCTCTTTCCGCCGTCTACATGATGTCGCTGGTTCTGATCCCGCTGACGCTTGCCATCGTCGTCGGCATGATCCTCGGGATGCTGGCGGAGAAGCTGACGAAGATCGGCGTGCCCCGGATTACCAACGCCGTGATCCTGTCTTCAGCCGTGGCGCTCATCATCTTCCTCGTCGCCAATTCGCTTGCAGGCCCGCTGACGACGCTTGCCAACGAGGGACCGGACTTTGCCGAGAAGACGGCGAACCGGCTGATGCCCTACCTCGAGCGCATCAAGTGGCTGCACATCACGCCCGAAACCTTCCAGAGCGGCCCGATGTCGGCAGAGAAACTGCTGGAGAATACCGGCAACATCCTGCATCTCGTGACAGCGAACCTGACGCCGGCCCTGGTACAGGCGCTGATCTTCTTTGCGGCGCTGCTGCTCTTCCTGATGGGCCGCGTCAGCCTGCGCAAATCGATCATCATGGTGTTTCGCGAGCGCTCGCAGCGCCTCGCCGCCATCCGCGTCATCAGCAGCGTCGAGCAGGTGCTCGGCTTCTACTTCGCCACCGCCTCCGTCATCTATGCCTGCCTCGGCGTCGTCATGACCATCATCGCCTATGCCGGCGGGTTGCCGTCGCCGGTGCTCTGGGGCTTCTTCGCGTTTCTTTCGAGCTTCATCCCCTATCTCGGGATCACCATGATGACGCTCGCGATCGCGATTGCCGGCATCATCACGCATGATGCGCTCGTCCTCGGGCTGATCCCGGCAGCGGCCTTCTTCACCGTCCACCTTCTGATGGAAAACCTGATCTTCCCGGCGGTGATGGGACGGCGGCTGGAGATCAACGCCTTCGTGGTGTTCCTGGCCATTCTGTTCTGGACCTGGATGTGGGGTGCGGTCGGCGCTATGCTGGCGCTGCCCTTGTCGCTGATCGTCATGACCATCATCGACGAGCTGTTCATCGAAGAAAAGCAGCAGCCGCAACTGCCGAAGTGAGGCCGCCATGTCCGAGATAGAGCTGAAAAGCCTGAGCCAGGATCGATTGACCAGTGGCCGTTCGCCCTGGGGAAACGGCGTGAGTCGCCCCGTCTTCGCACCGCTCACCGATCATCTCCAGGTCGACGCACTCGTCATCGGCGGCGGCGTGACCGGGGCGCTGATGGGCCAGCATCTGGCCGAGCGCGGCATGTCGGTTGCGATCGTCGACCGCGAGCATCCGGGGCTGGGAAGCACCGCCGCCAGCACCGCGATGCTGCAATGGGAGATCGACAAGACGCTGACGGAACTCGAGCAATTCTACGGCTTCGAGCGCGCCGTCGGCATCTACAGGCGCAGTGCGGCCGCCGTTTCCGGTCTCGCCAAGCTGATTGCCGCCTACCGCATCGACTGCGCCTTCCAGCCGCGCCGGTCGCTCTATCTTGCCAGGAATCACGAGGGCGCGCGCGATCTCGCGGTCGAGGCCGAACTCAGGCAGCGCGCCGGGCTGCCGAGCCGCTATCTCGAACATTGCGATCTCTTCACCGAATTCGAGATCGACCGCGACGCCGGCATCCTGTCGCGCGGCTCGGCGGAGGCCGACCCGCTGCTGCTGACATGGGCGGTGCTGCGAATGGCTAACAAGGATGGCGCGCGGCTCATCGATGCGTCCGTCACGAGGCTGCACAGCGAGGGCAACCGCGTGACAGCGGAAACCGACGGCGGCTTCATGATCGAGGCGAAGATGGCAGTGCTCGCCACCGGCTACAGCCTGCCAGATATCGCGATGCCGAAGCTGCACCGCACGACATCCAGCTGGGCGATGGCGACCGTGCCGCAGGAGCCGGGCACGCTGTGGCGCGACCAGGCACTGATCTGGGAGGACAGCCACCCCTATCTCTACATGCGCACCACGCATGACGGCCGCATCGTTGTCGGCGGCGAGGATGACGACACGGTCGATCCGGCCGCGCGCGACGCCAAGGCGCCGGAGAAGATCATGACCATCCGCGAGAAGATGAAACTGATCTGGCCCCGCGCCGACACCCGCGTCGCCACCGCCTGGTGCGGCACCTTCGGCGAGACAGTCGACGGCCTGCCGCTGATCGGGCCTGTGCCGTCATTGCCGCATGTCTATGGTGCCTATGGTTATGGCGGGAACGGGATCACGTTCTCGTATCTGGCGACGCAGGTGATCGGGGCGATGATGTCGGGGACGTATCGCGATTGGTTTGATGATTTCGCGATGGATCGGGATGGGCCGGGCGGCGGTTCGCGGCGGGATGAGGCGGCGCGGGTGGAGATGGTGGTGAGGTAGTGGGGTTGGCGGGGCTTAGGTTCTAACGGGGGAGTTCTCTCGCTAGGTTTTACCGTGCGATACCCCCCTCTGCCCTGCCGGGCATCTCCCCCACAGGTGGGGAGATTGGCTGGGCTTGGCCGCTCGCTCCGACATCAACGTTTGGATGGGAAGCACGTCACGAGTCGATCTCCCCCCTTGTGGGGGAGATGTCCGGCAGGACAGAGGGGGGTAACACGGGTTCGGATCTATCGACTGTCGTTTCCGCAAGTTAGCGCCAGTAGAGAGCCACCCTACTCCGTCGTATCATCATCCCCACGATCCTCGACATCCTGCAGCCGCACGAATTCCGTGCCCTTGGCCTTGAGATCGAGGATCGCCTTCGCGACCCCCTCGCCGGCGGCATGCGTCGGCTGGTTGATGTGGGAGATGACGACGTCGCCGTCCTTGGCGGACGAGATGCGTTTCTCGGTGATCGCAGCACCGAGAAGCGAGCCGCCGTCGCCGTTTACCGAGTAGCCGGCGATGCGGTAGCCCATGGCGCGGATCTGGGCGATCGAAGAGAGGTCGTATTTGGCGGTCGAGCCGCGGAACCAGCGGGGGGCCGGGATGCCGGAGGCGAGCATGGCGTCGGCGCCGCCCTGGACTTCGAGGCGCACGGCTTCGGGAGAACCTGCGGACGCGATGCCGTAGATCGATACCGGCTTGTCGACGGCGGGGATATGGTTCTGGCCGTGATTTTCCAGTTCGAACAGATCGGGATTGGCGAGCATGACCTGCAGCGCTTGCGGATTGTGCTTCAACCAGCGGGCGGTGACGAAGATCGTCGCCGGAATGCGTTCAGACACCAGCACCGAGAGGATGCGCTCGTCGGCCTTGCCCATGCAGGCATCGAAGGTGAGCGCGACGCGGGCATGGCCCTTGATCTCTGAGCGGGCGACGCGCAGGTGCGGCTCGACGAGCTTTGTGGATGATGTCTGCTTGGGCGGCGTCTGCCTGGGCGCGGCCTTCGGCGCCGTGTTCGCGGTCCCCGGGTTCGACGATAGCGGGACAACGGGCGCCGGCATGGTGGCCGCAACAACGGGCTGGATCGTCGCCGTTTGCCCGGCAGCGGCAGTTGCGACCGGGGCAAGGAGCAGCGCCGAGGCGAGGACGAGGTTTTTCATTGTGCCGGGACCGTGGAGTTCAAACCGAGTTCAGATGGCAGCAGCCGTATAGTGATCGCATCGGCCGCTTCCACGGCAAATTTACGGCCGGTTCGGCGCATTGCTGTTTCTGTCGATAAATAAGTAGCTGCCGCGCGGCAAGTGCGGTCAGCCGGCCGAGCGCTCGTCGAAGGCGGCGCGGGCTTTTTCCACATCCGGCAGGTAGTCGATCGTCCAGGCATAGAGCGCCTTGAACGGCGTCTGCAGCGAACGCCCGAGCGGGCTGATGCGGTATTCGACCGCAACAGGCGAGACGGGAATGACCTCGCGCGTCACCAGCCCGTTGCGCTCCAGGCGGCGCAGTGTCTGGGTCAGCGCCTTCTGGGTGATGCCGCCGAGCTGGCGCTTGATGGCGTTGAAACGCAGCGGGCCGCGATCGAGCACCGTCAGGATCATCATCGACCATTTGTCGGCGATCTGGTCGAACAAGAGCCGGCTCGGGCAATCGACGACGAAGCTCTGCTCGATCGCCTCGGGGCGGTCCGCCCGGCAATTGACGGGGGCTGCGATCGGCCGATGTTCGTTCATGGCGGTTTCCTCGATGCTACCTAGGCGCTCCGCAGTGCCTCATTGACACTAGGTATATAGAATATACTTAAGGCGCGCCACCTTTCTACAGGAGTTTGCCCGTAATGAATGCAGCTGACGTCAACGCGCTGTTTGCGCCGTTCAAGATCAAATCGCTCGACCTCAAGAACCGTATCGTCATGGCGCCGATGACGCGGACCTTTGCGCCCGATGGCGTTCCGGGGGCCGATGTCGAGGCCTATTATCGCCGCCGCGCCGAAGACGGCGTCGGGCTGATCCTTTCGGAAGGCACCGTCATCGACCGGCCGGCGGCCAGCAACCATGAGCGGATCCCCTTCTTCCACGGCGAGAAGTCGCTTGCCGGCTGGAGCAAGGTGATCAAGACGGTTCACGACAAGGGCGGCAAGATGGGGCCGCAGATATGGCATGTCGGCTCGGTCGCGCATCCCGCCGGCGACTGGCCGGCGAGCGGCGTCGAAAGCCCGTCCGGCCTGCTTGCGCCTGAGACGCCGCGCGGCGAAGCGATGAGCGAGGAAGACATCGCCGACACGATTGCAGCCTATGCGCGGGCCGCCGCCGACGCCAAGCGCTTGGGCTTCGACACGTTCGAAATCCACGGCGCGCACGGCTATCTGATCGACCAGTTCTTCTGGGCCGGCACCAACAAGCGCACCGACCGATACGGCGGCGCCACGCTGAAGGAACGCGCCCGCTTCGCCGCCGATGTGGTGAAGGCGATGCGCGAAGCTGTCGGTCCCGATTATCCGATCATCCTGCGTCTCAGCCAGTGGAAGCAGCAGGACTACAAGGCGCGGCTCGCCGAAACGCCTGACGCGATGACCGACTGGCTGATGCCGCTGGTCGAGGCCGGCGTGGATGTGCTGCACTGCTCGCAGCGCCGCTTCTGGGAGCCTGAGTTCCCCGAGATCGACGGCGAACAGGGGCTGAATTTCGCCGGCTGGGCGAAGAAGCTCACGGGTGCCGCAACCATCAGTGTCGGCTCTGTCGGCCTTTCCGGCGATTTCATGGCGGCGTTCGGCGGCGAGAGCTCGAGCGTCGTCGGGCTGGAC
Organism: Rhizobium sp. NPDC090275; assembly: GCF_044772225.1. Taxonomy (NCBI): domain Bacteria; kingdom Pseudomonadati; phylum Pseudomonadota; class Alphaproteobacteria; order Hyphomicrobiales; family Rhizobiaceae; genus Rhizobium; species Rhizobium sp. NPDC090275. The sequence continues at coordinate 600,096 of NZ_JBIVYL010000003.1, read as the reverse complement.
AATCTGGTGCGCCGCATGGAGCGCGAGGAGTTCGACCTGATCGCCGTCGGCCGCGCGATCCTAAGCGACCCGCAATGGGTGACCAAGGTGCGCACCGGCGACAACGAAAACATGCGCCCGTTCACGGCAGCAGCCTTCGGCGAGCTGGTGTAAGGCGTCTTAGCCCATATGAATGCGAAACGGCGGCTCCATCAGGGCCGCCGTTTTGCTTTGGTCTGGACGAGAGGCTCTCAGGCTACTCAGTCGTAGAGGTAATATTTGGTCCACTTGTCGCGCGGAACCTTGTCGCCGATCTGGTAGCTCAGCTCGCGCACATTGATGTGCTGCGGACCGGTGATGCAGCTGTAGGACAGGTGATACCAATCGCCCTTGCTGCGGAAGACCGCGCCGGGGGCTTCCAGTCGGTCGTCGCTCGGGACCGGGTCCTTGAAGGTGTAGGCGATCACCTTGTCCGGCTTGTAGCCGGTGGCGTCCTTGTTGATGCGGCTCATCGCCTCGGTGTCGCAGCTCTGTTCGAGGCGCGTCGCGGGGTCGAGCTTTTCGAGCTGCTTCTTGATCGCCGGATCGACGGCGAATGCGGTGGGTGCAAAGGCGGAGGCGGCAAGGCTGAGAGCGGTCAGAACGAGGGCGATACGTTTCGGCATTACTGAAGAAATCCTTTGCAAGCTCATTCCGGAATGCTGCGCGGCCGGCTCAGTAAGGGCAACCTTGGAGGCCGCCCGGCCATGGCAGAATTCCGCACGATGGGAGCGGACTTTCTTAAATATTGTGGTCACATCAAGGCAAGGTGAGGATTGCTTGGGTTTTGCACAGTCACCATTTAGCGAGCGTCGCATGGCACTCTTGCGCGTGGCTTTTGCCGCTTGATCGACAGCGCTTGCGTCTCTATCTCTTCACAACCTGAAATGCCGACCCCGGAGCTCCCCTTGTCCGTCTTCAAAGATCTGCCGAACCCGCCCGTTGCGCCGAAGAAGCCGCATTCCGACACGCGTCACGGCATCACCCGCACGGACGATTACGCCTGGCTGCGCGCCGACAACTGGCAGGCGATGTTCAAGGATCCCTCGATCCTCGACCCCGAGATCCGCAAGCATCTGGAGGCGGAAAACGCCTATATGAACGCGGCGATGGAAGACACCAAGCCGCTGCAGAAGACGCTGTTTGCCGAGATGCGCGGGCGCATCAAGGAAGACGACAGCTCGATCCCGATGAAGGACGGGCCTTTCGCCTATGGCACCTTCTTCGTGACCGGCGGCGAGCAGCCGCGCTACTTCCGCATCCCGCGCGACGCCGACATCAAGGACGAGAGCCAGCGTACCGTGCTGCTCGACGGCGACAAGGAAGCCGAGGGCAAGGCCTATTTCCGGCTGGCCGGCATCGACCACTCCACCGATCACGATCGCGGCATCTGGGGTTATGACGACAAGGGTTCGGAATTCTACACGCTGAAGGTTCGCGACCTCAAGACCGGCGAGGACCTGCCCGACCTCATCGAGAACACCGGCGGCGGCGGCGCCTGGGCGCCCGACGGCAAGAGCTTCTTCTACTCTGCGCTCGACGAGAACCACCGCCCCTCGAAGGTGTTCCACCACATCATTGGCACGCCGCAATCGGAAGACCGTCTGGTCTACGAGGAAGAGGATGCGGGCTTCTTCATGGGCGTCGGCGGTTCGCTGCTCGACGACTTCATTTATATCGACATTCACGACCACGAGACCTCGGAATATCTCTTGATCCCGACCAGCGACCTCACCGCCGAGCCTAAGATGGTCGCGGAGCGCCAGGAGGGTATCGAGTACACGCTGACCGAGGGCGGCGACGTGTTCTACATCCTGACCAACGACGGCGACGCCAAGGATTTCAAGATCATGGAAGCGCCGGTCGATAATCCCGGCAAGCAGAACTGGCGCGAGGTGGTGCCGCACAAGCCGGGCACGCTGATCATCAGCCACATGGCCTATGCCCGCCACCTGCTCTGGCTGGAGCGCAAGGACGGTCTGCCGCAGATCATGATCCGGGACCGGGCGACCGGCGAGGAGCACGCGATCGGCTTTGCGGAAGAAGCCTATTCGCTCGGCCTGCAGGGTGCGGCCGAATACGACAGCGACGTGATCCGCTTCTCCTACTCCTCGATGACGACGCCATCGCAGCTCTACGACTACAACATGGTGACGCGCGAGCGCACGCTGTTGAAGACGCAGGAAGTGCCGTCGGGCCACAACATCGACGACTATGTCACCCGCCGCGTCTTCGCGCCTGCCTGGGATGGCGTCGAGGTGCCGGTGACGCTGCTTTATCGCAAGGACACGCCGCTCGACGGCTCCGCCCCTTGCCTGCTCTACGGCTACGGCGCTTATGGCGTGACCATTCCGGCGAGCTTCAACACCAACTGCCTGTCGCTCGTCGACCGCGGCTTCGTCTATGCCATCGCCCATATCCGCGGCGGCAAGGACAAGGGTTTCGCCTGGTACGAAGACGGCAAGATGGAGAAGAAGACCAACACCTTCAAGGACTTCATCGCGGCGGCCGACTATCTGAATCAACAGAAGTTCACCTCCTACGCAAACATCATCGCCGAGGGCGGCTCGGCCGGCGGCATGCTGATGGGGGCGATCGCCAACATGGCGCCGGAGAAATTCGCCGGCGTCATCGCCGCCGTTCCCTTCGTCGACGTGTTGAACACCATGCTCGACGACACGCTGCCGCTGACCCCGCCGGAATGGCCGGAATGGGGCAACCCGATCGACAGCCGCGAGGAATACGACCAGATCGCCGCCTATTCGCCCTATGACAATGTGGAGGCCAAGCCCTACCCGCCGATCCTGGCGCTGAGCGGCCTGACCGACCCGCGCGTGACCTATTGGGAGCCGACCAAATGGGTGGCGAAGCTGCGCGACAAGTCCACCAGCGGCGCGCCGGTGTTGCTGAAGACCAACATGGACGCCGGCCATGGCGGAGCGTCCGGGCGGTTTCAGCGGCTGGAAGAGGTTGCGTTCGAGTATGCGTTTGCGGTCAAGGTGGCGGGGAAGATGTAATCCGCTTGCGGGGTGCCGTGGGGTTACCCCCCTCTGCCCTGCCGGGCTGCCGGGGCCGAGCCGCTTGTCTCGGCCCGCGCTTCGCGCCCCCCACAGGTGGGGAGATTGGCTGGGCGCGGCCGCTCGCTCCTACCTTGATTGTTTGGCGTAGACCTTAATCGCGAGTCGATCTCCCCCTTGTGGGGGAGATGTCCGGCAGGACAGAGGGGGGTAATTCTTGCTCCCCCGCCAACGGAAGGAGCCCCCAATGCCCGTCTACATCGCCCTCCTCCGTGCCATCAATGTCGGCGGCACCGGCAAGCTCCCCATGACCGAGCTGAAGGCGATCTGCGAACAGCTCGGCTTTACCGACGTCAAGACCTACATCCAGAGCGGCAACGTGCTATTTCGCGCCGACGCCAACGAGGCCGACGTCGCACGCGCATTGGATGCAGCACTCGGCGAGCTGCTGGGCAAGAAGCCCGGCGTGATGGTGCGCAGCCGCAAGGAGATGGAGGCGATCGTCGACAGGGCGCCCTTCCCCGATGCCAAGCCGAGTTTTCTGCTCATAAGCTTCCTGCCCGAGAATGCGCCGAAGGATGCGCTCGACAGGATTGTGGCGCCTGACGGAGAGGAGGCTGTGGTCGATGGGCGGGAGATCTATGTGCACTATCCCATCGGCTCCGGGAAATCGAAGCTGAAGCTGCCGGCGCTCAATGCCGGCACCTCGCGCAACATCAACACCGTTCGCAAGCTCGCCGAAATGGCGGCCGCGATGGAAGATGGCTGAGACCCGCTTTACGGCGGCGGCTCATTATTTTAGTCTTCCCTAATTCACAGTAGCATCGCATCTGTTTCCTGTTTGCCGGGAGGGACCGATATGGCGAAGTACAGAGCGCATCTGCCGCAGATCGACGGCGGGTTTTATGCAAGTGACGGGGGCATGGAGACGACCTTCATCTTTCACGACGGGATGGAGCTGCCGCATTTCGCTTCCTTCGTGATGGTTGACGACGAGGAAGGGCGGGACCGGTTGCTGGTCTATTATCGCCGCTATCTCGACATTGCCCGCAAGCACCGGACCGGTTTCATCCTGGACACGCCGACATGGCGGGCCAATGCCGATTGGGGTGAGAAGCTCGGCTACGACGCCGAGGCGCTGCACCGAGTGAATTTGGCGGCGATCGACCTGCTGCTGCCGCTTCGCTACAAATACGAGGAACCGGGGCGGCCGATCGTGATCTCAGGGGCGATCGGGCCGCGTGGCGATGGCTACAAGGCGGGCAACATGAATGCCGCCGAGGCGAAGGATTATCATGGGGCGCAGATCAAAAGCTTTGCCCAGAGCGAGGCCGACATGGTGGCCGCCTATACGCTGACCAATATCGACGAGGCAATCGGGGTGGCGCGTGCGGCGGCGGCCAATAATATGCCCTGCGCGATCTCGTTCACGGTAGAGACCGACGGTCGGCTGGTGACGGGGCGGAGCCTGCAGGATGCGATCGAGACCACGGATGCGGCGACCGGCGGCTCGCCCGCCTACTACATGATCAACTGCGCGCACCCGACGCATTTTGCAGGCGCGCTAGCCGCGAACAGCGGCTGGACGCGGCGCATCCGTGGCCTGCGTGCCAATGCTTCGCGGATGAGCCATGCGGAACTCGACGAAAGCGAGACGCTCGATGCCGGCGATCCGTCAGATCTCGGGGAGCGGTATCGGGTGTTGTTGCGCGATATGCCCGAGATCAGGATCGTCGGTGGCTGTTGCGGCACCGATCACCGCCATGTGGCGGCGATCTGCGAGGCTTGTGTGCCGGCAGCTGCTTGAGTTCAGTGCTCGGCGTGGACCGCCTTGTTGCCGCCGTGGCCGCTGATATCGGCGCCGGCCGTGCGCGAAAAGCGCAGGTTCCAGAAGGTGGCGGTGAGCGAGACCGCAGTCACGAACAAGAAGGCGGCCGAGAAGTCGTGCAGTTGCGGCGTGTCGCCGCTGCCGGTTGCCGACATCGAGATATGCAGCACGAAGGCGCCGACGCAGATGCCGAGCGACAGCATCAGCTGCTGGAAGGTCACGTAAAAGCTGGTAGCGGCGCTCATGCGGTCGCGCTCGATCGCGTCATAGGCGACCGTGTTATAGGCGGTGAACTGGAACGACATGAAGAAGCCGCACATGACGAGCACGGCGAAGATCAAGCCGAGCGGCCAGTCAGGCCGGAAGAAGGCGCAGAGCGCGTAGCCGAAGGTGGCGGTGAAACCATTGAACACCAACGCGTTGCGGAAGCCGAAGCGGCGCAGGATCCTCGGCGCGAAGGCCTTCATCGCCATGGAGCCGATGGCCGCTGCCGTCACCAGCTGGCCGGCCTTGGCGGCGGAGAGGCCGAAGCCGAGCTGGAAATAGAGCGGCAGCAGGAATGGTTGCGCGCCCTGCGTGATGCGGGTGAGCGAGCCGGCGATGACGGACGTGCCGAAGCTCGGCACCTTCATCAGCGAGAAATCCATGATCGGCGCGGGATGCTTTCGCGCGTGCTTGAGATAGGCGATGCCGAAGAGCAGGCCGATCGTGATCAGGAACAGCGCGAACATCCCCTCGCCCGGACGGCTGGAGCTTTCGAAGCCGAAGAGCAGCGAGCCGAGCGCGATGCCAGACAGGATGAAGCCGATGGTGTCGAAGCGCTTCTTCGTCTCGCCCTTGAAATTCTCGATGAAGATCGAGACCAGGACGAAGCCGAGGATGCCGATCGGGACGTTGATGTAAAAGATCCAGCGCCAGTCGAGATAGGTGACGATCATGCCGCCAACGGGTGGACCGAGGATCGGGCCGATCAGCGCCGGCACCAGCAGCCACGACATGGCATTGACCATGTCCTTGCGGGCGACGCTGCGCAAAAGCACGAGACGGCCGACCGGCATCATCATGGCGCCGCCGAGACCCTGCAGCAGGCGGGCAAACACCAGACACCAGAGATTGGGCGACAGCGCGCAGCAGATGGAGCCGAGAACGAAGACGACGATGGCCCAGCGAAAGACGGTGCGCGAGCCGAAGCGATCGGCAATCAGGCCGCTTGCCGGAATGAAGATGGCGAGGCTGAGCAGATAGGATGTCAGCGCGATACTCATTGACGGTGCGCTGACGCCGAAATCGCGCGCCATGGTGGGAAGTGCAGTGGCCAGAACCGTGGCGTCCAGCTGCTCCATGAACATGGCGCTGGCTACGATCATCGCAATCAAGCGGAAATTGAGTTGCGGGCGTCCAACGACAGCCGCCTGGTAGATCTGATCCGACATCGTCAGGGATCGCTCGCGAATACGCGGCTCAAGCGCGAAGGCAATCGCCGCGGGCATGAAATGGCAAAGCGCCAAGGGTGAATGAAGTTTTTATATACGCCCGCAAATGTGGCGGGGTTATGCTGAAATGGCAAGGCTGATGTGAGCTCAGCGTATGGGTATATTAGCGATGATCGCGCATCAGCGTTTCGTAGTCGCGACCGCCGGAGAAGATGTTGGTGATGAGGATGGTGTCGGCCTCGACGCGGTAGAGTATGATCACCTTGCGCTCGAAAACCGCCATCCTGAGATCGAGGCCCAGGTCGGCGCGCGAGACGCCGCCGAAAGGCGCGTCGGCGATATTGTTGCAGCGCTCATAGATACGGTCGATATACCGCTCTGCCGTCACATGGTTCTGGCTACCGTCCAATACATATCTGAAGATCTCCTCGATACCGCTGAACGCCGCTGGCAGATATTCCACCCGGTAGCCGCTCATCGCTCACCGGTGCTTTTCATAGAGTGCGTCGATTGCGGCCCGCATCTCCTGGCTGCTCAATCTGGGCCGGGGATCATCGAGCGATTCCTGCACGCGCGCCCTTATGGCGGCGATGCGTTCCTTGTGCTCTTCCTCCTGGCGCATCCAGGCGCGCATGGCGGCGCGGATGACTTCGCTGGTGGAGGCGAAGGCGCCGGCATCGATCTCGGCATTGATCACATCGACCATTTCCGTTGGCAGCGTGATGCTGAGCTTTTCCATGTGTGTCTCCCGCGTTTGCGTCTGGAGGTGCGATTTAATCCTACCACTGCGGCCAGGCGGCAGCAATCGGCGCGGGCGCTACACCCTATTTCCGAATTGCTTTCCACACCAACGCGCGCAAGCTCTTGGTAAAGGAGCGCCGGGGCGCCTTGGCCGCCGGCGACAATGGGAGAGAGGGGCAGATGCGTCTACATCTCATCGCGGCGGCAACGGCCGTTCTGATTGCCGGAAGTGCCGAGGCCTATCAGAAATGCGGCGGCAGCCCTTCTGTCGATGTCTACTGGGAAAAGTCGGTCCTTAGCGTCGGCGGCACCTTCTACCAGATGAAGAGCGAGAAGCTCGGAAAGAAGAGTGCGCGGCTCGTTGGCCACGACATGACGTTCGTCAAAAGCAAGGGCGGCAACGACGTCCTGATCCGCAATGGCGGCAGCACCCACTATACTTGCCAGAAGACCGAGGGTGAATTGGGCGCGGCAAACATCGTTCCATATCGGGCGAAAACGATCGTCAAATCCACGGCGGAGGTCGAATTCCCTGAAGACACCGGTAGTGGCGCGCAGGCGTCTTCCCGCAATGGCCGTGGCAAGGGCGGTGGAGGTGGTGGCGGTCACGGCGGTGGCGGTGGTGGAGGTGGAGGTGGCGGCGGTGGCGGGCGCAACCGATGAACTTTGGGCCAACACACGGCGCATGAGCGCTTGCGCCGGCATGGCCTGAGCCCTACCTAAAGCCTATGATCATTGCACCTGCACAGACGTCACGCCCCTTCCCCTTCGACAACAGCTATGCGCGGTTGCCGCAGAATTTCTTCGCCCGGCAGGCGCCGTCCGCGGCCGCCGAGCCGTGGCTGATCAAGCTCAACGAGCCACTGGCGCAAGAGCTCGGGCTCGACGTCGAGCTTCTGAAGCGCGATGGGGCGGCGATCTTTTCCGGCAATCTCGTACCTGAGGGCGCAGATCCGCTGGCGATGGCCTATGCGGGGCATCAGTTCGGCAGCTTCGTGCCGCAGCTCGGCGACGGGCGGGCGATCCTGCTTGGCGAGGTGATCGACATCAAAGGCCGGCGCCGCGATATCCAGCTGAAGGGCGCGGGCGCGACACCGTTTTCGCGGCGGGGCGACGGGCGCGCGGCGCTCGGGCCGGTGTTGCGCGAATATATCGTCAGCGAGGCCATGCATGCGCTCGGCGTGCCGGCGACGCGGGCGTTGGCGGCGGTCTCGACGGGGCAGCCTGTCTATCGCGAGCAGATCCTGCCGGGTGGTGTCTTTACCCGCGTGGCAGCAAGCCATATCCGGGTTGGCACCTTCCAGTTCTTTGCGGCGCGCGGCGATACCGAGGGCGTGCGGGCGCTCGCCGACTACGTCATCGATCGGCACTATCCCGAGCTGAAGGACGGGGCCAATCCCTATATCGCGCTGTTCGAGGCTATCGCCGAGCGACAGGCGGCGCTGATCGCCAAGTGGCTGCATATCGGCTTCATCCATGGCGTGATGAACACCGACAACATGACCGTCTCGGGCGAGACGATCGATTTCGGCCCCTGCGCCTTCATGGATGCCTATGATCCCGGCAAGGTGTTTTCCTCGATCGACCAGAACGGCCGCTATGCCTATGCCAGCCAGCCCGGCATCGGGCAGTGGAACCTGGCGCGGCTCGGCGAAACGCTACTGCCGCTGATCGACGCCGATCAGGACAAGGCGGTGGAGATCGCCAATGTGGTCATCAAGGATTACGGCGAGCGCTTCCAGCTGCACTGGATGCGGGGAATGCGCGAGAAGATCGGTCTTGCTGATGTGGAAGACGACGATCTCTCGCTGATCCAGTCGCTGCTTTCCACGATGCAGGTGGGACAGGCGGATTTCACGCTGAGCTTCCGGCGCCTGTCGCACCTAGCGGCCGACGATGGCGCTGAAGACGCATTCCTCGAGACGTTCAGCGACAGCGCGGCGGCGAAGGAATGGCTGGTGCGCTGGCGGGAGCGGCTTGCGCGCGAGACGACGAGTGCTGCCGAACGCAGCGTCTCGATGCTTGGCGTCAACCCCGCCTTCATCTCGCGCAATCACCGCATCGAGCAGGCGATCGCGGCCGCCGTCGAGGATGCGGATTTCTCGCTCTTCGAAGCGCTGCTCGACGTTCTCGCCAAGCCCTATGAGGATCACGCGGAGTTTACCGCCTACATGCAGCCGCCCAAGCCCGAGGAGCGGGTGCTGCAGACATTTTGCGGGACGTGACCGGCCGCATTCCACTACCAGGGCGCTAGCGCGCCTCCAGTGGCTTGTCGCGGCCAAACGCCCGGTTTTCATGGCTTTTTCGTGACGGGAACCGAGGTTCAGATTCAACGCGCGCCCTTAAATCCGGATTCTGTCGCATATTTTAGCCACTTCTGAGCCCCCCATATTGTGGCGGTTGAAAGGCAGATGGGGCCGCTCTATTTCCGCTGATGACGCTTGCGGCAAAATGTCTTGTTCGCCGTTTGCGTGCATTCCTGACCACTCCCGATACCCCTCGGGAGCTTTATGCATTTCAGTTGGAGACCGGCCTGATGGCGATCGTCTTAACATCCATCCTCTTCATTCTGATAGGATTGGCACTTGGCGGAGGCGGGCTCTGGCTCGTGCTGCTCGGTGGCAACTTCTTCTATCTCTTCGCAGGCATCATGTTCCTGCTGACCGCTGCACTGCTCTTGAAGCGCAAGGCGTCGGCCCTTTGGGTCTATGCCGTGCTCGTCGTCGTTTCGCTCGTCTGGGCGATCAACGAAGTCGGCTTCGACTGGTGGCAGCTCGGACCGCGCGGTGGCCTGATCATCCTGCTCGGCCTGTGGCTGCTTACGCCCTGGATCCGCCGTCCACTCGGCTTTTCCGGCACGACCGGCGCGCCCTACCCGGCCAGCCCTTGGCCGCTCGCCATTCCGGTTCTGATCGCGATCGTGGTCGCCGGCTACTCGATGACGACGGACCCGCATGACCAGAACGGCAGCCTGCCGACGGCCATGACCGGCACCACGACATTCGGCGGCACGGTGACCGACGGCGAGTGGCACCAGTATGGCCGCACGCCCTTCGGCCAGCGCTATTCGCCGCTGGAGCAGGTGAACGTCAGCAACGTCAAGGACCTGAAAGAGATTTGGCGCTACCAGACCGGCGACGTGAAGCGGCCGGACGATGTTGGCGAGACGACCTACCAGGTCACGCCGCTCAAGGTTGGCGACACGCTCTACATCTGCACGCCGCACAACCTTGCCATCGCGCTGGATGCCAAGACCGGCAAGGAAAAGTGGAAGTTCGACGCCAATTCCGGCATGAATCCCGACCGACAGCACCAGACGTGCCGTGGCGTTACCTACTACCACGACACGGCAGCGGCTGCCGGCGCACCCTGCGTCGACCGCGTCTACCTGCCGACCGCCGATGCCCGCCTGATCGCGCTCGACGCGCTCGACGGCAAGGTCTGCACCGATTTCGCCGAACAGGGTACGCTGCACCTCGAAAAGGGCATGAAGTACAACCCCGCCGGCTACTACTATTCGACCTCGCCGCCGGTGGCGATCGACGGCAAGCTGATCATCGGCGGCGCCGTCAACGACAACTACTCCACCCAGGAGCAGTCCGGCGTCATCCGCGCCTTCGACATCCACACCGGCGCGCTGGTCTGGAACTGGGATTCGGGCAACCCCGACGTCACGACGCCGCTGCCCGAGGGCCAGACCTACACGACCAACTCGCCCAACAGCTGGTCGGTTCTGTCGGCTGACGAAGGTCTCGGCCTGATCTACGTGCCGCTCGGCAACCAAGTCCCCGACCAGCTCGGCATGAACAGAAGCGCCAATGTCGAGAAATTCTCGTCGTCGGTCGTTGCTCTGGACATGAAGACCGGCCAGTTGCGCTGGGTCCAGCAGTTCGTGCATCACGACTTGTGGGACATGGACGTTCCGGCACAGCCCGTTCTCTTCGATATGAAGAAGGCTGACGGTACGGTCGTTCCGGCACTCGTGGCTCCCACCAAGCAGGGCGACCTCTATGTGCTCGACCGCCGCACTGGCGAGGCGATCATTCCGTTCAAGGAAATCCCCGCGCCGCAGGGCACGATCCCCGAGGACCATGCTGCGCCGACGCAGCCGATCTCCGACCTCACCTTCTCGCCGCCACCGCTGCAGGAGAAGAACATGTGGGGCGTGTCGCTGTTCGATCAGCTCGTGTGCCGCATCGAGTTCCACCGCTTGAAGTATGAAGGCCGCTATACGCCGCCATCGCTGGAAGGCACAATCGTCTATCCGGGCAATTTCGGCACCTTCAACTGGGGCTCTGTCGCGGTCGATCCTGAACGGCAGATCATGTTCGGCATGCCGACCTATCTCGCCTTCACCTCGCGCCTGGTTCCTGCAGCCGACATCCCGCCGAAGAGTGCAGGCGAAAAGGGCAGCGAACAGGGCCTGAACCGCAATGACGGCGCGCCTTACGGCGTGGTCATGGGTCCGTTCCTCGGCCCGCTCGGCATCCCCTGCCAGGCACCGCCATGGGGTTACGTCGCCGGCGCCGATCTCACCACGGGCAAGACCGCCTACAAGCTGGTGAACGGCACGGTTCGCGACATGAGCCCGCTTCCGATGCCCTTCAAACTCGGCGTTCCCGGCATCGGCGGCCCGATCATCACCAAGGGCGGCGTTGCCTTCCTCGGTGCTGCGGTCGACGACTACCTTCGCGCCTACGACGTGACCAACGGCAAGCAGCTGTGGCAGGCCCGCCTGCCGGCTGGTGGCCAGTCGACGCCGATGACCTACACGACCTCGGACAACAAGCAGTATGTCGTGATGGTGGCCGGCGGACACGGATCGATCGGCACCAAGCCGGGCGACTACGTCATCGCCTACACGCTGCCCTAAGCGGCTTCAACGACCACCGAAATGGCCGCCTCCGGGCGGCCATTTTGCGTTTGGGCCTCCGATGGCAGCGCGTGATCATGACAACGAAAGGCTGGCGCAGGCTTTCGACGCAATTCTTCCGTGCGTTGTCTCAGGGGGAATTTTCATGAAGATCGGCGACAGCATCTCAAGCACCTATGGCTTGGGCAATCTTTTCCAGCAATCCGGCCAGCGCAACAAGCAGCAGCCGATGACGATCGAAGACAGCGTTCGCCAGAGCGGCGCATCGCTTGCGCCCAGCACGACGCCGACATCCATCTCCGGCACGATGTGGGCGCTGCAGGCGACCGACGAGAGCCAGACGATGTCAGGCGTGGAAGACGACGCCAAAGCCCGCCACGACGCCATCGTCAGCGAATTCAGCGACCTCGCCAACATGACGCTCGCCGAACGCATCCGCAAGCAGGTGCTCGACAGCCTCGGGATGACCGAAGACAGCCTGAAGGGTATGTCGATGGACGACCGCGCGGCGATCGAAAAGCAGATCGCCGACGAGGTGAAGCGCCAGCTGACGGGCAATGACGACAAGGGCGAGAGTGCTGCGGCGGATGTCGGCGCGGTGTGAGGGGTCGGCGGGTCGCAGCTGCCGGGACGCGAGGTCGCGGCCCATGTTTGCTGCCGCCGCGATAGGACTCTCCCGGCGCCACAAACTCCACCCTCATTCCTGTCGTTGTGACAGGAATCCAGCCACGGCGCGTCTGCGCCGTGAATGACCTGCTCCCAGCATTTGGTCGAAGAAGAGTCTTCTCGCCGCGCGGACGCGCGTCGGCTGGATTCCCGCCACAAGGGCGAGAATGAGGGAGAGGATGGGGGCGCTTCGCCTGCACCTCAAGGGTGGAGCCAACTGCTAAGAGATTGATTCAACGAGATGCGAGCAAGATTCACTTTCTTGCTTTATCCTATTGATCCACATACTCTATTTCCAGCCTCTCCTCACGCCATCTCCGCCACGATCCGCCCGACCTCGGCGAACACCGGGTTGATCTCGGCGGTTGCAACCGTGGCGTTGGTGACGTAGACGGCGATCAGGATGGGGCCGTGGCCGGGGGGCCAGCAGATGGCGATGTCGGCGGCGGAGCCGTTCTTGCCGGTACCGGTCTTGTCGCCGATCTTCCAGGTTTCCGGAAGGCCAGTGCGCAGGCGTTCGTTGCCCGTGGTGTTGGCGACCATCCACTCGATCAGCGTCTTTTGCGAGGGTTCGGACAGGACCGAGCCGAGCGCGATGTTGCCGAGCGTGTCGAGCATGGCATCGGGCGTCGTGGTGTCGCGCGGATCGTCCTTGGCGATATCGTTGAGATCGGGCTCGATACGGTCGAGCCGGGTGGAGCCGTCCCCGAGCGTGCGCAGCCAGTTGGTCAGTTCCTTCGGGCCGCCGAGGCTTTCGAGGATGAGATTGGCCGCGGTATTGTCGCTCAGCGTGATCGCCGCCTTGCAGAGATCGCCGACGCTCATGCCCTCGCCGCCGACGTGCTTCTCGGTTTCGGGCGAATAGGCGATGAGCTGCTCTTTCTCGTAGACCACGCGGCGTTCGAGATTTTCCTCGCCCTTGTCGACGCGCGACAGCACCATGGCGGCGGCGAGCACCTTGAAGGTGCTGAACATCGGGAAGGTCTCGGTCTCGCGATAGCCGAAGGAGATGTTGGTCTCGGTATCGATGACCGATACGCCGATGCGTCCGCCGATCTGCTTTTCCAGCGCGCCGATGCGGCGGTCGATCTCGTCGTCGCTGTCTTCGGCGCGAACGATCCCCGGCAGGAACAGCGCCGGGGCGAGCAATGCAGAGCCGAGCAGCGTGCGGCGGCGGATCGAAAAGCGATGCATGAAAAGACCTCTGCCAGAATCGATGAAGGCATCAATTAAGAATGGTGGGAACCGGGTTAAAGCGGGATTGTGGCCCGCTTGCGTCGCCCGCGCCTTCGCCATCGGAATGCGTTGATCTTTCAGATTCGCATTCCCGGCATCAAGCCCTTCTCTGGCATGAACTATCTCAGGCGGCCTTTTTGGCCGCCATCGGCGTGACCTCGACCGTCACATGCGACAATTGGCCGAGCGTCGCGAGCTTCTCCTTGTAGAAGGACGGCGCGCGGGGGGCCGATGTGGCGACCGCGACGATGGCCGCATGGTGGCCGGGGCCGACCTGCCAGACGTGCAGGTCGGTGATCTCGTCGCCATCGGCCTCGACGACCTTGCGGATCGCCTTGGGCAGATCGCCCGCCGCAGGCAGTGTGTCGAGCAGAACGGCGCCCGACGCCTTCATCAGGCCCCAGGCCCATTGCGCGATGATGACGCCGCCGACGATGCCCATCAGCGGATCGAGCCAGAGCCAGCCATAGAGGCTGCCGAGCAGAAGTGCCGCGATGGCGAGCACTGATGTCAGCGCGTCGGCGATGACGTGGACATAGGCGGCGCGCATGTTGTTGTCGGTGGCGCGCGGGGCGTGGCTGGCGTGGTCGCCATGATGGACGTGGGAGCCATGGTGCGCATGATCTCCGTGATGGGCGTGGGAGCCGTGATGTGCGTGATCGCCGTGGGGCGCGTGGCTCCCGTGGCCGTGGCCATGCGCGTGGCCGTGGTGATGATGATCATCCTTCAGCAGCCAGGCGCTCAGCACATTGACGGCGAGGCCGAGGACCGCGACGCCGATGGCCTGGGAGAAGCTGATCGGAACCGGATTGGCGATGCGCAGCACGCTTTCATAGGCCATGAGCAGCGCGATCAGCACCAGAATGATGGCGCTGGCGAAACCGGCGAGATCACCGAGCTTGCCGGTGCCGAAGGTGAAGCGCGGATTGTGGGCCTGGCGGCGGGCATAGAGATAGGCCAGCGCCGAGATCAGCATGGCGCTCGCATGGGTCGACATGTGCCAGCCATCGGCGACCAGCGCCATCGAGCCATACCATGTACCGGCGGCGATCTCGGCCACCATCATCGAGGCGGTCAACGCGATGACCAGCCAGATGCGGCGGGTATTGCGGTCATGGTCCTCGCCGAGGAAGACGTGCTCGTGCTGCAGGCTGCTTGTCTGTGCGCTCATCGCACGCTCCTTGTCGGTGGTCTCGTCAGTGGTCTCGCGCCCTCAGGCGCATCAGCGGATGTAGGTTCTCAGAACCTCGGAAATTTCCTCGACGGCCTCGCTGCGCGCCTTCTCGTCGGCAGCGTGCAGGACATGCTCGTGCAGGTGATCATCCAGCACCTCGCCGGTCAGCCCGTTCAGCGCGCCGCGGATGGAAGAGAGCAGCTGCAGGATCTCGCCGCAGGGCTTTTCCGCCTCGAGCGCCCGCTCCACCGCATCCATCTGGCCCTTCAGCCTGTTGATGCGGGCGATCAGCTTTTTCTTGTTGTGCTGGGTGTGGGACATGATCTTCTCGATATAGGATAGGGGGGTACCCTATCATACAAGGGAAAGCTTGGAAAGCCTGCTCGGAATTGTCGACGAAGTGGTGGGAGAGGTTTGCGAGGGCGGACGCTGCGCGATTGGCGAGACGGTGGCGTAAGGGCGGGCAGAGAATCGCATGAACAAAAGACCCCTCCCCAACCCTCCCCACAAGGGGGAGGGCTTAACCCAGCCACATCGGCCGAGCCCAATTGAGGCAGACGCGCGCCACGGGTCTTCTCCCCCCTTGTGGGGAGATGGCCGGCAGGCCAGAGAGGGTCTTTGACTGCCTCGAACAACCCAACGCAAAAGAGGCCATTGACAAAAGGCGCGTTCTGGATGATTCATCTGCTCATGATCAAGAACGCGCACATCAACCGCTCGTATTTTTGGCTGTACCTGTAAAGGGCGGCTGGACAGATCTTATTGTCAACAAGCCGCCGTCAGGCGGTTTTGTTGTATCTCAAGCGTCCTGACGGCAGAACACCACGAAACGCCAGACTGGGACGCAAAGACATGACCGACATCGAAGACAGCGAAATCTCATTGATCCGTCCGCCGGTGATCAATATCCGCGCCGCCAAGCCGCGCGACCTTCCCGAACTCAACGACATGATCGCGCTGCTCGCCAAGCACCACGGCGACGCCGCCGGCTCGACGCCGGAGCAGCTCGAGCGCGACCTGTTCGGCCCCCTGCCCTGGATCACCGCGCTCGTTGCGGAGACCGACGAGGGCCTGATCGGATACGCCATTCTCGTGCCGCTCTATCGTGCACAGGAAGGCGCGCGCGGCATGGATCTGCACCACCTCTTCGTGCGCGACGGCCATCGCGGCCACGGCGTCGGCCAGCATCTCGTCAACCGCGCCCGCGATACCGCCCGCAACGCCGGCTGCGGCTACCTCTCGGTCAGCGCCGCGACCGGCAATATCCAGGCGCACCGCTTCTACGAACATATGGACTTCATCCCGCGCCCGGTCACCGGCATGCGCTATCTGCAGGCGCTGGCTTAGGCGCCTGCGATCGCTGGTCAGGCAACGGCCTTGGCGACGATCTCGGGAAACTGCTGGATCACCCGCATGTAAGCGACGGCGAATGCCGGTGCCGTCGCGCGAGCCTGCTCCCAATCGCGCAAGGTGCCGACTGGCACGCGGAAACGGCGCGCGAACTCGGATTGCGACAGCCCGAGCTGGGTTCTCGTCCGGCGGATGAGGCGGGCGCGCTGGGCGCGATCCAGCGCTTCGGCCGTTACGCCGAAATCGTCGGCGTCAGCAGGATCAGCCGGCAAAGCCCCGTCCTTCCTGGGATCGAACCTGTCTGTAGTCATCACTAGACCATACGGGATTTCCGTATGGTCCGCAATGTCCGCCAGATTGGCTGCGCTCGCTAGCGCAGCACCGGTTCGCCGTGGAAGCGGCGGCGGGAGGGTTTGGAGACGCCGAAGCCGATTTCCATCATCAGGCGCGGTTTTTCGGTGGCGACGGTTCCCATGTGGAATCCGAAGGGGTCTTCCACGAAGCCGGAGCCGGCCCTGCCGGTCAGCGTGATCGGGCTGTCCTTGCCGTAGTAATCGATGATCTCGTCGGCGGGGTGGCCGACCAGCAGGGTCAGCTGGTGCTTCATGCGGCGCTTGTTGTGGCTGCCGCGGACGAAGACGTGCGGGCCGGTGCCCTGATCGACATCCACGAGATAGAAGAAGAACTTCAGCATCCGCCAATCGTCGAGATCGAAGTGATACTTGTCGAGCGATGCAAGGCTGCGGTCGGCTTCGCTGGCCTTGGTGGGGAAGCTCCACCATGTGCGGGTGGTGATCAATTGCGCCTGGGCGCCGAGATAGCGGCGGGCGATCTCCGACAGAAGCGGATCGCGTTGCACGGTCAGCACCGCCGGGCAATCCAGCGCCCGCTCGAAATGGTGGCCGGAGAGGATGGGGCGGCCGAGCCGGTCTTCGGTGGCGCGGTGGTCCGATGCGGTGAACTCTATCTTGCGGTCGAAATTGCCGAAGCACGGGGTGGCGTGGCCGAAGGCGGATATCTCCTCGGTGATATCCGGCGGCAGCTGCAAATCGGGGAAGATGCCGTCTCGGTTCAGCGCATCGACGGCGGTTTCGGCGTTCACGCCTTGGAAGATCGTGGGCAAGTTGTCGATCGCGCCGTTGCTCTTCTTGGCCGTCAGCCAATGGGCGCGGCGGCCGGGAATGGTGCGGGCGAGCAGAAACATCGGCAGCCAGGCCGGGTTCTCGCGGATATCGGCCATGTAGGTGGGGATGCGGACCGCCATGCGCTTGAGCTTGCCGCCCTTGCGCGCGACCGCTTCGAGATCATTGGCGGAAGCGTTCGAGGCGGCACCACGGGCGGGAGATACTGATGAGCTGTGCATTTCAGCTGGCCTTTCGCAAGACGTTTGAGGATCGTCATTCGGCAGCGGCATGTGCCACTGCGGGGCATTCAGTCGAAATTGCTAATAAATGCTGCAATGCGGCGATTTTGGGGTATTTCTACCCTCAATGACCAGGCACCGCCTTCAGGTAGGCGGCGATCGCCTCCAGATCAGCCTTGGGTAGGTGAGCGACGTTCTGCTGCACCTCGGTCATCGATCCGCCGGCCGAATCGAAATCGGGCGTGAAGCCGGTTTCGAGATAATTGGCGATGTCGGCCTCGCTCCATTCGCCGATGGCTTTCGAGCCCGGCGTGATGTTGGGGATCGTGCCCTGCCCTTCCGGATTGGGCGCGCCGGCGAGCCACAGATCGGGCTTCAGGCCGCCCAGCGCGTCGCGCGGGGTATGGCATTCGCCGCAATGGCCGAGGCCCTCGACCAGATACTGGCCGCGTTTGACCTTGTCGTCGGCATTGGCAAGCACGACGCGTGGGCTGTCATTGAAATAGAGGAACTTCCAGCCGCCGAGCGCCAGCCGGATGTTGAACGGGAATGGCAGCTCATGCGGCGGCGCGACGTTGCTGCTCTTCGGCAGGGTCTTCATGTAGGCATAGAGGTCGTTGACGTCCTTGTCGGTCATTCTGACGTAGGAGGCATAGGGGAAGGACGGGTAGAGATGGGCGCCATTGGGCGCGACGCCGCGCTTCATGGCATTGCCAAATTGAGCGAGCGTCCATTTGCCGATGCCGGCCTGTTCGTCGGGCGAGATGTTGGGAACGTGGAAGGTGCCGAAGGGGCTCTTCAACGCCAGCCCGCCAGACAGCGTCAGCTTGGCATCGCCTTCAGCCCCCGGCGCCGCGTGACAGCTGACGCAGCCGCCGGCCCAGAAGACCATTTCGCCGTTCTTGACGTCAGGAGCGCCGAGGTTTGCCCAATGGCTCTCAGGCAGCGGATTGGGCGCGGTTACCAGGTAAAAAACGGCGCCACCGACCACGGCAACGCCGACGAGACAGAGAACGAACCTGATAAACCTGCGAAACATGCACTGCTCTCCCATCGTCCTTGACGCTTACTGGACATAAAGCGATCCGCCCGGCGGGCAAGGCCAGGCGGATCGTAGAAGACCGGTCGATGTGAGAGACTATTCCTTCTTCACGCGGTAGTTCTGATGACAGCCGCCGCAGTTGGCGCCAAGCGTCTTCAGGCCGGCGCCGACGCCTGCGGCGTCTGCCGGAAGCTGGGCGAGCAGCGTGTCGGCATCCGTGCCGAGCTTGGCCGAGCGAGCCTTGAAGTCATCCATGTTTTCCCAGATCTTCGGGCTCGCCTCGGAATCGGCGGATGCGTTTTCCGTGCCGGGTCCGAACTGATCCGGGAAGGCCTTGGCGGTTTCCGAGATCGTGGTCAGCGCCGCCTTCACGGCTTCGGCGTCGTAGGGCTTGTCGCCCTTGGCGATGCCCGAGAGCGCACCGGTGGCGCCGCCGATCTTCTTCATCATGGCAACGCGTGCGTCATGCGTGCCCTCTCCGGCCGCCAACACCGACGTCACCCCCATGCCGGCGACCAGAACGGCCGCGACGATTGCTTTTACTCTCATGTCTCCACTCCTCTTCGATACCGAGATTTTCGAAGCCCGGCGCTTCGTTTTACGCGGGCATGATGGCAAATTAATCTCAGCTAAAAAGTAACAAGTGGGTGAGAGTGCAATAAATTCAGGAATTTGCGGCTTTCTCGCTTTTCACGCCGGCGCCCGCCAGCCGTGCCAGGCGGTAAGGATCGCGATCGCCACCAAGAGGCCGCCGGCGATGCGGCCGACGAGGATGGTGGCGCGTGGGTTGGAGATCAGCAGCGTGCGGCTGCGCGAGGCGGTGACGGCGACGGTGCCGTAGATCGCCGCCTGGGTCGCCATGGTCATCAGCCCCATGACGATGCCCTGCAGCCAGATCGGCCCATAGACGGGCTTCAGGAACTGCGGATAGACCGCCAGCATGAAGAGATAAGCCTTGGGATTGATGAGGCAGGTGATGGCGCCCTGGCGAAAGGCGCGCCAGCCGGAACCGCTCGTGCCGCCTTCGACGGATGAGACCGTGATCGAGCTTGCGATCAGCGTATAGCCGATCCAGGCCATGTAGGCGGCGCCGATGAAAAGCAGCGGATTGAAGAGCGCCGGCAGAAGCGTCGCCAGAAGGCCGACGCCGATCGCGCCATAGAGCGAATGCACCGCCCCGCCCGCCATGATGCCCGCCGTCGCCGCCATTCCGGCGCGCCGGCCAGACGTCAGCGAATTGGCGAGCACGAAGAGCATGTCCATGCCCGGGACGATGATGATGCCGAAGAGAAGGGTGAAATAGAGCCAGAGGTTTTCGCTGTAGGTCATGTCAGTTGCCCATCGTCGATCCGCGATGCAGAGCTTGCGGATACCGTTGAATTTCAATTCGATAGGGTGATCTGTACGACGGCCCAACTGACAGTGTAGTGTCAGGAGCGTTTGGCGGAGGAGAGGATATGCGCAAAGCGTCCCGGCTTTTCGAGATCATCCAGCTGCTGCGGCTGGCGAAGCGGCCGGTGACGGCCGCCGTCATGGCCGAGGCGCTGGAGGTGACGGTTCGCTCGATCTATCGCGACATCGCGGCGTTGCAGGCGATGCGCGTGCCGATCGAGGGCGGACGCGGCATCGGCTATATACTGAGACCCGGTTTCGACCTGCCGCCGCTGATGTTTACGATCGAGGAAATGGAGGCGATCGTGCTGTCGCTGGCGCTGGTGGAGCGGACCGGCGACGCGGCGCTGAAGCAGGCCTCCAAGAGAGTAAACCAGAAGATCGCGGGCGCCGTCCCGCCCCCGCTGAGGGAAGCGATGGAGGGAAAGGCGCTCTACGCCTGGGGCACGATCGCGCCCTCGCCGGAGGGGCTGGACCTTTCGCTGGTGCGCGGCGCCATCCGCGACGAGCGGAAGCTGACGCTCGATTATCGCGACGAGCTCGGCCGGGCCAGCCAGCGCACGATCCGGGCCGATCGCGCTCATCTATTATTCGCAGAACTCGAACATCGTCGCGTGGTGCGAGCTGCGCGAGGCGATCCGCAATTTCCGCAGCGACCGGGTCGGGCGCTGCGTGGAGGCCGAGGGCTTCTTCAAGGGTGAAGGCGACGGCTTGCGGACGCTCTGGACCTCGGGATGGACGCAGACGCCGGGCGCCGTTTCGGCCATTTGAGGCCGTCCCCGCGACTGGGATCGCGGGGACGGCCGTTTCTCATCCTCAGAGGGCGGCGCCACCGGAGACTTCGATGCGCTGACCGTTGACCCAGCGATTGTCTTCAGCCAGCAGCGAGGCGATCATCGGGCCGATATCGTCGGCGACGCCGGGGCGGCCGAGGGCCGTCATGTCGGAGACTATCTTGTTGACCACGGGGTTGTCGCGGACGATACCGCCGCTGAAATCAGTCATCACGGCGCCGGGCGCGACCGTGTTGGCCGTGATGCCGCGGGCGCCGAGCTCCTTGGCGAGGTAACGGGTGAAGACCTCGATGGCGCCCTTCATGGCCGCGTAAGCCGAGCTGCCGGGAACGCTGAAGCGGGCAAGGCCGCTCGAGATGTTGATGATGCGGCCACCATCGGCCATCAGCGGCAGAAGCTTCTGGGTCAGGAAGAAGACGCCCTTCAGGTGGACGTTGAAGAGGCCGTCGAAGGCTTCCTCGGTCGTCTCGGCGATCGGGGCGTGGTAGCTGGTGCCGGCATTGTTGACGAGATAGTCGAAATGCTTGGCTCCGAAGGCTTCCAGCGCCTGGCGGACGCTTGCGACGAAGGCGTCGAAGGAGGCTGAATTGCCGGTGTCGAGCTGGAGGGCGACAGCTTTGGCGCCTGCGGCCTCGATCTCGGCGACGGCGCTTTCTGCTTCTGCCTTATTCGTGTTGTAGGTCAGGATGACATCGACGCCACGCTTGGCGAGGCTGACCACCGTGTTGCGGCCGAGGCCACGGCCGCCGCCGGTGACGACGGCGATCTTGTTCTTTGAATTTTCTTGGTTTTCACTCGGCATGACTGGCTCCTTGGGGCTCATTCGATGGCCTGATGCTACGCCCGCACGCCCTCTTTGCTGAATGCCGGAACTCTCGAATTTCTTGCCTATTCCTCCAATCGGCTTGCGGCCTGAAGCCAGTGATCTAAGATCACTCCCAGTGGTTTTGATGGAGAGCAGCATGGCGGAAGCGCTGAAGGACATGGTGTCGCGCTATATCGATGCGGTCGGTGGCGGCGATGGGTCGTTTGCCATGCCGGTGCCCGTGCCGGGGCTGGCGATCTCGCGCGTCAGCCAGCCGGTGATACCGCATCACCGCATCTATCGGCCGACCATCTGCGTGGTGCTGCAGGGGGCCAAGCGGATCTTGAGCGGCGACCGGGTTCTCGACTATGGCGAGAACCAGCTGCTCATTGTCACCGTCGAGCTCCCCGCCTCCGGCCAGATTGTCGAGGCCAGCCCCGAGCAACCCTATCTCGGCCTCAACATCGACTTCGATCCTGTCCTGATGCGCGAAGTGATGGACGATCTCGAAAACCCGCCCAAACCATCCGGCGACGGCATCGCCTGCGTCTTCGTGCAGGATTTCGACGAGGCGCTGCAGGATTGCGTGCGCCGGCTGCTCAATCTCATGGAGACGCCGAAGGCCATTCCGGTGCTGGCGCGGTCGATCATGCGGGAGATCTGCTACTGGCTGCTGACCGGGCCGAACGGCCGCGAAATCTGCAAGCTGGCGCTTCCAGGCAGCCATGCGCGGCGGATGAGCGATGCGATCTACCGGCTGCGCGACAATTTCGCCGAACCGGTGAGGATCGACGAACTGGCGGCCGTGGCGCGCATGAGCCCGTCCTCGTTCCACCAGCATTTCAAGACGCTGACCTCGATGACGCCGCTGCAATACCAGAAGCACATGCGTCTGCTCGAAGCGCGCCGGCTGATGGTAACCGACGGCGCCAACGTCGCAAGCGCCGCCTATCAGGTGGGCTATGAAAGCGCCTCGCAGTTCAGCCGCGAATATACCCGCATGTTCGGCACGCCGCCGAAGCGGGATGTGAGCGAGATGAGAGCGTCGCCGATGGAGACGGCGGCGGCTTAGGGGCTGCTTGGGCTTAACCCCGCAGCGCCAGCACCCTGCTCTCCTCGCGGCCGAAGCCGCGGATCTCGATGCGGTCGGCATGGACGTCGACGATGGCGAAGGTGTTTTCGGTCTCGGTGTCGACCATGCCTTTGAAGTTGACGAAGTGGCAGCCGTCGACCGCGCCGTAATTGCCGACGTGGTTGTGGCCGTTGAAATAGGCCATGACGTTGGGGCTTTTTGCCAGCAGCTCGATCATGCGTTCGCGGTCCCAGCAGTCGTGCTGGTTGGGCGGGTAGACCGGGTAGTGGTTCAGGACGATGACGCGTTCGCCCCGCTCGGCGGCGTCTTCGATCTCGGCTTTCAGCCAGTCGAACTGGTGGTCGCTGATCATGGCGTTCCAGGCTTCGGCGTTGATGGCGCCGGCGGCGCGGAGTTCGGCGAGCTTTTCGGCGGCGATCTCGCGGTAGGGGTGGCCCTCCGGCGGGGCGAAGGTGCTGACTTCATTGCCATCGAGCATGATGAAGCGCCAGCCGTGATTGGCGAGGCTGTAATAGGGCGCCGGCATGCCGAGGCGGGCGGCGACGTCTTCCAGGTGCTCGGGTGCGACGGCGAAGTCGTGGTTGCCGAGCAGGAAGAGATTGTCGTGCTTCAGGGAGTCATAGACGGGAAGGATGGCGTCGAAGCTTTTGAAATCACGGTCGATGATGTCGCCCAGCGTGATGACGAAGCTCAGATCTTCCGCATTGAAGACCTCGATCGCGGCTTTCAGCTTGGCGGGGCTGTTTTCGTAGTAGCGATCCATGCCAGCATGCGGCTCGCGGGCGGCGTATTGCGGGTCGGCGACGACGCCGAAGCGGAACAGGGGGAGCGATTGGGTCATGGCGCCGGATTAGGTGGGGTGGGTGACAGGGATGTGACACAAAACAAAAACACCCGGCGTCTCCACCGGGTGTTCTCATCACTCTCTCAAAACCGGCTTACTTGGTTGCGGCTTCGTAGCGTTCCAGGACGTAATCCCAGTTGATCAGGCTGTCGACGAAGGCTTCGAGGTACTTCGGACGGGCGTTGCGGTAGTCGATGTAATAGGAGTGTTCCCAGACGTCGACGCCGAGGATCGGGGTGGCGCCGTGGACGAGCGGGTTTTCGCCGTTCGGGGTCTTGGAGATTTCGAGCTTGCCGTTCTTGACGGAAACCCAGGCCCAGCCGGAGCCGAACTGGGTGGTGCCGGCAGCGACGAAATCGGCCTTGAACTTGTCATAGCCGCCGAGATCGGAGTTGATGGCCGCTTCGAGCTTCGAGGGCAGCTTGTTGCCGCCGCCGCCCTTCTTCATCCACTTCCAGAAATGGACGTGGTTGTAGTGCTGGGCAGCGTTGTTGAAGAGGCCGGCATTGGTGCCGAAGGACTTCTTGACGACTTCTTCGAGCGAGAGGTCGGCGAGACCGGCTTCCGCCGCGAGCTTGTTGCCGTTGTCGACATAAGCCTTGTGGTGCTTGTCGTGGTGGAACTCCAGGGTTTCCTTCGACATGAAAGGCTGCAGCGCTTCGTAGTCGTAGGGAAGTTCAGGCAATTCAAAAGCCATGGTCGTCTCCTTTTGGCAATAGTTTGCGTAATCGGCAGGTGTGCGGGAACATAGGAGCGCAAGCTTGGTGAGGCAACCTGCGAAATGTCAAAAAAGACCGCTGCGGAAGAAAATTTAACCGCGCTAAGGGCTTGGCATGCAAGGCGCAAATCAATCATGATGACAGTGCTTTATGGCATGGCCTTCCAAGCGTGGGCGCGAGGGCCGAAAATGTGCGAGGGCTCAATATGAGGCTTGGCGTTACAGGGCACCCTATGCTCCACCCGATCGGCTTTGCGGCCGTCTTCATCGCGGCTCTTCTCATCGCGGGCGGCACAAGCTCGGCCTCCTCGGGTGACGCCTGGCAGGACTTCGCCGCCGAGGTGCAGGGAAAATGCGAGATGGCGGCGCGCGCGCAGGTGGAACTGCCGCATGCCGTGGTCGATCCCTTCGGCAGCGAGAATTTCGGCATGGCGCTGGTGACGGGCAAGCCGAAGGGCGCCAACGGCTTCGTCAGCTACTTCTGCATCTACGACAAGAAGACCAAGGCGGTGGAGCTAGGCACGGAGCTTGAGACCGAGCGGATGGGGATCTTGCCGGACGAGTGAACCTCGGCACCTGATGCGCCACCCTCCCCTGTTGCGCAAATCCCACAGAATATCAGACAGAGATTTCGCGCTGCGAGAAGGCTGTTGATTGTCATCATCCGTCTTTTGACAAAAACACATAGGCGTCTCACGATACAACCCATGGCATCGATTTTATGATTCCGACACAATCTTTAATATATGTTACTTGATTAGTCTGGGAACATATTTCGAATGCGTCCGTGGTGTGGTGTTTGGGGACACGAGATATGGTCATGAGTTTTTTTCGTCGCGCGGAAGACGGCCGGTTGCTGCCGGCCGCCGGGCAACAACAACAGGCGTCGATCGCCGATAGCAGGCCGAATACGATGGAGCGGCCGACCTATTCGATGCCCGATGTCAGGGATCTCTCGGCCTTCGGCTCGGCGATCGAGGAAAACCAGCGCAATTCGGACGAGCTCTTGTCCAGCCTGACATCGCTGCAGACGCGCGTGGCGACGCTGATCGGCACGCATAGCCAATCGCTCAACGAGACCGGCGCGCTTCGCGCCGAATGCGCGCGCATCGCTTCGCTGCTCGACTATGAAAGCAGCGCCCGCGAGAAGGCCGATCAGGACAATGTGCGGCTGACGGGCGAGAACAAGACGTTCCGCAACGACAATGCGCAACTGCGCTCGGAAAGCGCCACCCTGCGCGAGGAACTCACCACCCTGCAAGGGCTGCACGAGATCGCGCTCGAGGAATTCACCATCATCGAGACGCGGCTGCTCGACGCCGAACGCGAACTCAACGACCGGACGATCCAGTTCGACGAGGCATCGACCTTGCTGAAGCGGGCGCAGCAGGAGCTGGAGCAACGCAGCCGCGAGCTGGCGGCAACCAAAGCGCGCCTCGACAACGAGACGACCGCGCATGAACTGCTGATCGAGACCTCCCGCCGCGACAACGGTGTCCACAGCCGCGAGATGGCGCGGCTGACCGAAGAGCGCGGTCACCTGAAGCGCGGCCTGACGGAACAGGAGGCGCTGGTGCGCAACCTGCAGGCCGCGTCCTCAGGCATGAAGCAGGAGCTTTCGCTGATCGAGGAACGGCACAAGCGGCTCGAGGTCGAGTTCGAGACGCTGCAATCCTCCTCGGCGCTCGAGATCGCGCATCTGACCACGCGCCATGACGCCATCGGCTCCAAGGCCGAGCTCGTGGAAAAGCTGCTGGTGACGGCAAACGGCCGCAACCGGATGACCGACGAGGAGCTGCAGGCGGCGCGCAACGAAGCCAAGCGGGTGAAATCCGAGCTCGCCAACGCCCTTTCGCGCGCCGAGCGGCTGGGCGAAGAGCTGCAGCGGGCGCGCGCCACGGGCAGCGAAAGCGAGACGGCGCGGCGCGAGCTTGCCAGCGAAAACAACGAGCTGACGATGAAGCTGCGCGAAATCGACAGTCTGCGGATCCGCCGCGACCGGGACGCCGATGCGCTGCGCCGCGACA
Organism: Rhizobium sp. NPDC090275; assembly: GCF_044772225.1. NCBI lineage: Bacteria > Pseudomonadati > Pseudomonadota > Alphaproteobacteria > Hyphomicrobiales > Rhizobiaceae > Rhizobium > Rhizobium sp. NPDC090275. The sequence continues at coordinate 573,682 of NZ_JBIVYL010000003.1, read as the reverse complement.
TGGACACGCGGATCGATTCCGACCGCCACGAAATCAGCCAGCTGCGCACCAGCCTTGAGATCGCCAAGTCCGAAATCCGGCAGCTGCGCGCCGAACGCGCCATCATGAACGGCCAGCTGGAAGCCGCTCGCGGAGGCGCGATCGCGCTTGAGACGCGGGACGAGAGGATGGGCGAGGTGCGGATGAATGAAGCGCGGATGCCGGCCGCAACCTATTCGCCGCTGATCGATATTTCGGAAACGTCGCTGCTACAGACGAGGACGAGTGGCGGTTCCGACACAAGCGAGACCACACGCATTCCGCCCGCCGAATAAGATGCTTTCAGCGATCGGGCGCAAGGCGCGCCGGGTCGACGTGGCTGACCCCCATGCTGTTAGGCAGGCCGGCGGCTGCGCGTTCCTCTTATAGAGGTTCGCCTGACCGGCGCCGGCGCGAGATGGCCACGGATGCGACACTCTCCTCGGCCATCACGCCCTGCCAGTCACGTTTCTGTGCGCCCCGTTGACGACCGACCAACTAGTCGGTAGATATCCACTCATGGCTTCGGATACATACACACGCATTCTCGACACCGCGCAGGCGCTGATCGTCACACGCGGCTACAACGCCTTCAGCTACGCGGATATCTCCGCGGTGGTCGGCGTCGGCAAGGCGACGATCCATCATCATTTTCCCGGCAAGGCCGATCTCGCGGTGGCGGTGATCGCCCGCTACAGGCAGGCGACCGAGGATGGGATGGGGGCGATGGCGGCGCATGAGCCGCGCGCCGACAAGCGGCTTGCCGGCTATGTCGGTTTCTGGGAACAATGCATCCGCGACAACAACGCGCCGTTCTGCATCGCGGCGCTTCTCGCCGCCGAACTGCCGAGCCTGCCGCCCGAGGTCGCCGAACAGGTGAAGGCGCATTTCGACGAACTGATCGCGAGGCTCACCGGCTTCATCGACGAGGGGCTGAAGAAAGGCGAGCTGACGAGCGCCGAGGACGCGGAGCGCAGCGCCCGCATTCTCGTCGCTACCGTGCATGGCGCCATGCTGGCGGCGCGGGTCGCCGGTGGCGACGCCGAACTCTATGCAAGCATTACAGAGCCGGCGCTACGGAGACTTACCGGCTAGATCGCTACTATCTCAGACATGACGTGCATGCGCATCTTTTGCCTCTCATTTGCCCATCAGACCGACCGACTAGTCGGTTCACAAAAGGAAACAGACATGGCCAACCCGCTTTCGCTTCTCGGTGAGATCCACACCGCCATCAGCATCGTCCCGGCCGTCGCCGGGCTCTACAGCTTCGCCAAGTATCGGGCCATTCGCCCGGAAACGACGGTCGGCAAGGTCTACCTTTCGACGCTGGCGCTTTCCGCCATCAGCGCCTTCGGCCTGTCCTCCACCGGCGGCTTCAATCCTGGCCATGCGCTTGCCATCATCGTGCTTCTCGTCTCCGGCATCTGTCTTGTGCTGCCCAAGCTCGGCTTCCTCGGGCGGCTGATCCCCTATCTCAGGAACCTCGGCTTCTCCTTCACCTATTTCCTGCTCTGGGTGCCCGGGATCAACGAGACCCTTTCGCGGCTTCCCCCATCGCACCCGATCGGCAACGGCCCGGATTCGCCGCCGGTGCAGACGGCGCTTTTGATCTGGGTGGTGCTGTTTGCGGCGGGCAGCCTGGCGCAGGCTTTCCTCGTCTCGCGCGGACAGGCGCGGCGGGTGGTTGCGTAAGGCCTCAAGCCTCTCCGACTAAGCCTCACGGCCGAAATAAACCTCGACGGCGGCCAAGCTGTCACCCCTGAAGCGGAGCGTTTCCATGTTGCGGAACGCTCCGCCTTCGTGCTTGACGGCTCGGTAGCGCACCACGGCCTCATCGCCTGACAGGCCGAGATATTCGATCTCCATTGTGCTGAAGGGCGGCGGCGACGGCCAGCAGCGTGCGAAATAGGCGTCGCGGTCGATATGATCGTCGCGCGGGCTGGAGAAGGTGAAATCCTCGGTCAGCATCGCCGCGACGATATCCTTGCGGCCATCGATATAGGCGGCGTAGAGGGCGCGGACCGTGTTCTCGCGCCGGGTGTCGGTTTCATCCGTCATGGTGCTTCTCCTTCTGCTCATAAGGTGTGGTCGCGGGCGCAAAAGGCGAGCCGCATTGCGCCGTTCGGCGCGGATCACTGCTGCATAATCGCCATCTCTTCGTGCTTGGCCCGTGCCTGGCGGCTTGGAAAATCGGCGGCGATGGTTAGGATCGCAGTTACACCAACCACGGGTTCCCCCATGTCTGACGTCGAACACATATTGGAACGGTTGCTGAAATTGGCAGCCAGGGACAATCGCCCGTCCGCGCTGCCTGACGGCGCCTTGCGGGCCTCGGCCTTGTTTTCCTTTGTCACCCGCGAGCGCGAGCGCATCGCCGGCTGTTCCTTTCCGCGCGCTTCGATCGTCGTGATCGTGGAGGGGTCGAAGGAGGTCGTGACGATGGGGCGGCACTTGCGGTTTGCAGCAGGCACCGTTCTGGTCTTGCCGGGCGGCTGGCGCGGCGACGTGGTCAACGATCCTGATACGGCAACGGGTGTCTACCGCGCCATCTTCATCGATTTTCCCGACGAACTGGTGGCGCGCGCAAACCGTGCCTTTCCGCCACGCCGCAAGGGCGGGCAGCTGGACCTGCCGCTCGATGCGGCACTTTCCAGCGCCATTCACCATGCCGGCGAAGGCATTGTTGCCGGCAACCTGCCCGCGGCGCTGATCGAGCACCGGGTGATGGAAGTGCTGATGGTTCTCGGCATGCGCGGCGCGTTGCCCTTCAAGGCGCGGACGACGGGGGACGCCGTTCGTGGGCTGGTTCGCTGGCAGCCGGACAGAGCCTGGACCGCCGACATGATCGCCGCCGAGCTTGGCACCAGCAACGCGACATTGCGACGGCGGCTCGCCGGCGAAGACACATCGCTGCGCACGCTGCTTTCCGAAGTCAGGATCGAGCTTGCTACCGCGATGCTGGCCGACGATGGCGTTTCGCTGCGCGAGGCAGCACTGGCAACGGGATACCGCTCGCCGCGCCGCTTTGCCGAGCGCATGCGCTCCGAAACAGCCGAGAAGCGACCCGCCGACGTTTGAGCGCACGTGGGCGATTTTTGAGCGTTTCTGTACATCCTGCAATGACCGGGATTGCTAGAGCTCGTCCATCGAACGAGAGGACGAACTCATGCACATCGCAACCATCGCAACCGCCGCCGCCATCCTGTCTTTCTCCACGCCGCTCATGGCCGCCGATATCACGGTGACCTTCCGCAACAGCGGACCGGACGGCACGCTTGCCGCCGAGAACGCATCCTGCGTCGCGGCTGACGGCAAAGCGGCCGCGGGCAGCAACAAGAGCCCTGCCCTTTCATGGACAAGGGGTCCCGCGGGAACCCACTCCTATGCCATCGTCATGACCGACCCCGACGTTCCGGCCGATCTTTCGCTGCTGAACAGGCAAGGAACCGAGATCGACAAGGATGCGCCGCGCATGGAATTCACACACTGGATCCTTGCCGACATCCCCGCATCGGTGACCGAACTTGCCGAAGGCGCGGATGGTGACGGCATGCCGTCGGGCGGCCTTGCGCTTGAGATGACCAAGCACGGCCGGCGCGGGCAGAACGGCTTCGCCGCCTTCTTGAAGGATGGGCCGCATGGGGGCTATATGGGCGCGTGTCCTCCCTGGAACGACTTGCGCATCCACCGTTACCGCATCACGGCCTATGCGCTCGATACCGACAGGCTCACACTTCCCAAGGCCTTCACCCGCGCCGATTTCCTCGCCGCGGCAAAGGGCCATATCGTTTCGTCCGGCGCGGCGGAACTGACCTACACGATCAATGCGAAGGCCACGAAATGACCGACACGAAATGGGATGCAGCCGCTGCCGAACCAGGCTCGATCCATTGGAAACGCAATCTGGCGGTTTCGCTTGTCGGCTCGTTCACGACGATCGTGGCGATGACGCTGCTTCTTCCCTTCCTGCCGCTCTACGTCGAGGAGCTCGGCGTCAGCGACCATGCCGCGATCGTGCAGTGGTCGGGGATCGCCTACGGCGCCACCTTCTTCGCCGCCGCCTTCGTGGCGCCGCTGTGGGGGCGGCTCGGCGATATCTACGGGCGCAAGCTGATGCTGGTGCGCGCCAGCCTCGGCATGACGGTGGCGATCTCGCTGATGGGCATGGCCGGAAATGTCTGGCAGCTGGTGGCGCTTCGGCTCTTCGTCGGGCTGGCGGGTGGTTACTCGTCCGGCTCGATGGTGCTGGTGGCGACGCAGACGCCGAAGGATCGGTCCGCCTGGGCGCTGGGGACGCTGGCCTCAGGCATCATGGCGGGCAATCTGGTCGGGCCGCTGATCGGCGGCGTGCTCCCGCCTTTGATCGGCATTCGCGGCACGTTTCTCGCCGCCGGCGCGATGATCTTCCTCGCCTTTCTGGCGACGCTGTTTCTCATCAAGGAAGAAAAGTCCCCTGCCCGCAAGAAGGCCGCCAAGCAAAGCGGCGGCTGGACCTCGATACCGGACAAGCGGCCCGTCATCGCCATGCTCTTTACCGGCATGCTGCTGATGCTCGCCAATATGTCGATCGAGCCGATCATCACCGTCTATGTCGCGCAGCTGGTGGACGACGCGGCGCGGGTAACCATCATTGCCGGCATTGTCATGTCGGCGGCAGCCCTCGGCAGCATCCTTTCGGCTTCGCGGCTGGGCAAGCTCGCCGACCGCATCGGCCACTGGCCTGTCATCGCAGGCGCGCTCGGCATTGCCGGCCTGCTCCTAATCCCGCAGGCCTTCGTCACCTCGTCCTGGCAACTGATCGTGCTGCGCTTCCTGATGGGCGTGGCGCTCGGCGGGCTGCTCCCCTGCATCTCCGCCGTCATCCGCCACAGCGTCCCCGACAGCGCGGCGGGCAGCATCCTCGGCTGGTCGGTCTCCTCGCAATATGTCGGCCAGGTCGCCGGCCCAATCCTCGGCGGCTTCGTCGGCGGGCATATCGGCATGCGGGCGGTGTTTCTGGGCACCTGCGTGCTGCTGATCGCCGGGGCGGCCTATTCGTGGATGGTGCGGCCGCGGGGGGATGTGCACTCGTAAAGTGTTGGAGTTGCTAGGCTGCCACGCGCTCGACGTCTTCCTCGGGCTTGTCCCGAGGATCTAAGCACGCAGCAGCGGGCTGGACGTGGGTGGATCGACCGGGGCACGCGCCAGTGTTTGCGGCCACGGTTGCCCTAGAAGTCGCACCGTTGCATTCGTGGAGACGGCCGAGGATGATGGTGGAGAACATCCCCGTAAGTTATTGATACAAAAGGATTTCATCTCGCGCGACGTCTTCCTCGGGCTTGTCCCGAGGATCTGCCGAGGCGGCAACGGGCTGGACATCAGTGGATCGACCAATGTACGGGCTGGCATTACCGGGCTGCCGTCGCGCGCACCGGCACCGTTGCATCCGTGGCGGCGTGTTTAGATCCTCGGGACGAGCCCGAGGATGACGATGGAATGTGGGGCGTCCACCAGCAACCCTTTGAAACGACGCGGTTTCCCCTGGCACCGCCATCCGCTCGCAAACGTACCCCTACATCAACAAATAATCCACCGCGACCGGCAGCGGCGGCAAATCCTTCTCGCCCATGGCCTCGCGCAAATTGATCTCGACCGTGTCGGCGATCGCTTCGATCGGGAGTGCGTTGGGTTGCTTGCCGAAGGGCTCCTCCAGCTCGTCGCCGAGCGCGTCGAGGCCGAAGAAGGTGTAGGCGACGAGCGCGGTGCCGAAGGGCATGAACCAGCCGAGCACGTCGTCGAAGCCGAAGGGCAGCATCAGGCAGAAGAGGTGGGCCGTGCGGTGCAGGAGCAGCGTGTAGCCGAAGGGAACCGGCGTCCAGCGGATGCGCTCGCAGGAGGCCTGGGCGAGCGTGAGGTCGGCCAGTGTGCGGTCGAGCATCTGGTAGTTGATGTCGGTCAGCATACCCTTGGCGCGGAGATCGGCGAGTTCGCGGGCGATTTCCAGCGACAGCGCTTCGGGCGGGTTGCGGCTGGCGGCATAGTGGGCGTTGATATCGTCAGGCAGCAGGCGCTCGACCTTGTGGCGGGAGATGCCGGTGCGCAGGTGCGGAACGAGCGACTGGACGAAGGCGATGACGAGCGTCAGCACGCGCTTGCGGGCGTCTTTGCCGGCTTCGCCTGAGGTCGTTTCGAGGATCAGGGTCTGGCGGGCAAAGTGGCGGGCGGAAAAGACGATCACGCCCCATTGCCGGCGCGCTTCCCACCAGCGGTCGTAGCAGGCGTTATTGCGGAAACCGAGGAAGATCGACAGCGCGATGCCGAGCAGCGCGAAGGGGGCACCGTTGAAGACCGGCAGCATGCCCGGCCACAGCGTGTGACAGAGCACGACCAGCGAGGAGAGCACGGCGGTTAGGATGATCTGCGGCAGGACGCGCTTGATGATCGAGCCGCGGAGGATGAAGAAGAGTTGCAGGAGGGTTGGACGGGGGCGCACGATCATGACGCGGCACTTTACTTGCTTGCTGGTTGCGGGACGGCTGGCTTCTCCTCCCAGCCATGAAAAATGGCCGCGACCGGCGCGACCATCGTTCCTGACTTCTATCAACTGCTATAGCAGATCAGCTGTCGCTTGCGCTGCGACCAAATGCCCAGTTCATGTAGATTTCAAGCGCCTTTCGGGTGACCGGGCCTTCCTGCAACTCGCGGCCATCGAGGCGGTTGACGCCGACGACCTTGGAGTAGTTGCCGGAGGTGAAGATCTCGTCGGCCGCCATGAAATCGTCGACCGAGAGCGTCTCCTCGCGAACCTCGAAGCCGGCCTGGCGAAGCAGACCGATGACGCGGGCGCGGGTGATGCCGGCGAGGAAGGTGCGGTTGGCGACAGGCGTCTTGACGACGCCGTCCTTGACGAGGAACACATTGGAGGACGCGGTCTCGGCGACATTGCCGTTCATGTCGCGCATCAGGGCATTGTCGAAGCCACGGCTTCTCGCTTCCGCGATGGCGCGGCCGCTGTTCGGATAGAGCGAGCCAGCCTTGGCATCGGTCATCGCGGTCTCCGGCGACGGGCGGCGGAAAGGCGAGACGGTGAGCGAGTTCGGCTTGTTGTTGCCGAGCGGGGCTTCAAACAGGCAGAGCGCGAAGCGGGTGCTGTCGCCATCGACGGTGACGACGCTGCCGGCCGAGCCATGCTCGCCCCAGTACATCGGTTTGATGTAGATCGGCGTCTTGCCGTCGAACTTCTTGATGCCTTCCCAGGCGAGCGCCTCGATCTCTTCGGCGGTCTTGACCGGCTTCAGGCCCATGTTGACGGCGGAGCGGTTGATGCGCTGGCAATGCAGGTCGAGATCCGGCGCGATGCCGTCGAACCAGCGGGCGCCGTCGAAGACGGTGGAAGCCAGCCACATGGCATGCGAGGTCGGCCCGATCAGCGGCGGGTTGCCGGTCAGCCACTCTCCCTCGACATAGGTCCAGGTGTTGGAACGGGGCGATGTATCGACGGCCATGAGACTCTCCTTCAAGAAATTGCAGGGAGACAAAACCCCGCGCGCAGACCGGGTCAAGGAGAAATATGGCGCGGTGAACGCTAAGCAAGAAACGGCATGCGCGACCACTAAAGGCTGCAATATTCATGCGCGCGAATTAAACGGCGGCGATGGATGTATCAGTGAAACTCATGGGTGACGGTTCGACGGGCACCGATGTCGGTCCCTTGCACCTTCTCCTTGCCAGTGATGCCAATCGAGAGCCGCGACCCAATAACGGCGAAACACGATACGGTGATCAGGCAGCGCAGAGGCCGCTGATAGCGCGGGGGTTCCGCTATGCGCATCGGAGCCTTGCATTTTAGCGGGTTGCCATTGCCCGGCTAAAGGTCTATCGCGCTCGCCGCTAAGAAAAAGAAAAGCGAGACATCATGTCCAACTCATTTGTGAACACCCATGCGCCCGACGGCGCACAGGCCGGTTTTATGCCGGAAGGCCAGCTCGAGCGGCACACGCGGCTTGAAGGAACCTGGCTGAACATCTTCGACGTCACGGTGCCTGCGGGCGGCCGTACGCCGCTGCATCGCCACGAAAGCCCCGAGATCCTGCGCATCATCGAAGGCTGTCTGACCATCCGTCGGATGACGGACCAGGGACTGGAAGAATTCGAAGCCACCGCCGGCGATATCGTCCGCATCGAGGCCGATCAGGCGCATGGCTACTCCAACCGCGGCCCTGAAACCGCACGGTTTTCGGCAACGATCGACAGCGACATGTCGGACTTCTTCGAAGCCGCCGAATCGCGCACTCGCGATTTGCTGACCGTCGTTGCCAACAGCGACAGCACGCGCATTCTGGCGGCCTGATCGCCGTCTTGGAGCCGTCCGGATCTCCGGGCGGCCATCTCCCCGGCCGTTCACAATGGCCTCGATCGCAAGCATGCGAACGAATTCCGCGCCGCCCCTCTTGCGCTTGATCACGTTACCCTTCAAAATTGAAGCATGCCTGACAGTGACCCTTCCAGTACCAGCTCCACCCCGTCTTCCAGCGACATGTCCGCTGATGGCGATGGGGATGGCTGTAGATGGCGCACTGTTCGCCGCATCGGCGTCAGGCCTGATATAGCCGCGTTCAAGGCGGCTCTTTTCATATCCATCGCGGAATCTGAGCGCCGGTCGTTTGCGGCCGCCGTCATCCGCCTTTCATATTTTCATCGCAAAAGGAGCGGTCCCATCAACGTGGCCGCGTTACAGCATTGATGTTCTTCGACTGGATGTCCGACCCCTCCGCCTGGGTGGGTCTCGCAACCCTGATCGTGCTCGAGATCGTTCTCGGCATCGACAATCTCGTCTTTATTGCCATTCTCGCCGACAAGCTGCCGCCGCATCAGCGTGACCGCGCGCGCCTCGTCGGCCTCGGCCTTGCATTGTTCATCCGTCTCGGCTTGCTCGCCTCGATCGCCTGGATCGTGACGCTGACGACGCCGATCTTCTCGGTCATGGAGTTCAGCTTCTCCGGCCGCGATATCATTCTCCTCATCGGCGGCGTGTTCCTGCTCTTCAAGGGAACGATGGAGCTGCACGAACGGCTGGAAGGCCATGTCGAGACATCGGAGAAGAAGGTGGTGCATGCCGTCTTCTGGCAGGTGATCGTGCAGATCGTCGTGCTCGACGCGATCTTTTCGCTCGACAGCGTGATCACCGCCGTCGGCATGGTGCAGCACCTGCCGGTCATGATGATCGCCGTCGTGATTGCCATCGGCGTCATGCTGCTTCTGTCGAAGCCGCTGACGAGCTTCGTCAACAAGCACCCGACGGTCGTCATCCTCTGCCTGGGCTTCCTGATGATGATCGGCTTCTCGCTGATCATCGAGGGCTTCGGCGTGCACCTGCCCAAGGGCTATCTCTACGCGGCGATCGGCTTCTCGGTCATCATCGAATCGCTGAACCAGCTGGCGCGGCACAATCGCGAGCGGCTGATCACGCCCACCAACATCCGCGAACGCACCGCAGACGCCGTGCTCGGCCTGCTCGGCGGCAGACGGCCGCAGGTGACGCTCGGGCCGACGGCGGAACATATCGCCGAACAGGCTGCCGAAGAGGATGTGTTCTCCAACGAGGAGAAGGACATGATCCAGGGCGTGCTGACGCTGGCCGACCGCTCGGCCAAGTCGATCATGACGCCGCGCATCGATATCGACTGGCTGGATCTCGACGCGCCTGAGGCAGAGCTGCAGCGCCGCATCGTCGATCTCGGCCATTCGCGCTTTCCCGTCGCTCGCGGGAGCCTCGACAATTTCATCGGTGTGGCTAGCGCCCGCGACCTGTTGCGCGACCTGATCGTCGATGGCTCGATCAATGTCGAGCGCTCGATCCGCGAGCCCTTCGTGGTGCATGAGAGCATCAGCGCGCTGAAGCTGATGGAGCAGCTGCGCCATTCCAGCGAAGCAGTCGCCATCGTGCTCGACGAGTACGGCGATCTCGAAGGCATGGTGACGCCCACCGACCTGCTCGAGGCGATCGCCGGCGAGTTTCCGGACGAGGACGAGGAGAAGCTGTCGATCGAGCGCGGCGAGGACGGCTCGCTGACGGTCGACGGCTGGATCGACATCCGCCACGCCTCGAAGCTTGTTGATGTCGATCTGGTGGACGAAGGCGACCGTTTCTCGACGCTGGCAGGCTTCATTCTCTGGCGGCTCGGGCATCTGCCGCATCAGGGCGAGACGATCCGCTTCGAGGAACTGACATTCGAAGTGGTATCGCTCGATGGCCGCAACATCGACAAGATCAGGATCAAGCGTATCGAAGACGCGGATTGAAAAAGGGAGAGAGACGCCATGGCATGGTCGGCAAGCCAGTATGTGAAATTCGAGGACGAACGGACGCGCCCAGCGCGTGATCTTCTGGCGCAGGTGCCGATGGAGCGCATCGAGCGCGCCATCGACCTCGGCTGCGGCCCGGGCAACTCGACGCAGCTGATCATCGACCGCTATGGCGCTTCCGGTGTCAGCGGGCTCGACAGCGATCTCAACATGCTGGAAGCGGCGCGCAAGCGGCTGCCCGGCACCGATTTCCTTGAGGCCGATCTCGCAACCTGGCAGCCGAAAGAGCCGGTCGATCTGCTCTTCGCCAATGCCGTCTTCCAGTGGCTGCCCAATCATCTCGATATCTTCGACAGGCTGATGGACGGCCTGAAGCCGGGTGGCGCGCTTGCCGTGCAGATGCCCGACAATCTGACCGAGCCGACGCATGTCCTGATGGAAGAGACCGCCCATGCCGGCCCCTGGAAGGCCGCCTTCGAGGCCAAAAGTGTGCGCCGCAACCCTCTGCCACCGCCCTCCACCTATTACTCCCGGCTGATCAGCAAGGCCAAGCGCGTCGACATCTGGCACACCGCCTACAACCACCCGATGGCGGACGCGGCGGCGATCGTCGAGTGGGTCAAGGGCACCGGCCTGCGCCCCTATCTCGACCACGCCGGCGATCAGCATCGCGAGGCGTTCTTGGCGGATTATCTCGGGCGGGTGGAGAAGGCTTATCCTGAGATGTCGGATGGGCGGGTGCTGCTGAGGTTCCCGCGGATCTTCATGGTGGCGGTGAAGGGGTAGAGTTGGGAGATGTCCGAGGCGACTTAGTCCACGGCATTTCAATGGGTTACGGGCGATTGCCAACACTCCGGCGTCATCCTCGGGCTCGTCCCGAGGATCTAAACACGTCTCCACAAATTCAACGGCGCCGGTGCTTTCGACGACCACCCAAGCGATACCTGCCCGCGCCCCGGTCGATCCATCCACGTCGAGCCCGTTGCTGCGTGATTAGATCCTCGGGACGAGCCCGAGGATGACGTCGCGAGAGTGGATACCTTTTTATTTCAATAATTTACGGACGGCCGACCAGCTCTCCAGCGTTATCCTCGGCCTTGTGCCGGGGATCTAAGCACGTCTTCACAAATTCAACGGTGCCCGCGCTCTCGACGGCCACCCGCCCTCCGTCTACCTGCCCACGTCGGATGCATTGCGAAGTCACGACCGCCACTATATCGTCTGCTCACAGATGGAGGTAACCGTGCCTAAGGATACCATCGCCACGCCTGCGACCGGGCCTTCCCTGCCCGGATATGTTGAATTTCTCAAAGCCAAGGTCGCGATCGCCAGGCAGTCCGTGGCATCCGGCGAAGGGCGCTCCAACGATGAGGTCGAAGCCTCGTTCGCCGCGCTTCGCAAGCAAGTCGAAGACGCCAATCGTTGACGCTCGTCGTGGTCCGACGGATCCTAGATCTGCATTTCGATCCATAGCGACGCATCGCATCTCTTCCCCCCACCCCCGCTTGGCACCCCAACCGCCCGCTCTATCTTCCCCCTCCCATATCAAGGAGATCATCATGGACGCAGCTCCCAGCCCGCCGGTCACGCTTGTTATCTTCGGGGCCACCGGAGACCTCACGCGGCGGCTGCTTGTTCCCGCGATCATCAACCTCACCCAGAGCGGCCTGACCGGCGAGGATCTCCGCATTCTCGGCGTCGGCATCGAGCCAGGGGATGATGCGATGCTGGTGGCGCGGCTTGATGATTTCCTGAAGACGCTCGATGATGGCGGGGCGCATGCGCAGAGCGACGGCTGGAAGAGCCTCAGCAAGCGGATCGCCTATACGTCGGGCGATTTCACCAGGGACGAAATCTATCTCGACATCAAGGCGCGGCTCGAGAAGGCGTCGAGCGGCAATGCCGCCTTCTATCTCGCCGTGCCGCCGCAATTCTTCGGGACGATCGTCGAGAAGCTCGCCGAACACGGGCTGACCCAGGAGACCGACAGCGCGTTTCGGCGGATCGCCATCGAAAAGCCGTTCGGGACCGATCTTGCCTCGGCCAAGGCGCTCAATGCGCGCATCCTCTCCAAGGTCTCGGAAGCCCAAGTCTACCGGCTCGATCACTTTCTCGGCAAGGAGACGGTGCAGAACATCCTCACCACCCGTTTCGCCAACATGATGATCGAGGCGCTGTGGAACAACAACTATATCGACCATGTGCAGATCACCGCCGCCGAGACGGTCGATGTCGGCAGCCGCGGCAAGTTCTACGATGCGACCGGCGCGCTGCGCGACATGGTGCCGAACCATCTGTTCCAGCTGCTGGCGATGATCGCCATGGAGGCGCCGAACGGGTTCGGGGCCGAGGCGATCCGCAGCGAAAAGAGCAAAGCCTTGAGCGCGCTCAGGATCTATACGCCCGAGGAGGCGGCCGAGCATGGGGTGCGCGGCGTCTATACAAGCGGGCCGCTTAACGGCAACCCGGTCACCGCCTTTCGCGAGACCAAGGACGTCTCGCCCGACACCAGGACCGAGACCTTCGTGGCGCTGAAGCTTTATGTCGACACATGGCGCTGGGCGGGCGTACCGTTCTATCTCCGCACGGGCAAGGCGATGAAGGCGCGCGATACCGAGATCGTCGTCACCTTCCGGCAGGTACCCTTCGCGCAGTTTCGCGAGACCGACATCAAGCGCAGCCTGCCGCCGAACCGGTTGATCATCCAGGTGCAGCCGGATGAGGGCTTGAGCGTCGAGCTGTCGATCAAGTCGCCGGGGCTTTCGGTCGATACCGTGCCTGTCTCGCTCGACTTCCGCTATGCCGACAAATTCGATATCGGCAAGATGACCGGCTACGAGTCCCTGCTCTACGATCTCTTCATTGGCGACCAGACGCTGTTTCAGCGGGCCGACGGCATCGAGGCGGGTTGGGCGGCCGTGCAGCCCTTCCTTGATCTCTGGGGCACAAGCCACGACCAGCCGGAGCCCTACCTGCCGGGAAGCATGGGGCCGACCTGCGCCGACGAGCTGATCCGCAAGGATGGCCGGCAATGGCACGAGCTCGGCGTTATTCTACACAACCCAAAAAGCGCACATAAATAAAAATACACTCTTATGTTAGTATATCCGGAACAATCATGCTCACGCGCTAGCCTTCCGAAATAAACCCATAATATTTACGGGAAACGGCTCGCTTCGCCGCTGAAAGGCGGTACCAAGTACAAAAAAGGTAGAAGTTGACCGGTTACTTCCTGGGATCCAAGCTTTTACTGCTGACAGCGTTGCTTTTCCAGTGCGACAAAGAAAGCGGGGGCCCGTCACACCCCGACGGGCCCTTCCCGGCCTTCTAGTTGTTTTTTTGCTTATGTCGGGCAAAAAAATCGAATTGTTAATGACCGATTAACATATTTACTTGCGCTCTTCAGCGGCCTTGCTAAATCTAACCTCTAATCTGGGGTATTGATGATGACGGATATTCAGTCTTCCAAGAATCGATCCAATTCAGACCAACGAATGGAGACCTGCCGGTCCGAGTTCGAACCCATGCTCTTCGAACTGATCCGTGACGGAGAGAAGAGAGGGTGGAAAGCCGCCGAAATCGCCATGGCTCTCGCCGACGCGGCTGATGACGTCATCCTGAAGCTTGCCCGCGAGACAAAAAGCAAGCACTGACCCCCATCCGGCCGCCTGAACCAGGACCGCGTCAGGATCGATTTTCCGGGCCGAAACCCACTTTCGGCGAGCGGCGATAACACATACACTCACGACTGATTTGGCATTCATCACTGATTTGGCCTGTCGTGAGCTATCGTCCGATGTCTCCCAGCAAGCAGTGTGGTCGCGCAACGGCGGGAGGCGATATTGCAGTGGTTTGCGGCAGCACTTCTGGCTTGCGGATGCGTCAACCTCGCCGAATTCCCCGACTTTCCACCGGCGAAGGATTATGTCGCCACGATGTCGTGTGACCTGAGCGCTGACCCAGCCGGATGCCGGGATACGCGCGCGGGGTGGGCGGTGACTTACGCGGGTGCGGTTGGTGGGGGGTATGAGAGCCAGAACAGGGTTGCGCTGTGCCTCAGCACCGGGTGCGATACGGCGATCGTCGAGGACAAGGTCTTGGGTTGCGCGTGGCGGCATGTGATCGTTGGCGCGAAGCATGTGGCGACTGCGGAGAGTGACCGGGCGGCGGTGGAGCGGTTTTGTGGCGGGAGCGCGCTGGATGAGGCTGATCGGCAGACGGCACGAGATCAGGCGGCTGTGTGGATGCAGTTGGTTGGGGTGACGCAGTAGGGTTTGTTGGTGGCTTGGGTGGTGGATATCGCCGGGCCGTGAAGGTCGGCGTGCGCGGCCCCCTCATCCGCCTGCCGGCACCTTCTCCCCGTTGGGGAGAAGAGACTCGTGGCACCGCCTTGCACCATCTCAGGCGTTGAGCAAAGAGGCGAGCGGGCGCGGCATTTCCCTTCTACCCAACGGGGAGAAGGTGCCGGCAGGCGGATGAGGGGGCCGCCAGCACTACGCCAACCTCACCACTCACTCCACAACAAAACGGGCGGAAAACCCGCCCGCTGCATCATCCATCAACCCAATCCGATCAAACGAACTGGCTGAGCCCCGGCACCGAGGCGACGACCTCGTCGACGACTTCCTTGCCGGCGTGCTGTTCGGCAATTGAAAGAGTTTCCTTGGCGAGCGAGGTGATTTCGCCCATACCGAGGCCTTCGGACATCAGCTGCTGGCCGAGCGCCATGATGCCGCCGCCGCCCAGAGCGCCCATGATGCTGCCGAGAAGGCCGCCGCCGCCGGTTTCGCCGGCGCCATTATACTGGGCGACCAGATCGGAAGCGCCCGGAATGGCTTCGATCATCTTGGCGACCGGGCCGTCGGCCGCTTCGCGCTGGAGAAAGCCTAGCATCATGCCGAGCGCCTTCTCGGCCACTTCGGCTGGAATGCCGACCCGTGCGGCTATCTGATCCACGATTTCATTCATCGTCATCCTCCTGGTTTTATTGACGTTAACGTCAACGTTAATCGAGTTTGATTGGCAACTCAAGGCATCCGCGACGCGATCATCGCTTATCCAGTTTTCCTTTTAATGCAGACAGTTGTCGGCATTGCGGTCCCTGCTTATAACAGTCGAAGCATATTACAATGAACATGCGGATTATGCTCTCCGCATTTTGACGCAATCGGCGTCCGTCGCCGGCAGGGAGACCTTTCGCATGCTCGAGGATGGCAAGATCTACATCGGTACCAGCCGCAACCCTGATGACAGTATCAACACCCCCGAATATCTGGAACTCAAATACGGCAACCGCCACGGTCTGGTGACGGGCGCCACCGGCACCGGCAAGACGGTGACGCTGCAGGTGCTGGCCGAAGGTTTTGCCAGGGCCGGCGTTCCTGTTTTCTGTGCCGATATCAAGGGCGATCTCTCCGGCATTGCCATGAAGGGCCAGCCGCAGGACTGGATGACCAAGCGGGCCGAGCAGATCGGCTTCGACGATTACGAGGCCGATCAGTTCCCTGTCATCTTCTGGGACCTGTTCGGCGAAAAGGGCCACCGGGTGCGCACCACCATCGCCGAGATGGGCCCTCTCCTGCTCGCCCGGCTGATGGATGCGTCGGAGCCGCAGGAAGGCGTGATCAACATCGCCTTCAAGATCGCCGACAAGGGCGGCCTGCCGCTACTCGACCTCAAGGATTTCTCGGCCCTGCTCAACTACATGGGCGAGAACGCCACCGAGCTTTCCAGCCAGTATGGGCTGATCTCCAAGGCCTCCGTCGGCTCGATCCAGCGCGCTCTGCTGGTGCTCGAGCAGCAGGGCGCCGAGCATTTCTTCGGCGAGCCGGCGCTGAAGATCACCGACATCATGCGATCAGACAATCGCGGCTACGGGACTATCTCGGTGCTCGCCGCCGACAAGCTGATGATGAACCCGCGTCTCTACGCGACCTTCCTGCTCTGGCTGCTGTCGGAGCTCTTCGAGGAACTGCCCGAAGTGGGCGATCCGGAGAAGCCGAAGCTGGTGTTCTTCTTCGACGAGGCGCATCTGCTCTTCAACGATGCGCCGAAGGTGCTGGTTGAGCGTGTCGAGCAGGTGGTGCGCCTGATCCGCTCCAAAGGCGTCGGCGTCTATTTCGTCACGCAGAACCCTCTCGACGTGCCGGAGACGGTGCTGGCGCAGCTCGGCAACCGCGTGCAGCACGCGCTGCGCGCCTATACGCCGCGCGAGCAGAAGGCTGTGAAGACGGCGGCCGATACGTTCCGTCCCAACCCGGCCTTCGACTGCGCCACCGTGATCACCACGCTCGGGACCGGCGAGGCGCTGGTGTCGACGCTGGAGGCCAAGGGCGCGCCATCGATCGTGGAACGCACGCTGGTGCGGCCGCCATCCGGCCGCGTCGGGCCGCTGACGGATGCAGAACGCCAGCAGGTGATGGACAAGAGCCCGGTGCTCGGCGTCTACGACGAGGATGTCGACCGCGAATCCGCCTTCGAGATCCTGGCCGCGCGGGCGCAGAAGGCGTCCGATTCCGATGCCGCCAAGCAGGCGCAGCCGACACAGCCGACGGAGGGAAGCGCCTCCGGCCGCTGGACGTTGCCTGGCTTCGGCGACGACGACAAGGACGAAAAGCAGGCGCAAGGCCGCCCCCGCTCCGGCGGCTACCAGCGCGAGACGGTGGTGGAAGCGGCGATGAAGAGCGTGGCGCGCACCGTGGCGACCCAGGTCGGGCGGGCGCTGGTGCGCGGCATTCTCGGCAGCCTGAAACGGTAACCCTGATCCCTCAACCCTTTTCGGAAGCGACCGCGTTGATTTGGAGAGAGTTGAACCCCGCAGAAAAGCAGATCATCCAGCGTCTGGCGCGACACGCCGCGCGCGGCGAGGTGCCGCCAGCCTGGGACTGCGACCACTACCGCGCCGCCGAGATCGACGCATCCGGCTCGCTGCGCCTTCGCCTGCGTGACCGGACCGATTGGCCCGCCGACCTGCCGGCGCATCCCGTCGCGTCGGGCTATTTCGACGACAAGGAGGTCGCCGATCCCTACGGGCCGCTCGTCGATATCATCCTGTTTTCGGCCGCCGGCGTGCTTTCGGAATTGCAGATCTACCGCAGCGACGGCGGCGCGATCCTGAAGGCGATCGAGGCCGATGCGATCTTCCTGATCACGGTGCATGAGCATCACGGTTGAGTTTTCGCGGCCGCAATGCTATCGCTGGGATACTTGAGAAAGGAGGGTTGCGCGTGACGATACATTTCCGATTCAATCGCCAGCGTGGCCCCGTCAACGCCCTGCAAATGCGTTTGCAGGGCTGACCAGAGACCGTTTCTCGACACCCTCTTCCTGGTCCGCCCCTCGTGGCACTGCAGCCGTGAGCCTATGCTCGCCTGCATGTTTCTATCCCCCGAGCTTGAGCATACGCGCGCGATGAAGGCTGATGCCCGCGACGCGCCTGTGCCTGCTCGCAAGACCAGAGCAAGATCATGACGACAATCCATATCCGCGATCTCGGCATCACGCTTGGCAAGCCGCTGTTTGCCAACCTCACGCTTGCGATCGGCGCCGGCGACCGCATCGGCCTTGTCGCCCCAAACGGGCGCGGCAAGTCCACGCTGCTGCGCTGCCTGTCCGGTGCGATCGAGCCGAGCGAGGGCGACATCACCCGCTCTCGCGGGCTCACCATCGGCCATGTCGAACAGGACGTGCCGCCTGCCCTTCTTTCTCTGCCGCTGCACGAGGCGGTGCTGAGGGCGCTGCCCGAGGACCAGCAGCTCAACGAGAGCTGGCGGGTCGACATGGTGCTTGCCGGCCTCGATGTGCCTGATGAGATGCGCGAGCGGCCGGTGGGGCAGCTCAGCGGCGGCTGGCAGCGGCTGGCGATGCTGGCGCGCGTCTCGGTCACCGAGCCCGACGTGCTTCTGCTTGACGAGCCGACCAACCATCTCGACCTCGGGAAGATCGCCCGGCTTGAGGACTGGCTGAACGCGCTGCCGCGCGACATGCCCGTCATCATCTCCAGCCACGACCGCGCCTTTCTCGACGCCACGACCAACCGGACGCTGTTTCTGCGGCCCGAGCAATCGGCGCTGTTTTCGCTGCCCTATTCGCAAGCGCGGGCAGCGCTCGACGACAGCGACGCGGCCGACGAGCGGCGCTACCAGCGTGACATGAAGACGGCGGAGAAGCTGCGCCAGCAGGCCGCCAAGCTCAACAATATCGGCATCAACTCCGGCAGCGACCTGCTCGTCGTCAAGACCAAGCAGCTGAAGCAGCGGGCGGAAAAGCTGGAGGATGCGGCCAAGCCCGCGCATCTGGAGCGCTCCTCGGGCGCGATCCGGCTTGCCAATCGCGGCACCCACGCCAAGGTGCTGGTGACGCTCGAGGATGCGATCGTGGCGCGGCCCGATGGCACGCCGCTCTTCAAGACCGGCAAGCAGTTCATCTGCCAGGGGGACCGCATCGTTCTGCTGGGCGCCAATGGCATGGGCAAAAGCCGGATGGTGACGATGCTGCGGCGCGCGATCCTGGAGGCCGAGGGCACCGTCGAGGGTATCAAGGCGACGCCGTCGCTGGTGCTCGGCTATGGCGACCAGGCGCTGAACGAGCTGATCGACGAGGAGACGCCGATGCGGATGATCCTCAGGCGCTTCGATGTCGGCGATGCGAGAGCCCGCGCGCTGCTTGCCGGCGCCGGGATGACGATCGAGATGCAGGGCAAGCCGATCGGCAGGCTCTCGGGCGGGCAGAAGGCACGATTGGGGATGCTGGCGTTGCGGCTGACCAACCCGAACTTCTACCTGCTGGACGAACCGACCAACCATCTCGACATCGAGGGTCAGGAGGCGCTGGAGAGCGAATTGATGGCGCAGCAGGCGAGCTGCCTGCTGGTCTCGCACGACCGCGACTTCATCCGCAACTTCGGCAACCGTTTCTGGCTGATCGACGGCAAGAGGCTGGTGGAGGTGGAGAGCCCGGAAGGATTCTTCGTCGCTGCCGCGACGGCTGCCTGATCGGGCAGTCGTGGGCTTGCGTCAGAATGAAGCCGGCGCGGCGGCGAGCACGTTGAGCTTGCCGCCGCCGATGGCGTAGAGGCTGAGCCTGCGCTCGACCTGGCCGGATGGAGATAGGCGGAAGAGGCCGGTGACGCCGCGGAAGCCGACCTTGCTGGTCAGCGTCTCGGCGTTGAGGCCCGTCGGACCCTTGGTGCGGATGATGCCCGAGGCGATGGCGATGGCGTCATAGCCATAGGCAGCATCGGCCGAGAGCGGCCGCTTGTAGTGGCGCTGGTAGCGCTCCGAGATCAGCGAGGTGGCCTCGGGCTCGACCATGGCGATCAGCGTGCCGTTGGCGGTCGGTTCGCGGTAGGTCTGCGGCGGCCAGGCGCTGGTGCCGACGAAATTGAGATTGCTCTGGCCGCCGGCCTTGATCGCGCCTTCGATGGTGGTGGTGATCGCCGTGCGGCCGAGAATGAGCACCGTATCGGCCTGCTGCAGCTGCGGCTTGGCCGTCTGCACCGCGGCTGCGGCCGCTGCATCCGTCAGGTCATATCTGGTGATACCGAGAAAGGTGCCGCCCGAGGCGCGGATGGCGTCCGCCAGCCTGAGATCGGCCGGTTGCGGGAGATCCCGCTGCGCGAAGACGACGACCTTCTTGTGGCCGCTGGCGGCGGCTGTGCGCAGGCCTTCCAGCGCGCTGTCGGTTTCGCTCGATGCGAGATTGTAGACATTGCCAGATGTGGCCGGCACGGGTTGGCCGAGATTGAGGAGCGGCGGGCGCTGGTCGGATGGCATGGCGGCGACGGCTGCCGTGGTTGCCGGTGGCAAATAGCTGATGAGGATCGCCGAGCTTCTGGACTTGGCGGCGGCCACAGCGGCGGGTGCGGCGGCCGGGCTTGCGACGTCGATCACCTTGACGAAGGCCTGGTTGGCGCCGAGCTCGCCGATGCCGAGGGCCGCGGCATCCCTGACATCGCGTGACGGGCCTTCGAAGAGCCCGTTCGAGCCCTTCTGCATCAGCAGAGTGATCTCGGCGCCGTTTTCGCCGAAGCTTTCCTCGACGTCGCTCGACGGCGGCTTGATGTCGTTGGTCTTGACGTTTCTGGCAATGCCATCGACGTCGGACTGGCAGGCGGCAAGTGCGCCGCAGGAGAGCACGACGGAGAGAAGCAGGAGCGATCGGGTGGCTTGCGCCCCCTTGCGGGCTGCGCCAAGGACGCCGCGTAAACCATGCGCACCACGCGCCTCATCCCTGCCCTTAACGATCACTGCTTCCCCCAAACCCTAATCAGGCCGTCTATAGCGGCCATTTCGCGGCCTCATATCTGCATAGGCATCTGGCGAAAGCAAACCCTTCCCCCAAACTTGGTTGACGGAGAAGCTAAAATTTTCAGCTTTTTTGAGCGGATAACTTCGTTCTAAGTTATCCACGCTTCCAAACCCGATATTTATGGCTGATCGGTACATTTCTCCCAACAAGTGGAGAAATTAAGTCCCGTGACCAAAAGAACAAAAACAAACAAAATCGCTTTCATCGCACTTCTTTCGGCATTTTCTTCTTTTTCTTACAATCATGCATCCGCTTCTGTTCTTTATAATACAGAAGCATACGGCGCATCTTACTCCAGCTATATTTCGGAAAGCATTGCCGAGCAGGCGGCAAGCGCTGTCAGCGTCGGTGGCATGGCACGCCTCGTCACGCTCGCCGGACGCGGCCTCGCGCAGGCTTTCGGCTCGATCGATCTCGCGGCCCTGAAGACGCCGGCGCCGGTTGCGGCCGCCGCGTTCAGCCCCGAGACCACCGCATCCGTGAAGCCGGCAACCCGCCCCTCGATCGCCGCGCGCCCTGATGATGGCGGCGTGTTCGGATCGGTGGCGATCCCCTTCAAGCGCCTGGCAGCCCTGAAGCGGCTGGCGCCTTCGCTGGACGAAATGACCAGCGGCAGCGCCATTTCCTGCGGCGCGGGCAAGTGCACTGAGGCCGTCAGCGCGGTCAAGGCATCGTTCGCCAAGACATCGCAGGCATCGCTGCGCGACAAGATGAACGCGATCAACACCACGATCAACCACACGATCCGCTACGCCCGCGACATCGACACCTACAAGGTCGCCGATTACTGGGCGACGCCTTCCGAGACGCTGAAGCGCCAGCAGGGCGATTGCGAGGACTTCGCGATCCTGAAGATGGCGGCACTCAATGCCGAAGGCATCGATCTGAAGGACATGGCGATTGTCGTGCTGTTCGACCAGAAGCGCCATTTCTACCACGCCGTTCTCTCGGTCTCGGCCGGCGGCAACCACTATATTCTCGACAACATGCGCGACGAGGTTCTGGCCGACAGCCGGCTGCCCGACTACATGCCGCTCTATTCGATCGCCGGCGGCAAGGGCTATCTGCATGGCTCGCGCGTCGGTGGCAGCCAGATGGCATCTGCCATGCCGATCGAAAAGGTCGCGCCTGGCGAAGGTGTTGCCTTCTGATTGGAAGGCAATGGCGAGGGCCGGGGCTGGCCTCCTCTCGCATCCCGCTTCGATACCGAGGCGAAATGAAGCCGCCGGCGCTGCATTGCCGGCGGCTTTTTCACGTCGGTCCCTGACTTAGCCGAGATATTTGTCGAGTTCGCCGAGGATCGAGGTCCAGCCCTGGATATGGCCGTCGCGGGCGCCTTCGCTGCGGAACTTCACCTGCTTCAGCGTCAGTTCGGTCGCGTCAGGGCCGATCTCCTTGAGATCGATGGTGACGACGCTGTCATCCAGCGAATGCGGGGATTCCCAGGTGAAGGACAGGCGCGAATAGGGATCGACTTCGAGATAGGTGCCGGAATGCGGAATCTCGCGCTCTGAAGTGACCATCACGATCATGAAGCGGCCGCCCTTGACCGGATCGGTAGTGACATCTCGGGCATCGAAATTGCCTGAAGGCGTCTTCATGAATTTCGCCAGTGCTGTTGGCGAGAGCCAAGCGTTGAAAATCTTCTCGCGCGAGGCGGCGATCTTGCGGCTTACCGTCAGTTCAAGTTCGGACATGACTTCACTCCTTTGAAACGAGTAACTCTTCCAGCGCCGTCAGGCGCAGCTCCCATATCGACTTCAGTTGCGCGAACCAGCCTTCCGTCAGTTTCAGCGGTTCAAGCTCCGCGGCAATGAAATGCTCGCGGCCCAAAGTACGCCGGGTGACCAGCCCCGCCTCCTCCAGAACCTTGATGTGCTTGGAGACGGAATTCAGGGACATGTCGAAATGAGCAGCGAGCCCCGTCACCCTGAGAGGCCCCTCTTGCACGAGGAGCGTCAGGATTTGCCGCCGCGTGGTATCCCCCGCGGCCTTCAATATCCGTGACAGTGCGTCTTCATCCATTTCATTCACCCATGTGGTTGAATATATCCATATCCGACTGATAGTCAACCACATGGGTGAATATCTTTACAGAGGCGAAAGCCGCCCTCCCCTGAAACTTTTTTTTGCGGGGCGGGTGACGCTTGCGGTGGGGTCGCGCCGGCGCCAAGGATGAACGTGGGGACGTGGAATGACGGCGACTGGGCTAGCCGAAGTAGGTGTAAATAGCGATCTGTTCCTGCGGCAGCACAATTAGCTGCGCTTCGCTTTTTGTCGTAAAGTAGCCCTCGGTCCCCTTGCCGCCCTCGGTGATCTTCCGAATCAGGTCGTTGGCGACACCCGCGCAGGAAAGGGAGCCGGCAACGGCACCGTCGCCGAACCAGCCTTCCGGTGCAGGGGTTGCCTGCCAAGCCACGTATGCATAGTAGCGACCCTTGGCACTATTGGCATCATAGCCTCGCGCCTGCTGCGCATCCTTGAAAAATGCCAACCCTTGTTGGCGGATTTTCGCGACGGTTTCCGGGGATAGACGGAAGACGACCGCGCCGCATCCTTCGCGGCGTATCGGAAGCACCATGTCGAACCAGTTCGCATCGCTTCCCGAAACCAGAATATCAGTTGTTCCAAGCGCTTCAGGCAGCGCGTTTTGATAGAAGGAAGCCTCGTCCGGCGCGCATGCGGCTAAGGTCGCTGCGACCACGGCGACGGTCGATACCCGCCGAAAAGCACGAAGAATCATCTGGCCCCCTCTGATATTCGCGGAAACAAGATCTGCATATCACTCCTATGACAGCAATTATTTGGTGTATTTCCGCAAGACGCCCACAGATGAATGACGCAGCCTTTTCAGCAGGAATTGCCGTGATGCCATATCACTCTACATAACTCGTCCTGCGCGTTTTGGAGGAGCAAAAGCATGGATCAGTTCACCGGAGGATGCCTTTGCGGCCGCGTTCGTTTGACTGTATCCGGTGCGCCCTATCGGGTCGGCATCTGTTATTGCATGGATTGCCGCAAGCATCACGGGGCTCTGTTTCATGCCTCGGCGATCTTCCCCGAGAATGCGGTGCGGGTCGAGGGGGAGACGGGGGAGTATAATGGGCGGTTCTTCTGTCCGCGCTGCGGGTCGCCGGTGTTTGGGCGGAGCGGCGATGAGGTCGAGGTCAATCTCGGGTCGCTCGATCAGAAGGACCAGTTCCAGCCGACGTATGAGCTGTGGACCATCCGCCGCGAGGGGTGGCTTCCGGCGTTTCCGCTGAAGCACAGGTACGAGCGCGACCGGGATGCGGCGGGGCGTTTCGAGGATTGAGGCAGTTTGGCCATGTCAGCCGGGTCGGGATCAGTAGCGGGAGATGTAGCCAATCAGCATGGACTTCTCGTGCGTCGGCGCCAAAGCCAGGTTGATCTGGCCCTTCATGGTCTGGGTGCCGACCGTGATGGTGAAGCCTGTCGCGAGCGTCTTGCCCTTGTTGCGCGACAGGGTGGCGATGGCTTCCTCGATCTGGGTGTCGATGGAGAAACGCAGGCTCTTGGTCAGCTGCGCGAGGTCGCCGAGCGGCAGGCGCTGGCGCAGCATCGACAGGAAGGCGTCGTTGAAGAGCTGCACCTTCTTTTCATGCGTCAAAAGGATCGCCGGCGACGGCGAGGCCTGGATGATGGCGTTGACATTGGCAAGCGAGGAGATGTCCTCGACCGTATCCAGCCGGCGCAGCGCCCATTTCAAGCTCAGAACACGCAGAAGCGAGGCGAGATTGCCCGATTCCGGCATCTGCGAGGCGGTATAGTGCACGAGATCGGCGGTCGACATCTTGCCCGAGGCCGACATGCGGCTGAGGCCGTCCCAATAGATGCGCTCCAGGCGGATGCCGCGACGCTCGCCGCCACGACCAGCCACGGCCCGGAAACGCGGCTCGATCTCTTCGGCGTCGATCGCGGGCAGTTGCTCGTCGGTCGGTTCGAGATCGGTTGCGTCCTGAATTCCGGGCTTGACGATCAGCATGGTCAGCGCTCCGTCAGCGCTTCGGTGCGCGCCTTGTTGATCGGCTTCATGAGATAGCTGAGCACGGTCTTGCTGCCGGTCATGATCTCGACCGAGGCGACCATGCCCGGGATGATCGGATAGGTCTTGCCGTCGCGCGCGAGCTCCGACTTGTCGGTCTTGACCTGCACGAGATAGTAGGTCTCGCCCTTTTCCTTCTCCACCAAACTGTCGGCCGAGATGTTTTCAACGATACCTTCGAGGCCGCCGAAGATCGAGAAGTCGTAAGCCGTGATCTTGACGATGGCCGGCTGGCCACGGCGGATGAAGGCAACGTCGCGCGGCGAGATCTTGGCTTCGACGAGCAGCGTATCGGCAGTCGGAACGATGCCGGCGATGACGCGGCCGGGATCGACATAGGCGCCGATGGTGTTGACCTCGAGCGTGTTGACGATGCCATCGACAGGCGAGCGGATATCGGTGCGCTTGACGCGATCGGATGCGCCGCGCACGGTTTCATCGACGACCGAGAGCTCGGCCAGCGCCTGCGCCTTGTCCGTCAGCGCCTGCTGGCGCAGTTCGAGCGCGAGATCACCGAGCTGCAGCTTGGCTTCCTGCACGGCGGCCTGAAGGCGGTCAATGCTTTCCTGGTAGACCTTGAGCTGGCCCTGCTGATCTGTGAGATCGCGCTCGGTCTTCAGCACTTCGGTTTCGGCGACCAGCTTCTTCTTGGCGAGCGGGCTGATCAGGTCATACTGGCGCTGGGCGCCGTCGATATTCTGCGTCAGGCGGTCGATATTGGCGTGCGCCTCGCTGAGCTCGTTTTCGCGCTGGCGGACGCGCTCTTTGAGCACGCCGAGCTTGTTGGTGTAGCTGGCGCGATCGGCGGCAAAAAGCTGGGCTTCGTTGGCGCAGACTTCCTTGGCGACGGCCAGAATATCCTCAGGGCAATTATAGGGCTCGTCGTACTTACCCTCTTCCTCGAGCTTCAGGCGCGCCACCTTGGCGCCGAGCGCGCGGGCCTTAGCGACGGATTCACCGAGCGTCGAGGTGGTGGTGGTGTTGTCGAGCTGGACCAGCAGCTGGCCCTTGCGCACGACCTGGCCGAGAACGACGGCGATCTGCTGGACGACGCCGGGTTCGGACGACTGGATGATCTGCGTCTTCGAGACGGGAATGACCTTACCTTCGCCTCGGGCGATCTCGTTGATCTTGGCGATCGCCGCCCAGGCGACGAAGCTGGCGATGACGAGCGCCACGAGGCCGAGAATGGCGCGGGCGAGAAAGGGCGGATTGTCGTGCTTGTTCTTCATGACAGCTTAACCCCCGGTACGATCGGCGTCACGTTGGCGGCCGTCGCCGGACCGACAGGCGCGCCGGAGGCGACCGGCATCGGATGGGCGTGGGCGGGCGCGGCCGTTGCCACCTGCGCGACCGGCATGGCGGCGGAGCCTGCCGGCGCCGGCGCGACCGAGGTGACCGGGGCGACGGACATGGCAACCGGCGTGACCGGAGCCTGCCTTGCGACCGGAGCGGCCTGCGGGGCCACGGCCGCCGCAGGTGCGCCGGGCTTGCGCTGCATGGCTTCGATGACGGCCTGCTTCGGACCATCGGCGATGATGCGGCCCTTGTCGATAACGATCAGGCGGTCGACGAGATCCAGCATGCTATAGCGATGGGTGGCGATGATCAGCGTGGTCTTGCGGTCGAAGGCCTTGGAGAGACGGGCGATCAGGTTGCGCTCGGTCGCGAGATCCATGGCGCCCGAGGGCTCGTCGAGGAACACGACCTTGGGGCGCGTGAGGAGCAGACGGGCGATGGTGAGCGCCTGTTTCTGGCCACTCGACAGATTGCTGCCGCGCTCGCCAACAGGCATGTCGAAGCCGCGCGGATGGGTGCCGACGAACTCATCGACGCCAGTCATGCGGGCGACTTCGAGCAGGTCCTCATCGGTGGCGTCGGCGCGGCCGAGCAGCAGGTTTTCCTTCACCGTTCCCGAGAAGAGATCGGAAGACTGGCCGGCGACGGCGACGTTGGCGCGCACTTCGGCCATGTGATACTGGCGAATATCGACACCATCGATCAGCACGCGACCGCCGGAGGGCGCAAACAGGCCATCCAGCAGACGCCCCAGCGTGGTCTTGCCGGAGCCGATTCGGCCGATGATGCCGATGCGCTCGCCGGGATTGACGTTGAAGGACAGCTTGTTGATGACGGGATAGTCCGAGCCCGGATACTGGAACGAGACATCCTGGAAACTGAAGGCGCCGCGGGTGATCTCGCGATTGACGAAACCGACCGTCGAGGGGCGGTCATCGGGCTGTTCCATGATCTTGTCGAGGATGCGCAGCGACATGGTGGCCTGGCGGAAGCGCGCCAGCGTCATGGCGATCTGGCCGAGCGGCGCGCCGGCGCGGCTTGCTAGCATGACAGTGGCGACGATCGCGCCCATGGCGATGCGGCCTTCCGAGAACTCATAGGTGCCGGCGATGACGATCAGAACGCTCACCATCTGCTGCACGAACATGGTCATGTTGATGGCGTTGGTGGAGACGTGCTTGATCTCTTCGCTGGTGCGGCTGGAGTATTTCGTCAGTTCCTGCCAGCGGCGCAGCATCGTGGCTTCGGCGCGCAGGCTCTTCAGCGTCTCGATCGTCGAGATGGTTTCGACCAGCAGCGACTGGCGGCGCGAGGCTTCGTTGGCGGCGGTCGCCATGCGCTTGCCGATCGCGGCCTGGGCGTAGAGACCGATCACGACCGAGAGCACGAAGGCGACGGCGGGGATAACGACCAGCCAGCCGGAGATGAGATAGATGACCGCGAGGAAGATGAAGACGAAGAGGCTGTCGATGATGACGCCGATCGTGTTGGACGTGAAGAATTCGCGGACGAACTCATACTGCGTGACGCGGTTGGCATATTCGCCCGTCGACATCGGGCGCGAGGCCAGCGTCGAGTTCAGCACCTTGTCGAAGAGCATCTGCGACAGGCGCAAATCGGCCTTGCGACCAGCATAATCGATCAGCGAGGAGCGCGCGGTTTTCAGCAGGAAATCAAATAGATAGGCAAGCGTGATGCCGGCGGCGAGAACCCAGAGCGTCGGGATCGCCTTGTTGGGCAGAACGCGGTCATAGACGTTCATCGTAAACAGCGGCGAGCCGAGCGCGATCAGATTGATGAAGAGTGCTGCCACCATGACGCGGAGATAGGTGCGCCAGTAAGGCGCCAGCGTCGTCGCCAGCCAGTGGCGCTTTTCGATCTCCACGGCATTACCAACAAGCGCCTCTTCCGAGGCGTTCTGATAATAGAGCGTGAAGGCGAAGGCCGTCTCGGGCTTCAGCGCGATCAGATCCTCGCGCGACAGGCGCGAGGAAACGCCGACGACGGGCACGATGTCGGTGATGTAAGAGCCGTCCTCGGCCATCTCCAAGAGCGGGAGCACGCCGCCATCGGCAAAGGTGACGATAGCGGGACAATCGAAATTGCCCAGCCGGCAATCGCGCTCCGGATGCTTGATGACCTGAAGGCCGATGCGCTCGGCCATCTGCTCGACATCATCGCCCTCGAGTGATTCGGTGATCTCATCCGGAAGGCCGGAGAAGAGCACCGTATCGGAGCTTGGTCGACCATAGAACGCTGCCACGGACTTGAACGCGGCCTTGAATGTTTGAAGCGGCATGCTGCCGTTCGTCTCAGATGCAACGTTCCGCATGTTCTATGGTCACCTGACTACTACTGCTGCCGGATCGGCGCCAGCAGGTCCATAGGCATGCCAGCCTTCTGATGAGAGTCGACTTCGGCATATCCGGGATTCTGAGCGGCCGCTGGAACAGCGAACTCTTCTCGTGCGTAAGGCTTCGCCTGATCCAGCGGCTTCAGCTTCATGGTCTGAAGCAGATTGCCGGATGCGGCGAGGATCTTGTATTCCGCGAACAACGAGGCAACGCGGGCCGTATCAGCCAGCACCTTGGTGTTGAAGCGGGTGTTCTGCGCATCGAGCACGTCGAGCAGCGAGCGCTGGCCGACCTTGAACTGCTCGCGGTAGGAACCGACCAGCTGGTTGTTGATCGACGACTGCTTGGCAAGAATGCCCGACAGCTCGCCGCGGCTGACGCGTTCGTTCCAGGCGGAGCTGACCGATTCCTTCACCTCGCGCTGCACTTGGGCGAGCGCGTAACGCTCTTCGCCGGCGCGGCGGATCTGCTCCTGCTCGCGGGCGACATCGATGCCGCCGCGATAAAGGTTCCAGCGGGCGACAACGCGCACCTGGTAATCGTTGGTGTTGCCTTCATCGCCGTCGATGTCGTTGCCGACGCGGGCAGTACCCTCCAGATTGACCTTCGGCAGGTAGTTGGCGCGCGCGCCGCGAACGCCGGCATCGGCCGCGTCAACATCGGCGTTGGCCGAGAAGATGCGCGGGCTGTTCTTGTTGGCGACGAAAAGTGCATCGTCGAGCGTCTTCGGGATATACTTGGCGACCGACGGCGGGGTCTGGGCATTGACGATCGGCTGGCCGACGGCCTTCATGAAGCGGATCTTCGTTGCTTCCAGCTCTTCCAGCGCCTCGCGCATGCGGGCCTTGGCGGCCTGCAGACGTTCGCTGCCCTGAAGACGGTCGGCATCGGTGAGCGCGCCGCCCTTGATGCTTTCATTGATATCGCCGACCATCGCCGTATGGAAGGAGACGTTCTCCTTGGCGGCGGCAACGATCTGGTTTTGCAGCATATATTCCAGGTAGTCCTGGGTTACCTCGAGCGCCAGCGCTTCGGAACGCTCGAGGACCCGGAAGGAGGCGCCATCGACGCGCGATGCCTGCTGATCGACCTGCGACTTGCGCGCGCCGCCATCAAACAGCGTCTGCGTGACCGTCACGCCGACATCGCCGGGCGACAGGTAATCGTGGTTCGAGGTCAGCGTGCCCGTGGTCGAATTCGACAACCGGCGACGGCCGATGCCGCTCTCCAGATCAACCGACGGTAAGTATAACCCACGCGCCTGGCGAAGCTCAAACTCGATTGCTTCTTTGTCTTTTGCAGCCTGAAGTATCTGCGGATTGGTTTTCATCGTCGTTTCGATGGCTTGTTGCAAAGACATCGCATTGGCGTCGACGAAGAACGAGAAATTCAGAGCAACAGTGGCAGACAATGCTGCAATAATGCTTTTGGCTTTAAACAAGACGGATGCCCCTCAACATCTAAATTCACCGAGTGAACCCGTATACCGAACGCTTTCATTCGGCAAACAAGTAACACCTATTTTTCCACATTCCAATTCCGGTACAGGTCTTTCCTGCGGAGACGGTTAATTCCCTAGTATCAAGCGCTAAAGCTAGAATTTTACAGGGTTTTTTAACTCCAACTTTTCCCGTCCGTGTTTATCTGCCGTTACTTCCACAGGGACCTGCCCCGCGATGAAATTCCGTCAGAGTTACCAATCCGCAACAAACCTTTCCGCTCTTCGCATCGCCGCGATCGTTTCGATCTGCTTCGCGGCCTGCTCGGTCGGTTTTTTACTTATCTTAAACCTTCTGATGCCGGAGCGACCATTTTTGGTTGGATTCGTCGGAGCCACCGCTATTTCGCTTTTTGTTGCATTTCCGCTGCTGATGATGCTGCAAATCAAGAATAACGAGCTCAGAAAACTGCAGGACGCCGTTAACTATTCTCAGCGGCACGACAGCGTTACCAAGACGCTCAACGGAACAGCCTTCGCGGCCGCCGTCGAACACTATATCGACCGCCGCAAGCGGATCTCTACTGACGCCGGCGGCGTGATGATCGCGGTCGTGATCGACACGCTGGACGCCATCAGCCGCCGCTACGGGCCGCAATGGGCCGACACCGTGATGCAGTCGCTCGCGGCGATCACCCAGTCTTCGGTGCGCTCGGGCGATCTCGTCGCGCGGCTTGCCACCAACGAGCTCGGCGTGTTCCTGCCGGGCGCCACGATCGAAAACGCCCAGGATGTCGGCATGCGCATCCGCCGCCGCTGCGAACAGGCGGCATTCACCGCCGGCGACGCACCGCTTTCACTCGACATCCGCCTCGGCGGCGCGGTTTTCGACGGCCCCACCGACTTCAACCACATCCGCCAGCTGGCCGACGAAATGGCCATGGACCGCGGCGGCGAAGCGGACGACGCCGTGCCGATCTCCAGACTGCCTGCGGCCTGAGGGCTGAGGCGGATGGCAACAATCGCGACGTGATCTTGAGGCGCCATGGGGCGCCTCTTTTCGTTTGGGTGATTGGCACGTGGATCGCGGTTTCGGCCAGGCGTTGGAATGGTGGCGGATGCAGGCGTCAATACCGGCGAACGCAAGCTAGAGGCTTAAGTGGAGGCTTGAGGCTGGAGGCGTATCCCAATCGTAGCGGCTTGCCGCAACGGCGAAGACCTGCCGCGCCAACAAGATCCGCCGCGCCGTACCAGCCACTTGCATCGCTACACTTGCCGCCATGCGAAGCGAAACAGTCCACGTGGTTTCATTCGCGATCGGCCGACCGCGCAATCAGGCTGGCCGCAACGACCGACTGCCAGACCAGGCTCCGTATCTCGATCGCACGGCGGTGGGGAGCCGCCCACCCCTCGCCTCGCGCATGCCCCTCAAAACGCGAAAAAGGCGCTCGCGCGCCTTTCCCTTGTCATGTCAGGCGGAGCATTCCGCCTGTCCGTTAGCCGACATGCGGCGCGGTGGTGGTGTCGTGCTTGTCGTCGAACAGGATCTTGACCGCTTCCGTGGTGTTCTGGAGGACCGCCACGTCGTGCCAGCCGCCATTGGCGTTGACGCTGACCACCGTGTCGGCACCCTGGACCGTCGTCTTGACGCTCGAGAGCGCCTCGGCTTCGGTCGCCTGGTGGCCGAGCAGGCTGTCGAGGAGCTTCGACACATCAAGCGTGTCGCCGTCGCCGGCCTTGTAGTCGGTGATCACGTCGGCGATCTTCACATCCGAAAGCGCATCGGCATCGAGCACGAAGGTATCGGCGCCTGCGCCACCCGTCAGCGTATACATGCCGCCGGCGCCCGAGAGCGTGTCGTTGCCATCGCTGCCGATCAACGAGTAGGCATGGTTGTCGTCCGCGCTGCCGAGCGTGGCATCGAAGGCAACCTCGACAAAGTGGCCGGTGGAGCCATCCGTCAGCGTGTAGCTGCCATCGGCCAGGATCGCCTGACCGTTGATCGCGCTGTCGGATGCATGCGCATCGAGCGACAGGCTGGCGATCTGGTGGTCCGCCAGGCTCGAAAGCTCGCCGGCATCGCTGATGCCATTGTGGTTCAGATCCTGCCAGATGGTGAGCTTCGAGAAGGCCTCATCATTGGCATCGATCTTGCCATCATGGTTGCTGTCGAGCGTCGCCAGCGCAGCCAGACCATCGACATAATTGCCGCCGGCAAAGTGCGGCGAGAAGATCTCGCTGCCATTGTCGATCTTGCCGTTGCCATCCACGTCGTAAGCCAGGATGCCATCGGTGCCGGCCGTCCAGGCGATCTTGTCCTGGTGACCATCGGCATTGATGTCGAAGGAGACGCCATGCTCGAGGGTAGTCAGGGCAATGCCGTTGTGGTCGAGGTCGAGGATGATGGGGTCGATGGCGGAGGCGACAGGTTTCTTTCCGTCATCCGTGAAGATGTAGTCCTGGCCAGCGGCATGGATACGAACGGAGTCCACGCCGCTGGTGCGAACACCGGCCAGCGTGTAGGCCGTCGTCCAACCACCATTCTGCCCGCTGACAAAGACCTGGACCTGCAGGACCGAGCCGTTATCGAACAGCCTGACGTAATCCGAGATGGACTTGTTGTTTGCGATCAATGGCACAAGGTTCTGCAGATCGATCTTGTCGCCTTCCGAAAGGCTGTAATCGGCAATAACATCAGCGTTCGACGAATTCAGGTTTTCGGTGCCCCACACGAACTTGTCAGCACCCGCACCACCAACGAGCAGGTCGTTGCCAAGGCCGCCACTCAAGGTGTCGTTGCCCCCACCGCCAAAGATCAGGTCGTTGCCGCCGCCGCCAACGAGGGTGTCGTGTGCGCCGCTGCCGGCAATGAGGTCATTCCCGCTGCCGCCGGTCAGCCCCGACGCAATATTATAGCTAGTATTCCCCAGGCTATAGCCCGCGAAGTAGCCGCCATCGTTGAATTTGAGCAATTCGATCCCACTGTTGCCCCGGAACTGATCGAGCACCATCAGACTGCGGTTGCCATCGCTTGAAGACCAGCTGATTTCAAGATTATCGTCCACGCGAGAAACGTCGAGTTGCGTGAAGTTCGTATACCACCAATAAGCAGTGTCGAGTGAGACGGTTTCTGTTCCTGTCGATCCGACCACCGAAACGTGCTCGCCGTCGTCGTACCCGTATAAATTGAACAACTGGGTGCTGTTCTTGGCAATCGACACATCCAGATAGTCCGTCCGGCTAAGATCGAGCGTGATCTTGTTATCCGCTGCGGAAATAGACCCGGAAGAATCCTTAACCTGGAAGCTGAAGCTCGTGTCGTGACTGCCCTGTTTATTGTCGAAGAGATCATCCTTCGGCACGTATACAAGCATGCCGGCAGCAATATCCGCAGCTGTGATCGCCTGTCCGACAGCGACGGCAGCATTAGCGTAAAGCAATGTGCCGGCAGAGGGAGAGGGCAACGCCTTAATGATAACGCTTGTCAGCGTATCGTTGTCAGCATCCTTGAAGCCAAATTCGCTGATTGCGAAAGTGTGTGACACGTCCTCGATGATATTGACCGTTGCGTCAGCTCCGGTCGGCGCATGGTTGGCCGAGACGACCGTACCAGCTTGAACCGTATCAGTCGTGCTGGGGAAGCTCTGGCCATCCGTATAGGTGACGTAAACCGAGATCTGCTTTCCGACATCGGCGTTGGTCAGTATGTAGGTCGAGCCGGTCGCGCTTGTAATAGCGGTGCCGTCCTTTAACCAATGATAGGTCACGCCCGAGCTTGCGCCATCCGGATCGTTCCCCAACTTCGCCGTCAGAACATCGCCGACGGTCGGCGCAGCCGCATTCGGATGCGTCGAGTTGGCAAGCGTCAGCAGCGCAACGCCGTCATCCACCGCCGTCACATTGACGGTAATCGTCTTCGGTGTCGGATCCAGATCGACACCACCATTCGCCGTGCCGCCGTTGTCGTGGATCTGGAAGGTGAAGTTGGCGTAGTTCATGCCGGCGGCGTTGGCAGCAGCGGTGAACGTCAGTTTGCCCGCAGCAATATCGGCCGCCGAAATTTCGGCACCTGCCACGACCACGCTTCCATCGACCTTCAGCGTGCCATTCGTCGGCAGCGTCGCGATCTTGACACCCTTGAGCCCGTTGCCATCGGCATCCGTGAAGCTGAAGTCCGAACTCTTGAAGACGTAGGCTGTGTCTTCCGTCGCGGTGACCGTCCCATTCTTGCCTACAGGGGCATCATTAACGTCGGTGACCTTGATCGTCACCTGAACATCATCGCTCAGATTGCCGCCATCGGTGACGCGAACCGTCACGACGTGCTGCTGGGCCGTCTCGTAATCCAGGCTGGCGCCGGACTTCAGGCTGACCTCGCCCGTGGTCTGATTGACCTCGAACTTGCCGGAAACATCCGAAGCGATGGAGTATTTCAGGTTCTGAGGACCGGCATCCGGATCCGTCGCCGTGACCTTGGCGAGAACCACAGTATCGCCAACGTTTTCGGCAGCGCTGACCGTGAAGTCGGCGCCTGCATCCGGCTTCTCGTTGACGTCGGTGACCTTGATCGTGACCTGAACATCATCGGTCAAACCGCCGGCATCGGTGACGCGAACCGTCACGACGTGCTGCTTGTCCGTTTCGTAGTCCAGGCTGGCGCCGGACTTCAGGCTGACTTCGCCGGTGGTCTGATTGACCTCGAACTTGCCGGAAACATCCGAAGCGATGGAGTATTTCAGGTTCTGAGGACCGGCATCCGGATCCGTCGCCGTGATCTTGGCGAGAACCGTCGTATCGCTGACATTCTCCGCTGCGTTCACCGTGAAGTCGGAACCTGCGTTCGGCTTCTCATTGACGTCGCCGACCTGGATCGTGAAGGTCTGCGATGCCGTGAGGTTGCCGCTATCCTTCGACGTTACCGTGACGTTGACGGAGTGTTCCGCCTCGTAGTTCAGCGACACGCCGCTCTTCAGCTTCAAGGAGCCGTCGACCACTTCGAAGCGGTTGTCCGATACCGTGTAGCTATAGGTGTCGCCGATATCCTTGTCGGTGGTTGTCAGCTTGCCGATGATGGCTCCGGTGTCGTTTTCGTCGACTGTGTTGTTCGACAAGGCAATCGCCGTCGGTGCATCGTTGGTGCCATTGATGGTCACGGTGACGACCTTCGACGTGCCGTCGATCGACTGCACGGTGAAGCTATCGGTCACCTGCTCGCCAGCCTTGAGCGCCTGTATCGCAGGGTTGCTGTTGTTGGCGGTGTACGTCCAATGGCCACCGGTGGTCAGCGTGAACACGCCGTAGCCCGCCGTGCCTGCCGTCGCCTGTTGGGCGACGAAGCTCGACTGGTCGTGGTCGACGTCGACAACCGTCAGGTCACCCTGCGCGAAGAGCTTGGAGGCGGCCGCATCGCGAATGACGATGTTGTCGATGCCGAAGTCTTCGTTTCTGTAGTCCTCGTTCAGGTTATTGCCGAAGCCGAGCGTAACCTGATTACCGGCGCCTTCGGCGATGATGGTGATGTGGTAGATGCGGTCGAGATAGCTATCGCTGCCGCCCAGCTGCGTGTCGACACCACTCGAGGTGATGACGTAGGTGCCGGTGATGCCGCCTGCCGTAAACGTGCCCGTGGTGCCGTCGAGACCGTCATTGCCGGTATTCTTCGGCGTGAAGGCGAATGCGAGGCCGTTGTTCAGGTAGACGTTCAAGTGCTCGCCCCTGTCCCAACTGTCGATCTTGATGAAATCAAAATCGATCTGAGCCGTTGCCGGGCCGGCGCCTGCCGGTGCGAAGACGATCGTCTTGGCGATCGACTGCTGACCGTCGTAGTTGCCGAAGTTGTTTTCGGAAACGTGTTGCGAGAAGCCACGCGTCTGCAACAGGGCGTTGCTGCCCCAGCCGCTGGCGGCGTTGTTGCCGCTGAAGTCTTCCTTGTAGAGCGGCGTCGAGAGGTTGATGGTCGCCACGTCCTCGGTCACCGAACCCGTTGTCGTGCCACCGATCACGGCGGCATCGTTTGTGCCGGTAATGGTGATCGTCACGTCCTTGGTGATCACGCCGCCATGGCCGTCGTCGATCGAGACCTTGTAGGTTTCGGTGCGAACGTCGCCTTCAGCCAAAGCCTGAGCCGAGCTGTTCAGCGTGTAGGTCCAACCGACGCTGCCGCCCGCCGTGGTGGCGGATTCGCTGACGGCGCCGAGCGTGAAGGTGCCGTAGGTCGGGCCCTGCGGTGCCGTTACGGTCGCGGTATGGGTGTCGATCAGGTCGGCGTCGGTGAAGGCGATTGTGCCGCTTGCCGTTGGCGCGGTATCCTCGGTGACCGCGCCTGCAGCGGGGTCGACGATGTCGAAGACCGGCTTGTCGTTGGTGCCGACGAGCTTGACGGTGATGTCGCGGGTCGTGGTCGAGCCGTGGCCGTCGTCGATGGTGACGTGGAAGACCTCGGTGCGGGTTTCACCCTCGGCGAGCTGGTTCAGCGTCGCGTCGTTGACGTGATACTTCCAGTCGACCCAGCCGACGCCGTCATTGGCGGTTTCCTCGCCGACGGCAGCGGTGAGCGTGCCGAAGTAGCCGGTGCCGCCGGCGGCAACCGTCACGGTGTGCTTGTCGCCCTGATCGTCGTAGATGTAGAAGCCACCGCCATTATAGCCGGCGTAGCCTGCGGGTGCGTCGAACTCGGTGCGATCCGTGGTCGAGCCGGCGCGGATGTCGGTCGCCTGGTATTCGGTGATGGTGCCGCCGTCGGGGAAGCCCACCGAGGTCGTCACCAGGTCGTTGTTGCCGGTGACCGTGACCTGATACACGGCCGACTTGATGTCACCGTCGCCGTCCTTGACGGTGAACGAGATGGTGATCGTCGCCAGTTCGCCCTGGCTCAGACCGTTGAAGTGCCAGCCGGGGGTGATGGTGAATGCGCCGGTGGCCTTGTCGTAGTGATAGGCGCCCTGATCGAGCGTGATCGTCGTGCCCGACGGCGTCGTGATTGTGACATGCGTCGTGTCGAAATTCACCTCACCCTTCGTGTCAGCGCCGAACGAGAAGTCGGTGCCTTCGTGAAGGTTGAACTTGATCTGGCCGTCGTCTTCGCCGGTCGTTGCCGTGAAGACGGGAACCGGCGCGCCATGCGTCAGGCTGATGTTGGCGAGATAGGTGCCGGTGTTGTCGTTGGCAAAGCCGACTTCCTTGAAGGTCAGCGTGTTGGTGCCGCTGCCCGCCACCACATCGAGGGTGACGACCTTCATCGCGCCGGTTACCGGGATTGTGTAGACCTGGTTGTTCCAGTGAACCTCTAGAGCCGACGAGTTCGGATCGTAGGAGCCGACTTCGAAGCTGATCGTGTACTTGTCGCCAGCCGTCAGGCCGGCGACGTTCTGCGAGATCGCGATGTTGCCCGGCGAGGCGCCGAGATCGACCATCGGATGGCCGTTCGACGAAGCGAGGCCGAAGTAGGTTCCGACGATCTTTTCAAGCTGAACGCCGGTCTGGCCGGGAACGGTGCCTTCGATCTTCCAGCCGGTGGATTCCGTCGCCCATGCACCCCAGCTTTCAGGGTGCGCCCAGGTGCCGCTAGTGAAATCGCCGTTGGACAGGAGGTTCACGGCATGCGCCGTGCCGTTGATGGTCGGGCCGCCGTCGTTGATGTCGATCTGGACGCTGCCGTTGACGCTGTCGCCGTCTGCGTCCGTGACCGTGTAGACGATCTTCATGCGAAGGCCGTCGTCCGCACCGGTGTTGGCGCCATCGGGATGGTCGATTGGGCCAAGCTGCGTGAACTTGTAGGCACCCGTCGCTGCGTTGGTGACTTCGATCTTGAAGATCTGCGTGCCGTCGGCAAGCTTGCCGACGAGGGTCAGCGCATCGACCTGCTGGATCTGGATCTGCTGGCCACCTGACGTGAGCGCAACAGTCGTGAACTTGGTCTCGTTGGCATCGGAGATGACAGGGTTCGAAGGGCCGCCGCTCAAGCCGTAGGCGATCGAGGTGATCTTGGCGCCGTCGGCACCAGCGTGGAAGCTCATCGTGCCGGTGGCGGAGGTCTCGTGGAAGGAACCGTCGGTGTTGACGGTTTCCTGGACGGTGATGCGTCCGGCATAACCCGCGGTCGGTGCGTCGTCGCGGATATCGACCTGCACGGCGTTGGTCGCGGTGTCGCCATCCTTGTCGGTGACGACGAAGTCGAAGACCATGCGCAGCGAATCGTCGGCGCCGGACTGCCCCTTATCCGGATGATCGATCGGGCCGGACTGGGTGAAGGTATAGGCACCCGTCTTCACGTCGGTGACATGAAGCGAGAAGATCTCGACGTTGCCGACCTTGCCGGTGACCGTCAGGCCATCGCTGGAGGTGGTAACCGTGATCGCCTGGCCGTTCGACGTCAGCGCCGGCCAGCGGATGCTTTCGCCCTGGGCTTCCGGCATTTCCATGATCGTGTTGCCGAAGCGGTAGACAATGCTGGTGATCTGGGCGCCATCAGCGCCACCGTCGAAGAGCAGCTTGCCATCGGCGCTCTGCTGGATGAACTGGCCGTTGTCGGTACCGGCTTCGGTCACGGTGACCGTGTTGGAGAAGTAGGCCTTCGGGCCGTCGTCGTTGACGGCGATCTGCAGGCTGCTGCTCGACGTGTCGCCATCGCCGTCGGTGACGGTGAAGCCGATCTTCAGCAGGATGCCATCGGCGGAGCCGGTTTCGTTCTTGTCCGGCTGGTCGAGCGGGAGCGACTGGGTGAACTTGTATGCGCCGGTCGCGGCATTGGTGACCTCGACCACGAAGACGGTCAGGCCGTCGGCGCGGACGCCGGTCAGGGTCAGGTGATCAGCGGATTCGACGATGTGAACCGCCTGGCCGCCCGACGTCATGGCCTTAGCGGTATAAGAGTCCGCATCTTCGTCGGCGACGATCGGAGCTGCGTTCGTGCCCAATCCGTAGGAAATCGCGGTCACCTTTGCGCCATCGGCGCCGGCCACGAACGTCATGGTGCCGGTGGCCGAGGTCTGGTGGAATGAGCCATCGGTGTTGGCCGTTTCCTGAACCGTGATGCGACCGGAATAGCTTGCCGTCGGCACGTCGTCCTTGATGGTGACGTTGAAATTGCCGGTGATGGAATCACCGTCATTGTCGGTCGCGGTGTAGGTTACGGCGATCTTCAGATCGTCGGCGCCGGCGCCGGTGTGAGCCGTGTTGTGCAGCAGCGTGAAGGTATATTTGCCGTCGTTGCCGAGCGTAACCTTCCAGGAGCCGTCGCCGGCCGTCAGGGTCTTGCTTGCATCGTCCCACTTGGCGCCATCGGCCGCCAGAACGACCTTGCCGCCATCCACGCCGAGCGAGATGTCGAGATCGCCCTTGACGGAAAGATGCGTGCCGTCGGGAGACGAGCCGTTGGCGAGATCGTCCTCGCTGAGGCTGACGCTGCTGACAGCCTTCAGAACCGGCGCATCGTCGCGGAACTGGATCTGCTTGCCGATATCGACCGACTTGGTGACCGTGTCGCCATCATAGTCGGTGGCGGAAACGACGGCGGAGATCTTGCCTGTCAGATCGACCAGGTCGTTGGCGTTGCTTCCATCTGGATGCTTGATCGCCTGGTACTGGGCAATGCTGACGCGGCCATCGCTGTCGATGCTGATGGCGAAGACGGCTTTTCCGTCGCTGTCGCGGCCGATGACGAGGCCGTTGCTCATCGAGAGCGTGATCGCCTTGCCGGCCGTCGTGAACAGGCCGGATTCGCTGCTGGTGACGCTGAGGGTCAGCGTGGTCTTGCCCTGGCCATCGGTGCCAACGCTGGAGCCGTAGTTGACGATCGCACCCGCTTCGCGGGCATAGCCGAGCGCTGTCGCGTGATCGCTGTTCTCGAAAGCGGTGAAGATCGACTTGACGCTCTGCGACGTCGTGTCGTCGCTCCCGTCGCCGTTAATGACGCCGATGCTTTCGTCATGGGTGACGATGCGGCCGGTGAGCGAGATCGAGACGGTGGGGACGTCGTCGGTGATCTTGACGACGAGCTTGCCAGCCAGGGTGATGCTGTCGCCGTCGCCATCCGTCGCCTTGATGACCGAGCCGAAGTCGATGCCGGCAAGCGAGCCGGAGGTGGTCTTCAGGTCGGTGTTGGTGCCGTTGCCGGCAACGTGGTCGAGTTGGTCGTACTGCTGGAACTTGAAGCTGCCGTCGCTGTTCAGCGTCAGCGACAGGACCGGACGGTCGACGAGCGGGTTGTAGCCCTGACCGATGACGTTGACGTAGCCGACGATCATGTTGCCGACCACGGCGTAGGAGAGCTGGCCGCCCTGCGACGACAGGCCAAGAGCCGTCAGCGTGCTTGTGGCGTTTGCGACAAAGGAGAAGCCGCCGCCTGCGGCAGCGCCGTCGGCGCCAAAGGAGACGGTCGATGCGATCGAACCGGAGACGGTTGCTGCAAGACCGAGGCCGAGCAACGACCAATCCGAGGAGGAGCCGTCATGCGTGCCGTCTTCGGCGCTATTGCCCTGCGACAGGACGTTGAAGATGTCGCCTTCATCGGCGGTAACCGTGACGGAGGAACCGGAGAGAACCGGCGCGTCGTCGCGGAACTGGATCTGGCCGCCGATATCGACGGACTTGGTGGCCACGTCGCCGTCATAGTCGATTGCCGTGACGACAGCCGAAATCTTGCCGGCGAGATTGACCAGATCGTTGGCATCGGTGCCGACAGGATGCTGGATCGCCTGATATTGCGCGATGCTGACGCGACCTTCGCTGTCGAGGCTGATCGCGAAAACAACTTCGTTGTGCGTGTCGCGGCCGACGACCAGGCCGCCTTCCTCGTGCAGGGTGATCGCTTCGTTATCGATGGTCTTCAGGCCGGATGCTTCGCTGGTGACGTGCAGCGTCAGCGAGACCTTGCTCGGCTCGTCGGTGCCGACGCTGGAGCCGTAGTTGACGATGGCGTTGCCGTTGCGGGCATAACCGAGCGCATGAATGCCTTCGGCCGTTTCCAGGCCGCCAAACGCCCTGCTTGCTGCACTTGCAGTGCTGTCATTGCTATTTGCGTCGCGGCCAGAGGTTTCGTCGTGGATGACGGTGCGGCCGGTGAGCGAGATCGAGACGGTCGGGACGTCGTCGGTGACGGTGACGACGAGCTTGCCGCCGATCACGACGCTATCGCCGTCGCCGTCGGTTGCCTTGATGACCGAGCCGAAGTCGATGCCGGAAACCGTGCTGTCGCCGGACTTCAAATCGGTGTTGGCGCCGTTGCCGGTTGCATGGTCGAGCTGGTCGTACTGCTGGTACTTGAAGCTGCCATCGCTGTTCAGCGTGAAGGACAGAACCGGGCGGTCGACGTTGATGTTGAAGATGTGGCTGCCGTTGTCGACATATCCGACGATGGTGTTGCCGATCACGGCATAGGAGAGCTGGCCTCCCTTGGAGGAGAGGCCGAGGGATGCAAGCGTTGCCGCGGCGTCGGCCGTGAACGAGAAGGCACCCGTGGCTGCCGAGCCGTCAGCGCCGAAGGCAACCGTGGAGGCGACCGAGCCGGAAACGGTGGCGGCGTAGCCGAGGCCAATAAGCGAAAAGTTCGAGGACGAGCCGTCGCCAGAACCGTCGAACGGCGAGTTGCCATGAGACAGCAGGTTGGAGATATCGCCTTCATCGGCGGTCACAGTGACGACCGTGCCCGTCGTGGTGGGAACGTCGTCATTGACGTTGATGGTGAGCGAACCGGAGGCCGTGTCGCCGTCGCCATCCGTCACCTCGAAGCCGATGGTGACAGGCAGGTTGTCTTCCGTGGCACCCGTGGTGCCATGCACCAGCGGCGCGGAGAGGTCGAAGGTGTAGCTGCCGTCGGCCTTGACCGTCAGCGTGAACACGACGTGCTCACTGTCCGCGCCGGTCGCCGTCAGGATCGTCGCGCCGTTTTCGTCCGTGGTGGTGGTGTAGACGAGGTTTTCGGCGACGCCGTGGCCGTTGACGTCATGGATAGCCTGAATGCCCGTCGGAGCCGTGAAGGATACGTTCTGGATGCCATCGGCGCCAGCCTTGAAGAGGGTGCCGGCCTCGCCGGAGATCGACTTGGCGTCGGCGACGTCGCCATCACCACCGGCATTGCCGGGGAACATCGTCTGTGCGTCGTCGTCGAGTTTGGTTTCTACGTTTACCGTGCTTGCCGTGGGTGCGTCGTCGTTGATGGTGACGTCGAGCCAGCCATGCGAGGTGTCGCCGTCGCCATCGGTGACGGTGAAGTTGACCGTCAGGCCGAAATCGTCCTGGCCGCTGCCGCTGTGAACGATCGGCGCGCTGACGATGAATTCATAAGAACCATCAGCATGCACGATGAAGGTCGCGACGGTCTGGTGACTGTCGTTGCCGGTCGCCGTAAAGGTGGTGACGCCACCCTTGACGACGCCCTCACCCCAGCTGACGCTTTCCTGGGCTGCAAAGCCCTTGTCGGTCTTGTAGATGGCCGAGAAGCTCATCTGCTCGCCGCCGAGCTCAATGCTCTTGAAGCCGTCGGCACCCGTCGTGAACAGGGCGCCGGCCTCACCCTTGACGCTCGTTACGCCAAGGTTGCTGTTGCCCGGGAAGAGCGTCTGCAGGTCGTCCTGCATGATGGTTTCGTTGGTGACGGTGTTGGCAGTCGGGACGTCGTCGTTGACCGTGACGGTGAAGTTGACGGGCAGCGTGTCGCCATCGGCATCCTTGGCCGTGACCTGGAAATTGAGTCCGATCTGCTCGTCCTGGCTCAGCGTCACGGCCAGCGGACGGATGCCACCTTCGGAGCCCTCGCCGCCTTCAGAGCCTGCCGTCTGCGGGTGATCGATGCTCTGCAGCAGTTCGAAAGTGTAGGCGCCGTTGGCAGCAGAGGGATTAAGGGTGACGACGAAAACGGGAACCGTCTGCAGGCCCGAGAGCTCGCCTTCGTGGACCGGGACGACGATGTAGCCCGTCAGCGTGTGGCCATCCGCGGAGATCTGGTAATGGATCTGCTCGCCATGCGATGTCAGGCCCGTCGGCGCGTTCTGCGCGTCGAAGGTCACGTCGCGGTTGCTGCCCTTGTCGGCGCCCCAGTCGATACCGAGGGAGGCCGTGGTCGCGGGATGGCTCTCGCCGCCGGTGATGCCGCTTTCGTTGACTGCGCTATCCGGGCTCTTCGCCGTGGGATCGATAACAGGCGCGTCATCGCGGATATCGACCGAGCCGATGCCGGTGACGCTGTCGCCGTCCTTGTCGGTGACGGTGTAGCTGAACTGCAGGCGCAGCACGTCATCGGCGCCGCTTTCGCCCCGGTCGGGATGATCGAGCGGGCCGAACTGCGTGAAGGTGTAGGCGCCAGTCAGGGTATTGGTGACCGTCAGCGTGAAGACCGGCTGGCCATCGACCGAGCCAGTGATGGTCAGGCCGTTGATGGTGACCACGACAGGCTGGCCGTTGGAGGTCAGATCGACATGCGTGCCGTTCTGGGTGCCTTCATCCATATTGAGGGAATCGGAGAGGCCGACGGCGGTGATGACGCCGAAGTCCTTGCCGGGGATGAAGCCGAACTGGCCGTTGACGACCTGGGTCGAGAAGGCGCCGTTGGCATCGGTGATTTCCGTAACGGTGAGAAGGCCGCTTGTGGTGATGACCGGAACGCCGTTCTGCTCGTCCGGCGTGCGGCTGGGCGCGTTATCGGCCTGCTGCGTATCGGCCAGCAGCGACGCCAGCTGCGTCGGGTCGCCGCCGTTGCCTGGTGTCGTGTCCTGGAAGTTGGCGCCGGAGCTCGAGGGGGAGGAGCTGGCGGAGTA
The DNA here is from genome assembly GCF_044772225.1 of Rhizobium sp. NPDC090275. NCBI lineage: Bacteria > Pseudomonadati > Pseudomonadota > Alphaproteobacteria > Hyphomicrobiales > Rhizobiaceae > Rhizobium > Rhizobium sp. NPDC090275. The sequence continues at coordinate 530,164 of NZ_JBIVYL010000003.1, read as the reverse complement.
GGAGCCGTCGGGGCCGGCGGCGACGTTGATGTTGCTCTGTTCGAGCGCGGCGATCACGGCTTGCTGGGGAAGCTCGACTTCGCCGAGCAGGAAGGTCGGGACGTGGAGCGCGCCGTTGACGATGACGATCTCGGTGCCGTCGGCCTGGACGAGGACGAGGTCGTTGCCGCGGACGTGGATATCGTCGATGGCGGTGCCGGCCGGCAGATGGGCGATGTTGTTCTGATCCGGGACAACCTGGCCAGCGGGTGCTGCGGCGGCTGCGTCCTGGGCTGCCGGCAAGCGGCCGGTCGTTTCAGTCGACTGGGCGCCCTGCTGATCGCTCGGCTGAGTGGTATCGGCCTGTGCGACCTCGACGCCACCTAGGGCGGAAGTCTGCAGGCGGGCATCCTGATGAATATCGGAGATCAAGTCATGCGATGCGGTTTCATTTTCAACGGCAGAGATGCGAGAATCTTCGATAGACATACAAAATACCCCAATGACAAACTGAGGCCAAATAATTCTGCCGAAGATACAAAAGCAATACTGCCCTATAGGCGCCGATATAGCCGGTTATGCATCCACCCAGAAATGTTTAAGAACGGTTAACCGCAAAAGCGCTTAGTCGGTAAAATTCTAATAAAAATAGAACGATAGAGGCTATTTCGCCACAGCGAAACGGCCCCGTTTCCGGGGCCGATTCGAGTTGCATTCGGTGCGTGATGGCAGCTTGCGCAGGCGTCTAGCGGCCCGGCGCCACGAGGCAGAAGAAGGCGCCCTGCGGGTCGATCGCCTGCACCACCCAGCTGCCGCCGGGCACTTCCATCGGGCCGTTGACGACCTGGCCGCCGCCGGCCTTGACCCGCTCGATGGCGGAATCGATTGCCGGAACGTTGAAGTAATAGGCCCAGGCCGGCATCGGCACATTCTCCGGTTTCGTCATCATGCCGCCGACCGGCGTGCCGTGCTCGGCGAAGATGCGGTAGACGCCCATCGGGCCCATGTCGAAATCATGGTCCTTGGTCCAGCCGAAGAGCTTTTCGTAGAAGGTGAAGGCCTCACCGCCATCGCCGGCATAGAGTTCGCTCCAGCCGAGCGTGCCGGGGGCGCCCATTGCGGCCTCGGGCGGCGGGCTGTCCATCGGCGCCGGGGTCATGATGCAGATCACGGCGCCATGCGGATCGGCAACCACGGCGAAGCGGCCGATTTCGGGGATATCTTCCGGCGGGCGGCGGACGGAGCCGCCATTGGCGGCGAAATCCCGGGCGCTCTGGTCGACATCGTCCACCGCGACATAGCCGGTCCAGTTCGGCGGGATGCCGGTGCCTTCAAGCTCGGCAGGAAAGACCATCATGCCGGCGCGGCCGACGCCATCGGCCTCGAAGATATTATAGGGTGGCATGCCGGGGACGGTCATTTCGCTCGTCGTCCAGCCGACAACCTTCGTGTAGAAATCCTTGGCGCCCTTGGTATCGGGCGTCATCAATTCGCACCAGATGAACTTGCCGTGGGTCTCCGACATCGTGATCTCCCTTTCACGTTCTTCGTTGCGTCGATACAGGCATTGATGATCTCAGGCGTCAGTGGCAGCAGGATGACGCCTTGGGCGCCTCGGCATACTCGTCGTGGCGCTTGACGAAGTTCATCGTCGAATCCTCGTTGCGGCCCTTCGGCGCGCGGTCGAGGATCATCAGCGTACCGATCAGCTCTTCCGGGCCGCGGGCGTAGCTGGAGTAGGTGTGGAAGATCTCGCCCTTCTCATCTTTGTAGAAGGCGCTCAATCCCGGCAGTTCGTCATTGGCGTCTTCGGGCGGGATCGAAGTAAAGTTGTAGAATACCTTGTCCTTGCCGAGATCTTCCGGGCTGAAAGACACGTGATAGTCGAAGTTGAAGTCGCTCGATGCCGAGGATACCCAGGGGAACTTCCAGCCCATCCTGGTCTTGTAGGCCTCGATCTTGGCGACGGGCGCGCGGGAAACGGCGACCCAGGTGACATCGTGATTGTTCAGATGCGGCAGCGCGCCATCGACATGGTCGGACAGGAATGAGCAACCGGGACAGCCGGCCTCCCAATCGGGACCGAGCATGAAATGGTAGATGATCAGCTGGCTGCGGCCATCGAAGAGCTCGCTGAGCGATCTCTTGCCATCGGGCGTGTCGAAGGCATAGTCCTTCTCGACCTTGACCCAGGGAAGCGCCATGCGCTCGGCATTGACCTTGTCCCTCAGATGCGTTGCTTCCTTCTCCTTGAGAAGCAGCGCGCGGCGGGCTTCGAGCCATTCTTCGCGGGAAACGACTTGGTTCTGCATCGTGTGCGCCCTCCTCCGGCGCGACCGAAACGGTCCATTCTCCTTTTCCTTGACTATATATATTGATATCAATAGAAATTAGACATGTCAAACGCTACCGACATTCCTTTCGCGACGACGCTTCTGGTGCGCGACACGTGTCTCTGCCTGCACGCGCAGCGGGCCGCCCGAGCGTTGGCGCGGCTGTTCGATGATGCGCTGCGGCCGGCGGGGCTGACCAACGGGCAATTCTCGCTGATGATGTCGCTGAACCGGCCGGAGCCGCCGCCCATGGGGCCAGTCGCCAAGCTGCTCGCCATGGACCAGACGACACTGACGGCGGCGCTGAAGCCGCTGCAGCGGCGCGGCTGGGTCGAGGTCTTCCCGAACCCGAGGGACAAGCGCGGACGACTGTTGCGGCTGACGCCCGAGGGTATGCGCGTGCTGACCGCCGCGCTGCCGATCTGGGAAAGCACGCATGCGGCGCTGGAAAAGACGTTGCCCGAGGGCAATGCCGAACGACTGCGGCAGGATCTGCAGGCGCTGGCCTAGCTCCGCGCTGCGATGCGTGGGTCATCGCCGAAATCGGCGCGGGTAAACCCAATTCTTGCCTTTGGAAATTCGCAGAGCGCCTGAACGCCTGACGCGGAGAGGCGCAGGCGCCATGTCTGGCGCTCCACCGGATCGCGCGCGGCGAAGGCCGAGGCGGTGAGCAGCGCGATGTTGCGGCGATGGCCGGGATCGCGGACCGAAGCGTAGAGGATCGCCTGACAATCGGCCTCGCGGGCGGCATCGGCCAGCGCCTGGCAGGGTTCGTAGCGCTGAGGGTCGGTCCAGACCGCATGATCGCGGTCGAGCGGCGGCGCGGTGAGGTCGATCGCGCGCGACGTCTCGATGGCTGCTGCAAAGGCGGTGTATTCGGCGGCGTTTGCGGGAAGCGGCGTTTCGGGGGAATCGGCGAAGAACAGCAGCCGGTAGAAAGCCATCTCGGCGATAGCGGTCTCGACCGCTTCCGATGCGTAGTAGACGCCGAGCGTGCGCCCTGCCCGGCGAAAGCGCGAGCCGTGGGGATAGATGGCACCGTAGCGGAAGGGTGTCGCCAGGAGATAGTCGAGGCCCCTGCATTCTGGCGGCAGGACCGGCTTGCTTTCTTCCAGCAGCGTTTCGAGCAGGGCCTGCTCTTCCAGCGTATCGACGATCTTCAGGGTCGAGATCTGATGCTGCGCCTCCACCAATCGCCAGAAACGGCCGGAGACGGGTCGCGCTTCAGACGATAGCGCGGCGGGCGTCCAGGTAGGCGAGGACATCGGTCAATCCTGATATGCTGACGATCTTTTCGAGCGGCGTGGCGCCGAGCGCTGTGTTGGCGTTGCGCAGCCATGAGCGCGCGACCGCCTCGTCACCACCGACGATGGCATCCAGCGAGCGGAACAGGCGGACCAGCAGAATGGCGAGCTCGAAGGATTTCGAGCCGCGCTCAAGCAGGTAGTCCTGCCTTTTCATGCGCGATACGGTGGCTTCCGACAGGCCAAGCACTGAAGACAGCGTGCGGGCGCTGATGCCGAGACGCTCGGCGGCGGCAACGGCTGCCTTGGTGATGACGACGGCTTCCTGGGGATGCTTGCCTGATATCGGATGGGCGATGGCCATGGCGATTTCCTTTCCTTGGAAACAATATAGCGATTATATTTCCAATGGAAAGATGATTGGCGGAACTTCCGCCTGAAAAGAAAACAACCCGGCCTGCGAGTGCGGACCGGGTTGCCAATAATTGTGACGGCCAAGCTTACTTCGCCGAGGGGTCCTTGATGGTCTTGCCGATCGAGAAGGCCAGAAGGGCCGAGATCAGCATCAGGGCGCCGACGATGAACATCGGCATCTCGTAGAGACCCGTGGCATCCTTGACGGCACCGGTGATGTAGGGCGCCGCGAAGCCCGCGATGTTGCCCACGGTGTTGATGAGCGCGATGCCTGCGGCAGCCGCGGCACCCGTGAGGAAGCGCGAGGGGAAGGACCAGAAGTTCGGCAGCGCCGAGAAGATCGCGCAAGCAGTCAGCGTGATGGCGATGACGGTTGCCTCAGGGGACGACATCAGCAGGGCGAGCGGGATGCTGATGGCGCCGACCAGAGCCGGGATGCCGACGTGCCAGGCGCGGACGCCACGCTTGGACGCATCGCGGCTCCAGAAGAACAGTGCGACGGCGGCCGGCAGATACGGGATCGCCGTGATCAGGCCCTTGTCGAAGACGTTGAACTTGGTGCCGAACTTGGTCTCGAAGCCTGCGATGATCGTCGGCAGGAAGAAGGCCAGTGCATAAAGGCCGTAAATCAGGCCGAAATAGATGGCCGACAGCAGCCAGACGCGCTTGTCCTTGAGTGCCTGCAGGGTCATCGAGCCATGGCCCGAAATCTTGCCGGCTTCTTCCTTGGCGAGTTCGCGGTTCAGCCAGTCACGCTCGTCCGTGTTCAGCCACTTGGCGGCGGTCGGGGTGTCAGGCAGGTAGAACCAGGTGATGATGCCGACGATGATCGCAGGAACGGCGACGCCGAAGAACATGATGCGCCAGCCTTCGTAGCCGAACAGGCCGTGTGCCTGGATGAGCAGCGAGGCGATGGGCGCGCCGATAACCGTGGTCAGCGGCTGGGCCAGATAGAAGAGCGCCAGGATCTTGGCGCGGTGGCGGCCGGGGACCCAGGTGCTGAGATAGAGGATGGCGCCAGGGAAGAAGCCCGCCTCGGCAACGCCGAGCAGGAAGCGCAACGCATACAGGCCGTTGACGCTGCTGACCCAGGTGAAGAGCATGGCTACGACGCCCCAGGTGACCATGATGCGGGCGAGCCAGCGGCGGGCACCGTATTTGTGGAGGGCCAGGTTGCTGGGGATTTCCAGAACGATGTAGCCGAAGAAGAAGATGCCAGCGGCAAAGCCAAACTGGGCGGCGGTCATGCCGAGGTCCTGCGTCATCCCGTTCGGGCCGGCAAAGGAGATTGCCGTACGATCGAGGAAGTTGATGAAGAACATCAATGCAATGAAGGGCACCAGGCGAATGGAGATCTTGCGGATCGCCGATTTTTCGACCTGCTGTTCTTGGTCTGATAGTTTAAACGTCGCGTTCACATAGTCCTCCCGACAAGACCGCTGCGGCCCATCGAGCCTACGAGTGCGACTTGCGCTATGCAGCCCCGCTGTGTCGGGAATGCTGGATGTTGATCTCTAGCCCTACCGCGAAAGTCGGTCTCCTATGTCCGTCACCTGTGCAGTTTATCGCGCCCCGTTACCGAATGCGCCTTCTTGCACGAGCCCCAACGGACATGCCTCCTCCCCTAGCGAGCAACATATTTCTGTCAAATTAGCCACCACTCGTCAACTGGTATGATGAGATAGTGAGCATTCTTTAACAGAATATTAGAACATGTTCAAAATCCCGAAGCGCTGAATCGCTCCGCGAAACGAAAAAGGCGCCGCGCTCGAAGCGAGCACGACACCTTTGGCAATCCAGGCCCAATCCCGCCTTATCAGGCGACGGTCACCGGCACTTCCGTGGAGGTGCGCATTGCGTGGCTGTAGGGGCAGACGATGTGGGCGGCAGCGGCCAGCTTTTCGGCCGTCGGCTTGTCGAGGCCCGGGATATGGACCGTCAGCGCCACTTCGATGCCGAAGCCGCCGCCATCTTCACGCGGGCCGATGCCGACGGTGGCCAATACGGTCGTGTCTTCCGGAATCTTGACCTTCTGCTGGCCCGCGACAAATTTCAGGGCACCGAGGAAGCAGGCCGAGTAGCCGGCCGCGAAGAGCTGTTCCGGGTTGGTGCCCGTTGCGCCGTCGCCGCCAAGCTCCTTCGGAACCGTCAGCGTAACATCGAGAACGCCGTTTTCGGAAACGGCGCGGCCTGCGCGGCCACCGGTGGCGGAAGCTTTGGTTGTGTAGAGGATCGGCATGTGAGTCTCCTTGGTTGGGGTTGGATTTTGTATATCGCGCAATTAAATTGTACGCAAGTGAATTTTGCAAATTGCATTCGAAATCCGAAAAGACGACAATGCGGTATCGGGGAAAGACGATGACCAAAGTGCAGATGGCCAAGACGATGAAAATTCCGGAAGAGGAAAAGCGGCTGGAGCGACAGCTCTGTTTCGCGGTCTATTCGACGGCGCACGCCTTTACGCGCGCCTACAAGCCGATCCTCGACAAGGTGGGCCTCACCTATCCGCAATATCTCGTCATGCTGGTTTTGTGGGAGAAGTCGGCGCTGCCGGTGAAGACGATCGGCGAGCAGCTCGATCTCGATTCGGGCACACTCTCGCCCTTGTTGAAGCGCCTCGAGCAGAGCGGGCTGATCGTGCGCACCCGCGACCCCAAGGATGAGCGGCAGGTGATCGTCACGCTGACGGCTGAGGGCGACGCGATGCGGTCGCAGGTGGACGACATCATGGGCGAGATCGGCCAGGCGATCGGCTGCACGCTGGAAGAGATGGCCGATATTCGCGAGAAGCTGCAGGGCCTGCGCGGCAACCTGACCGAGATGCGGTAGCCGCCCCATTCCCTCGCTCAGCCGACAAGCGGGTTGACACCGAGGGATAGTTTGCGAATTTTATAGCCGCGACACCTGTTCGCGCAGTTCAGTCGGGAGGAATTGCGAGATGTCATGCCCAAACCACGCACCATGTGCCTCACACCCGATCTTGTCCAACTCTGCTACCGCGAAGAGGTCGATCCCGGCCCGGATCCGCGCCGCACGACGCTGACGGACGACGACTTCGCCTCGCTCACCGCGCGACTGACGGAAGAGAGCGGCGACGAGCCGCTCTGGGTCTTCGCCTACGGATCGCTGATCTGGAAACCGGAATTCGAGTTCGTCGACCAGAGCCGCGCGACGGCTCTCGGCTGGCATCGCTCCTTCTGTCTGGAGATCAAGAGCTGGCGCGGCTCGCCCGAGCAGGCTGGGCTGATGATGGCGCTCGATCGCGGCGGGCAATGCGATGGCATGATGTACCAGTTGCCTCAGGGAGACCGGGCCGCGCAGATTTCCCGGCTGCTGCGCCGCGAAATCAGCGACCGCGAGCACATCGACACTATAAGATGGCTGCCGGTGAAGACGCCCGAGGGCCGGGCCCGGGCGCTGGGTTTCTGGATCGGGCCGACGGGCAACCGTATCTACCGCAAGCAGCCCCTGCCCCTGGTGGCCGCCACGCTGGCGCGCGCCTGCGGCTATGTCGGCTCCTGCGCCGAATATCTCTACAACACCGTCACGCATCTGGAGAATTTCGGCATCCACGACCGAAACCTCTGGCGCCTGCAGGAGCTCGTCGCCGCCGAGATCCGCCAGATCCACGGGATCGAACAGCCGACGGCATAGCCGCTTGCCGACGCCGGGCGATGGTCGCTCTACGACCCGGCCTCGCGCAGTGACTTCATCATTTCCCGCAGGCCCCGGCTCAGATTCTTGTCGCGGCGCACGACCATTCCGAGCTTGCGCACCAGCGGCGGGCTGACGGGCGCGGTTTCGAGGAAGCCGGCGCGGTCGCGTTTCAGCGCCAGGCCGGGCAGGATCGACCAGCCGAGGCCTGCCGCCACCAGCTCCTTGATAGCCTCGACGCTGCCGAACTCCATGACAGGGCGGGCGACCAGACCGGCCTGCCCCATCCATTCATCGATGGTCCGCCTCGTGTTGCCGCCGTCGTAGAGCAGCAGCGGCTTGGTGTTGACGAAGGCCGCGTCCGGGCCGCCATGCGGGATGGCCGAGCCGCGCGGCGCAACCGCCATCAGCTCGTCGTCATAGAAGGCCTCGACCTCGAAGGACCGGCCGGGCGCCGGCAACGTCACGACCGCGACATCCAGCGCGTTGGTCTCGAGATCGCGCAGGATGTCGTCGGTGTTGCCGATGCGGACGGTGATTTCGAGCCCGGGCATCTTCTTCCTGGCGCGCGAGATCGCCAGCGGCAGCAGATGGATGGAGGCGGTGGCGCCGCTGCCGATGCGCACGCGGCCGCTCTCGCCATTCCTGTGCGGCGTCATCGCTTCCTCGGCATCGGCCAGTTCCCGCATGATCCGCCGCGCATGGTCGAGAAATTCGAGACCGGCCGCCGTCGGCTGCGCGCGGCGTCCGACGCGCTCGATCAGGCGCACGCCAAGGCGCTGTTCCAAGAGCTTGATCTGCAGGCTGACCGCGGGCTGGGTCACCCCCGCCTTGTCGGCGGCGGCGGTGAAGCTTCCGAGTTCGGCGATGTGAATGAAGGTCTGCAGCTGATCGAAACCGAATGCCATGCGAAGTTTCTCTTATGGTTTGCATAAGATGCATAAGCTTCATTGCGGGATATATCCAGCGCATTGTCGGTACAGGCCAATACGGAGACAGAAGAGATGGCGACCGACACATCGGACGAAAGAGCAAGCCAGTCGCGCGTGGCGGGATTGCTGGCAACGCTTGCGGAGGCGGCGCGAAACCTCATGGAAAGTATCGAGACACGCTGCCGGAAGCGACGCGGACGGGCGGCGCTCAGCGAACTCAGCGATGACGAGCTCAAGGATATTGGCGTGTCGCGCGCCGACGCGATGACGGAAGCGTCGAAATCGGCATTCTGGGGATGAGGAGAGCCTGGAGCGCGCAGCCGAGGAATTTTGGGGCCGGCGCGAAAAGTCTCTCCCCGGATCGGGGAGAGACGAAGGCAGAGACTTACTGCTTGACGACGATCGGCGCCTTGTTCGGCACGCGGTCGTAGAGGTCGATGATGTCCTGGTTGAGCAGGCGGACGCAGCCCGACGATACGGCCTTGCCGATCGAGCGCCAGTCCGGATTGCCGTGCAGGCGGTAGAGCGTGTCCTGGCCGCCCGAGAAGATGTAGAGCGCGCGGGCGCCGAGCGGGTTCTTCAGGCCCGGCTCCATGCCGCCGTTCTCGATCGAATATTTCACAAGTTCCGGCTGACGGGCGACCATCTCATTCGGTGGCTTCCAGCGCGGCCACTTCTGACGCCACTGGATGACGCCATCGCCCTGCCAGGCGAAGCCTTCGCGGCCGATGCCGACGCCATAGCGCATCGCGGTCCCGCCCGGCTGGACGAGATAGAGGAAGCGCGAGGGGGTATCGACGACGATGGTGCCGGGGCGCTCGCCGGTCGGATCGATGACCTGCTGGCGATAGTAGCGCGGATCGATCTGCTGGTAGGGAACCGGCGGAATGAGGAAGCCGCCATCCTCGACCGGGCCGTACATGACAGCGAGCTCGGCATCGGTGGGCGCCGGCGTCGTCTGGAAGGCACGGATCGGATTCGGGAATGCCATTGGCTGGCCGTACGACGGGCTCGTGCCCGAAGTGGAGGCACACCCTGCCAGCGCCGATGCCGCGGTTACCGCTGAAAGCGATAGAAAGTTGCGGCGGGATATGGATTTTTCAAAGCTCATAACGAGGGTCAATTTTCCTTAAGCGCGGAAACGGCGAACGTCGTTTCCTGGAGGGTTGTTCAACGCTAGTCACAATTCAAGGAAACTATCCCGTTATGCTAAATAAACCAGAACCTCACGAAGACGTGTGCCCGCTTGTGGCGACGTTCTCACGCCGCCTGTTGCGCGGCTACATCACCACGATCTCGGACTTGGCGGAAACGCGGTCGTACAGATCGATGACGTCCTGGTTCATCATGCGTACGCAGCCCGACGAAGTGGACTTGCCGATCGACTCCCAATCGGGCGTTCCGTGGATTCGGTAGAGCGTATCCTCGCCATTCTTGAAGATATACATGGCGCGCGCCCCGAGCGGATTTCCAAGGCCGGGGTTCATGCCGCCATTGGCCGCCGAAAACGAGCGGACATCGGGCTGACGCTTGACCATCTCATCTGGCGGCGTCCAGCGCGGCCACTTCTGCTTCCACTGGATGACGCCGCGACCCGACCAGGCATAGCCTTCGCGGCCGAGACCGACGCCATAGCGCATGGCCTTGCCATTGGGCTCGATGAAATAGAGGTGCTTGGTCTTGGTGTTGACGACGATGGTGCCTGGCTTTTCGGTCGAGGGGTAATCGACCTCCTGGCGCATGTATACAGGATCGACGCGGCTGACGGGAATGGCAGGCAGCGTGAAGTCGTTGTCCCTCACCTCGCCATACATCGCGGCGCTGACGGGGTTGATCAACGGCATGCCGTAAGTGCGCATCTGGGTGGCGCCGGGGATGCCATAGGTCTGGTTGTAGATCGTCGCGGGGACGCCGGGGCGCTGCGGGATCGGCGCGTTGACCGGGCGGACGCGATCGGGATCGATCCCCGGCGGCTTGTAGAACACAGGATAGGTTTCCTGCACGAAACGGGCCGGATCGGTGGCGCCGGTATCGGGCACGAGAATGTTGCAGCCGCCAAGCGACAGGGCCGCCAACACAAGCCCCGACATGGCCGACAACCGGCTTAGACCCTTCATGAAACCACCCTCATCGATAACAGCGACATTTATAGCTGCCGCGAGGATGGCATGCGCGGCTGGCGCGAAGCTGGCGATGACGGCCAGCCAGCGCCCTAACGCGAGTGATTAAGCCGCCACGCCGTGGAAGAAGCGGATGCTCTGCTCGATTTCCTCCGGCAAGGCCGAGGTGTGGCCGCCCTTGGCCGTATCCGTCTCGATGCGAACGCCGCCGGAGCGGGCGCGGCTGGCGAGCAGGCCGGCGCGGTCGTTGAAATGCGATTCGTCCGTGCCGTGGACGACACGCACGGGGCACTTGAAGCTCTGGGCGTAGCACAGCGCCGTGCGCACCTCGAACTCGTGGGTGTTGTCGTCGTCGAAGCGGATATCCTGAGGATAGCGATTGAAGAAGCGAAAGGCGTCGGGATTGCCCGAGATCGGGGCTGCGGCGCGGAACTTGTGGGTCGACATAGAGGCGAGCATGGTGAGCGTGCCGCCGATGCTGTGGCCGGCGATGAAAAGCCGGTTCGCATCGACACCCGGCAGATGCGCCAGACGATCGGCGGCCGAAAGCACGTCGTCCACCTCGTCATAGAAGCCGGAGAAATTACCCGCCTGGCCGTTTTCGCCGCGCACCGAGGGCATCAGCACCACGAAGCCGGCGTCGATATAAGGCCCCATCAGGTTCCAGTGGCCGAGGCCCATGGCATTGCCGCCGTGCAGGAAGAGAATGCCGGGTTTGGCCTTGCGCTCGCGCTTGTACTTCGACACCCAGGCGACCAGTTCCAGCTCGCCGCCATAGCCGGAGCGATAGAAGATCTTCTCGGCATTGGCAGGCGCATCGAGCGGCTCGTACTTGTCCGGCGCCGGGCCCTTTTCGAGCAGCCGCGTGCGGAAGCGCTTGCGCACCTTCGCGTAATCACGGGTAATCAGGCGCGGCTCGGGGGGAACGTCAAAGGCATTGGCGACACCTGGAAGAGCCGGAAGAACAAGGGCGCCGGCGAGCCCGGTCAGAAGCAGGCGGCGCTGGCGCGAAAAGGAATGGTCGTTGTCTGATGTCATATCACTCTTCCGTCTTCCCCGGCATGATAGATGCTTGCACCCTCGGCGCATCAACGCCAAGACACATTGTGTTGAGGATGCACAGTCGGATGTATTTTGCATCAGGAAAATGCGAGATGAGGGATTTGGGCGGTAGGAAACGCCGCTATGCCGGCTGCTTGATATCAATCTCAGGATCAAAATCGACGCGCTTCGACTTGCCATCCGGCGTCTTCAAGACGATTTCGACGCCACCTCCGATCGAATGCATGTAACGCACGATGGATGACAAGAGCACGTCGTCGGCGCTTTCGATCTTCGACACGGTGTTTTGCGTCATGCCAGCGCTTGCGGCGACCTCCTGTTGCGTGACGCCCATCGCCTTGCGCACCTCCGCCAACGCCTTGCCAAAGCGTCGCTCCCGGCGTTTTTCATCAAGCCGTTCACGAACATCTTCGGGGAGTTCGGCGCGCAGCGTCTTCCACTCAGTGCTCATGGTTTTTCTCCTTCAGCCACGCATCGAACCTCATGTCGGCCTTTCTGATCAACTGCTTGTAAAAGAAAGCTTGGTTCACACCCTGTTTGTCACCGCCACAGAGAACAATCGCACTCTGAGCCGGGTCGAACGCGAAGGCGAAACGCCATAGCTGCTTCCCGAACTTCACTCGTATTTCCTTCATGTTGGCGTAGCTGGAACCGGAGAGCCTATCCACTTCCGGACGGCCAACGAAGGGTCCCTCGTCTTCCAGGTGGTCAAGGACTTCGCCGACGAGTTCTTTCAGACCCATTTCCAGCTCTTTCCATTCAGGAATGAAATGTGGATGGAACCGCACGCGATATGTCATGAAACCACCTGAAGAAAATATATATTTAAAGATATAAATTCAAGTCATGACTTCTCTGAGCGACGATCGCTGCGGCGCAACCTGCTCGGAAACGCGATATGGATTATTGCCCTGCAGAGATTTATCGCGGGAAACAGTGGCAATACAGTTCACCTTTGGTTGCAACCCTACCCCGCCTTCGCATCAATCATCGCCACCAGCGTCGTCAGCCTATCGGCCTCGTAGGACGGCTTGTCCTGTCGCAGGCGCGAGATGCGGGGGAAGCGCATGGCGACGCCGGACTTGTGGCGGTTGGAGCGGTTGATGCCTTCGAAGGCGACTTCCACCACGAAGCCGAAATCCTTGTCGGCGCGCACGGCGCGCACCGGGCCGAAGCGTTCGGTGGTGTTGTTGCGCACGAACTTGTCGAGGATCTCGAGCTCGGCGTCGGTGAAGCCGAAATAGGCCTTGCCGACGGGCACCAGCTGCTCGCCGTCGGGCGTTTCGGCCCAGACGCCGAAGGTGAAATCGGAATAGTAGCTCGAGCGCTTTCCATGGCCGCGCTGCGCATACATCAGGACGGCGTCGACATTATAGGGGTTGCGCTTCCACTTGAACCACGGCCCCTTCAGCCGTCCGGCCTGATAGACGCTGTCGCGGCGCTTGATCATCACCCCCTCGATGACAGGATCGGGCGGGGTCGAGCGCAGGTCGTCGAGTTCTTCCCAGGAGGAGAAATCTACCAGCGCGGAGAGGTCGAAGCGCTCGTGCGGCGCTTGCTCGACGATTTCGCTCAAGCGGGCGCGGCGTTCGAGATAGGTCTTGGCGCGCACGTCCTCCTCGCCGTCGAACAGCAGGTCGTAAGCCCTTATGAAGGCGGGGTAATCGTCCTGCATCTTCTGCGTTACGGTCTTGCGGTTGAGGCGCTGCTGCAGGTCGGAGAAGGTGCGGGTCGGGCTGTTGGAGCGGGCGGTGCCGCCGACCAGAAGCTCGCCGTCGATGACGCCGTCGAAGCTGATGGATTGGACGATATCGGGAAAGGCGGCGGAGATGTCGTCGCCGGAGCGGGAGTAGATCTTGCGGGTCTCGCCGGCGCGCGACAGCTGCACGCGGATGCCGTCCCATTTCCACTCGGCGGCGTAGTCGGCCGGGTCGAGCTGAACAAGGTCGCCCTCCTCCACCGGATTGGCCAGCATCACCGAATGAAAGATCGCCGGCGTCGCCAGCACCGGCTTGCCGCCCTTGCCCTCCAGCCAGGCAAACAGGCTCTCATAGGGCGGCTGCAGACCGTGCCACAAGGTCTCGATCTCGGTCACATCGGGTTCACCGAGATCGGCCAGCGCCTGCTTGGCAAGCCGCGCCGAGACGCCGATGCGCAGCGCGCCGGTCGCGAGTTTGATGAAGGCGAAGCGACCGGAGGCGTCGAGACGATCGAGCAGGTCGCGGACATAGCCGCGCACCTCGGTGCGGCCGAGCGTGTTCATCTCAGCCACGACCTCGCCAAGCCTCGGCTGCGCCAGCGCCGAGCGCTCTATGTCGCGTTCATTGTCCCAGACGAGCGAGATGGTTTCGGCGAGATCGCCGACGTAGTCGTAGGAGTAGCGGAAGAGCACGTCGTCGATGCGCTCCAGCGCCAGTTCGCGCAGCATGGCGGGCTTGACGTTGCGGACATCTAGCGTACCGGCGATGGCCGCGAGGCCGTAGCCGCGGTCGGGGTCGGGCGTGTCGCGAAAGTAGTCCGTCAGCAGCTTCAGCTTGCCGTTGCGGGATGGGGTGAGAACCAGGCGGTCGAGGAGGTCGGCGAAGGCTTTCATGGCGCGCTTCCCGCTTGTGGCAAAGACCCCTCCCCAACCCCTCCCCACAAGGGGGAGGGGCTAGGCTGGGGATGCCTCTTGGGAAGAGTTAAGACCGTTCCGCAAGTTGCGAGGTTGCGATGTGCATCGGCGGCGCGACGCATAAGCCCCTCCCCCTTGTGGGGAGGGGTTGGGGAGGGGTTTTCGTGATCACGCATCATCATCACTCCGCCTCATCCTCATACCCCACCAGATGCAGCGGCTTGGCCTTGATGCCCTGCAATTCGCACCAGCGGACCAGCGCCTCCTCGCGCCCATGCGTCACCCAGACCTCGGCGGGGTGAAGCTCGGAGATCGTATCGGTGAGTTCCGGCCAGTCGCAATGGTCGGAGATCACGAGTGGCAGTTCGACGCCGCCCTGCTTGGCGCGCTGGCGCACCATCATCCAGCCGGAGGCGAAGGCCGGGAGCGGGTCGTTGAAGCGGCGAGCCCAGCGGTCGGCGAAGGCGGATGACGGGCCGACGACGACGGCGCCCTTGAAGGCGGACTTGTCGCGTCCCTCGACGGTTGCCGAGCGCAGCTCGCCGAGGTCGATGCCCTGGCTGACATAGTAGTCGCAGAGCCGCTCCATGGCGCCGTGGATGTAGATGGGCTCGTCGTAGCCGGTGTCGCGCAAGAGGCGGATGACGCGCTGCGCCTTGCCGAGCGCATAGGCGCCGATCATGTGGGTGCGCTCGGGAAACTGGCGGAGCGACGCGTAGAGCTTGGCCATTTCGCCTGCGGGGTCCGGGTGGTGGAACACAGGCAGGCCGAAGGTCGCCTCGGTGATGAAGACGTCGCAGGCAACCGGCTCATAGGGCGCGCAGGTCGGGTCGGGGCGGCGCTTGTAGTCGCCGGACACGACGATACGGGTGGCGTCCTTCTCGATGGCGATCTGGGCGGAGCCGAGCACATGGCCGGCGGGGTGGAAGCTCACCTTGACGCCGTTGACGACGATTTCTTCGCCGAAGGCGGCGGCCTGTTCCGATCCGCAGAAATCCTCGCCGTAGCGGATGCGCATGATGTCGAGCGTCTGGCGGGTGGCCAACACATGAGCGTGGCCGGAGCGGGCGTGGTCGGAATGGCCGTGAGTGATCAGCGCACGCTCCACGGGCCTGACCGGATCGACATAAAAGCGGCCTACCGGGCAGTAGAGCCCCTCGGGCGCGGGATAAAGCAGCGCGTCAAATCTCATCGCCATAGAGATAGCGGCAAATGGCGGAAGAACCAGAGGGGATGGCGGGATCGGGGGCCTTTGACGCCGCCCTGCCCCGCCCTCTCACGCTACCGCCTCAAAAACGCGGGAATCTCCTCGGCCGGCAGCGGCCTGGAGAAGCGGTAGCCCTGGGCTTCCTCGCATTTGGCGAAGCGCAGGAACTCGCGCTGTTCGTCGGTCTCCACGCCCTCGGCGACGACGGTGAGCTTCAGCGTCTGCGCCAGCGAGATGACGGCGAGGCCGATGGCGACGGCGGTCTTGTCGGATGGCAGCGCCTCGATCAGCGAGCGGTCCATCTTCAGGCGGTCGAAAGGGAAGGTCTTCAGCGAGGCGAGGCTGGAATAGCCGCTGCCGAAATCGTCGATCGAGAAGCGGATGCCGAGCGGGCGCAGCGCGTTCATGGTGGCGCGGGCACGGTCGGCGTCCTGCATCAGCACGCTTTCGGTGAGCTCGAGCTCCAGCCAGCGCGGCGCTAGACCGAAGCGCTCGACGGCTTCGGTGACATGACGGGCAAAATCCTTGTCGGTGAACTGGCGCGCCGAGACATTGACGCCGATACGGAGCGGCGGCAGGCCCATGTCCTGCCATTCGCGCGCCTGGCGGCAGGCTTCGTTCAGCACCCAAAGTCCAAGCGGAATGATAAGCCCGCTCTCCTCGGCCAAGGGAATGAACTCGACCGGCGGCACCATTCCCCGCGTCGGGTGGTTCCATCGAACCAATGCTTCGAGCCCGGTCACCTCCAGCGTCGATACATCGAGCTGCGGCTGGTAGTGAACGACGAGCTGGTTGGAGATGATTGCCTGCCGAAGCTCCTCCTGCTCGCTGATCGGCAGGTTGAGATCGGCATCGCGGGCGCTTTGATAGTGCTGCAGCGTGTCGCGTCCAAGCTGCTTGGAGCGGTACATGGCGCTGTCGGCATTTGCCAGAAGCTCTTCGGCAGTGGCGCCATCGCTCGGGAAGGAGGCGACGCCGATGCTGCAGGTCACATGCAGCTGCTTGTCCTGATAGCTTATCGGCTTGCGCACGGCCTTGTGCAGCTCGCGCAGGCGGCGGGTGATGCCGGTATCGTGGTTCGACTGGTGCACGAGGACGACAAGGAACTCGTCGCCACCAAGGCGGACGACCATGTCGGAGGCGCGCACGCCGTTTGCCATGCGGGTGGCGACTTCCTTCAGGACTTCGTCGCCTGCTCCATGCCCAAGCCCATCGTTGATGTCCTTGAAATCGTCGAGGTCGATGTAGGCGAAGGTGACCTTGCGGCCGCTGCGGCGCGCCTGATGCAGGGTCTTGGCCATCCGCTCCTTGAAGAAGGCGCGGTTTGGCAGGCCGGTCAGATCGTCGTGGTGCGCCATGAACTGAATGCGTTCGTCGCCACGGCGGCGCTCGATGGCGATGCCCGCGATATGTGCCGCCATGGCGACGAGTTCCATTTCCCTCGGCGTCGGGCGGCGAACTTCGCTGGAATAAAGCGCGAAAGTGCCGAGTACGTTGTTCTGGGCGGTCATGACGGGCATCGACCAGCAGGAACGGAAGCCATATTGCTGCGCGACACCACGATAGTCGGCCCATAGTGGATCGGCCATCACGTCCTCAACCATCACGAAACTGCCGCGCCATGCCGCGGTTCCGCACGAGCCCGCGTTCGGGCCGATGGCGATGCCGTCGATCGTGCGGCTGTAGATGCTAGGCAGATTGGGCGATGCGCCGTGACACAGTCTCCGTCCGTCGAGATCGAGAATGAGCACTGACCCGGAGACACCATCGATTTCGGCCTCGACCAACAGGACCAACGCTTCGAGGATCATTTCGAGCGGCTCGTTGCGGGCGATCATTTCGACCACCTGAGCCTGGGCGCGGCGAAATTCCTCTTGTCGCTTGCGCTCGGTGATATCGCGCGAGACACCGATCAGGCCGACGACGTCCCCCTTGTCATTGCGCAGCGGAAGCTTCGAGGTGAGCCGGCAGGTGACGATTTCGCTCAAGGTCGAGCGGACCATCTCCTCGACATCGAGCCGGTGCTTGCCCGTCGCCATGATCTCCTGCTCAACCTCGAAATAGCCACGAGCCGTCTGAAAGTCGAAGAAATCAAAATCACGCTTGCCCGCCAGATCCTCCGGATCGTCAATACCGAAAGCCCGCGCGACCGTAGCATTGGCGAATACGAAGCGACTGGTGCGATCCTTGACATAGAAAAAATCGGGAAGTTCGTGGATGATCGCCTTCAACCCAAGATCCTCGATGCCCGTAGCCATATCCCGGCGACTGGAAACAATGAGCGCTTCGGCAGCGGCGACAATCCGGTTCATGTCGATCTCAGTGGTATCGGCATCGCGGCGGCCGGCACTCAATTCATTCATTGTCAGTCTCCAGAGTGGTCGCGACGGCAACCACGCCATCAAACACCGTCATTCACATAGTAAATCCGGATATGCTTCCGGATTACCCGGCCACACTCAAATAAAAAGGTGAATCAGAAGCCAACATCACTGCGCGAATCCCATGACTAATAAATAATAATGCTCGCAACCTCGGGTGTGCCAAAATGATACTTTGATCGCGGCACGATTCCTGCATGGCGGAAATCATGAACAAATCACCTCTCCTGTCGTCCCGCCGGACCATCTTGCGCCTTGCCGCCTGCTCCACCGTCGCCCTGCTTGCCCCGCCCGCCTTCGCCGCGAGCCAGCAGCCGGATCTGCGCGGGTCGATCGACGCGGTGAAATACAAGGCCGCACCCGATCCCGGTGACCGCAAGAGCAGCAGCCTGCAGAAGATGATCGACGACGCGTCGGCGGAGAACGTTCCGGTGTTTCTGCCGCCGGGTGTCTACAAGGTGTCGAACCTGACCCTACCAGACAACACGCGCATCACCGGCGTGCCGGGCGCGTCGCGGATTGTCTACACCGGCGACGGACGGCTGTTTACCGCCGAGAATGTCAAGCGCATCGAGCTCTCCAATATCGTGATCGACGGGCAGAACCGCTGGCTTGGCGACGACGCATCCGCGTTGGTGCAGTTCACCGGCGTCGACGACGTCGTGATCGACAATTGCGAGATCTCGGGAAGCCGCAAGCATGCGCTGCAGCTGGAGCGTTGCGGTGGCCGGGTCGAGCGCAGCCGCATATCGGGGGCCGCGCAATCCGGGCTCTACGCGGTTGAATCCTCGGGTCTTTCGGTGACCAATAATGAGGTATTCGATTGCGGCAATGGCGGCATTCTGATCCATCGCTGGAAGAAGGCGGCCGATGACAGCATCGTCAGCGGCAATCGGATCTACAGGATCGGCGCGACCGATGGAGGGACCGGGCAGAACGGCAACGGCATCAACCTGTTTCGCGCCGACAATGTCATGGTCGCCAACAACCACATCTCCGACTGCGCCTTCACCGCGATCCGCGCCAACTCGACCTCCGACGTGCAGATATCAGGCAACCAGTGCCGGCGATCGGGCGAGACGGCGATCTATGTCGAATTCGAGTTCGAGGGCGCCGTGGTCGCAAACAACATGATCGACGGGGCCGCCAACGGCATCTCGATCGCCAATTTCGACAAGGGCGGCAGGCTTGCCAGCGTCACCGGCAACGTCGTGCGCAATCTGAAACTCGACGGACCCTACAAGCCGGATGTGAGCTTCGGCATCGGCATTGCCGCCGAGGCCGATACGCTGGTTTCGAACAACATCATCGAGGGTGCGCCGAGATGGGGCATGCAGCTCGGCTGGGGTCCCTACATGCGCAACCTGGTGGTCACGGGCAACGTCATCCGCAAGGCGCCGGTCGGCTGCGCGGTTTCGGTCGTCGATGGGGCTGGAACGGCCGTTATCACCGACAACGTGTTTCAGGATATGGCCGAGGGCGCGGTGGTCGGGTTTGCGTGGGACAAGAAGATGTCGGGAGAACTGGCGGACGGCGCCGGCGGCTACGCGCATCTGACCATCGAGCGCAATCGCGTGTCGTGAAGCATGTCGCGCAAAAGTGTGCAGCGGTTTTGCGGCACCGACATGCGACGAGCCTTAAGTCACCATCAAAAGCTTTGATTGACCTATCAGCCTTGAAAGCTTCCGCTCGATCGCCCTAGCCTCTAGGCTCGCGGCAGATTTGAAGAGGGGCACATCATCATGCTGACAATCTACGGCGTTTACCGCTCGCGCGCCTCGCGCGTCTACTGGATGGCGGAAGAGTTCGGGCTGGAATTCACATCCGTCCCCGTGCTGCAGGCGCGACGGCTCGACAACCCGCTGGCATCGGATGCGCCGGTCAATACGCTGTCGCCGGACTTTATAGCCATCAATCCGATGGGGCTCATCCCGGCCATCAAGGACGGCGATCTCGTCATGCACGAGTCACTGGCGATCACGCTCTATCTCGCTCGCAAGCACGGCGGCTCGCTCGCTGGCCAGAGCGTAGAGGAAGACGGCCTTCTGACCATGTGGACGATGTGGGCGGCGACCGAGGTCGAGGTGCACACGATCAAGCTGGTGATGACCTACGACAACGAGATGGAAGACACCGAGGAAGGCAAGGCGACCATCGCGGTGGCCAGCCGCTCGCTGAAGCGGCCGCTAGCGGTGCTGGAGACGCATCTCGCCACCAACGACTATCTCGTCGGCAACCGCTTCACCGCCGCCGATCTCAACCTTGCCGAAGTGCTGCGCTATGCCCAGTCGGAGCAGGCGCTGTTCGACGCGCATCCGAAGGTCGATGCTTGGATCAAGCGCTGCCAGGCCCGCCCGGCCTATATCGCCATGCAGGCGGCACGCTCCAAAGAAGCGGTGTGATCGGCCGAGCTTCGCGGGTCTGCGCGTATGCTCCGAAATCTGCTAGGCTCTCCCGGACGAGGACCGGGAGTGACGCATGGCTGAGGATATCGATGCGATCTTCAAGCGGCTGCTGCGGCTTGTTGCCGAGGCGAAACTGCCCGGCGTCGAGGAAGGCACGTCCTACGGCAACCATGCGCTAAAGGTCGGGGGCAAGTCCTTCGTGGCCGTGAAGGATAACGAGACGATCGTGATCTCGATCTCGCTCGACGAGAAGGAAGCGCTGCTTGCGCTCGCGCCCGAGATCTATTTTCAGACACCGCATTATGTCGGCTGGCAGTATCTGCCCGTGCGCATCGACGTCATCGGCGATGCGGAACTGACCGATCGGCTGATCGGCGCGTGGCGATTGCGCGCGCCGAAGAAGCTTGCGGCAAGTTACCAGCGTTGACGCGGCTTACGCCTTTTCGCGGGCGAGCGCGCGCTGCACGGCCGGGCGCTCGAGCATGCGGGCGTAGTGGTCGGCCACCTTCGGGAAGCGCGCCGGGTCGACATCGTCGCTCGGCAGCCAGCCGGTCATGACGAAGAGATAGGGATCGGCGACGGAGTAACGCTCGCCCATCACCCAGGGACCGGCGAACATGCCGTCTTCGATCAGCGCGAAGCTCTCCGCCATGGTCTCCGGCACCTTGGCCTTCATCGCCTCATGGGCTGCAACGTCATCGGCCCAGCGGCTGGCGCGGCGGCCGTGCGCGTGGTTCACATGCACCGTCGAGCAGATGTAGCTGTTGAAGGCCTGCAGGCGGGCGAATTCGAAGGGGTCGTCGAGCGGCGCAAGGCCGGCCGCCGGCGCGATGGCGGCGATATAGGCCAGGATCGCCGGCGTTTCGGTGAGCACGCCCTTTTCGGTGGCAAGTGCCGGAACGCGGCCCTTGGGATTGATCTTGAGATAGGCCTCGGAGCGCTGTTCGCCATTGGCGGTATCGATCCGCTTCGCCTCGAAGGGAAGGCCCGATTCCTCGAGTGCGATGAGGCTGGCGCGGGAACATGTGCCGGGCGCGAAATACAATGTCAGCATGACGACTCCTGTCTTTTCTTAGACAGCATAGAGCGCGCACGACGGATTGCGAGCGAGAAAGAGAGACCGCATGCGCGGCCTCCCCGATTTGTCTCTGGCGTAGCTTCAAGCGGCCTTGGCGCAGCCCGGCACGTCTTCCAATTTGTACCAGACGGGAATGCCGCGCTCTCTCGCGATGCGGACATCGTTGTCGGCGCCCTTGGATTCGCCTTCCAGCCGCAGCACGCCTTCGCACAATTGCAGCAGGCGGCCGGCGACGGGGTGGAATATCCGCTCGTAGAGATCATCGCCCACGCTTTTGCCGCCGGCGGCATGCCAGACCGGCAGGGCGACCCATTCGCCGATCATCGGCACATGGCCGGCTTCGAACAGGGCATGCGACGGCGCTTCCAGCCGCTGCAGGTTGGCCGCCATCTTCGCCGGATCGTCACCGGTTCCGGAACGATAGGGGCCTGCGATCAAGATCAACATGTCTTTTCTCCTCAACTCCCGGCTTCATGCACGGGATTGCGTGAAAATGCATGATATTTCTTGATTGTCGAATCATTTCGTGCAAACTCAAGAAAATTCATTCAACTTCGTGAGCCCGATGCTGACCTCTCAACGCAAGACACTGATCCTCGACCTGCTGCGCCGCGACGGCCAGGTGATTGCCAAGCGGGTGGCCGAGGATCTCTCCGTGTCGGAAGACACGATCCGTCGCGACCTTCGCGAGATGGCGGCGGAGGGGCTCTTGAAGCGCGTGCATGGCGGCGCGATGCCGCTCTCGCCGGAGCTGCCCGATTTTACGACCCGCAAGGATGTGTCGCGCGACGCCAAGCAGCGGCTTGCGGCAAGAGCGATCGGGCTGATCAAGCCGGGCCAGATGGTGTTTCTCGACGGCGGCACGACCACGGCGGAGATCGCCCGGCAATTGCCGCGTGGGCTATCGGTCACCATCGTCACCCACAGCCCGACGATCGCCGCCGAACTCGAGCATCATCCGAGCGCCGAGGTGATCCTGATCGGCGGCAAGCTCTACAAGCATTCGATGGTGGCTGTCGGCGCCGTCGCGATGGCCGCGATATCGCAGCTGCGGGCGGATCTGTTCTTCCTCGGGGTGACGGCGGCGCATCCCGTGCATGGGCTGTCGACGGGGGATTTCGAGGAGGCCGCGATCAAGCGGCATATCGCCGGCTGCGCGATCGAAACCTATGTGCTGCTGACGGCGGACAAGCTCGACCGGGCATCCGCCTGCCAGGTTCTGCCGGTCGCTTCGGTTTCGGGATTGATCGTGCCTGACGATATCGACGAGGCGCAGCTTGCGCCCTATCGCAGCCTCAACGGCGCGATCCTTTCAGCATGACCGGTGCCATCAGGCGGGAACGGAGGTCCGCGAGGTGCGGGCCGAACAGGCTTGCAGCGAGCGCGACGGAGAAGACTGCAAGGGCCAGATAGGCCAGCCGATCATCCAATGCGCCAAGCGTGAGCGCCGTCTCCAGCTTCGGTTGCCAGGTGGCCAGCAGGACCGAGAGCGCGGGCATGTCGAGCAAGCGGCCGGGTATCCAGGCGAAGGTGGGTGTCTGCGCGAGTGCGGCCAGCGCGCCATATACGGCAGAAAGCCGGATCGCGACGCGCAGCCAGCGCCAGGGACCGAGCGGCCTGCCCCCTCCATCCTCGAACGACCAGCCGATATAGGTGCAGAACACCACGAGGAACGGGAAAGCCGCCGGCAGGTTCTGCATGACCATTTCCGAATTCATCTGGCCGGTCCAGACATTGGCGAGCAGAAGTGGAAATGGCGCCGAGGCGCCGAAGAGGACGAGCACGAAGAGGCACCAGAGCCAGCTCATGCCGATGTGGTGAATACGGGCAAAGGTGACGACGAGGATGATGCCGCCGGCGATGTAATAGCCGATCGGCTTGATCGTGCCGGTCATCATCAGGATCAGCGGGCCACAGGAGCCGGCAACCCGCGCGCAACTCGATGTCGCGACCGTTGCCCAGGTGACGTAATCGAAGCTCATGGCAAAGAACAGGAAGACCGCCAGAGCGATCAGCATCCACCAGAGATAGCGGCCTGCAAACATATCCTGCCCTCATGGCAATCGATGTACTGCGCCAAGAGTAGCTTAACCGCATGAAAGCGCACGCGCCGTCATCCGGTTCAGTTTCGCATATATTAGAATTGGCTATCTTTGATATTCAGAATGTATCGTTCCGGCACGCTTTAATCAGAGAGTACCGCCGCCGCGCGAATGTCGCCGACGTGAATACCATTCCAGTTGTGCATGCTTGAAGTAGCCAGCTCTGCCAGACCGACGCCGATGGCGCTATCCTTGTCGAAGAAGCGGACGAGTGCGGCGGCAACCATGCTTTCGGCGGCGCGGGCATGACCGTCGTCGCATTTGACGGCGATCGAGATGCCCTGGTCGGGGATAGCGGCGCAGAAGACGCCCTCGGCACCCGTCTTGGCGAAGATGCGGCCGGGGGCCAACTGCATCAGCTTCGTGCAGAAGCGGCCGGTGCCGGCGACATAGAAGGGCTCGGCCATGCAGGCATCGAACAGGCGGCGCGAGGCGTTGGCGCGCAATGGTTCCAGCCCGTTGCCGGTCGCCATCCTGGCGAAGCCATGCGCCAGCCCCTTCAGCGGCACGGCGTAAGTCGGGATCGAGCAGCCGTCGGTGCCGCAATTGTCATGACCGAGCACGGCGCCGGTCAGGCTTTCCATGGTGGCGCGGATCTCGCGCTGAAGCGGGTGGTCGTAACCGATATAGCCCTTGGGATCGACGCCCTGGTGCACGCAGGTGCAGACGAAGCCGGAATGCTTGCCGGAGCAATTGTTATGCAGCGCCGTCGGCTTTTCCATCGTGCGGGCCTGATGGATCAGCACCTTCTGGCTCGACGACCAGTGGCCGCCGCATTCGAGCGTTTCGACATCGCGGCCGGCGCGCGCCAGCATAGAGGCTGCGACCGCAACATGCTCGTCCTCGCCATTGTGCGAGGAGCAGGCGAGCGCCAGCTCCTTGTCGCCGAAACCATAAGCATCGGCGGCGCCGCTTTCGACCAGCGGCAGCGCTTGCATGGCCTTGCAGGCCGAACGTGGAAAGGTGGGCGCCTCGACATCGCCAAGCGAAAAGACAACCTTGCCATCGCCATCGACCGCGATGACGGCGCCGCGATGCCGGCTTTCGACGCGCGCGCCGCGGGTGACTTCAACGGTGACGGGATTGGTCATGAGCTTATCCTGATATTCTGAACAGGCTGTCACGCATAAATGATGGGCGCGATAAAGCAATCGGGTTCATGTTGAAAAAGAGCGGCGCAATTGCGCCATCTTGCTCGTCACATTCTTGGCAGCAACCGCACGTCAGCAAAGGTCCCCGGCGTTTCATGCGTCATATCAAACGGCTCCTTCTTCTCATCCTCGTCGTCTATCTGCTGCCGGCCCTGGCATCGGCCGGGTGGTGGTCGCTGCAGAACCATCCAAGCTCATGGCGGGAGGCCGAATGGGGCACATCGGGCGTGCTGCCGAAGGCTGGCGCCAGCGGGGACGCCAAGATCTACATCATGTCGGCAAGCACCGGCGGGCTGAAGGGCGCGGTCGCCAGCCACTCGTGGATCGTCACCAAGGCCAAAGGCGACGCGACCTACAATCGCTACGACAAGGTCGGCTGGGGCTCTCCGATCCGCCGCAACAACTATGTCGCGGACGCCTACTGGTATTCCAACACGCCTCATATCGTGAAGGAAATCTCCGGCGACGAGGCCCAGAGGCTCATTCCGGCCGTCGAGACGGCGATCCAATCCTATCCCTATGCCGGCGTCGGCGACTACCGCATTTATCCCGGCCCGAATTCTAACAGCTTCGTCGCGCATGTGCTGCGCGCGGTGCCCGATCTCGACGCGGTGCTGTCGCCGGATGCGGTCGGGCGCGACTACCTCAGCGACGGGCGGATGTTTGCGATCGACGCCGACGGACGCGACATGCACGCGACCCTCTACGGCCTGATCGGCATCGCCGCCGGCCAGCGCAGCGGCTTCGAAGTGCACTTCATGGGCCTAGTCGCCGGCATCGACGTCGCCAATCCCGGCGTGAAAATCCCGGCGATCGGGCGGATCGGGCTTTAGGGTCAAGGCACCAAACATCGATCACATAATTGAATGGACGCCATCGCGGACACGAGGTTGCAATCAGGTGGTGCGGGTCTAGACTTTTGGCAACTGGAGTCGCCGCATGTCATCCGCCTTCTCGTCCATTCTCCGCGATCAACGAATACGCATTCCGTCGCTGACGCTTGTGACGCTTGCCTTCACCTATGCCTCAACCATGCCGTATCAATCCATCATCGGAATTACCGAACTCGGCATGTCGGATCACGCCTATTCGATACTGATCTTCGCCGCCGCCCTTATCAATGTCGTGACCAGCCTGACGCTCGGCATCTGGTCCGACAAGCTCGGCGACCGCAGGCTGCTGGTGCTGGCACTGTCGGTAAGCGGCATGATCGGCTTCGGCATGATCTACGCGTTCCGCAATACAGCCGCCTTCATGATCGGCGTGCTGCTGTTCATCCCGATCAGCAACGCGACCTATTCGGTCCTTTTAGCGAGCATCCGCGCGGCAACAAACACCATGGATCGCGGCAAGGCGGCTGCGATCACTTCGACGGTACGGGCGCTGTTTTCCGGGTCATGGGCGCTGGCGCCGGGTTTGATCGGCCTCTATCTCGTCAGCGCGCACTCGATGACGCCGGCATACGGCATTGCCGGGCTGGCAAGCCTCGTCTGCTTCTGCCTGTACCTCTTCCTGGCGAAGGCAGAGCCAAGGCAAGATGCGTTGTTCTCGCAACAGGTTGGCTTCTTCAGTTCGCTCGCGCGTGTCTTCTCGCCTCGCGTGCTGATGCGTGTCGGCATCTTGTCGATGATGCTGGGCCTCCAGCGGTTGAGCAGCGTGGTGTCGCCGCTGATCATCACTCATGATGCCGGCGGCAGCGTGGCGGATGTGGGCATCACAGCCGGCATGGTCGCGTTCCTGGAAATGCCGTTCATGCTGATGTGGGGCGCATTGCAGCGGCGTTTTCGCAGCGTCCATATCCTGGCTACCGGGACGCTGATCTATTGCGTCTATCTTGTGATGCTGAGCCTCGTTACCGCGCCTTGGCAAATCTATGCGCTCGTCGTCGTCAACGCCTGCGGTTGCGCGGCGATCCTGAGCGTGCCCATCACCTACCTACAGGACCTGATTGCCGACCGGCCAGGGCTCGGCACATCACTCATCTCGGTCAATACCTTTGCGGCAAACGGCGTCAGCGCGGGAATTTTTGCCCTGGGAACAAGCTTCACAAGCTATTCGGGAACCGCCTTGCTGGCGGCCGGAGTCGGCGTTGCCGCGATATTGCTGCTGCTATTCGTGAAGGCTGAAAAGCAACAGCTTCAGCAATCCGCTAGCCCGCGCTGATCCTGTAAGCACAACGCCGCGCGCCGTGGAGGATGTGTTCCTCGCGCTCGACGTCGGCGCCGAGGATGCTGCGGAAGGTTTCGAGTTCGGAGCGGCAGAAGCCGGCGCAGGCGGTGGCGGCGGCGCAGATGGGGCAGTGGTTTTCGATCAAGAGCAGCGAGCCGTCTTCTTCCTGCCAGCTGTCGGCCATGTAGCCTTCGTCGGTGCGAATGCCGGCCAACTGGCGGACGCGGGTGGGGAGATCTTCTGCCGTGATCTCGCTGCGGTAGCGCGCCAGCGTCTCAGTCTCGCGGGCGGCGATGACGGTGTCGAGCGCCTGGGAGCCGAGGCTCTGGACCATGGTTGCGAGAAGCGTCGCGGTCAGTTCGGCGTGGCGGTCGGGGAAGCGGGCGTTGCCCGATGGCGTCAGGTGCCAGAGCTGGCGGGGGCGGCCCCTGCCCGGCGTGGGCTCGGAGACGGGTTCGACCAGTTCCTCGTCGGCCATCTTCGCCAGTTGCTGGCGCGCGGCCTCGCCGGAGATGGACAGCGCCTCGCCGATGGCCGATAGGCGTTGCGGCCCTTCGGTCTTGAGCAGCATCAGGATTCGGTTGGCAGGCGACTGGCGCATAGGCTGATATTTTTCCAAGCTTGTTCTTGCTTTAATAACGCGGCTGTGTATTTTTTCCAAGCTATAACTTGTAAAAAACTTTCCCAAAAACGTTCCAGGAAACATTCAAGGCATTCCGCATGAGCAGCATCGACGACGTCGCGACGGAGCGCTCCTCCGTCTTCCATCTCTTTTCCAGGCCGGTCCTGGCCGCCACGCTGATGCTCGGCGGCGGCGTGACGCTATATGCGGTCGAGGCCTATATCATGGCGACCATCGCGCCATCGATCGTGCGCGATATCGGCGGGCTGGAACTGCTCTCGTGGGTCACCACGCTGTTCGTCGCGGCGGCCGTGCTCGGATCCATCTTCGTCGCGATGCGGCCCCGCGGCATCGGCCTGCGCACGGTTTACGTGGCCGGCGCGCTGATGTTTGCGGCTGGCAGCCTGATCTGCGCGCTGGCGCCCTCGATGCAGGTCATTCTGGCCGGACGCGCCGTGCAGGGATTTGGAGCCGGCGCGCTGGGCGGGCTTGCCTATGCATTTATCCGCTTTGCCTATCCCGAGCACCTGTGGCGCAAGGCCTCGACGCTCTATGCGGCGATCTGGGGCGTCGCGACGCTGCTCGGCCCAAGCCTTGGCGGCCTGTTCTCCGATGGCAGCACCTGGCGCCACGCCTTCATGCTGCTTGTCCCCGTGAGCGTGCTCATGGCCGTGCTTGCGCCCGTGCTGCTGCCGTCGGCGCATGACGACCGGGCTCCCGGGCGTACGCCGATCACCCAGATCGCGCTGCTTCTGGCGGCCGTGCTTCTGGTCAGCATCGCCGGCACGATCGAGGCGACGCAATCGAAGGCGCTGCTGGTTGCGGCATCGCTCATCGCCGTGGTCGCCATGCTCGGCATAGAGCGGCGTAGCGAGAACCGCCTGCTGCCGACAGGCGCCGTGTCCCTCAGCATGCCGATTTCCCGTGTCTACCTGATGATGTTCCTGCTGATCCTGGTGCTGACCAGCGACATCTACATCCCGTATTTCCTGCAATCCCTGCACAGCGTCAGCCCACTGGAATCGGGATATCTCACGGCGCTCGTCGCGCTCGGCTGGACGGTGGCCGCGTTCCTCAGCGCCTCGTTCTCCGGCCGCCGCGCCGGCCGCGCGATCGTTATCGGCTGCGTGATCGAGACTGTTGCGGTCGCGGCGCTGGCGATCTTCCTGGCACGCGACAACCAGGCAGGCAGCATCGCGCTGCTCGCGCCGGCCGTCGTCTTCATGTTCCTCATGGGGTTCGGGGTCGGGCTCGGCTGGGCGCATCTGGTGACCAAGGTGCTGCGGCTTGTCGCGACATCGGAGCAGGACAAGGCCTCGGCGGCGATCACCACCGTCCAATCGCTCGGAAGCGCATTCGGCGCAGCTTTCGCGGGCGTCATCGTCAACAGCACCGGCCTGCTTGCGCCGGGCGGCGTTACTGGGGGCATATCCGCGGCGCATTGGCTGTTCGTGCTGATGGCGCTGCCGGGGATCGTGACGATCGTGATCTCGCTGTCGATCCGGAAGTCCGGCAACGAGACGCAAGCGACGGCAGCGGCGTGATCGTCAGACGCGCAGCATGATCTTGCCGATATGGCTGCTCGATTCCATCAGCTTGTGGGCTTCGACGACATCCTCGAAAGCGAATGTCTTGTGGATCACGGGGGCAAGCTTGCCCTCGTCGAGCAGCGGCCAGACCTGCGACAGGAGATCGTCGCGGATGGCGCGCTTTTCTTCCGGCGTGCGCGGGCGCAGCGTGGAGCCCGTTACCGTCAGCCGCTTGACCATGATCGGCGCGAGGTTGGCGGTTTCGGCAACCGCGCCGCCGAGGAAGGCGATGATCGAGAGGCAGCCGTCCTTCGCCAGCGAGGCGAGGTTCTTTTCCAGATAGGCAGCGCCGATCATATCGAGGATGATGTCGACGCCCTGGCCGGTTTCGGCCTTGATCACCTCGGCGAAATCCTCGGTCTTGTAGTTGATCGCGCGCTTCGCGCCGAGCTTGACGCAGGCGTCGCATTTTTCCTGAGAGCCCGCAGTCGCGTAGACCTCGGCGCCGAAGGCGCGGGCAAGCTGGATCGCGGTCGTGCCGATGCCGCTCGTGCCACCGTGGATGAGCACCTTCTCACCTTCGGTGAGGCCCGCCATCTGGAACATGTTGGCCCAGACGGTGAAGTAGTTTTCCGGGAGTGCCGCCGCCTGGACCGCATCGTAGCCTTTGGGGAAGCGCAGTGCCTGGCCTGATGGAATGAGGCAATATTCGGCATAGGCGCCGCCGTTGGTGAGTCCGCAGACCTTGTCGCCGACTGTATAGCCGCTGACGCCGGGGCCGATCGCGACCACTTCGCCTGCGATTTCAAGGCCGAGGATCGGGCTTGAAATCGCAGGCGGCGGATAGGTGCCCTGGCGCTGCGCGACATCGGGACGGTTGACGCCGATCGCCTGGGTGCGCACGAGGATCTGCCCGTCGCCCGCCACGGGCAGCGGCCCGCTCGAAATGGTCATCACGTCAGGGGCGCCGAAGCGGGGCAAATCGACAAAACGCATAAGCGCAGGCAAAGACATCACCGGTCTCCTCATTCGGATAGCAGTGAGATAGTTCAGCCCCGCCGCGTTGAGAAGGGCGGAAACGCCGTAGCGTCAATTCGCCTCGCCCAGCCGATGGAAGACCAGGCCTTCCGCGCTTTCCTTCGCCAATGCCTTGATGTGGGCGATGGCGGCGGAGACGCGGCTGATGTCGTCGATGACGAGACCCTTGGGAAGCTCCAGAACGCCGATCGAGCAGCGCATCAGCGGGAAGAAGGCTTCGACGCCGGCGCGGTCGTGGCCGCGGATGCGGCCGGCGGCGCGATCGATATCGGAATAGAGATCCTGCGCATCGTCATGGAAATCGCCGATCAGCCGATCGAGAATTTCCGTCAGCTCCTCCTTGGTCCAGCCCTGCACGCCGATGAAGAAATCATCGCCGCCGACATGGCCGAGGAAGTGGCGCTCGGCGAAGAAGTAGCGCCGCATCAGGGCTGCGAAGAGCGAGATCGCGTGGTCGCCGAGGTGGAAGCCATAGGCATCGTTGAAGGGCTTGAAGTTGTCGAAGTCACAATAGCAGAAGTGCCGCGTCTCGTCGCTGTCGCGGCTCGCCTCGCGCATGAAATCGCGGATGGCGTGGTTGCCGGGAATGCCGGTCAGCGGGTTCTGGTCCTGCGCGGTCTTGAGCTTTTTCTCGTTCATCACCTTGATGAGCGAGGCGGCCGAGACGACGCCGGCATAGCGCATGTTTTCCGTCAACAGCAGACAGTTGGCGCCTTCCATGTTGGCGAAGATGGTCATCAGCTGCTCGGCATCGGAATCGAGGCCAACGATCGGCGCCATTTCGACGAAGTGCGAGATGGTGCGCTCATACATCTTGTTCTTCAGCAGATCGCGGCCGAACGGGTGGTAGATATATTCCTTGAGATGGCGCTCATGCAGGATACCGCGCGGCTCGCCATTGGCGTTCAGAACCGGGAAGAAGGCATTCTGCGGATGGCGGCGGAAGACCTCGAAGACGCTGTCGATCGTGTCGTTTTCATAGACCGTCGGCAGCACTTCGATCTGCTTGCGGATGAGGATTTCGTCGAGCGACTGGTTGTTGCGCTTGCTCTTGCCGAGTTCCTGCAGATGCGGAAATGAAGGCACCAGCTCGGAGACATGCGTGGTCGGGCGCGAGATGAACCAGCCCTGCACGAGATCGACGCCATACTCGCGGCAGGTGATGAACTCGGCTTCGGTCTCGATGCCCTCGGCAATCACGCGGGTGCCAAGCACATGGGCGATGTGGACGATGTTCTTCAACAGGTGGCGCTTGCGCGGGCTGCCATCGATATCGGCGATGAAGTAGCGGTCGATCTTCAGGTAGTCCACCGGATGATCGCAGAGCAGCTTCATCTCGCCATGGCCAACGCCGAAATCGTCGATCGCCAGCTTGAAGCCGCGCTTGCGAAGCAACGAAACCAATGCGGCGAATTCGGGAACCGAGGTGTTGTCGAAGCGCTCGGAGAATTCGAAGCAGATCGAGGATGGCGGGATATTGGCGAGCTTCAGATGCTGCAGCAGGTTTTCCACCAGCTGCTCGCCATGCGGAATGAGGCGAACATCGAGATTGAGGAACAGCGTCGCGGTGGCGAAATTCGGCAGCGACGCGAACTTGGCGAGTGCGCGGCTCGCCACCATCTGCTCGAGCTGCAGCAGCTGATCGCCGCGCTGGGCCTCGTCCAGAATTTCCAGCGGCGAATTGAAGCCCAGGCGCTCCTGGCCGCGCATCAGCGATTCATAGCCGAAGGCAACACCGGTGCTGGCTTCGACGATCGGCTGGAAGGCGTTTTCGATAACAAGTTTGGCGAGAGTAATGATTTGATCGCTGGTGTAGCGACGAATAAGGGCGGGCTCTACGGTGGCAGCCAACGACATGCCATTCTCCACTATACGGCATTCATATTATTATTTTTCGCCCGGAGACTAGAGGCGAAGCGTCAACGAACACTTTCGCCAATGTGAAGGTTTTGTGAAAACTGGCGTTTTATCAAGTGCATGCAGCAACCGCCGCATCGGGCGGCGGTCATATATCGGCCGACCTTCAGGCGGTGCGGCGATGCTCGTGGTCGGCGAACATTTCAGCGACGCATCTGGCATCGGCGGGGGCGCAATCGCGCGCTTTCGGCAGGCCATCGACCTTGCGGGCGGCATCCCACAGCCGGAGCGCTTCACGCACCACCTCGCTGCTGGAAACATAAGTGCCATCGTCGATCGCCGCGCGGATATCGGCCGCCTGCAGCGGAGAGATGGAAACGGTTACCATCGGCATGACATCACTCCCATTGCCTCGTGGTCTCCCATCGCCTCGTCGGGCAGACACCTGCCCTCTCGAGGAACGGATACACACTCGCGTCGGCCGCCCTTCCGGTCGCGGGTGCTGGGCTTTCAGCAGCGTCGCTTTCACACGTTTGCGACCTCTGCCATGAGGTTAATTTTAGTCTTCACTCACATTCTTGTCAAAAAAGAAACAGTGCGTGATGAACAGGCTGTGAATAGCGGGCACAATCAGCGGCGGATGGCGAGGCCGAATGCGAGCATCGACCAGCCCTGCAGGAGGAGGTCGCAGGCGAGGAAGAGGCCGAGGATCCACAGGCTGTTGACCGGCCAGCCGAGCACGATGACGAAGCCCGCGAGCGCCGTGATCAGGCCGCTCAAGAGCACCCAGCCCCAGCCCCTCGACGGGCGCATGCGCCAGCCGACGAAGACGCGGAAGATGCCCGCCACCAGCAAGGCCATGGCCAGAAACAACGTGAGCGCCGCCGATGCCAGAATGGGATTCATGAAGGCGAAGACGCCGGCCAGCACATAGAGCACACCGCTCAGCGCCCAGAAGAGCAACTGCTCCCACTCGCGCACCTGAAAGGCATGGGCGAGATAGACGATGCCGCCGACGAGCATGAGCAAGCCGACATAATAGACGGATACGACGGTTGCGAGAAAGACGTTTGCGGCGGCGATGGCGCCGAAGACGATCAGCAGCGCGCCGAGGACGACGAACCAGACCCATTTCGACCGCAGCGCGGAGGACGAAGGCATTTCATTGGACATATCTGTCATCATGCACCTCCCGGTTGTTCATTGAGTATGGCGCAGAAACAGCGGATGGAAAGAGATATCTTACGGAAAAGGCGATCAGATTTTTATTGATTGATCAGTCAATCAAAATTATGCTGGCCGCATTGCAGGAGAAAGACCGTGCCGAAAGTCGGAATGGAACCGATGCGCCGCAAGGCGCTCGTCGATGCAGCGCTGCGCGTGATCGGGGATCACGGCTCGCTCAGCGTCACCATGTCCGAAATCGCCAAGCAGGCCGGCGTTTCACCGGCGCTCGCGCACCACTATTTCGGCAGCAAGGAGCAGCTGCTGATCGAGACGATCCGCTCGCTTCTAAAGCAGTTGCGCGACGACGCGGTGACGGCGCTGAAGGCAGCCCCCACGCCGCGCGCGCGGCTTTCGGCGGTGATCAGCGTCAGTTTCCACGCCGACCAGTTCGCGCCGCAGACGATCGCCGCCTGGCTTGCCTTCTACGCCGAGGCGCAGCGCTCGGAAGAGACGCGCCGCTTCCTCGTCATCTATTCGAGGCGCCTGCGCTCCAACCTCGTCGCCAATCTGAAGCCGCTCTGCCCAGCCGATGTCGCGGAACATATCGCCGAAGGCGTGGCCGCGATGATCGACGGGCTCTACATCCGCCAGAGTCTCGGCTCGACGCGTGTTGGCGCCGAGGCGTCGATCGCGCTGACGGAGGATTATGTGACGATACAGCTAAGAGGGACGGCGCGATGACCGCATCGATGCCCTCCCCCACTTTGCCGCAGCCAACCGCTAAAAGGATAGACCCATGAGAGCCCAGCCTACAGCATCGCACTTCATCGATGGCGAGTATGTCGAGGACGATGCCGGCACCGTGATCGAAAGCCTTTATCCGGCAACCGGCGAGATCATCGCGCGGCTTTACGCCGCCACGCCCGCCATCGTCGAAAAGGCGATCGCCGCTGCCAAGCGCGCGCAGCCGGAATGGGCGGCGATGAGCCCGACGGCGCGCGGCCGTATCCTGAAGCGGGCCGCCGACATCATGCGCGAGCGCAACCGCGAACTCTCCGAGCTCGAAACGCTCGACACCGGCAAACCGATCCAGGAAACCATCGTCGCCGACCCGACCTCGGGCGCCGACAGCTTCGAGTTCTTCGGCGGCGTGATCGCGGCGGCCCTCAACGGCTCCTACATCCCGCTCGGCGGCGATTTCGCCTATACCAAGCGCGTGCCGCTCGGCGTTTGCGTCGGCATCGGGGCCTGGAACTATCCGCAGCAGATCGCCTGCTGGAAGGCAGCACCGGCGCTTGCCGCAGGTAACGCCATGATCTTCAAGCCCTCGGAAAACACGCCGCTCGGCGCACTGAAGATCGCCGAGATCCTGATCGAGGCGGGCCTGCCCAAGGGGCTCTTCAACGTCATCCAGGGCGACCGCGACACCGGCCCGCTACTGGTCAACCATCCCGATGTCGCCAAGGTCTCGCTGACCGGTTCGGTGCCGACGGGCCGCAAGGTGGCGGCGGCGGCTGCCGGCAATCTCAAGCATGTGACGATGGAGCTCGGCGGGAAATCGCCGCTGATCGTCTTCGACGACGCCGATATCGACAGCGCGGTGGGCGGCGCCATGCTCGGCAATTTCTATTCGACCGGCCAGGTCTGCTCCAACGGCACCCGCGTCTTCGTGCAGAAGGATATCAAGAGCGAGTTCCTGAAGCGGCTGAAGGCGCGCACCGAGGCGATGGTAATCGGCGACCCCATGAACGAGGCGACGCAGATCGGCCCGATGGTCTCCTGGGCGCAGCGCGAGAAGGTTCTCGAATACATCGAGAAGGGCAAGGCCGAGGGCGCGACGCTTGTGGTCGGCGGCGGCATTCCGAACAACGTCTCGGGTGAAGGCTACTACGTGCAGCCGACGGTGTTTTCGGACGTGACCGACGAGATGACGATCGCCCGCGAGGAGATCTTCGGCCCCGTCATGTGCGTGCTCGATTTCGAGGACGAGGCGGAAGTCATCGCGCGCGGCAACGCTACCGAATTCGGCCTGGCGGCGGGTGTTTTCACCTCAGACATGAGCCGCGCTCACCGGGTGGTCGACCTTCTCGAAGCGGGTACGCTGTGGATCAACACCTACAACCTCTGCCCGGTCGAAATCCCCTTCGGCGGCTCCAAGCAATCCGGCTTCGGCCGCGAGAACTCGATTGCCGCGCTGGAGCACTATTCCGAGCTGAAGACGGTTTATGTCGGCATGGGGCCGGTTCAGGCGCCTTATTGATATGAACTCAGCCGACAACGAGATCGTCGAGATCGACATTCAGGGCCGACGCGATGCGCTTCAGCACATCGACGGAGCCCGTCTTCTTGCCGGTCTCGATTTCGGAGAGATAAGGCTGCGAAATCCCGGCGGCGATAGCAAGCTCGGAAATCGTCATGCCACGGTAGTTGCGAAAACTGCGGATGCGGCTGTCGCTTTCCGTGAGTTCCTTGACGAATTCGTAGGGCCAGGTTTCCTCACCGGCGGCAACGCGCGCCATTATGGCGTCGGCCTGCAATCCATCGACCAAGTCCTCATAGTCTTCTTCAGTCAGAAGGACGTAGTTCTTCCCGTCGATCGTCAGCTTCTGGATATCGCCCATCGCGTCCTATTCCTTGTAGATACTGCCGCGCGGTCCGGCATTGACGACCATGACAACCCTGCCCTGATCGTCGATGATGACGCGGTCCCTACCAACGCGGATGCGATAGTAGTCCCTGCCCTGCAACTTCTTTATGTCGACAGGCTGGCCGAGGGCATAGGCGTCGAGCGTTGCATAGATCGCAGCTCGGCGCTTTGGTTGCATAAGGCTCAAACTCTTTTGAGCCTCGCGGGTGATGACAATCTGCTTCATCGCAATATAGCTCTCAGCGATAAATTCGACCAGCATAAAAATAGCATTCCGCAATACACCCATTAGTAGCAAAATTCCAGAGATATGGGAATGACCATGCAGGCAGATTTCGTCATCATCGGTTCCGGCTCGGCGGGCTCGGCGCTTGCCTATCGTCTGTCGGAAGACGGCAAGAACAGCGTTATCGTCATCGAGGCGGGCGGGTCGGATTTCGGGCCGTTTATCCAGATGCCGGCCGCTCTTGCCTGGCCGATGAGCATGAAGCGCTACAATTGGGGTTATCTCTCCGAACCCGAACCGAACCTCAACAACCGGCGCATCACCGCGCCGCGCGGCAAGGTGATCGGCGGGTCGTCGTCGATCAACGGCATGGTCTATGTGCGCGGGCATGCGGAAGATTACAACCGCTGGGAGGCACTCGGCGCCAATGGCTGGGCCTATGCCGACGTGCTCCCCTATTTCAAGCGAATGGAACACAGCCACGGCGGCGAAGAGGGATGGCGCGGCACCGACGGGCCGCTGCATGTGCAGCGCGGCGGCTTCCGCAATCCGCTGTTCCACGCCTTCATCGAGGCCGGCAAGCAGGCGGGCTTCGAGGCGACGGACGATTATAACGGTTCGAAGCAGGAAGGCTTTGGGCTGATGGAGCAGACGATCTTTCAGGGTCGCCGCTGGTCGGCCGCGTCGGCCTATCTGAAACCGGCGCTGAAGCGGGCGAATGTCGATCTCGTCTATGGCCTTGCGCGCAAGGTCGTGATCGAAAACGGCCGGGCTGTTGGCGTCGAGATCGAACGCGGCGGCAAGGTCGAGGTCGTCAAGGCCAACCGCGAGGTGGTCGTCTCGGCCTCGTCGTTTAACTCGCCGAAGCTGCTGATGCTCTCGGGTATCGGTCCGGCGGCGCATCTGAAGGAGATGGGGATCGAGGTGAAGGCGGACCGGCCGGGTGTCGGCGCCAACCTGCAGGACCACATGGAATTCTATTTCCAGCAGGTCTCGACCAAGCCGGTATCGCTTTATTCGTGGCTTCCCTGGTTCTGGCAGGGCGTTGCCGGAGCGCAGTGGATGTTCACCAAGTCGGGTCTCGGCACTTCCAACCAGTTCGAGGCCTGCGCCTTCCTGCGCTCGGCACCGGGTGTGAAGCAGCCGGATATCCAGTATCACTTCCTGCCTGTTGCGATCAGCTATGACGGCAAGGCGGCCGCCAAGAGCCACGGCTTCCAGGTGCATGTCGGCTATAACCTGTCGAAATCGCGGGGGAACGTGACGCTCGCCTCGCCCTACCCGAAGGCAGATCCCTTGATCCGCTTCAACTATATGAGCCACCCCGAGGATTGGGAGAAGTTCCGCCACTGCGTGCGGCTCACCCGCGAGATCTTCGGCCAGCAGGCTTTCGACCAATATCGCGGCTCCGAGATCCAGCCGGGCGAGAGCGTTCAGACCGACGACGAGATCGACGCCTTCCTGCGCGAGCACCTGGAAAGCGCCTATCACCCCTGCGGCACCTGCAAGATGGGCGCCAAGGATGATCCGATGGCGGTGGTCGATGCGGAAACGCGGGTGATTGGCGTCGATGGCTTGCGCGTCGCGGACTCATCGATCTTCCCGCATGTGACCTATGGCAACCTCAACGGCCCGTCGATCATGACTGGCGAGAAGGCCGCCGACCACATCCTCGGCAAGCAGCCGCTGCCGCGCTCCAACCAGGAGCCGTGGATCAATCCGCGCTGGGAAGTGAGTGACCGGTAGGGGTTAGATCACATAAGGCAGCCGCACCCCGGGTGCGTCTGCCGGAAAGTCCTTGCTGTTGCGCGTGATGAGCAGCATGGCATTCGTATCGGCGGTCGCCCATATTATCGCGTCGGGGAGCTTGATGCGGTATTTCTGCCTGATCGCGACAGCTCTTTCCGCGATGGATGTCTCAAGCGGGATCACTTGAAATCCGGCTAGGAAGCGTCGAGTGGCGTCGGCAACGTCATGACGGGCGCCGGCTAACACCTCCATCCAAGTGATAATGCTGATCGCTGCGCTGTCGTAGCGATCAATCTCTTGGGCAGCCTGCGGAACGGCGTTCAGGTGATCGATGAGGATATTGGTGTCGAACAGCGGCTTCACCATTCGCCCCTGATCTCCTCCTGATAGGCAAGACCATCGACCTGACGGTTACCCCATAGCCCAAAAGCCTCTTTCCGATCACGGGGCGCGTCTTGCTCAAGCAACCCGCTGACCGCTTTGCGAATGAGGGAGGCACGCGAGA
Source organism: Rhizobium sp. NPDC090275 (assembly GCF_044772225.1). Classification (NCBI taxonomy): domain Bacteria; kingdom Pseudomonadati; phylum Pseudomonadota; class Alphaproteobacteria; order Hyphomicrobiales; family Rhizobiaceae; genus Rhizobium; species Rhizobium sp. NPDC090275. The sequence continues at coordinate 491,979 of NZ_JBIVYL010000003.1, read as the reverse complement.
CGTTCTTGGCGGCGGCGATCGCATCAAGAGCTCGAAGGTCATCTTCACCAACATCGACAAGGATTCTCATTGGATCCACCAATAGCGATACTTTATAGATATCATCTATGTATATCATATATCTCCCAATTGCAATCTCCCGCATATTCGCCAGGGCTTGCAAACGCGGGCGACGGGGCAGATAAGACCGGTGCCCCCTATCCTGTCCCCACGCCCCAAGTGACCGACATGCCCCCTCTCTACCGCAAATCCAAGCTGCTCCGCCGTTCGCGCGTGTTTCGGGGCTCGTTCTCGCTCTGGCGTCCGCGTCTGGTGTTCTGGTGCGGCGCGCTGGCGATCGGGTTGATCAGCGTCGCCTTCGCGGAGCTCGCCGACATGGCGCAGAAGGCGTTTTCGGCGGTGACGACGTCGGGGCGCTGGTCCTTTCTCTTGCCGCTGATCAGCACGCCAGCCGGCTTTGTGCTGTCGGCCTATCTGGCGGCGAAGCTGTTTCCGAATTCGCAGGGGAGCGGGATTCCGCAGGCGATCGCGGCGCGCCACCTGCATGACGAGGCCGACCGCACGCGACTGCTGTCGCTCCGGATCGCCGGCGGCAAGATTCTGCTGACTGTCCTCGGCCTCTTCTCCGGCGCATCGATCGGCCGCGAGGGGCCGACGGTGCAGGTGGGCGCGTCGATCATGCTGGCCGTCGCCCGCTTCGGCGGCATGGCGCAGGCGCGCGGGCTGATCCTGGCGGGCTCGGCAGCCGGCATAGCTGCCGCCTTCAACACGCCGCTTGCCGGTATCGTCTTTGCCATCGAGGAAATGAGCCGCACCTACGAGTCGCGGTCGAACGGGCTGGTGCTGACCGCCGTCATCCTCTCCGGTCTCGCCGCGCTCGGGCTGTCGGGCAGCTACAACTATTTCGGCTCCACCTCGGTCGCGCCGATGCATATGGCCGATTGGGGCCTCGTCATCATCTGTGGCGTCGGTGGCGGGGCGCTTGGGGCCGGCTTCAGCGGCCTTGCGCTGCATGTCGGTCAACGCGTGCGCCGCTGGGCGCAGCCGCAGCCCTTGAAGCGCATGCTCTTTCTCGCCGGCGGCTGCGGGCTGGCGATCGCGGTCATCGGCATCGCGTCGGGCGGCAACACGTTCGGCACCGGCTACGAGCAGGCGCGCAGTGCGGTCGAGGGCCATGCGCTGCCGCTGTTCTTCTTCGTGGAGAAGCTGCTCGCCAGCTTCCTGTCGATGATTTCAGGGATCCCCGGCGGCATCTTCGCGCCGTCGCTTGCGGTCGGCGCGGGTTTCGGCAGCACGGTGGGATCGCTGATCGGCAGCAGCATTGCGCTGGCCGCGATCCTTGGGATGGCCGGCTATTTCGCCGGCGTCGTGCAGGCGCCGATGACCGCTTTCGTGATCATTCTGGAAATGACCGGCGACCATGAGGCGGTGATCCCGATCATGGCTGTGTCGATGATCGGCTATGTGACGTCGCGCTTCCTGTCGCGCGAGCCGCTCTATCATGGCCTGTCGCGCGTGTTCATCGCAGCCACGATCCGGGCGCGGCGCGCGGCGGAGAAGGCGTCACATCAGGAAGAGCCGGCCCACTAAGGCCGGCGTTGCGCGTTAGGCCAGCATCCGCGTCACTTCGGCCCCGCGCGGTGCCACTGCGTCGGCGATGGTGGTTGAGAACAGCACCTTGCGGGTAGCGTCGGCCACCTTGGCGAAGACGTGGCGGATTTCGCAGTTCTGCTCGCCGTCGCAATCGTCGCACTTGCGGTAGGCGGTGATCGACAGGCAGGGGAGCGGAGCGATCGGGCCGTCGATGATGCGCAGTACTTCACCGAAAGTGATCATGTCGGCCGGCTTCAGGAGCAGATAGCCGCCCTGCTTGCCGCGTCGACTGACGACGATGCCCTGGTGCTTGAGGTCGAGAAGGATCTGCTCGAGGAACTTCTTCGGGATCTTCTGCTGCGCCGCGATATCGGAGATCATCACAGGTTCGCCGTCATCGGCCTCGGCCAGTACCGTCAGCGCACGGAGCGCGTATTTCGCCTTCTGCGTAATCATCTCAAACCATCGATACACACGCGGCAGGGCGCCATCAGCACCCCGCAGCAATTTTCCATCTTGCCTTATGGCATAGCCGGGATGAACGGAGTTTGAACAACAGCGAGAAAACCCTTGCGTGGCAAGGCTTTCGAGCGCGCGCTTCCGGACCAATTCAGCACCGTCGAATGTACGTCAAAATGCACAATGGCGATCATCAAAACACATTTCTGGTTGACAAACGGCGTGTTAGACTACTAAATCAATAGACATTAAGGCTCACGGGCGCTGTTGCGCGCCTGCGCGGCGCCTTTTCTGCGTTGCAGCGGCCGGGGAGAGATATTTGCTCCTTTCCAGCCCGCTTTCGAAACGCCTGTTTCTGTCCTCTCCATCCCCAAGCTGCGATACTCCTGTCAACATCTAGGACAGGATTCCCATGACTGTTGCTCATACAATCGAAGAAGCGGAAACGCTGAACACGAAGCTTGCAAGCCTATCTCTGGCTGAACGCCTGTCGTTCGTCGCCGGCCTGGGTGGGCGAGTGGTGTTCACGACGTCGCTTGGTATCGAAGACCAAGTCATCACCGCCGAGATCGGCAATCATCGACTGCCGATCGACGTAGTGACGCTGCAGACCGGCCGCCTCTTTGCCGAGACGCTCAACCTGATCGACGAGACGGAAAAGCAGTACGACATCCACATCAGCCGCTACGAGCCCGAACAGGCCGATATCGACGCCTATGCGGCGCAATACGGCCTCAACGGCTTCTACGAGAGCGTCGAAGCCCGGCATGCCTGTTGTGGCGTGCGCAAGCTGAAGCCGCTTGCGCGCGCGCTCAATGGGGCAACCATCTGGATCACCGGCCTGCGCCGCGGCCAATCGGCCAATCGCTCCGAAACGCCGTTCGCCGAATATGACGCCGATCGCCATCTCCTGAAGGTCAATCCGCTGGCCGATTGGGACATCGACGTCATCAAGGCTTATGTCGCCGACAACAGCGTGCCGATCAACCCGCTGCATGCGCGCGGCTACCCGTCGATCGGCTGCGAGCCGTGTACCCGCGCCATCAAGCCCGGCGAGCCCGAGCGCGCCGGCCGCTGGTGGTGGGAACAGGACCAGACGCGCGAATGCGGCCTGCATGTGGCTGAAGAAGCGTCCGCCATTTCCATCCAACAGTAACCCCCCGGCATCGGGATCAGAGCGCGGCAGCCGCCGGCGCTCCCCGATGCATAGTCTCATTGCATTCCAGGTCATGTGCCTGCGAATGATCGAAGTCTGGAGTAAGACATGCCCGATAGCCGTCCGGATACGGAACTCAGCAATCCGCAGAGCACCAAGCCGCCGCTCGACCCTCATCTGAAGGCGCTCGAAAACGAATCCATCCATATCTTTCGCGAAGTGGCGGCCGAGTTCGAGCGTCCCGTGATGCTCTACTCGATCGGCAAGGATAGCTCGGTGCTGCTGCATCTGGCGCGCAAGGCCTTCTATCCCGGCCGCGTCCCCTTCCCGCTGCTGCACGTCAACACCGGCTGGAAGTTCGCGGAGATGATCACCTTCCGCGACAGAATAGTGAAGGAATATGATCTCGACCTGATCGAGCATATCAATCCGCGCGGCGCTGCCGAAAACATCACGCCGTTCACCTATGGATCGGCCCGCTACACCGACATCATGAAGACGGAAGCGCTGCGCAATGCGCTCGACGCCGGCAAGTTCGATGCGGCCTTCGGCGGCGCGCGGCGCGACGAGGAGGCCAGCCGCGCCAAGGAGCGCATCTACTCCTTCCGTACCCCCGACCACCGCTGGGACCCGCGCAACCAGCGCCCCGAACTCTGGAACATCTATAACGGCCAGATCCGCAGCGGCGAGAGCGTGCGCGCCTTCCCGCTGTCGAACTGGACCGAGGTCGATATCTGGCGCTACATCCAGGCCGAGAACATTCCGATCGTGCCGCTCTACTTCGCCGCCAAGCGCCCCTTCGTCGAACGCGACGGCATGATGATCGATGCGACCGATCCGCGCCTGGAACTGCTGCCCGGCGAGACGAAGCAGGAAGACTTCATCCGCTTCCGCACGCTCGGCTGCTTCCCGCTGACGGGTGCGATCAAGTCCACCGCAACGACGATGGACGACATTATCGCCGAACTTGAAATTGCCACTGTCTCCGAACGCCAGGGCCGCGCCATCGACCGCGACCAGTCCGGCTCCATGGAGAAAAAGAAGCGTGAAGGATATTTCTGAGATGACTGCAGCAGCAACAGCAAGCGCTATCGCCGCCCCCGCCGCCGAGCCCGCCCAGGCCGTGCGCGACACGCGACCGTTGCGCCTCATCACCTGCGGCAGCGTCGATGACGGAAAGTCCACGCTGATCGGCCGACTGCTCTGGGACACCAAGGCCGTCAAGGAAGACCAGGCAGCGACGCTGCGACGCGATTCCACCGGCAAGCAGAACGATCTCGGCCTGCCCGATTTCGCGCTGCTTCTCGACGGCCTGCAGGCCGAGCGCGAACAGGGCATCACCATCGATGTCGCCTATCGCTATTTCGCGACCGACAAGCGCTCCTTTATCGTTGCCGACACGCCCGGCCACGAGCAGTACACCCGCAACATGGCGACCGGCGCCTCCACCGCTGATCTCGCCATCCTCTTGGTCGATGCCCGCGCCGGCATTCTTGAGCAGACGCGCCGTCACGCGACGATCGCCTCGCTGCTCGGGATCAAGCAGTTCGTGCTCGCGGTCAACAAGATCGACCTCACCAACTACGACCGCGCCGGTTTCGAGAAGATCGTCCACGAGTTCCGCGAATTCGCGCTCTCGCTCGGCGTCAAGCAGATCACCGCGATCCCGATGTCGGCGCTGAAGGGCGAGAACGTCGTCTATTCCGGCGAGGCTTCGATGCCGTGGTATGCCGGCCCGACGCTGGTGGAAACGCTGGAGCTTGCCACCGTGCGCTCGTCGCAGACGGTCGGCTTCCGTCTCTCCGTGCAGCGCGTGTCGCGCCCGGGCGAAAGCTTCCGCGGCTATCAGGGCACGGTTGCGGGCGGCTCGGTGAAGCCGGGTGACAGCGTCATGATCCTGCCGTCGGGCATGGTCGCCAACGTCACCAAGATCGTCACCTTCGACCTGGTGCGCAATGCGGCGGTCGCGGGCGATGCGATCACGCTGGTACTCGACCGCCAGGTGGATGTGGCGCGTGGCGACATGATCGTTTCGATCGACAGCCAGCCGCAGGTGGGCCTGTCCTTCGACGCGCAGATCGTGGCCTTGCAGCCCGAGGGCATCGAGGCCGGCAAGCGCTACTGGCTGAAGAGCGGCAGCCGCCGCCAGCGCGTTCAGGTTCAGCCCGTCGCGCAGCTGCAGCTGAAGACCGGCACCTGGACCTCGGCCGAGACGCTCTACATGAACGCCATCGGCAAGGTGCATCTGACCTTCGACGAAGCGGCGATCTTCGACCCCTATGAGCAGAACCGCTCCTCGGGCGCCTTCATCCTGATCGATCCGGAGACCAACAATACGGTTGCCGGCGGCATGGTGACGGGCAAGCGCTCGGAGCTCAGCGGCCTTCACAGCGGCGACGGCCGCGTGATCCTTTCCCTGCCGGCCGACCTCGCCGACCAGATCATGGCCAGCGAGCTGTTTTCCAGCCGCCGCGACGAAGCGGAAGTGCGCCGGATGACGGCGGCGGAGGCCGCCAACCTCTGGACCAACGCCGGCGGCGACATCTGACACGACGACATGAGACGGGGCCGATCGGCCCCGTTTTCTTTTGGGGAGGCAAGGGCATGCGTGGCATCGCAACACCGGTAAGGCCTGTCTCGTCACACAGCATCGTCGTGCCTGTCACGGCGGGGCACGCCATGTCATCACGCGATTGGAGCCGGCTACTGGTCCTCGGCGCTCTATGGGGCGGTTCGTTCTTCATCGGGCGGATCGCCGTTTCCGAGATCTCGCCGCTGGCTCTCGTCTTCTACCGGGTATCGATCGCGGCCCTGGCGCTGCATCTCTGGCTGAAGCTTCGCGGCCTGTCCTTCGCACCGGTGCTGGCGCACCCGGCCGGCTTCCTCGGCCTGGCGCTGCTGAACAACGTGATCCCGTTTTCGCTTATATTCGCCGGGCAGACCGAAATCGGCGCCGGGCTCGCCTCGATCTTCTACGCAACGACGCCGCTTTGGACGATCTTCGTCGCCACGATGCTTGCGAAGGACGAGAGGCTGTCGGTCACGGCACTCGCGGGCATCACGCTCGGCATCGCAGGTGCTGCGGTGCTGATCGGCCCCGGCCTGATCTCCAATCTCGACGGCCCGCTATGGGCCAAGCTCGCCGTCATCGGCGCTTCCATCTCCTATGCGTTCGGCGTCGTGCTTGCGAGGCGCTTCCGCAGCATCGGCGCCGAGGTGATCGCCACCGGCCAGTTGACGGTCTCAAGCCTGCTGATGCTGCCCGTTGTCGCCATCTTCTGCGCGCCTGATAACATCATCCCCGTGAGCGGCTCGACATGGGTGGCAATCGCGATCCTCGGTCTCCTGTGCACGGCGCTTGCCTTCATCCTCTATTTCGGCCTCATCGCCTCGGCCGGCGCGACCAATGCCTCGCTGGTGACGCTGCTGGTGCCGGTGAGCGCCACGCTCTTGGGCGCGCTCTTTCTCGGCGAGCGGCTGCGGATGTTCGAGCTTGCGGGAATGACGCTGATCATGAGCAGCCTGGTCGTGATCGATGGCCGGGTGTTGCGGCGGCTCGTCGGTGGCGGGGAGATTCGGCGGATGACGGCGGCGCAGGCTGTGCGGCGCTGGCCTTATGCGGCGAGCGATATTTGACGACAGACGCTAGCGCGTCGCGCGTTCCATCACGATATCCCTCTGCACGTCATCGCCCACCGTGAAGGTCGTGCTGCCGACCGGCGTAAAGCCGACCTTGTTGTAGAAGGCGATGGCGCGGGCGTTTTTCTCGTAGACCGTCAATTGCAGGCGCTCCACGCCGCGCGCCGCACATTCCGAGACGACAGCGTCGAGCAGGCGGTTGGCGAGGCCCTGGCCGCGCCAGGCGGCGTCGATGTAGATGCGGCTGAGCAGGCTGGCATCGGCAGTGGATGGCGAGACGACGAGGTAGGCGTAGCCGGCAAGCGTGTCGCCGTCCGTCGCCAGGAAGACGGCGGCTCCGGGATCGGCGATCTCGGCGGCCTGGATATCCGGCCGGAAGGACTTTTCGACATAGGCTTCGAGATCGGCGGCCGGCGTATCCTCGCCATAGGTCGCGCGGAACAGGCGGGCGGCGAAATGGCTGAGTGCCGCCGCATCCGCCGCTTGGGCCCGCCTGATCTCGATCGATGCCGTCATCGACGCTGCCTCCGCTTAGAACAACGGCATGTGCCGGTTGACGTCCTTGTAGAGCAGATAGCGGAAGCGGCCGGGGCCGCCGGCGTAGCAGGCCTGCGGGCAGAAGGCGCGCAGCCACATGTAATCGCCGGCCTCGACCTCGACCCAATCCTTGTTGAGCCGATAGACCGCCCTGCCCTCGAGCACGTAAAGACCGTGCTCCATCACATGGGTTTCCATGAAGGGAATGACGCCGCCGGGCTCGAGGGTGACGATGGTCACATGCATGTCGTAGCGCAGGTCGGACGGGTCGATGAAGCGGGTGGTCGCCCAGACGTCGTCGGTATCGGGCATCGACTGCGGCGGGTTCTGGTCCTCATGGGTGAAGAGCGCGGGTGGCGGCTCCAAGCCTTCGACGGGCTGGAAGGCCTTGCGGATCCAGTGGAACTTGGCTGTAGCAGCGCCCTTGTTCCAGAGCGTCCACTTCGAGCCGGCCGGCAGGAAGGCGAAGGAGCCGGGACGCAGCACATGCGTGGCGCCCTCGTGATCGACGGTCACCTCGCCATCCACGACGAAGAGCACGCTTTCGGCGCGCTTTTCCGGCTCCGGCCGGTCGCTGCCGCCGCCCGGCTGCACTTCCATGATGTATTGCGAGAAGGTCTCGGAGAAGCCGGTCATCGGGCGCGAGATCACCCAGGCGCGCGTGCCCTGCCAATGGGGAAGATAGCTGGTGACGATATCGGTCATCACGCTGCGCGGGATGACGGCATAGGCCGTCGTGAACACAGCCTTGCTCGACAAAAGATCGGTCTGCGGCGGCAGGCCGCCCATGCTGGAATAGTAATCTCTGCTCATCGGTCCGCTTCTCATGACACTCTATGACAGCAAGCTTTAAGCGCGCCGTCCGGGCGAGGCAATATCCGGATTGGCGGAAGAGTTTTTCCGCGACATGCGGGCGACGGAATTGACCCCAACACCTTGCCTTTGGTTCATGGCGGCACGGCAAGGCGGCTGCACATCCACTTCCTCGAAATGGTGACCGGGACGGGCGCCAGCTCGCTGCCCACACCACTTCAGCGCGATTTTCGGCTCAAAACCATTGATCGCAACAATCGGAAAACAATCAGAGATTGCTAAAAATCAGCTTTTAGCGGTAGTGCCAGTCTGCGAAGGGCGTAATTTCAAAACTGCTTTTCTCAAGATATCAGTTTGAGCAGGGCGTTTTTTGTGGGCGTCGGCAGCGGGGATGCCGACGAATGATGCTTCTTTTCATATGCAAACGACGCCTTCCCATGATGCGCTGCCACTCCGGCAGAGCGTGGCCGGCTTCATTCCGGCCCTGGCATTGCGTGCACGACGCAGAGTACATCGAGGAAGATACGGCCCGTGAAGAAAATCATAGGAACTGTCGTCTTTTGCCTGCTCATCGCAGCCGCCGCTGCCGGTGTGTCTGCCGTAACGAAACGTGCACCGGAGGTGACGTCGACCTACCCCCTGCCCGGCTCGGTCAATATTGCCGGCGTGCGCATCCAGATCGCCTTCAGCAGACCCATCGACCCGTCGGTAATGGTGCTCGACGTAAGGGCCCAAAGACCCGACGGCTCGAAGATGGATGTCGCAGGCGCGGTCGAGGTCAACGCGCAGCGCACCGCCGTGATCTTCCGCAGCTATCGGCCGCTGCCCGAGGGCGACATTCATGTCAGCAGTTCCCTGCACGGGCGCCCCGCCCTTGACTGGACGTTCTCAGTTCTGAAAAAGACGCCGCTCGATCAGGGCCGCGGCGGGCCGATCCTGCTTGCGCTTGGCGAGGATGCACCGTTCGGGCCGTATCTTTCGGAGATGCTGCGCGCCGAGGGCTTTACGAATTTCCGCACGATCGGAGGTTCAGCGCTGCAATCCGCAAATCTTGCCGCCACACTTGCCGAGCATCGGCTCGTCATTGTCGCGGGGCGGATGCCGGACACGTCGTCATCGGCGGTTGGGAGCTGGGTTGATGGCGGCGGCCATCTGATCACGATCCGGCCCACCGGCGCCCTGGCTGAACTCGCGGGACTGCGCGCGGAGGGCGCGCCGTTTTCCGAAGGAGAACTGTCGATCGATGCCAGCCGGGCGCCCGGACGGGGTATTGTTGCTGATCTCAGGTTCCACGGTGTTGCCCAGCCGTATATCGCCGAGGGCGACACCGGAACGCTCGCCACGCTTTCGAGCCATACTGACAAGAACCCGATGCCGGCCCTCACGCTTCGAAGCGTCGGCAACGCGGGAGGAGAGGTCGCCGCGTTTACCTTCGACCTGCCGCAATCGGTGGTGCTGACCCGGCAGGGCAACCCGCAATGGGCGGGACAGGACCGCGACGGGCTTGCGCCGATACGGCCGAACGATCTCTTCTATGGCCAGGCCGCCAACGACCCGCAGCCAGATTTCGTCGATATCGCGCGCGTGCACATCCCGCAGGCCGACGAGCAGATGCGGCTGCTGACCAACCTGATCGAGCACATGCAGCGCGACGGCGCGCCGATACCGCGGTTCTGGTATTTCCCGAAGCACTACAAGGCGGTGCTGGTCATGGCCGCCGACGACCATGGCACGGAACGCGGGACGCGAGACTCCTTCGAGCATATGCTCTCGCTGGACGCCAAGAATTGCGACGTATCGAAATGGGAGTGCGCACGCGCAACCTCCTGGCTCTACGCCGATTCGGGGCTGAGCGCGCATGCGGCCAAGGATTATGCGGCGGCCGGCTTCGATCTCGGCTCGCATGCCAGCACCTATTGCCAGAACTGGTCGACCGCGTCGCTCGACCTCGCCTTCGCAAACGACATCCTGCGCTTCCGCTCCGCCTATCCCGATGTGCCGGTGCAAGAGGCGAGCCGGCTGCATTGCATCGTGTGGAGCGATTACAGCTCGCAGCCGAAGATCGGCCGGGACTGGGGCATTCGCTTCGACATGAACTATTACTACTGGCCGACGGCCTGGGTGAACGGCCGCGCCGGCTTCATGACGGGTTCGGGCATTCCGATGCGGTTCAGTACCGAAAAGGGAGAGCTGATCAATGTCTACCAGCAGGAAACGCATCTGGTGGATGAGGTGTTCAACGACCAACGCGCGGCCGTCGAGGGTCTTTTCCAGCGGGCGCTCGGCCCTGAGCAATTCTTCGGCGCGTTCGGCACGCACTACGACTTCCACAACGATTTCGATAAATTCCTGATGGGGCTGGCGCAAAAATACGATGTCCCCATGGTCTCCGCACGGCAGATGCTGGACTGGTTGGACGGCCGCTCGCGCACCGACGTTCTCAACCAGCAATGGGACGGCGAACACCTCGCCTTCACGATCGTCGGCGACCAGCGAACACATGGCATGCTCACCGCGATGCTTCCATCATCAACGGACGGCGGGCGGCTTCTGGCGCTGACGCGCGATGGCGCGCCGGTGCCGATCGAAACGGTTGTCGTCAAAGGCGTGGAATACACCCTCTTCCCCGGGACGGACGGGACCTATCGCGCAAGCTACGGTAACAAGGTTGCCGACAATCAGACGCCGGATCGCCAGCCTGCGCAGGTCACGCCGTAAGAGCAAGAGCCAAAGAGGCTGATGTGAGCAGACAGCGAAACGGTCCGCTGTCGGTCCGTTGCGACAGAGCGATGTATTCTGAAAAAGTCGGGATCGGGTGGAAAATCCTGCAATACCGGGATTTTCAGCTGGTCGGAGTGAGAGGATTCGAACCTCCGACCCCCACGTCCCGAACGTGGTGCGCTACCAGACTGCGCTACACTCCGTGACCAGCGGCGCCTCTATAGACCGGCCCAACGGCTTGCGCAAGCACCAAAATCCAAAGCGGGTTGCATTTTTATGACGGCGGCGGCGGCAAGCGCGCCCGGGCTTGCGCGAGAGCAAAAAGCCACACCCACCGCAAATTTTGCAATCGCGAAAAAGAGCTGATTTTCTTTTGCCGGGTTCCGCGCTAAAGCGCTGTCAGGACAGGCTGAAACGCTGCAGGGGCAGTGATTCCCGCCGCCGCATGCGCGACAAATCCAGGGACGACACCATGAAACTCCGCACTTTCGCAGCCGCAGCGCTGGCCATCACCTTGGCAGGCTGCACGACCATCCCAACGGCCGCCGATCCGATCTCCAGCCGCTGGGTCGGCCAGTCCGCCGGCAAGTTCTTCGCAGCCTTTGGCCCGCCGCTCACCGATGCCGACAATGGCAGCGGCAACGTCTACACCTGGAAGGGCGGCTACAAGACCGTGACCGTTCCGGCGAAATACGCCGATGGCACTGAGGGCAAGCGCGGCAAGCAGATTTCGCCCGCCCGCAAGCAGTACCTGCGCTGCCAGGTTACCATTACCACCAGCTCGGACTACACGATCCGCAGCATCAAGGTCGCCGGCGACATCCCCGGCGTGAACGGTCCCTCCTACTGCGCCGAATTCCTGGCGCCTGCCCAGCCGGCCGCGCAGTAAGGCGCAGCGAGGGCGAGAGATACGAAAGGCGGGACGCAGGTTCCGCCTTTTTTGTTTTTGGTGGACAAGTGTCACCACGGCAAAGCGTACGTGCTCGAAGCGCAATCGCGTTCAGGGATTTATTGGATGAAAAGGATCTCAGTGGCTGGGGCGCCAGGATTCGAACCTGGGAATGCCGGTACCAAAAACCGGTGCCTTACCGCTTGGCGACGCCCCACCAGAGACTGGCAGCGAGAAACGCTTGCCAATTGCGTCGCCTGATTAGCAAAGGTCCGTGAACGTCACAATCATTAAGTTTCGGGGCGAGCATATTTCTGTGCGCTCTTTCCGAGCGCGTGCTAGGTCTCTTCTCAGACCCTACCGCTTCGGAGTGACAATGAGCCAGTATCGTGCCCGCCCGCCTGCCCTTGCCACGCTCCTCCTCGACGACGCCGTCGTCAAGATCACCCGTTGGGACTTCGAGCCCGGCGCCGATACCGGCGTGCATACGCATGGGATGGGCTATGTCGTGGTGCCGATGACGGACTGCCAGTTTCTGATCGAGGAAAACGGCGACAGCCGGCGCGTGGATATCGCAGCCGGTGCTGCCTATCGGCGCGATGCGGGCACCGAACACAATGTCGTCAATGCCGGCGACAAGCCGATGTCCTTCATCGAGATCGAGTACAAGTAGGTCGTTACCGGATACGACCGGGTGGACGACCGCAGGAACGACATGGCCAATCCAGACTTCAATCGCGCCTTCGAGCCCGCCTATGGCCAGGCCGTGCCGGTAGCACCCGGCGTTCAGCGGATCACGGTCAACAATCCGAGCGCGTTCACCTTTCACGGCACCAACAGCTATATCGTCGGCGACCGCTCCGTCGCGGTGATCGATCCCGGTCCTGAGGACGATGCGCATTTTTCGGCGCTGATGGCAGCGCTTAAGGGGCGCGAGGTCACGCATATCCTCGTCTCGCATACGCATCGCGATCACTCGCCGCTCTCGCGCCGGCTCAAGGGGGCGACGGGGGCTATCGTCGTCGCCGAGGGGCCGCACCGGGCGGCGCGGCCGCTGCATGCGGGGGAGACCAATCCCTTCGCCGAGAGCTCCGACATGGCCTTTCGTCCCGATATCGCGCTCGCCGATGGCGAGGCAATCGAGGGTGATGGCTGGCGGCTGACGGGCGTGCATACGCCTGGGCACGCGGCCAATCACATGGCATTCGCGCTTGATGAGACCGGCATCCTGTTTTCAGCCGATCACCTCATGGCGTGGGCAACCTCGATCGTCGCGCCGCCGGATGGCTCGATGGCCGATTACATGGCCTCGCTCGACAAGTTGATCGCACGGCGCGACCGGCTGCTTCTGCCCGGCCATGGCGGCCCGGTGCGCAAGCCGATCTCCTTCATGCGGGCGCTGAAGACGCACAGGCGGATGCGCGAGCGCGCGGTGCTGGGGCGGATCAGGGCCGGCGATACCAATATCCCCGACATGGTGAAAGTCATCTACCGCGACACCGATCCGCGGCTGCACGGTGCGGCGGCGCTTTCCGTGCTGGCGCATATCGAGGATCTGATCGAGCGCGGCGAAATCGAGACCGATGGCCCGCCAGCGCTTTTGGGGTCGTATCGTATGGCGCGATAGGCCTACGGAAGGCGGCTCGATTAGCTGCCGGCGATGCCGAGCAGTTCCGCGTCCAGCGCCTTCAGGTAATCCTCGGCGATATCGGCGCTGAAGCCGAGGTCGGAGGGGCCGTAGCGGGAGGCGACGCGGACGTCGACGAAGGTGGTCTCGGCCTCTTCGCGCAACCGGATGATGACGTCGAAGCGCAGGCCGAGAACCAGCGTGCGCGTCTCGCCCTGCAGCGTCACGCCATTGGCGCGGCGGATCAACTGGGCGACGTCGTCGTCATAGGGGCGCGGCGTTGGGACGGGCACGACGTCGGGGGCCTCGTCGGGAACGGCGGTGTTGTCGGCGACTTGCGGCTGGGCTTGGGGCTGGGCCTTGCCTGCCGGTTTGTCCTCGGGGTCGCGGGTCGGCACGCTGTCGCCTTCGGCGCGCGTGATGCGGATGCCGTTCAGCTTGGCGACCTTCTTGACGGCTTCCAGCACGCGGTCGATGGCGCCGTCGTAGCGGCGGCCGGTGAGTTCCGGATAGGCTTCCAGCTGCTTTTCGCGATCCTCCGGCGTCACCGGAACCCGCTTCAGCCAGATCTGGTCGGCGCTTGGGGTCTTCAGCCAGTCAGGCACGGAGACGGGATCGGTGGAGACGTCGTAGATGACCGGCATGCTGAGATAGCGCTCGACCGCCAGCCCGCCGATGAAAAGCGGCAATGCCGCGAAGATCAGCGCCTTCAGCGCATCATGCCCGCCTTCCGCGCCCGTCAGCCACAGGCTGCGCAGGCCGGCTGCGGCGAGCACTGCCGCCAGGATGCTGAAGCCGGTGGCGACGATGAGGATGAGGACGAGATAGGGCGTGGCGAGGCCGGCGAAGCGGTGACCGATCAGCGCCGCCAGGCACAAGACCAGCGCAAAGGCCGCGAACCGCCTGGAAAAGCGGGCGGCACTGGAAATGGGGCGGTCGAAACGGATTGCCATCAAACTTACCGGTTAGTCGCAAGCGGCGCGTCCCGCATGAACGCGCAAATCGCCCAAGCACTTGTTTAGTGCAAGATTCGCCTAAATTGAAACTGTTGTCTTACGCGAGCGTGTCCAATCCACGATGAACCCACGTTTTAGACCACCAAAGCGGGCATGGCCTACTTGAGCATTTTCTGATATTGAGTTGTTTTCCCGCAGTTGCAGCATGTTCATCGGTCACGGACGAACAGGAGAAGAGCAATGATCGCATCCGAGCTTGCAGTGGAAAGCCCCATGCCGACGCTTGCCGGGGCTGATGCGAGCGATCCGCTTCTGCCGATGGAGCTTCTGGAGCTTGAGCTTTCGCTCGAAAGCTATGATGGCGACAGCGACTTTTGCGATGCGGTGCGCACGGCAGCGGGCAAGAGCGGCGGCGAATTCCTGTTCGATCTGCCTGCCGAAGGGCTGATCGACGATTGCAAGCGGATCGCGGTGCTGCGTATCCCGTCCGCTTCCACCGACATGCGGATCGTGCTTGCGGTGCTCGACCAAAACGGCACCGATATCCGCATGGAGAGCCCGGCGCCGGAGACCGCCCATATCGCGCAGTTCGCCGATGCCTTTATCGAGGTGCTGGAGCGGTTCTAGTCCCGTTCAGTCACGGCCGGATGCGGCTTCCGCCAGCGTGCGGAAGGCGAACTTGCGGCCGCATTCGCATTTGATCACACTGGTTTCCTGAAAATTGGTCTGGCGCTGGACGAAAAGCCCGCGCGGCAGCTGGTCGATGTTGAAGCCCGGATGCTTGCGCTTCGGATCGTCCGTCTCGGAGGCTTCGGCAAAGCCGCTATTGCCGCATTGCGGGCAGGTCAGCTTTTTCGAGAATCGATCACGCAGTGCCATCAGTCGCTTCCATTTCCGTGAGGCGTCTTCTTATAGCGGTTCTCATCCGGGCGAAAGCCGGAACCAAAGCTTGGGGGCATCGTTTTCCCTTGAAAGGAGACAATCATGCCCAATCGCGACCCGATCCCCGTGCCCACGCCAGAGACCCCGCGCGGCCCGACACCGACACCCGGCATTCCGGACCGCGTGCAGGAAAAGCCGCCGCTGACGCCGGCCCAGGATCCCGGCGACAGCAAGAACCCGAACGACCCGACGCTTGATCCGGCGCTTTTGCCGATCGGCGATCCCGCCGGCGCCGCGTGACAAGTTTTCCGGCTGACGGAGTTTTTAGTTGACGGGTGGTCGGGCTTGGCGTCTGCTATTTCCAGCAAGATCAATCCGTTGAAGATTAAACCATGCGTATTCTCCCGCTGACGCTCACCATCGCCGCCATTGCGATCGGCCTTTCGGCCTGCCAGACGATGACGCCGGAAGAGCGGCGCGCGGCCGATGAGCGGCAGTGCCTGGGCTATGGCTTCAAGCGTGGCACAGAAGGCTTCGCCACCTGCCTGCAGCGCATCGACCTCAACCGGCAGGCGCAGGCGCGGGCAGACAGCGCTTACGTGATGTCGGACATGTCATGGCGCATGGGCGGCCCCTATTACGGCGGCCCATACTACCGTTACCGGTAGCCTTTACCCGACAGACCGCTCCTTGATCGCAGCCTGCGCCGCCGCCAATCTGGCGATCGGCACGCGGAAGGGCGAGCAGGAGACGTAGTCGAGACCGATACCCTCGCAGAAATGGATCGAGGCCGGATCGCCGCCGTGTTCGCCGCAAATGCCGAGCTTCATGTCGGCGCGGGTGCGCCGGCCGCGCTCGGTGGCGATGCGGATGAGTTCACCGACACCGTCGAAATCCAGCGAGATGAAGGGGTCATGCTCTATGATGCCCTTGCGCTGATAGGTCGGAATGAAGGCCGAGGCGTCGTCGCGCGAAATTCCGAAGGTGGTCTGCGTCAGGTCGTTGGTGCCGAAGGAGAAGAACTCGGCGGCTTCGGCGATGATGTGGGCGCGCAGTGCCGCGCGCGGCAGCTCGATCATCGTGCCGACGAGATAATCGATCTGCATCTCGGCTTCCGTCATCACATCGCGGGCGATGGCGTCGATGCGATCCTTGACGTAATCGAGCTCGGAGCGCAGGCCGACCAGCGGCACCATGATCTCCGGCACGACGGCGGCGCCCGTCTCGCGGGCCGCATGGACGGCGGCCTCGAAGATGGCGCGTGCCTGCATCTCGACGATCTCGGGATAGGAAATCGCCAGGCGGCAGCCGCGATGGCCGAGCATCGGGTTGAACTCGTGCAGCGCATCGACGCGCTGGCGAAGTGCCGTTGCCTCCATGTTCATGGCGGCCGCGACATCGGCGATTTCCTCGTCGGTCTTCGGCAGGAATTCGTGCAATGGCGGATCGAGCAATCTGATCGTCACCGGCAGGCCGTGCATGACGTTGAAAAGGCTCTCGAAATCCTCCCGCTGCATGGGGAGCAACCTGTCGAGCGCCGTGCGTCGGCCCGCCTCATCTTCGGCCAGGATCATCTCGCGCATGACGTGGATGCGCTCGCCCTCGAAAAACATGTGCTCGGTGCGGCAAAGGCCGATGCCCTCGGCGCCGAAGGAGCGAGCGGCCCGCGCGTCGGCCGGCGTATCGGCATTGGTGCGCACCGTCATGCGGCGGACGCGATCGGCCCATTCCATGATGCGGCCGAAATCGCCCGAGAGCGCCGGCTGCACCATCGGCACCTCGCCCTTCAAGACCTGCCCGGCCGATCCGTCGATGGTGATGATATCGCCCTTCTTCAGCGTCACGCCCATGCCGATCAGCCGCTCGTTGCGCAGATCGATGCGCATGGTGCCGGCGCCGACGACGCAGGGGATGCCCATGCCGCGGGCAACGACGGCCGCGTGGCTGGTCATGCCGCCGCGGGTCGTGAGGATGCCTTCGGCGGCATGCATGCCGTGGATGTCCTCGGGGCTGGTCTCGACGCGCAGAAGAATGACCTTGCGCCCCTCCTCTTCCGCCATGACCGCCTCTTCGGCGGTAAAGACGATCTCGCCTGATGCCGCACCCGGCGATGCCGGAAGGCCGGTGCCGATCACCTCGCGCGCAACGCGGGGATCGATGGTCGGATGCAGCAGCTGATCGAGCGAGGACGGCTCGATGCGCAGCACCGCCTGTTCCTCGGTGATCATCTTCTCATCCACCATATCGACGGCGATCTTCATTGCCGCGCGGGTCGAGCGCTTGCCTGACCGCGTCTGCAGCATCCAGAGCGTGCCGCGCTCGATGGTGAACTCGATATCCTGCATGTCGAGATAATGCGCCTCGAGGCGATCACAGATCGCCACGAACTCCCTAAAAGCCTCCGGCATCAACTTTTCCATCGACGGCCGGTCGGAGCCGGAGGAGATGCGGGCTTCCTCGGTGATGCTCTGCGGCGTGCGGATGCCGGCGACGACATCCTCGCCCTGGGCATTGACCAGAAACTCGCCGTAGAGCGACTTTTCGCCGGTCGACGGGTTGCGGGTGAAGGCGACGCCGGTGGCCGACGAATTGCCGAGATTGCCGAAGACCATGGCCTGGATATTGACGGCGGTGCCCCAGCCTTCGGGAATATTGTGGAGATGGCGATAGGTGACGGCGCGGGCACTCATCCAGCTCGAAAACACCGCACCGACAGCGCCCCAGAGCTGCACCTGCGGATCCTGCGGGAACTCCTCGCCGAGTTCCTCTTCCAGCACTGCCTTGTAGAGATGAACGACGTGTTGCCACTCGCTCGCGGTCATCTCGGTATCGTATTCGTAGCCGTGGCGGGCCTTCTCGTCTTCCAGGATTTCCTCGAAGACCTCGTTGTCGAGGCCCATGACGACATCGGCGTACATCTGGATGAAGCGGCGGTAGCTATCCCAGGCGAAGCGCGCGTCGCCGGCATCGTGGCCGAGCGCCTGAACGGTCTCGTCGTTGAGCCCGAGGTTGAGCACCGTGTCCATCATGCCCGGCATCGACACGCGCGCGCCGGAGCGAACCGACAGGAGCAACGGGCTGGCGCCCGCGCCGAAGCGGCGGCCGGTGACGGCCTCGATGCTTGCGATGCCCGACAGAACCTGCGCGCGCACCTCTTCCGATATGCGGCGACCATCGCGATAATAGGCGGAACAGGCGTCGGCGGTGATGGTCAAGCCGGGGGGAACGGGCAGGCCGAGGCTGCACATCTCGGCGAGATTGGCCCCCTTGCCGCCCAGCATCTCATGGTCGAGCGCTCGCCCCTCCGCCGCGCCGTTACCGAATGTATAGACCCACTTGGTCATGCTCTCCCCAACACCAAAATCGGGATCAGCTTAATCCATTGGTGTTAAAATGAAAATCGCACAAATACGGCCAAAATGTTGCAGTGCACAACATCCGCGTATTCAAGCCGTTTGAATTTTCAGGAAGAGTAATAAAGCTTTGCGGGACCGCAACAAAGTCCCGCAAAGCCTTATTTCCGTCCGGCCAGGAAAACCGGACGGGGGGTTCAGCATGCCGATACAACGTGGAGGAAGCCTCAACACATGCGCACGGCAATCTGTACGCAAAACCGGTGGCGCGATCCCTGCGGACCGCACATACAGTTTCTTCTAATGCAAGATGGGTAAAAAGGCATCACCTTATTGGGTGAGAAGCCCATTCAGGGCTGACTTTTTTTGGGTGTTTCGCCTTGACCTCAGGCGATCTCGCGCAATTGTTCGGCGGTTTGCAGGTCGACGGAGACCAGCTGCGACACGCCCTGTTCCGCCATCGTCACGCCGAAGAGGCGGTTCATGCGGGCCATGGTGATCGGGTTGTGGGTGATGATGACGAAGCGCGTCTCGGTGGAGGCCGCCATCTCGTCCATCAGGTTGCAGTAGCGCTCGACGTTGTGATCGTCGAGCGGCGCGTCCACTTCGTCGAGCACGCAGATCGGCGCCGGGTTGGTCAGGAACACCGCGAAGATCAGCGCCATCGCCGTCAGCGCCTGCTCGCCGCCAGAGAGCAGCGTCATCGTCTGCGGCTTCTTGCCCGGCGGGCGCGCGAGGATTTCGAGGCCGGCTTCCAGCGGATCGTCGGATTCGATCAGCTGCAGCTCGGCCGTGCCGCCGCCGAACAGATGGGTGAAGAGGCGCTGGAACTGGGTGTTGACCACATCGAAGGCGGCGATCAGGCGTTCGCGGCCCTCGCGGTTCAGGCTCTGGATGGCGCCGCGCAGCTTGCGGATCGCGTCGATGACGTCGTCACGCTCTTTGATCAGCGCCGCCAGCCGGTCGCTCAGTTCCTTCTGTTCTTCCTCGGCGCGCAGGTTGACGGCGCCCAGCCGCTCGCGCTCCATCTTCAGCCGCTCAAGCTCGCGCTCGACCTCACGCAGGTCAGGTATCGCCTGCATGGCATCGAGACCGGCAAGCCGGAAGGCTTCGTGCGGGGCAACGTTCAGCGCCTCGCGGATGCGCGCCTCGCCCTCCACGCGCTTTTCGCGGGCCGAGACCAGACGCTCCTCGGCGCGGCCACGGCGTTCGCGGCTTTCGGCAAGCTCGGAGAGCGCAATCGCCGCCTTGTGATCGACATCGCGTTGCATCAGCTCGGCCTCTGCCAACAGATCGGCGGCGGCGCGGCGTGCGTCGTCAGCCTTCTGCAGCTCGTTAAGCAGGCCACGGCGCTTGTCGTCGAATTCGTCCGGCGCCATTTCGAGATCGGCGGCTTCCTCGCGCGCCTCTTCCTCGCGGTCGCGCAGCGTCGCGATGTGGTCCTCGGCGCTTGCCGCGCGCTGGCGCCAGGTCTCGCGCTCTTGGCCGATCGCGATGATGCGCCGCTGGCGGGCGTCGTTCTCGCGGTTCAGGCTCTCGTGGCGGGCACGCGCTTCGGCAAGGGCACCGCGATCGGTCGCCACATCGGCCTGCTGCAGCCGCAGGCGCTCGTCAAGTGCGGAGAGATCCGGCGCGTCGTCGAGCTCAATACGGGCGTTTTCTTCCTGGATGGCGATGTCTTCGAGCTGGCTCTGCAGCTGGCTGACGGCTTCGGCAATGACATCGCGGCGGCGGATGAGATCGCCGGAGGCGCGCTCGGCGGCCGCCAAGGCCTCGCGGGCTTCCGCCAGCTGGCGTGACGACATGCGCGCGGTATCGCGGGCCTCGGCCAGGCGATGCTCCTCACCCGAGATGGCTTCAGCCGCGATCGCCAGCTGCTCTTCGGCTTCAGTCAGCACATCGCGGGCGATCGATGCTTCGCTCTCGAGTTCGGAGAGACGGTTCTTCTGGGCCAGACGGAGTGCTGCCGCACTCGGCGCATCGGCACCGGTGACGTGGCCATCCCAACGGTAGACCGCGCCATCGCGGGTGACGAGGCGCTGGCCGGGCTTCAGGCTCGCCATCAGGCCAAGCGCATCGGCGTCGGGGACGAGGCCGATCTGCTTGAGGCGGCGGGCAAGGGCGGCGGGGGCGCGAACGTGAGTGATCAGCGGCGTAACGCCTGACGGCAGCGCCGGATCGGCCGCGCCATCGCCGTTTTCCGACCAGTGGGCCGGTGCCTTCGGGTCGAGCGGGGATTCGAGATCGTCGCCAAGGGCAGCGCCCACGGCGGTCTCGAAACCGCGATCGACCTTGAGATCATCGGCGACAGGCGCGAATTCGCCGGCGGTGGCGCCGGATGCCAACATGCGGGAAATGGTGCGCGCCTCGGTCTCGATGGCGTTCAGTTGGGCGCGGGCCTGATCGACCGGCGCACGCGACATCGCCTCCGTCTGGCGGGCAGCGGCCAGCGCCTGCTCGACCGCCTGGATGGCGGCTTCGGCCTTGGCGACAGCGCTTTCGCCGGCTTCGACTACCATGCGCTTCTCGTCGGGATCGGGCAGCGTCGCGATGCGCTCGCCGATACCGGACAGCTCGCGATTGGCCTCGTCCATCTGGCGCTCAAGGCGCATCTTGCGATCGGAGAGGTCGCGGATGGCACGTTCGAGCTGGTTGCGTCCGGCGGCAGCCTCGGCGCGTTCCGATGTCAGGCCGGCGAAGATACGCTCGCTGTCGGCAAGCTTGGCGGCGGCTTCCTCGAAGGCATCGCGGGTCTCTTCCGCGTAACGGCCGGAATCGGCGAGGATCTCATTGATCTCGGTTTCCTCGGCATCGAGGCGTTGGAGGATTTCGGCGTTGTCTGCGACGAGCCGTTCCTCGCGCCTGATGTCCTCGGCGAGCTGAGCCAGGCGGCGGGTGAGTTCGTCGCGACGGCGCAGGATGCGGTTGGCGTCTTCTTCCAGCTGGGTCTTGGCGATCTGAAGGCGCTGCAGGGCGGCTGCGGCGCGGGCCTCGCCTTCGCGCAGTTCCGGGAGCTTGAGGCTCGATATGCCTTGAGACTTGGCGGCTTCCATCTGCATCTGCGCCTTTTCGGCGACGATGGAGGTGGCCTGGTTGAGCGCGCTGTCGGCCTCGGCTTCCGCCTCCTTGGCCTGCACCCAGCGGATATGCAGGAGCATGGCCTCGCGGGCGCGGATATCGGCGGAGAGCGATTTGAAGCGATTGGCCTGGCGAGCCTGGCGCTTCAGGCTCTCGATCTGGCTTTCGAGCTGCGATGTCACGTCGTCGAGACGTTCGAGATTGCTTTCGGCGGCGCGCAGACGAAGCTCGGCCTCGTGGCGGCGCGAATGCAGGCCGGAAATGCCGGCGGCTTCTTCCAGCAACTGGCGGCGGGCCTGCGGCTTGGCCGAGATCAGCTCGCCGATACGCCCCTGCCCGACCATCGACGGCGAGCGGGCGCCGGTGGAGGCGTCGGCGAAGAGCAGCTGCACATCCTTGGCGCGGCTTTCCTTGCCGTTGATGCGGTAGACCGAGCCCTGCTCGCGCTCGATGCGGCGGGTGACCTGGATCTCGTCGCTATCGTTGAAGCCGGCAGGTGCGGTGCGGTCGGCATTGTCGAGATAGAGTGCGACCTCGGCGGTGTTGCGGGCGGGGCGATTGCCGGAACCGGAGAAGATCACGTCGTCCATGCCCGACGCGCGCATGTTCTTGTACGAGTTCTCGCCCATCACCCAGCGAAGGGCCTCGACAAGATTGGACTTGCCGCAGCCATTCGGCCCGACGACACCGGTCAGGCCGCGCTCGATGACGAATTCAGCGGGTTCGACGAAGGATTTGAAGCCGACGAGGCGGAGCTTGTTGAACTTCATGTGGTGGGCCTCGGAGCGCGGAGCCCCCTCATCCGCCTGCCGGCACCTTCTCCCCGCTGGGGAGAAGAGACTCGGAGTTGGCCACTCGCTCTACCTCCCCTTCTCCCCAACGGGGAGAAGGTGGCCCGAAGGGTCGGATGAGGGGGCCGCAAGCGCAAACCATGCGTCAACGAAAAAACGGGCGCACGGCTTCCGCCGTCGCCCGTCTTATAGGAACGGCTCAGCTTAAAGCAGGCTGTCAATAAGGGCCGACATGATGTCAACCGACATGTCTCCAGAGTAGCGCTTCCCGTTGATGAGGAAAGTCGGCGTGGCGTTGACGCCGAAATCCTTGGAACCCCGTTCCCGCGTCGCGTTCACTTCATCCAGCAGCTTCTGGTTCGTCAAGCACTTCGTGAAGCTTTCCTCACTAAATCCAGCGAGTTTGGACATCTGGAGAAGTGCGGTGCGGCCATCTTCGGCGGCGGCCCAGGTCTGCTGCTGCTTGAAGAGCATCGAGACCATCGGGAAATATTGCTCCGGCGTGCTCAGATCTTCGGGCTTGGACGGGTTGCAGCGGGCGAGCATGAAGGCGGCAGCAGCGCGCGGGTCGAAGGGGAATTCGCGGATGATGAAGCGAGCCTTGCCGGTGTCGACATACTTCTTCTTGATCTCGTCGAAGGTGGTGGTGTGGAAGTGCGCGCAATGCGGGCAAGTCATCGACATGTATTCGACGATGGTGACCTTGGCGTCGTCCTTGCCCAGTGCCATTTCCGGCAGAGCGCCCGGCTTCAGCACAGCTTCCATATCGACATCGCCGTCGGACTTCGGAATTTCCACAGCCGCATTGGCGCTGCTGAAGACCGCCAGTCCGGCGGTCGCGGCAGCTACGCCGCCCAGGAGCTGGCGCTTGGTCAGTTGCATTTCGGACATCTGCATAATTTCCTCATAAATGAGAGTAGCGGCTGGAAGTGCGATATAACGGCTGATCGCCGCTAACAAGGCACGCATGAACGAGTTTCTTCAAACAATTGTGACCTTGATGGGACGAAGGGGCCGGAGTGGCAAGCAACTCTTGATTTTATTTGGCGCGGAAGGCGGCGTTTAGTCCTTGCCTTCGCGTCTCATGCGCTCAGCATGGCGACGCTCGATGCGATCGAAAACAACGTCGGCATCGATATCAGGGCTCGGGTCGTCGATTGCTTCCCGAATTTTTCTACGCATCACCTCATCTGAAAGAGGCGTAGTCTCGCCTGTTGTGCCAATTGACCGCTTGTTTGACATTCTTATCTCCTCGCCACACTGGCGCCCGAGCGGCTATCGCCCCTTCTTCCCCAACACCGCCGTACCCAGCCTTTTCACCGCCTCGCGCAGCTTCTCACTGTCGATGCCCTCCATCATCCCCTCCAGCCGGCGGGCCGCCTCGCCTTTCAGCGGTGGCGGGGTGCGGGAGCGTTTGAAGGCTTGGGAGACCGGCTTCTGGACGATGCGGATCTGGTGGACGGCGGAGAAGCCGAAGAAGCTGTTGATGCGCTGGATGAGTTCGCCCTGCGCATGCGTCAGAAACAATGCGCGGGCGCCTTCGCAGGCGATGGTCAAAACGCCGGGGCGGAAGCTGCCGTCATCGCCGCCGCGCGCCCAGGCGATCTTTTCCGGGCGGGTGCAATCGGCGAAATCCTCGCCGGCGATCTCGTCCCAGGAGCCGAGCAGCGCCGTGTTGATGCCGGCGCGCTTGGCAAGCACGGGGTCGATCAGGCCGTTGGCCAGTTCAGAGATCTGTTTTTCACCTTTGCGTGGATAACTCATGGAAACCTTTGGATGCCGCCGCTATCGGGCGCCGCCGCCTTGATCGGGCGGCAATGCTTCGCCAAGTATAGGGCACTTCCCCTCCGCACGGCAAATGATGACCTTAAAGACCACCACCGCGCCCTTAGCAAAGCCCCTGCTCGACTGGTACGATCGCCATCACCGCGACCTGCCCTGGCGCGTTTCGCCGCCGATGGCGAGCCGCGGGATCAAGGCCGATCCCTATCATGTATGGCTTTCCGAGGTCATGCTACAGCAGACCACCGTACCTGCCGTCAAAGCCTATTTCCTGAAATTCCTCGCGCGCTGGCCGACAGTTGATGATCTTGCCGCAGCACCCAGCGAGGACGTGATGGCGGCATGGGCGGGGCTTGGCTATTACGCGCGGGCCCGCAACCTGAAGAAATGTGCCGAGGCGGTGGCGTACGAACACGGCGGCGTGTTTCCGGATACCGAGGAAGGGCTGAAGGCGCTGCCGGGGATCGGCGATTATACGGCGGCGGCGGTGGCGGCGATCGCGTTCAACCGGCAGGCATCCGTCATGGACGGCAATATCGAGCGGGTTATCTCGCGGCTTTACGCGATCTCGACGCCACTGCCTGCTGCCAAACCGTTGATGAAGCAGAAGGTGGCGCTGCTGACGCCGGCGGACCGGCCGGGCGATTTCGCCCAGGCGATGATGGACCTCGGCGCCACGATCTGTACGCCGAAGCGGCCCGCCTGCGCGCTCTGTCCCTTCAACGGATCGTGCGAGGCCCTGGCGCTTCACGATCCCGAGCATTTCCCGGTCAAAGCCGCCAAGAAGGCCAAGCCCGTTCGCGTCGGCGCCGTCTTCGTGGCGGTGACTGATGATGGCGAGGTGCTGTTGCGGCGCAGGATCGAGAGCGGGTTGCTCGGCGGGATGACCGAGGTGCCGACGACCGGCTGGACGGCGCGCATCGATGGCGAGACCTCGGCGGACGCCGCCCCCTTCCCGGCCGACTGGCAGCCATCGGGCACCGTCACCCATGTCTTCACCCATTTCGAGCTCAGGCTATCGATCTGGCGCGTGGCGATCCCCGGCAGGGTCGAAGGGGATGACGGATGGTGGGAGCCGGTTACAAATCTTGACGCCCAGGCATTGCCCACAGTCATGAAAAAAGCGATCACATCGGCTATTCCACGCGCGTTTCAACAGTCCAAGGACGGATAAATGCCTATTGATCATATCGTTTTCGATATCGGAAAAGTTCTTATCCACTACGACCCGAACATTCCCTTCAGCCGCATCATTCCGGATGCGACCGAGCGGCAGTGGTTCTTCGACAATGTCTGCACCCACGACTGGAACATCGAGCAGGACCGCGGCCGCACATGGGCGGATGCCGAGGCGCTTTTGATCGAGACGCACCCCGATCGCGAGGAACACATCCGCGCCTTCCGCAAGCACTGGCACGAGATGGTATCGCATTCCTACGACGATAGCGTGGCGATCATGGAAGGGCTGATCGCCGAGGGCCGCGACGTGACGATGCTGACCAACTTCGCCTCCGACACGTTCCGCGAGGCTCAAGCGCGCTTCCCCTTCCTCACCAAGCCGCGCGGCGTCACCGTCTCGGGCGATATCGGCCTGATCAAGCCTGATATCGCGATCTACGAAGCACACACCGAGAGCTTCGGCCTCAATCCGGCGACGACGATCTTCATCGACGATTCGGCGCCGAACATCGAAGGCGCCAAGAAGGCGGGATGGGATGCGGTGCTCTTTACCGGCGCCGAGCAGCTACGCGCCGATCTTGCAGAACGTGGCGTGAGGGTCTGACCATGGCATTCGATCCAGTCAAGGAAATCACCCTGTTTCACGACGCGATCAACAGGCTCGACTATCAAATGATCGAGGACTATTTCGCCGAGGACGCGACCTATGTCTCGAACGGCGTCGGCAGCCTTGCGGGCCGCGACGCGATCATGACGGCGTTTCGCAAATATTTCGACGACTACCCGGACCAGACGGCCTTCAACACGCTTGTCGAGCGCGTCAGCCCCTATGCCGGACGCGCCGTATGGTCGGTGCGCGCCACCCACAGCAAGACCGGCAAGCCGCTGGTGCGCGAGGGCGAGGAGACGATCACCTTCAACGAAGAGGGACGCGTGACGCGGGTGGACGTGAAGGACTATCAGGACTTCTAAGCCGGAGAAGCTGCCGAGCCTCCCTCCCGGCGCGAAGAGAAACCGCAAATCTCTCATCGCCTTAGGAACAATCAGCGCCGTTGACGGTTTTGTGAGGACCCGCGCATGACGCGGTTTCGAGCAAACGATAAGTCAGCCGTGCTGACGGGAGGTTATGATGGGTAGAGGTATCCTGCTGTGGTTTCTGGGCGTTCCGATCCCGCTGATCCTGATCATCCTGCTGTTCTGGCACTAGGGGGTCGGCGATGTCCTTTACCTCCTCCACCGTGGTGACCGACGCACCACTGGAATCATCGGCTCCCGCCGTCAGCTGGGGGCCGATCATCGCCGGCACGCTGGCCGCGACCGCGATATCGTTGATCTTCATCCTGATCGGTTCCGGCCTTGGCCTGACCATGGTATCGCCCTGGTCGCATGACAACGCCTCGCTGACCACGATCGGCGCGACTGCCGCGATCTGGCTGATCGTCGTGCAATGGGTTTCGGCCGCACTCGGCGGTTATCTGACCGGCCGGTTGCGGACCAAATGGGTCGGCGTCCACACCTACGAGGTCTTCTTCCGCGACACCGCGCATGGCTTCCTCTCCTGGGCGCTAGCGACCGTTGTCGTTGCCGGATTGCTGGGATCGGCACTGTCGTCGGTGATCAGCACCGGTACGCAGGCCACCGCAACAGCGGTGGGAGCAGTCGGCGCCGCAGGTGCCGGGGCAGCTGTCAGCGCCAGCGATGGCACGAGCGGCTTCTCGCCGGCCTATTTCACCGACGCCTTGCTGCGCCCCACCAATACGGCGCCGGCAGCGGGCAACCAGAGTGATGAGGCGGTCAATGCCCAGGTGACGCGCGTGCTGGTGAACGGCATTGTCGACGGCAAGCTTTCGGCCGATGATCAGGCCTTTGTCGAGCAGGTGGTTGCTGCCCGCACCGGCCTTTCCGCGACCGATGCCAAGGCACGGGTCGATGCCGTCATGAAGCGGATCGACGACGCCAAGCTTGCTGCCAAGGAGGCTGCGGATAATGCCCGAAAGACGGCTTCGGCGGTTGCCCTGTTCGGCGCGCTGTCGCTGTTCGTCGGCGCCTTCATCGCCAGTGTCGCCGCCGCAATCGGCGGACGCCAGCGCGACGAGGACGAAGAGCGGATGGCCTTGCTGCGCCGCTAAGTGGTGAAGCGTAGGAACTGAAAAGACGCTCGGAGCGATCCGGGCGTCTCTTGTTTTCTTGGAAGTCCGGAACTGAAGACGCCCGGGGTATGATCCCGGGCGCCTTTTGCCGTCTTCCGCAACTGGAGGTACAAAAACCGGTCGACGGCAGTCTCGATCGGGCCTTTCGCGGATCAGCCCGCGTTTGCCAGATCACTGCGGATGACGGCCCTGAGATCGTCGATCGGGCGCAGGGATTGCCCATCGTCGAAGTGCCAGAATGTCCATCCGTTGCATGCGTCGAAACCCTGGACCTTTGCGCCCATTCTATGGATCGAACCCGCCTCGCCGCCTGCTGTAACCGTGCCGTCGGCGCGCACGATCGCGCTATAGCGGCGCTTGGCGTCGGTCAGCACCTGGCCGGGCTTGATGAGGCCGCTTTCGACCAGCGTGTTGAAGGCCACGCGGACCTCCTGCTTCTTGCCGGTCATAACAGTCAGTTCCGCCTTGCCGAGCGGCTCGACCGCTTCGATTCGGGCGGAGGCCGCGTCGATATAATCCTGCTCGCGCTCGATGCCGACGAAGTGGCGGCCGAGGCGCTTGGCGACGGCGCCCGTCGTGCCCGAGCCGAAGAACGGATCGAGAATGATGTCGCCTGGCTTGGACGAGGCCATGATGACGCGGGCAAGCAGCGCTTCCGGCTTCTGCGTCGGATGCACCTTCTTGCCGTCCTCGCCCTTCAGGCGCTCGTGTCCGTTGCAGATCGGGAACAGCCAGTCGGAGCGCATCTGGACGTCGTCGTTGGAGGCCTTCAGCGCATCGTAGTTGAAGGTGTAGCCCTTGGCCTTGGCGTTCGGGCTCGCCCAGATCATCGTCTCATGCGCGTTCTGGAAACGACGGCCCTTGAAGTTCGGCATCGGGTTTGTCTTGCGCCAGACGATGTCGTTCAAGATCCAGAAATTCAGATCCTGCAGCGTCGCGCCGACGCGGAAGATGTTGTGATAGGAACCGATGACCCAGAGCGTGCCGGTCGGCTTCAGCACGCGGCGGCAGGCGAGCAGCCAGGCGCGGGTGAAGGCATCATAGGCTTCGAAGGAGGCGAACTGGTCCCACTCGTCGTCGACCGCATCGACCAGCGACTGATCGGGACGATGCAGATTGCCGCCGAGCTGCAGGTTATAGGGCGGATCGGCGAAAATGACGTCTACGGAATGGGTCGGGAGGGCTTCAAGAGCGGCAACGCAATCGCCCTTGATGATCGTGTCGATCCAGGAATCCGGCTTTGCGGAGGCCTTGAGATCGGCAAGCGGAAATACAGACGCCATCTTTTAACTCGCTCATACACATTACGCTCTTTACTGTCTGTTATGGTTACTCATCTTGGTTACCAAAGCCTGAACCGGGGTACGATTTCGGGAAAAAATTCAGGCCAATGGCAAAGTACATCCGGATACGCTAGGCTTGCGGCATGAGGAAAAGCGAAGCGCTCGAACGTCTGAAGAGCAATGCCGAGGCGGTGCGTGCGCTGGGCGCGACCTCGCTTTGCCTGTTCGGCTCGGTTGCCCGCGACGAGGCGAAACAGGCAAGCGATATCGACCTTTTCATCGATTACGACCCCAAGAGCCGCTTCAACGCCTTCGACCTTATCGGCATCAAGCTGATGCTCGAGGAAAAGCTCGGAAGCCCTGTCGACATCACCACCCGCGACAGTCTGCATCCGCGCTTGAGAGAGCGGATCGAATCCTCGGCGATGCAGGTTTTCGCTACCCGCTGAGCCTGTTTGCAAAAAGGTAGCTCGCCTTTGTCTTAGATATAAGCTCTCCTCCGCTCGTCACGCTGAGACGCGTGAGTCGAGCGTTCAGGGAGGCAGAGTTGCAAATAGCTACGGCCCAGACCTTCGTGTCATCCGACATTGCAGCCAATGTCGCCTCAATACGAGACCTGATCGGGCAAGCCGCTTCGGCCGGAGCACGATTGATCAATTTTTGCGAAGGCGCTCTTTCCGGATACGGCAAGATGCAGATCATGAGCCCCGAGGACTGGTCGACATTCGATTGGGAGGCGCAGCGAGCTGCTCTCCGCTCCATCGCCGAAATCTGCGGCGAACTTAGCATATTCGCGGTAGTGGGTGGGGCACACCGCTTCTCCGACAGCCGCCCGCCCCACAACAGTCTCTACGTGTTTTCCGACGCCGGCGCGTTGATCAATCGATACGACAAGCGTTTCCTTTCCAACTCGGAACTCCAAGGCTGGTATACGCCCGGCACAGCACCGGTCGTTTTTGATGTCGATGGCTATCGCTTCGGTTGCGCGATCTGCATAGAATCACAGTTTCAGGAGGTGTTCAGCGAATATGAGCGTCTCGGCGTGGACGCGGTTCTGTTTTCATCCTACGGCGTCCCGCCGCGTTTCCAGACAGTCCTCAGAGCGCACGCGGATTTGAACTGCATCTGGATTGGCGCCGCCACGCCTGTTCAGAAAGCCCATAAGGGACCGGCGGGCACGATCGGCCCCGATGGAGAGTGGGTAGTACAATGCCCCGCGGCGCCAGAACCCGGTTTTGCCGTGGCGACATTAGACCGGGATGATCCAGCCTACGACATACCGCTCAAGAAGGCACGTCCGTGGCGGGCCAAGGCAAGGCAGGGCGAGATCTATCGC
This sequence comes from Rhizobium sp. NPDC090275, assembly GCF_044772225.1. Taxonomy (NCBI): domain Bacteria; kingdom Pseudomonadati; phylum Pseudomonadota; class Alphaproteobacteria; order Hyphomicrobiales; family Rhizobiaceae; genus Rhizobium; species Rhizobium sp. NPDC090275. Next base: position 461,755 of record NZ_JBIVYL010000003.1, on the reverse strand, counting down.
GCGCAAATGAGCGATGACAGCGAGAACGACGACCGCAGCCAGTATTGAGACCGGCTAACCCACCCTATCATGCACCGCCCGGCTATCCGCCGGCGCCTCGGCCCGCTCGATCATCCCGTAATCGCGCACGACATGGCCGATGCGCAGACGGTAATCCGCGAAGATGCCGCCACGGCCGGCGGCCTGGGCGGCGCGGTGGTGTTCGAGGTTGCGCCAGCGTTTGACTGCTTCCTCGTCGCGCCAGAAGGAGAGCGAGAGCAGCTTGCCGCGCATGGTCAGGCTCTCGAAGCGCTCGATCGAGATGAAGCCATCCATCTTCTCGAGCTCGGCGCGCAGTTCGCCGGCGAGGTCGAGATAGGTGTGGCGCTCGCCCATATAGGGCAGGACTTCGAAGATGACGGCGATCATGGCAACACCTTTGCAGCGTGGGGGAGCGAGACGTTCGCCAGGAAGATGCGGTCTTCCTTGAGGATGAAGCGCTCGCGTCTTGCGAATTCGTAGTTCTCGCGGCCGAGTGGATCGGCGGCAAGGCGGGCGCGGTAGGCTTCGTAGGCGGCGAGGCTTTCGATATTGTAGACGCCGTAGGCCGTGGTCGCGGAACCCTCGTGCGGGGCGAAATAGCCGATGAGGTCGGCGCCGTTGCGCGGGATGGCCTGGCCCCAGTTGCGCGCATATTCGGTAAAGGCATCCTTCTTGAACGGGTCGATTTCATAGCGGATGAAGCAGGTGATCATCACTCTTTCTCCTTGGTTGCAGGATGGGGTTGCAGGATGTTTTGCCATGTTGCGGGACGGAGATGCTTCGGCTACGGTCGAAGTATGGAAGATGACATCCTGAGGAGGTGAGCGGTGAAGGAAGGACCTGATATCGCCCAGATCGGCGCGCTGATCGGCGACCCCGCCCGCGCCAACATGCTGGCCGCGCTGACGGGTGGCAAGGCGTTGACCGCGACAGAGCTCGCCGCGGTCGGCGGTATCACGCTGCAGACGGCGAGTGCGCATCTCGCCAAGCTCGAGGCCGGCGGGCTACTCCTTCCCCGCAAACAGGGGCGGCATCGCTATTTTACCCTTGCCGATGAGACGGTGGCGCGGCTGATCGAAAGCATGATGGGCTTTGCAGCGAGCCGCGGACATCTGCGCCACCAGCCGGGCCCGAAGGAGCCGGCGCTGCGCAAGGCGCGGATCTGCTACGACCATCTGGCCGGCGATTACGGGGTGCGAATGCTGGATAGCCTCGTTGCCAGGGGCGCGATCGACGCCGTGGGCGACGGCTTGGCGCTGACCGCGAAGGGCGAGGAGACGTTCCAGTGCATCGGGATTAATGTCGCTGACCTCAAGGCATCGCGGCGGCCGCTCTGCCGCTCCTGCCTCGATTGGAGCGAGCGGCGGGCGCATCTGGCCGGCAGTCTCGGCAAGGCGCTGCTGGTGAATTTCTTCGACAAGGGCTGGGCGCGGCGCACGGCTGGCAGCCGCTCGGTGATCTTTTCGCCTGAGGGCGAGCGGCAGTTCCTGGCGCTGTTTCCGGTGGAGACGCCGGTCGCGGCCTGAAGCGCGACGCGCTTCAGGCTCTTGTTTTTGCGCATGTCTTTGTCCCGAAACCGGGAACCACTTTCGGGAGACATGCGTCAGCTTGGCGCGACCAGCACATCGGTAAAGCCGCGCTCGGCGATATCGTTGCAGAGTTCGCTCCATTCGCACTCTTCGCAAGCCTTGCGGATCGTGCCGAGAGCGAAATTGCGGCGCAGGCGTTTCAGCAGCGCCGCGTCGGGATAGATGCGGGTACCCTTCCAGACCGCCATCCCCAACAGACGGCCGACTGCTTGCGCCGCCGCCCTGTCCCGCGCCACGACGCTTTCGTTGTGGCAATGCGCCGCCGCTCCTGAGAGCAGCGGCGCGCAAATATCGTCGGGGCCGTCGACCAGCTCGATATCCTCCCCCGACGACAGGCGCCGGGCGATGCGGATGTAATTCTCGGTGAAGGCCGGCGTGTAGCCTTCACCGACGAAGGTCAGCATGCAGAGCAGGTGGTGGGCGCGCAGGCGAATGGTCACTTCAGCGGCCGGCGTAAATCCGGATACCCTTCAGCACGGCTGCCGCCAGCGCCGACTTCAGCACCGCGCCCAGGATGAAGGGAGCGACGCCGAGCAGCCAGGCCTTTTCCATGCCCAGCATATTTGCAAGCCACAGGCCGCCGATCGCCAGGCACAGGATATTGGCGGCGAAGTGGGCGGCGAAGCTGCGGATCACGGCGTCGCCGGTCCAGCCGCGCGCTGCGAGCCAGCCGGCAAGGGCCGCGATCACGGGGAAGGATGCGAGATAGCCTGCCGTCGGGCCCGCGAAGGGTGCCAGACCGCCGGCTCCACCGGCCAGAACCGGGAAGCCCATGGCTGCTTCAGCCAGCCAGGCGAGAACCGTCGCGGCGCCGAGACGCCAGCCATAGAGCGCGCCGATCATCGTTACCGCGAAAGTCTGCATGGTGACTGGCACCGGCACCATCGGCACCGAGATCTGCGAGGCGAGCGCCAGGATGAGCGTGCCCGCCAGCATGAAGACGGCCTTGATGGCGGCCGGGCGAGCGGCGAGGCGCAGCGGGTCGAAACGGAAGTCGGACGATTGATCGAACAGGGACATGAACTTTCCTTCTTAAATTATAGATAATTTCTGATTCCCATCTATTTTATGAGAGAGATTTTTCGCGATGGCAAGCGGCCACGATGCGATTGCGCGGCGGACAAAAGGGATCATGCGCACGATCAGCCATGAGAGCAGGCGTAAATGCGCGATTCTCCGGGGAAATCACGTCGAGCAAAAATTATCTATAATTTTGGAAAGTCAGCCGACTATGGCGAAGGCTTCGCCGTTTTCGCCAGCCTTGTTGGTGGATTTCGGCGCGCGGCCGATCCACTGGACGTGGCGTTCGAGAATGCCGGCCGCCTCTTCCGCCCTGCCCTGGCGCAAGGCCACGAGGATGGCGCGGTGGTCGTGGTCGGTGCGCTTCTCCCAGCCCGAACGCCAGGCGGAAAACAGGAAGCGGGCGCTGGCGGCGTGGAGATCGTCGATCGAGGCGAGCAGACGGCTCATGTTGCAGGGCGTCAGGATCAGGCGATGGAAGCGGCGGTTGGCCTCTTCCCAGGCGTGAACGTCAGCCGCGGCATCGCCCTCGCGGGTCGCCTCCTCGGCGGCGTCGAGGATCGCAGGCGTCAGATGCTTGGCGGCGTGGCGCAGCGCCAGTACCTCGAGTGCTGCCCGCATCTCGGCCACCTCGCGGACCTCCTTGATATCGAAGGAAGCGACACGCACGCCGCGGCGCGGCTTGCTGATCGCAAGCCCCTGGGCCTCCAGGCGGCGGAAGGCTTCGCGCACGGGCACGTGGCTCGCGCCGAACTCCTCGGCGATATGATCCTGGCGCAGACGGAAGCCGGCCGGCAGTTCGCCACGAACGATGCGGTCGGCGAGCACGCGGCTGATGCGGCTTGCGATTGTGTCTTCCGGTTCCTTGGCCATATTCATCCATTAGAGGGCGAGCCGTGGCTTGTCGAGATGGCTTGTCGAGGCGGCAAGCGCCTGCATCCGCAGGCATTTCAATTGAGCGCAACCCTAGCCACCCGGCACTCGCAGGCCAGCCATGACGCCCGGCCGGTTGAGATCGGGCGAGGCATCGTGTAAAGCCGCAGCATCCCCCAACAAGGCTTGATAGACATGAATGGCTTCGACCTCATCCTTTTCGACTGCGACGGCGTTCTGGTCGATTCCGAAATCATCGCGGCAGACGTCGAGTCCAAGCTTCTGACGGAGGCCGGCTACCCAATCAGCATCGAGGAGATGGGCGAGCGCTTCTCCGGCATGACCTGGCAGAACATCCTCATGGAAGTGGAGCGCGACGCCAGCATTCCGCTTTCGGCCTCGCTGCTCGACAAGTCCGAGAAGCTGCTCGACATGCGGCTCGCTTCCGACGTGCAGGCGATCGCGGGCGTCGAGGCGGCCATCAAGCGCATCGATCTCAAGCGCTGCATCTGCTCGAACTCGTCGAGCGCGCGGCTCACCATGATGCTCTCCAAGGTCGGGCTCAGCCAGTTCTTCGCGCCGAACATCTTCTCGGCCAAGGACCTCGGCGCCGACCGCGTCAAGCCGAAGCCCGATATCTTCCTGCACGGCGCCAAGCAGATGGGCGCGTCGCCGTCGCGCTGCGTGGTGGTCGAGGATTCCGTGCACGGCGTCCATGCGGCGCGCGCCGCCGGCATGCGGGTGATCGGCTTCACCGGCGCCTCGCACACCTACCCCTCGCACGCCGACCGGTTGACGGATGCGGGTGCCGAGACGGTGATTTCGCGGATGGTGGATCTGCCGGGTGTGGTTGCGGCGCTGGCGGAGTGGGAAGGCGTGGCGTGAGTTTGGATTGATATGTTTGAGGGAATGGAAATGGGCTTAGGCGTTGTGCCGTTAGCCCCCTCATCCGCCTGCCGGCACCTTCTCCCCGTTGGGGAGAAGAGACTCGTGGCGGGCCGCTTGCGCTAACCTCCCCTTCTCCCCAACGGGGAGAAGGTGGCCCGAAGGGTCGGATGAGGGGGCCACACGGCACCACCTCAAACTTTGAAATCGCGACGCAACTGCAACCGCGATCCCCTACCCCAAACCTTAGCTGGACTTCTTCTTGCCCTTGCCCTTGGCAGGCGCGCCCTGGTCGAAGCCGACGTTGACGCGGACCAGTGCGCCGGAGCCGACGGGAAGCTTGATGTCGTCCTTGCGGAACAGCACCTGGGTGGCGCCGGTCGGGTCGATCTGGGCGGGGAAGTTGGTGACTTCCGAATAGAGCGCGTCTTCGCCGTCGAAGACGGAGATGCGGATCGGCAGCGTGACGTTGCCGCCGGTGCCGGCCGGGCCCGCGACGACGCGGACCTGGGCCACGACGGTCATGACGAGGTTCTGGTCGTTCAGCGTGCACTGGCGCGTGTAGTTGCCGATGGAGGCCTGGAAGGAGAGCTTGTCGGGCGCGCCGGTCTTGGCGCCGCCGGCGTAGCGGTAGAGGATCGCGTCGGCGTCCTTCATGTAGATGGTCGGGCAAGCGCCCTGGACGACGCGCGCCGTATTGCCGGAAGCCGTGGTGGCGGTGCCGATCGACGGGTCGTTGGAGGACGGGTTGGCGGGCGACATCGGCATGATCTGGCCGGTGGCGCCAGATGGTGCCGTTTCCGCCGTCTTCGTTTCTCCACCGCCCATCCCGAGCGAGTTGCAGCCGACCAGAACAGCCGCGAAGGACACGGAAGCGATAAGACGAGAGACCTTGCCGAGCACGATTATTCCACCCTCTTCACAAAGTTTTTTGCCAGGCCTGCTGAGTGAAAACAGGGCCTTTCGTGACAGTTTGCGATGGTCTATATCAGCGGCGCAAACAAAAATCGATTGGGTAAGCACTGTTTTGATGCACATTTCGGGATTGCAGCCGGCGAAGGCCGGAGCTGCGGCCAAAGGGCGGCGCGACACAGGTTTTCTCTTCAATCCGGATTTTATTTAGGCCCGGCACATCAAGGATGACGACAGTGGAATATATCTCGACCCGCGGCAAAGCCCCTGCTCTCGGTTTCTGCGATGCATTGTTGGCGGGTCTGGCGCGTGACGGTGGCCTTTATGTGCCGCGCGAATGGCCGCAGTTCTCCAAGAAGGAAATCCGGGCCCTGCGCGGCAAGAGCTACCAGGAGATCGCCTTCACCATCCTGTCGCCGTTCACCAACGGTGAAATCCCGGCCGACACGTTTCGCGCGATGATCGACGAAGCCTACGGCACCTTCCGCCATCCGGCGATCGCGCCTTTGGTGCAGACCGGCCCGAACAGCTTCGTGATGGAGCTCTTCCACGGCACGACGCTCGCCTTCAAGGATGTGGCGATGCAGCTTCTGGCGCGGCTGATGGATTATGCGCTGGAAAAGCGCGGCGAGCGCGCCACCATCGTCGGCGCCACCTCGGGCGACACGGGCGGGGCCGCGATCGACGCATTCGCCGGTCGCGAGCGCACCGACATCTTCATCCTCTTCCCGCATGGCAAGGTTTCGCCGGTTCAGCAGCGGCAGATGACGACGTCGACGGCGTCCAACGTGCATGCGCTCGCCGTCGAGGGTAATTTCGACGATTGCCAGAACCTCGTGAAGGCGATGTTCAACGACGGCGCCTTCCGCGACAAGGTGAAGCTTTCGGGCGTCAACTCGATCAACTGGGCGCGCATCATGGCGCAGATCGTCTATTATTTCACGACGGCGATCACGCTGGGCGCACCGGACCGGAAGGTCTCGTTCACAGTACCGACCGGCAATTTCGGCGATATCTTCGCCGGTTACTGCGCCAAGCGCATGGGCCTGCCGATCGGCAAGCTGGTCGTCGCCACCAACGAAAACGACATCATGGCGCGCACGATCAAGACCGGCCGCTACGAGATGAAGGACGTCAAGGCGACGACCTCGCCCTCGATGGATATCCAGATCTCGTCGAACTTCGAACGGCTGCTGTTCGAGGCCTATGGCCGCGATGCGTCGAAGGTCCGCGCCGCCATGGACAGCCTGAAACAGTCGAACGGTTTCGATATTTCGGCCGATGCCATGTCCTTCATCAAGAAGGATTTCCGCGCCGGCCGCGCCAGCGAAAAGCAGGTGGCCGAGACGATCAAGACCACGCTCGAAAAGACCGGCTACCTGCTCGATCCGCATTCGGCGATCGGCGTTTTTGTCGCCGACAAGCATGAAAAGGCCAATTCGCCGATGGTGACGCTTGCCACCGCGCATCCGGCTAAGTTCCCCGCCGCCGTAAAATCCGCATCCGGTATTGACCCCGCGCTTCCGACGTGGCTTGCTGATTTGATGGACAAGGAGGAGCGCTTTCAGATCGTTAAGCCCGAGCTCAAAGAGGTAGAAACATTTATCGACGAGCATTCCCGGGCCTAATCGGCAGAAGGCGCAGAAAGATAGCCAATGACAGTTGAGTGCACCCGGCTCAAATCCGGGCTGACAGTAGTGACACAGACCATGCCGCATCTCGAAAGTGCAGCACTCGGGGTCTGGATCAAATCAGGTTCGCGCAACGAGACGACAGACGAGCATGGCATTGCCCACCTGCTCGAACACATGGCCTTCAAGGGAACCGCGCGCCGCAGCGCCCGCGAGATCGCCGAACAGATCGAGGATGTCGGTGGCGAAGTGAACGCCGCCACCTCGACCGAAACGACCTCCTACTATGCGCGCGTCCTGAAAGACCATGTGCCGCTCGCCGTCGATATCCTGGCTGACATCCTCACCGAATCCGCTTTCGAAGAGGAAGAGCTGGAGCGTGAGAAGCAGGTCATCCTGCAGGAAATCAACGCAGCCAACGACACGCCCGATGATGTGGTGTTCGATCGGTTTTCCGAAGTCGCCTATCGCGACCAGACGCTCGGCCGCGCCATTCTCGGCACGCCGCAGACGGTGGTGTCGTTCACGCCGCAGCAGATCCGCGGCTATCTCAGCCGCAACTACACGACCGACCGCATGTTCGTGGTCGCAGCCGGCGCCGTGCAGCACGACGAGTTCGTGCGCATGGTCGAGGAGCGATTCGCCTCGCTGCCGACCGCGCCGAGCGCCCCGCCGGTCATGGACCCCGCCAAGTATATCGGCGGCAATATCCGCGAGACGCGCGACCTGATGGACGCCCAGATCCTGCTCGGCTTCGAGGGCAAGGCCTATCACGCGCGCGACTTCTACTGTTCGCAGATCCTCGCCAACATCCTCGGCGGCGGCATGTCGTCCCGCCTGTTCCAGGAAGTGCGCGAAATCCGCGGCCTCTGCTATTCGATCTATGCCTTCCACTGGGGCTTCTCCGACACCGGCATCTTCGGCATTCATGCCGCGACCGGCGGCGAGAACCTGCCGGAACTGGTGCCCGTCATCATCGACGAGTTGCACAAGTCCGCGACCTCGATCGACCAGAAGGAAATCGAGCGTGCCCGCGCCCAGATCCGCGCCCAGCTTCTGATGGGTCAGGAAAGCCCGGCGGCGCGCGCCGGCCAGGTGGCGCGGCAGATGATGCTCTACGGCCGACCGATCTCCAATCCTGAAATGATGGAGCGGCTGGAAGGCATCACCATCGAACGCCTGACCGACCTTGCGGGCCGGCTGTTCTTCGACACCGTGCCGACGCTGTCGGCAATCGGCCCGCTCGAGCATCTGGCGCCGATGGAAGACATCGCCGCGTCGCTCACCTCGCCTGCCCCACAGGGCAAGCAAGCCGTACTTTGAACCTGCATTCGCGTTGCCGGGAGTGATCGATGCCAAAATCGGTGTTTCGGTTCCTGTCTCGGCAGCCGGAAGCAGTTGAAATCGAAGACGCCAATTATGTGCTGCGGCTGCCGCGCTACCAGGATTTCAACCAGTGGCACAAGCTGCGGTCGGCAAGCCGCGGCTTTCTCGAACGCTGGGAGCCGACCTGGCGACGCGACGAGCTGACGGAAGGCTCGTACCGGGCGCGCGTCATTCGCGGCAAGCAGGAATATGCATCCGGACAGGCCGTTCCGCTGCTGCTTTTCCACCGTGAAAACATGACGCTGCTCGGCGGCATCACCATCGGCTATATCAGGCGCGGGGCGGCACAGAGCTGCATGATCGGCTACTGGATGGGCGAAACGCATGCCGGCCAGGGCCATATGTTCGCCGCACTTCAATTGGTTATACCCTACATCTTCGCAGGCCTTGAGTTGCACCGTATCGAAGCAGCCTGTATTCCAGACAATGCTCGGAGCATCCGCCTGCTTGAAAAAGCCGGGTTTCAGCGGGAAGGCTATCTGCGCGGATACTTGAAGATCAACGGTCAGTGGCATGATCACGTGATGTTTTCACTGCTCGCCACCGATACGGATAAAGGCAGGATAACCGACAGCCGATGACCAACAAACGCATGCTGCACCCATCACCATCTGGACGTTTCGTCGCGGTGATCGCAGCGCTTTTCCTGTCGGCTTTGGCGCTGATGGCAGGGGTCGCGCAGGCGGCCGAACCGGTGAAGATTTCCCGCGACGACACCGCGCTCGATCTGACCAAGACCACCGAGATCTACGCCAACCAGGGCGAGGCCTTCCAGGTTTCGACCGCGGCCGGCGCCGACGGCATCCGCCGGCGCATCGAGGTGCGGTCCAGCTCCGGCAACCACCAGGGCGACTGGGCGGTCTTCGCGCTCGCCAACGTATCCGACGAACAGCTGGAGCGCGTGATCGTCGCACCGCATTTCCGTCTGGTGAATTCCAAGCTGTTCTGGCCCGACCTCGGGTCGCAGCGCATCATCGCCATCACGCCGAGCGAAGGCTTCGCGCTCGACCGGCAGCCGAGCGACGATTCCGACGTCTTCCGCATCACGCTCAACCCGGGCTCCGTCATCACCTTCGTCGCCGAGCTTTCGACGCCGGAACTGCCGCAGATCTATCTGTGGGAGCCCGACGCCTACAAGGACACGATCAACGCGTTCACGCTCTATCGCGGCATCGTGCTTGGCATTGCCGGCCTGCTGGCGGTGTTCCTGACCATCCTTTTCGTCGTCAAGGGCACCTCGATGCTACCGGCGACGGCAGCGCTCGCCTGGGCGGTGCTCGGCTACATTTGCGTCGATTTCGGCTTTCTTGGCAAGCTCGTCAGTATCGCTTCGGCGGACCAGCGAATATGGCGCGCCTGCGCGGAAGTGGCGCTGGCATCTAGTTTCGTCATCTTCCTGTTCACCTATCTCAACCTCAACCGGTGGCATACGCATCTCGGCTACGTGACGCTGGCCTGGGTGCTGGGCCTGGCGCTGCTCTTCGGCGTCGCGATCTACGATCCGGCCATCGCCGCCGGTATCGCCCGCCTCTCCTTCGCGCTCACCGCGACGCTGGGCCTGCTGCTCATCATCTATCTCGGCCTCAACCGCTACGACCGCGCCATTCTCTTGGTGCCCGCCTGGGCGTTGATCCTGGTATGGCTGTTCGGCGGCTGGCTGACGATCACCGGCCAGCTCGACAACGACATCATCCAGCCGGCGCTCGGCGGTGGTCTCGTGCTAATCGTGCTTCTGATCGGCTTCACCGTCATGCAGCACGCCTTTGCCGGTGGCACGTTCCAGCAGGGGCTGTTCTCCGATCTCGAACGGCAATCGCTGGCGCTGACCGGCTCCGGCGATATGGTGTGGGATTGGGACGTGGCGCGCGACCGCGTCGTCACCATTCCCGATGTCTCCGTCAAGCTCGGCCTTTCGCCGGGCACGATGCATGGTGCCGCCCGCAACTGGCTGCCGCGCCTGCATCCTGACGATCGCGACCGCTTCCGCGCCACGCTCGACGTGCTGCTCGAACATCGCCGCGGCCGGCTGAACCACGAGTTCCGCATTCGCGCCGAGGACGGGCATTTCCACTGGCTCCTGATCCGCGCCCGGCCGGTGCTCGATTCCAACGGCGAAGTGATCCGTTGCGTCGGCACCGTCATCGACGTGACCGAGCAGAAGAACTCGATCGACCGGCTGCTGCAGGATGCGCTGCACGACAACCTGACCGGCCTTCCCAACCGCCAGCTTTTCCTCGACCGCCTGCAGGGCGTGCTGGCGCTGGCACCGGGTGGCGATACGCTGAGGCCGACCGTGATGGTGATCGATATCGATCGCTATAAGCTGGTCAACGACGCGCTGGGCGTTGCCGCCGGCGATAATATCCTGATCGCGCTGACGCGGCGTCTTCGCCGGCTGCTGAAGCCGCAGGACACGCTGGCGCGTCTCTCCGGCGATCAGTTCGGCCTCATCCTCGTGTCCGAACGCGATCCCGCCAAGATCGCCGACTTCGCCGACGCGATCAGCAAGGCGATCATGGTGCCGATCAACTTCGCCAACCGCGAGATCATCCTGACGGCGTCGATCGGGCTTGCGTCCTTCGTCGACCAGCAGGAAAACGCGACCGGGATGCTCAGCGATTCCGAGCTTGCCATGTACCGGGCGAAGCGCGCCGGCGGCAACCGCGTCGAGCCGTTCCAGCCTGCCTTCCGCGACTTCGGCGCCGACCGACTGCAGCTGGAATCGGATCTCCGTCGTGCGCTGGAGCGCAAGGAGCTGTCGATGGTCTACCAGCCGATCGCCGGCCTGGAAGATGTCGAGATCGCCGGTTTCGAGGCGCTGATGCGCTGGGAGCATCCGAAGCGCGGCAACATCCCGCCGTCGGAATTCATCCCGATCGCCGAGGCTTCCGACATCATCAACATGCTCGGCGTCTTCGCGCTCGAACAGGCGACCAACGATCTGATGGCTTGGGAGAGCCAGACCGGCGAGCTGCCGATCTTCGTGTCGATCAATCTCTCGAGCGCCCAGCTCCTCAACAACGATCTCTATGACGACGTACGCTCGGTCCTCGCCAAGACCCATTGCGATCCGACCCGGCTGAAGCTGGAGCTGACCGAGACGATGGTGATGGAAAACCCGGAGCAGGCGCGCCTGGTGCTGGGCAAGCTGCGCGAGATCGGGCTTGGGCTGGCGCTCGACGATTTCGGCACCGGCTATTCCTCGCTCTCCTACCTCACCCGCTTCCCGTTCGACACGATCAAGCTCGACAAGACCCTGGTCTGCGACACCAGCGACCGGAAATCGACGGTGCTGCGTTCGGTGATCTCCATGGCGCGGGAGCTGGAGATGAAGGTCGTGGCCGAAGGTATCGAGTCCAACGAGGATGCGATCGAACTGGCGAAGATGGGCTGCACCTACGGCCAGAGCTATCTCTTCGGTCCTCCGATGGCGTCGGAATCGGTGCTGCGGCTGTTGAAGGAACGGTTTCCGCTGACCAAGCGCGCCTGAGGTCTCTCAGGCCGCTGAACTTCAAGCGGCAGCTTGCCGGGGTTCGGCGACGCGATCCTGGATCAACCGGTGCAGATATTCGAGCTTTTCGACGACGGCGTTCGACAGCACGAAGGGGTAGGAATCCGGCTGGCCCATGCTGCGCTGGATGGCATTGATCGCCACCGATAGCGGCACCCAGGCGCTGACCAGTTGCTCGGCGCTTGCCGCCCGATAAGGGTTGAAATCCACCTCGGACGCCATTTCCTCATGACCGCGCGGATCGATCGCGATGCCGAAGCCGCGCGCGGTCTCCAGCGTATCGACGATGTGCAGATAGTGCGCGAAGCACTCGGCGAAATCCTCCCAGGGATGGGCCGCCGCGTAAGCGCTGATGAAGCTCTGCTGCCAGCCGAGAGGCGCGCCGTTCTGGTAATGGTTCTGAAGCGCCTGACCATAATCCTGTCGCTCATCGCCGAAGACGGCGCGGAAGCCGTCGAAAGCATCGCGGTCGCGGACCAGGCGGTTCCAGACGAAGTGCCCGATCTCGTGGCGAAAATGGCCGAGAAGCGTTCTATAGGGTTCGTTCATCGAGGCGCGGGCGAGTTCGCGGGTGATGTCGTCGGCCTCGGCGGCGCGGATGGCGATGACGCCCTCGTCGTGGCCCGTCATGGCCGGGATGACATTACCGTCGACCTGCACCTCATCCTCGAGAAAGTCGAATACCAACCCGCCTTGCGGATCCTCGATACGATCGGGTGGCGGCAGGCGCCAGCGCAGCAGCGAATAGAAGAGATGGCGCTGCGCCTGGCTGATGCGGCGCCAGCGATCGATACCCTCCTGCGTATGGGTATTCGGCACCAGGCGATTATAGCGGCAGGCGATGCAAAACGGATTTTCGTCATCCGCATTGACCAGCCAGTTGCAGATATCGAGACCGGCATTGGCGCAGAAGCGTACGGCGCGCTGAGGCTCCGATGTCAGCTGCCACAGCGTCTCGTCGCGCGGCTCGAGCGCGCGCATCGAGAGATCATCGGCTAAGAAGCCGAGGCGATGGTTGCAGCGTACGCATTGCCGGTTGTCGAAGTGCACGACCTGATCGCAGTTATCGCAGGCGAAAAGCCGCATGGAACGCCCCATAGCGTGGAGTTGATACAAAACGACCCGCAGCGCGGATGCGCGACGGGCCATTGCGGGGATGCTTTCGATCACATGCGATCGACGACATCCTTGATCTTGCCTTTGGCATCGCCCTTGGCGGACTGGGCCTTACCCTTGGCTTCCTGGACGGCGCCCTTGGCGCGGGTCGAATTGTCGCCGGTCGCCTTGCCGACAGCCTGCTTCGCCTTGCCGGCGATTTCGTTGGCCTTGCCGGAAATCTTGTCGCTGGTGCTACCCATCTGATGTCTCCTTTTGGTACGGGCCTCGTGCCCGGTGCGAAAAGAGAACGTGGTTCGCAGCTATTCGTTCCGCGAATTTTTGCGTCTTCAGGCGTGACCAGCTTCGGTGGAGAGCATGGCCGCCGAAATGCCCATGCCGGCCAGCGCGCGCTCGTATTTATCATCGAGATGGGGATCGAAGATGAGGGCGTCATTGGCCGGGCAATTCAGCCAGCCGTTGCTGGCGATCTCGGCTTCGAGCTGGCCAGCGCCCCAGCCGGCATAGCCGAGCAGCATGGTGGCGCGCTTCGGGCCCTCGCCCTTGGCGATGGCGCGGATGATGTCGAGCGTCGCCGTCATGCAGATATCGTCGCTGACGGGAATGCTGGAATCGCAGAGATAATCGTCGGAATGCAGAACAAAGCCTCGGCCGCTTTCCACGGGTCCGCCCGTCTGGATCGACAGGTCGCCGGATGGCGGCGGCATGAGGATCGCCTCGTCGCTCTTGATCATGTCGAGATGCATGAGCACGTCGGTGAACGAAAGCTCCTGAGAGCGATTGATGATGAAACCCATGGCGCCGGCGTCGGAATGGGCGCAGACGTAAATCACCGTGCGGGCGAAATTGCTGTCCGATACGCCGGGCATGGCGATCAGGAACTGGCCGTCGAAGAAGCCGCGTTCACGTCTGTTTTTCAGGGTCGACAGGGACATGATACCTCCTGATGCCAGACCGCTCGAGGCGCCGACAAGAGAAACATGGGCCAATGTCCTGTTTCAATCAACTGAAAATGAAAATTAAATCGGATGCGGCTGCTGGCGAAGGGCAGCGGATTTGAATAACCATTGCCGCATGACCTTTGCCCCGCACAACAGACGCCTCGTCCTGATCATCGCCACGGCTCTTGGCCTGTCCTCAGCCACGCTCTCCGCAGCGCAGGCGGGAACCAGCGAATGGGTCGACAATGCCGGCGGGCGGATGCGGCTGGTGGCGATGGCGCCCGACGCGCACGGCAAGATCCGCGCCGGGCTGCAGATCGAACCCAATGCCGGATGGATCACCTATTGGCGCGAGCCGGGCAATAGCGGCATCCCCCCGCAGATCACGATCGCGCCCGAGACGGGCGTGACGCTCGACAAGATCGGCTACCCGATCCCGAAGCACATCAAGGACGACAGGCTCGACGACATCGGCTACGACGCGCCGGTGACGCTGCCGCTCACGCTTTCGGCCGAGAGCGGTGCCACCGAGATCAAGGCGCAGGCCTTCATCGGCATCTGCAAGGATATCTGCGTGCCCTTCCAGGCTGACCTCACCGTCGCGCTTTCGACGGCCGGGCAATCGCAGCCGGAGGAAAAGGCCCTTCTTGACGCCGCCGACGCCAGGCTGCCGGAGGCGCCGTCGTCTAAGTTCAAGGTGAGCAAGCATGCGCTGTCGGCTGACCAGAAGGAACTGACGCTCAGTATCACGCTCCCGGACATCGGCGACACGACGCCCGACGTCGTCATTGCCGGCCCGAGCGGCTATGTCTTCACCAAGCAGCTGATGAGCAAGCGCGATGGCACGTCGCTGACGACGACAGTTGCGATCGGCAAGCTGCCCAAGAATTACGACATATCCGGCAAAAGCTGGAGCGCGCTTGTGATCGACGGAGCGCGCGCCATCGAAAGCCCGCTTGCTTTCAAATAGGCCGATCCTATCATTCACACCTGCCATTGATCTCAACTTAGGCGGCCCTCGGCGGCGCCTGCCAAACAATAACCAGGAGATAGTCATGACCATTGCAATCGGCGACACGCTGCCTTCCGCGACCTTCAAGGAAAAGACGGCTGACGGCCCGGTCGAGACCACGACCGAGGCTCTGTTCAAGGGCAAGCGCGTGGTGCTATTCGCCGTGCCCGGCGCCTTCACGCCGACCTGCTCGCTCAACCACCTGCCCGGCTATCTCGAAAACCGCGACACCATTCTCGGCAAGGGCGTCGACGACATCGCGGTTATCGCCGTCAACGACTGGCACGTCATGGGCGCCTGGGCGCAATCCTCCGGCGGCATGGGCAAGATCCACTTCCTGCCCGACTGGGACGCCTCCTTCACCAAGGCCATCGGCCTCGACGCCGACCTCTCCGGCGGCGGCCTCGGCGTGCGCTCCAAGCGCTACTCGATGCTGGTCGAAGACGGCGTCGTGAAGTCGCTCAACGTCGAGGACAACCCCGGCCAGGCGACGGTTTCGAGCGCTGCGACGATGATCGAGCAGCTTTGAGGTGATGTTGCGGGGTGGGGCCGCGTGGTGGTTTCGCCCGGCGCTTGGCCGCGCTGACGCGCTGGCTTGCGTGGCGGTTGCGGCGGGCTTTGGCTCTCTTGCGTTTTTGCTGCGCCGTTGCGTTCCTGGCGGCGTGTTTAGATCCTCGGCACCTTGGCCGAGGATGACGTCGAGAGTGTGGGAAGCGACGCCGCATCCCCACGACCGTCATACTCGGGCTTGTCCCGAGTATCTGCTGCAGGTGCAACTGGCTCGACGTCTATGGACGCTGGGCGAGGACGGGGCTGCGGGTGCCTAGGCGCCAACACACATCCTCCCGCTTATTCCAGTGGCTCCGGCTCCTCACACCTCCATTGCACCGTTGTATTCCTGGAGGCGTGCTTAGATCCTCGGCACGTTGGCCGAGGATGACGCCGAGAGCGTGGCGATGCGCCCACCCCCATTTCCCATTCCCCTTCCCTATTCTCCACAACCGCTTTCGATCGTCGATATTTTTCGCACTTGGCCGCTTGCGTCTAGGCTAAAATTATCGTTATAACGTTACAAAGTAATGTTATTACATATTGAGTACCCGCAATGACCCTCCTGAACAACCTCGCCGCCGGCCTGATGGGCACCTCGGCAATGAGCCGCGTGATCGGCGCCGTTGTCGTCGCCGCCCTGCTCTGGGTCGCCATCGCATGGGCGGTGTTGCTGCCATGAGTGAAGAGCTGATCCGGCTTTCCAACCTCACCGTCGCCTATAACCGGCACCCGGCCGTGCACCATGTCTCCGGCGCGATCACGGCCGGCAGCCTGACGGCCATTGCCGGGCCGAATGGGGCGGGAAAGTCGACGCTGTTGAAGGCGATCATGGGTGAGCTCAGGCCGAGCGAGGGGTGCGTGGAGCATCGGCTGCAGCGCACCGATTTCGGCTATCTGCCGCAGGCGGCCGATATCAACAGGCGGTTTCCGATCTCGGTGCTCGATACCGTGCTGCTCGGCGCATGGCGGCAGGCGGGGGCGTTTTCGCGGGTGTCGGGTGCGGAGATGGTGAAGGCGCGGGAGGCGATCGCGGCCGTTGGGCTGGAGGGTTTCGAGCGGCGGCAGATCGGGTCGCTGTCATCGGGCCAGCTACAGCGGGTGCTGTTTGCGCGGCTGTTGCTGCAGGACGCCAAAGTGATCCTGCTCGACGAGCCCTTTACCGCGATCGACGCCCGCACCACCCGCGATCTGATCGAGATGATCCTGACCTGGCATGGCGACGGGCGCACCATCGTGGCGGTGCTGCACGACTTCGAGCAGATCCGCGCGCATTTCCCGCAGACGCTGCTTCTCGCCCGCGAGATGATCGACTGGGGCCCGACCGCTTCCGCGATGTCTGCCGAGAACCTGTTGAAAGCAAGGGCGATGGCCGAGCGCTGGGATGAGGACGCAGACGCCTGCGCGCCCGCCGCATGACCATCTACGATCTCTTCTTCGCGCCCTTCGTCGATTACGGCTTCATGCGTCGGGCGCTGGTTGCGTGCTTGTGCCTCGGGCTCGGTTCCGGACCGATCGGCGTGTTCCTGATGCTGCGGCGCATGAGCCTGATGGGAGATGCGATGAGCCATGCGATCCTGCCGGGGGCGGCGATCGGCTATCTCGTCGCCGGATCGCTCTCGCTGACGGCGATGGGGATCGGCGGGCTGGTGGCGGGGCTTGCCGTCGCCCTGCTGTCGGGTGCGGTCAGCCGGGTGACGGTGCTGCAGGAGGATGCGAGCTTTGCCAGCTTCTATCTCGCGTCGCTGGCGCTCGGCGTGCTGATCGTCTCGCTGAGGGGCTCCAACATCGACCTGCTGCATGTGCTGTTCGGCACCATCCTCGCCATCGATCCCCCTGCCCTTTACCAGATCGGCGCGATCACGACGCTGACGCTGATCGTGCTTGCCGCGATCTACCGGCCGCTGATCGCGGAGTGCTTCGATCCGAGTTTCCTGAGGGCGATCGGCGGGCGCGGTCCGGTCTATCACTTCCTGTTCCTGCTGCTCGTCGTGCTCAATCTGGTCGCCAGTTTCCAGGCGCTCGGCACGCTGATGGCGGTGGGGCTGATGATGCTGCCGGCCGCGATCGCGCAGCTCTGGTCACGCAGCCTGCCCTCGATGATGCTGGTGGCTGCCTTGAGTGCCGCGGCGTCCGGCTATTTCGGGCTGATCGCCTCCTACCATCTCGCGCTCGCCTCCGGGCCGACGATCATCATGACGGCGGCGGCGATCTACGGCTTTTCCATCTTTTTCGCACCGTCGGGCCTTGCCCGGCGTCTCTTCCCCCGCGCCCATCTCAAGGGCTAACCAAAGGATCCTTCTATGCCCCATAGAAGATTGCTTCTTGCCGCCTCGCTTCCCGCGTTGATGGCCTTCTCGGCCATGCCGGCCTCGGCCGAAACGCTGAAGGTCGTAGCCTCCTTCACCGTGCTTGCCGATGTCGTCAGCCAAGTCGGCGGCGACCATGTCGAGGTCAAGAGCCTCGTCGGGCCGAACGGCGACCCCCACGAATTCGAGCCGTCGCCCACCGACGCCAAGAACCTGAAGGCGGCGAAGGTCACCTTCGTCAGCGGCGAAGGACTGGAAGGCTGGATGGACCGGCTGATTGCGGCTTCGGGCTACAAGGGAACGCCGGTGACGGTCTCCGAGGGCGTGAAGACGCGCACCATGGAAGAAGACGGCAAGACGGTGACCGACCCGCACGTCTGGAACAGCCCGGTCAGCGTCAAGGTCTGGGTCGCCAATATCGAGAAGGCGCTTTCATCTGCCGATCCAGCCGATACGGCGGCGTTCAAGGCCAATGCCGAGGCGTACACCAAGAAGCTCGACGAGATGGACGCCTATGCCAAGGCGAAGTTCGAAAAGATCCCGGAAGATCATCGCAAGGTGCTGACCAGCCACGACGCCTTCGGCTATTTCGGTCGGGAGTATCATGTGAGCTTCCTGGCGCCGCTCGGCGTTTCCACCGAAAGCGAGGCGTCGGCGGCTGAAGTGGCCAAGCTGATCGAGCAGATCAAGGCCGAGCAGGTGAAGACCTACTTCTTCGAAAACTCCAACGATCCGCGCCTCGTCAAGCAGATCGCCAAGGCAACGGGCGCAGAGCCCGGCGGCGAGCTCTATGTGGAATCGCTGTCGGACGCCAAGGGCCCGGCATCCACCTATGAGAAGATGTTCCGCTACAATGTCGATCAGATCTCCGCCGCGATGCGCAAGGGCAGTTGACGACGGAAACCGAGACGTTCGACCTGCGGGATCAGACCTGCAGGTCGAAGACGATCAGGCCGCCGAGGCCGCCATCCAGCGACGAGACGATGCGCTCGCCGACGGCGACATGCTCGGGATGGACGAGATAGGCGTCGCGCGCCTCCGGGCTTTCGAAGGTGACGGCGAAGCCATCGACGAAGCCGGCATGCAGGCCCTCGGGCGAGACGTTCGGGCCGTATTTGATATCCAGAATACCCGGAATGACCTGCTTCAGCGCGACGATAGATTCAAACAGGGACTGCTTCTCTTCGCCCGTGATGGCCGATTTCAGCCGCATCAGCACTGAGTGCAGGATCATATGGTTGCCTCCCGACATGTTGTTATCCGCAAAGCATAGTGGGAATGCGGCCATGGGCAAGATGCAAATATTGGCCCTCCCCAGTGCGCGCTCCCCTCGCCTCACTTCTTCGTCAGCGACCGTTTCGGGCGGCCAAAGCGTCGTAAACGGGACGACGCCGGCGACATTCTCCTCTAAGCTGCGACCCATGACCGCACGGGAAGAGGAGCCCGCGCGGACCGCAGCATTTTCAACGGAGGAGATGAAAATGAGCAAGAACCGTGGCGTCGTCTACATGCGGCCCGGCGTTGTCGAAATCCATGACATCGATGATCCGAAGCTCGAGGCACCCGATGGGCGCCGCATCGAGCATGGCGTGATCCTGAAGGTGATCTCGACCAATATCTGCGGATCGGACCAGCACATGGTGCGCGGCCGCACCACGGCGATGCCGGGGCTGGTTCTCGGCCATGAAATCACCGGCCAGATCATCGAAAAGGGCATTGATGTCGAGATGCTCGAGGTCGGCGACATCGTCTCCGTACCGTTCAACGTCGCCTGCGGTCGCTGCCGCTGCTGCAAGTCGCAGGACACCGGCGTTTGCCTCACCGTCAACCCGTCGCGCGCCGGCGGCGCCTATGGCTATGTCGACATGGGCGGCTGGATCGGCGGCCAAGCCCGCTACGTGACCATCCCCTATGCAGACTTCAACCTCCTGAAAATTCCGGATCGCGACCGGGCGATGGAGAAGATCCGCGATCTCACCATGCTCTCCGACATCCTGCCGACGGGCTTCCATGGCGCGGTGCGCGCCGGCGTCGGCGTCGGCTCGACCGTCTATGTCGCGGGCGCCGGGCCGGTCGGGCTTGCGGCCGCCGCTTCCGCCCGCATCCTGGGCGCCGCCGTGGTGATGATCGGCGACTTCAACAAGGATCGCCTGGCGCATGCCGCCCGCGTCGGTTTCGAGCCGATCGATCTGTCGAAGAGCGACCGTCTCGGCGACATGATCGCGCAGGTGACCGGGAGTAACGAGGTGGACAGCGCCATCGACGCCGTCGGCTTCGAGGCGCGTGGTCATTCGGGCGGCGAGCAGCCGGCGATCGTGCTCAACCAGATGATGGACATCACCCGCGCGGCGGGCTCGATCGGCATTCCCGGCCTCTACGTGACCGAGGACCCCGGCGCTGTCGACAGTGCCGCCAAGACCGGCAACCTGTCGCTGCGCTTCGGCCTCGGCTGGGCCAAGGCGCAATCCTTCCACACCGGCCAGACGCCGGTGCTGAAGTATAACCGACAGCTGATGCAGGCGATCCTCCACGACCGTCTGCCGATCGCCGATATCGTCAACGCCAAGGTGATCCCGCTCGAAGAGGCCGTTCAGGGCTACGAGAGCTTCGACCACGGGGCGGCGACGAAATTCGTGCTCGACCCGCATGGGGATGTCGCGAAGGCGGCTTGAGGGATATGAGGATGAGGGGGTGGCCGGCGGCGTGCCGTGTGGCCCCCTCACCCTACCCTCTCCCCGCTGGGGATAGGGGGAGCAAGAGGCCCGCCACGAGTCCCTTCTCCCCTGTGGGGAGAAGGTGGCGGCAGCCGGATGAGGGGGCTGCGGGCGCTGACGTTAGCCACTTTCAAAACTCCTACCTGCAAAACTACATGCCTCTACCCCGGCAGGTTTTACCCCCGGTTGATACGGCACTGGTACGGACGGGGCGCCAAAAGCTGCCTCGTAAATAGTTTAGTTTTATTGACACCTTCCGGCGCCCCGTTCGGCGGTCTGCAATCGTGTCCTGGTTCCTTTACCGGGTGATCGGCATCTTTTCAGAGATATGCTCGCGGGATTGTTCTTGTTCTTGAGGCTTTCGCTCCCCGGGCATCCCGAATGGGCCGTCTTGATCGACGCCGGGAGGGCCTCCGCGGACCTGTCGCCCGCGGCACCCCGGCGCCGTTCCGCAAAACCCTTCCGGACTTCACGGTCGGCCAGTCGCCGTCCCTTATGTGCATAGGCGCGTGGTATCGGCGAACCGACCTTCACACCCGCACACCAACTCTTCGCTGGCGGGACCATTCCGCGACGCCCCTCGTTTCACCCTGCGTCAGGGGCTTCCCGAAAGCGCCGGTCCCACCTCGCCGGCAACGCAACCGGTGTATCCGAAGACGGGACGGGGTGAGTGTGGCGCAGGAGGTGGGCGTGGGGAAAATGTGTGGTGTAAGTAGTTGATATTGTGGGGTGTGAGGGTGAGGTTGCGAGGAGCAACGCTGGCATGCGCGACGTGATCGGCTGGTGATGATTACTACCGGGCCTAAGCGGCGATCAATTCATTGACGATCAAGCCGCCACGATCTCTAAATGCTGGGGATCAATGACATGCGAGGAACCTGAGATTTGCAACCTTTGACAATCCGCGTGGCGCGGCCAAGTGATGATTTGGAAGCCCTCCGCCAGTTCTACTGTGCCGGTCTTGGGCTTGAATTGCTCTACGAGTTCGCGGGACACGATGGCTTTGACGGCATAATGGTCGGCCAGCGTGGGGTTCCGTATCACTTTGAGTTCACGAAGAAGGTAGGGCACCCTGTCGGCCGTGCCCCAACCGAAGACAACTTGATCGTCTTCTATATTCCTGATCCGATTGAATGGAATGCATCCGTCGACCGTATGGTCGCGTCTGGGTTCCCGCCTGTTGCCGCATTTAATCCCTATTGGGATCGAAATGGTAAAACCTTCGAAGACCCAGACGGCTACAGAATCGTACTCCAAAACGCTGCTTGGGATTAGGCCTATGACAATGAGCCCGATTGACTGATCGTCGGTTCCAACGTGTCGCCCCCTCACCCTACCTTCTCCCCTCGGGGAGAAGGTGGCCCGAAGGGTTCAGGTGCAACAAGTTGCACCTGAGATGAGGGGGCGGCTGGCGCGGAGTTAGCTGCTTGATCAAGCTCCTTCGGCGCGTTTGCCCAACCTCTCCGCAACCTCAAACAGCGCCGGCACCGCCGGGTTGCTCGACGCAGCCGAGGCGCAGAGCACGATGTCGAACTCCGGCGCATCCATGATCGGCCGCGAGACCAGCCCTTCGGCCAGATCCGCGCACAAAGACTGCGGGATGAGCGCTATGCCCAGGCCTTCGGCGACAAGGCGGATGATGGTGTGCTGCAGGCGGGGTTCGAGCGCGAAATGCGGGACGACGCCCGGGGCGGCGCAGTAGTTGCGTATGGCGTCGCGGAGCGTCGGCGTGACGCTTGCGGGGGCGGCGATCAGGCGTTCGCTTGCGAGGTCCGTTGGGCCGGCGATGTCGAGTTTCGCCAGGCGGTGATCTCGCGGCACGATCAGGCGCAGGCGGTCGCGGGCGAGAAGCGTGGTGCGCAGATGCGCGGCCGGGCTGCCGCCGAAGGTGACGGCGGCGTCGAGGCGGCCTTCGATCAGCATCTCCTCGATATCGGTCGGTATGCGCTCCTCGAGCACGAGGCGGACATCGGGGCGCGCTTCGGAGTAAAGCCGCACCAGCGCCGGGACGACGCTATAGGCGGCGTTCATCATGAAGCCGAGCTTCAATTCGCCCTTCACGCCGGATGCGACCAGCTGCACATCGCGGCAGGCGGCGTCGAAATGCGCGAGCACGGCGCGGCACTCCTCCAGAAAATGCCGGCCCGCCGCCGTCAGCGCGACATTGCGGGAATTGCGCTCGCAGAGGCGGGCGCCGAGCGTCTTCTCGATCGCGGCGATCTGCCGGCTGAAGGGCGGCTGGCTCATGTTCATGCGGGCTGCCGCGTGGCCGAAGTGCAAGGTCTCGGCGAGCGCCACGAAATAGCGCATGTGGCGCGTGTCCATTTCATACCCCTCAGGTATCAATCAGTGACAATATCGACATTGGATTATATCGATATCAGGGGCTAGACAATGGTCTTTGCAACCTGAGTTCCTTCCCCCAATGCTGACCAATCTCCTCATCGTGCTCCCCATATTCGCGCTGATCCTGACCGGATGGATCGCGCGCAAGACCGACGCGCTCGGCCCCAATGCGACGCGCGAGGTGAACCGGCTGGTGGTCTATCTGGCGCTGCCTGCTTTGCTCTTCGACATCATGGCCAACGCCAAACTATCGCAGATCTGGCAGCCGGGCTTCATCCTCGCCTTCACCTCCGGCTGCGCCATCATCTTTTGCGCGACGCTCTGGTGGCGGATGTCCAAGGGCCGGCACCTGGCGGATGCGGCGATCGACAGCCTGAATGCCAGCTACGCCAACACGGGGTTCGTCGGCTTTCCGCTGGTGCTCTCGATCGTTGGCGACAACGGCATGGCGCCGACGCTGATCGCGACGATCGTCACCGTCTGCGTGCTCTTCGCGGTCGCTATCGTCTTGATCGAGGGCGGGCTGCAATCGGAGACACGGCGGCGCGATATCGCCCGGAAGACATTTCTCTCGCTGGCCAAGAACCCGCTGTTGATCGCGCCGGTGCTGGGCGCGCTGTTCATGGTCTCGGGCGTTTCGCTGCCGGCGCCGGTGCATGCGTTTCTAAAACTTCTCGGCGGCGCGGCTTCGCCCTGCGCGCTGATCGCGCTTGGGCTCTTTCTGGCCGGATCGAAGGCGGGGGCGGCGACCGAGCGGGCGGCGACGGCGGGGATTCTGGTCGGGCTGAAGCTGGTTGCGCAGCCTCTGGTGACCTGGGTGATTGCCGGGCCGCTGCTGCAGCTGCCGCCGGTTGCGGTGCATACCTGCGTTCTCTTGGCGGCGCTGCCGACGGGGACCGGGCCGTTCATGCTGGCGGAGTTTTATGGGCGGGAGGCGAGTTTGACCGGGCGCGTGGTGCTGGCCTCGACGGTGCTGTCGATTGGGACGATTTCGGCTTATTTGGCGGTGGCGGGGTGAAATTTGGTTGGGGCGAGCGGCCCGCCACGAGTCCCTTCTCCCCAGCGGGGAGAAGATGCCGGCAGGCAGATGAGGGGGCCAGAGGTGAGAGGTCTACGATAATAATTTCAAACGGATAGCTGGGAGCCCGGAGCCCCCTCATCCGACCCTTCGGGCCACCTTCTCCCCGCTGGGGAGAAGGAAATGTCGAGCAAGCGGCCAGCTCCTACCCGCAAAAAAGAGAAGCCGCCCTACCGCTTCTTGAACGGCTCCATGCCCTTGCGCGCCAACTCGTCGGCGCGTTCGTTTTCCGGGTGGCCGGCGTGGCCTTTGACCCAGTGCCAGTTGACCTTGTGGCGCTGGTTGGCGGCGTCGAGCGCCTGCCAGAGTTCGCCGTTCTTCACCGGCTTCTTGTCCGCGGTCTTCCAGCCGTTCTTCTTCCAGCCGAAGATCCACTTGGAGATGCCGTCCATGACGTATTTGCTGTCGGTGTGGAGATCGACCTCGCAGGCGCTTTTCAGCGCCGTCAGCGCCGAGATGGCGGCCAAGAGTTCCATGCGGTTGTTGGTGGTTTCCGCCTCGCCGCCGCAGAGCTCCTTCTCCACCTCGCCATAGCGCAGCACCGCGCCCCAGCCGCCGGGTCCCGGGTTTCCGGAGCAGGCGCCGTCGGTGTAGATGTCGACGTGCTTCATGGCATGAGCCCGTATTCGGCGGCGGATTTGATCTGCCGGTGGAAGCGCAGCTTGCGCAGGTATTCGAGCGGGTCCTTCTTGGTCACCATCGCGCCCTCGGGCGTCATCAGCCAGTCGTAGAGGCGGGTGAGGAAGAAGCGCAGGGCCGAGCCGCGCGAGAGGATCGGCAGCGCCGCTAAGTCGGCGTCGCTCAGCGGGCGCACGCTGGTATAACCCTCGAGCATCGCCATGCCCTTGGTGATGTTATAGGCGCCGTCCTTTTCGAAGCACCAGGCGTTGAGGATGATCGAGACGTCGTAGGCCAAGAGATCGTTGCAGGCGAAGTAGAAATCGATCAGGCCCGAGAGATCGTCGCCCAGGAAAAAGACGTTGTCGGGGAAGAGATCGGCGTGGATGACGCCTGCGGGGAGATCCTTCGGCCAGTGCGCCGCGAGAAAATCGAGTTCGCCGCGGATTTCCGCCTGCAGGCCCTTCTCGACTTCGTCTGCGCGGGCTTCAGACTTGTCCCACAGCACCTGCCAGCCATCGACGGAGAGCGCGTTGGGGCGCTTGAGCTCAAAACCTTCGCCGGCGATGTGCATCCGGGCCAGCGCCTTGCCGACCTCGCGGCAATGCTTGGCTTCCGGCTTGCGCAGCCACATGCCTTCGAGGAAGGAGATCAGCGCCGCGGGGCGGTCCGACAGCTGGCCGAGCAGCGCGCCATCCTTGCGCGGCAAGGGCAGCGGGCAGGACAGGCCGCGCGCGGAGAGATGCTGCATCAGGCCGAGGAAGAACGGCAGATCGGTCTTTTCGACGCGCTTTTCGTAGAGCGTCAGGATCAGCGGGTCCTTCGAGGTATGCAGCAGGAAGTTGCTGTTTTCGACGCCCTCGGCGATGCCCTTGTAGGACAACAGCGTGCCGGCGTCATATTCCGTCAGGAACCACTTCAGATCGTCTTCGGAGATATCGGTGTAGACTGCCAAGGCGGGCTCTCGTTTTCGGTTTGGTGCTTCGGTCGGCTTCGGGCGGTGGTGCAGATGATACCCCCCTCTGCCCTGCCGGGCATCTCCCCCACAAGGGGGGAGATTGATCCGTGGTGGGGGTTTCCCCAAACAATTGATCTTGCAGCGAGCGGCGGCCCCCAGCCGATCTCCCCCCCTTGTGGGGGAGATGTCCGGCAGGACAGAGGGGGGGTGGCCCCACCCTCCGACCACCAATTACCCGTTCACGAACGCCATATCCGCCGTCGTCAGCTCGATGTCGCGCAGTTCGCGGTTGACGAGGAAGTGCTCGTTTTCCTGAACGGTCTCGGCAAGCTCGACGCGGGCGTCGAACCGGGCGCGAAAAGCCTCGATGATCTCGTTGACGATGACCTCGGGGGCAGAGGCGCCGGCGGAGAGGCCGAGCGTGCCGACGGGGCCGATATCGTCCCAATCGAGCTCGGAGGCGCGCTGCACTAGGATCGATTTCTTCGCCCCTGCCCTCAGCGCCACTTCGACGAGGCGCTTGGAGTTGGACGAATTGGGCGCGCCGACGATGATGAAGAGATCGCAGCCGGGTGCCGCCTGCTTGACGACTTCCTGGCGGTTGGTCGTGGCGTAGCAGATCGAATCGGCCGAGGGTGCCGTCAGGTTCGGGAAGCGCTCCTGCAGGCGGGCGATGACGCCGGCGGTGTCGTCGACCGAGAGCGTCGTCTGCGTAACATAGCCGAGATTGTCGGGGTCGACGGGCTCGTAGAGATCGACGTCGGCGATCGTTTCGACCAGCGACACCGCGCCTTCAGGGAGCTGGCCCATGGTGCCGATCACCTCCGGGTGGCCGGCATGGCCGATCAAGACGACGTGGCGGCCGAGCTTGTTGTGGCGCATGGCCTGCTTGTGGACCTTGGAGACCAGCGGGCATGTGGCGTCGAGATAGAAGAGGTTGCGCGTGGTCGCATCCTCGGGCACCGATTTCGGCACGCCATGGGCGGAGAAGACCACCGGCTGGGCGCGATGCTCTTCCGGGATCTCGTTCAGCTCCTCGACGAAGACGGCGCCCTTGGCTTCCAGACCTTCGACGACATAGCGGTTATGCACGATCTCGTGCCTGACATAGACGGGCGCGCCATAGGATTTCAGCGCCAGAACGACGATCTGGATCGCCCTATCAACGCCGGCGCAGAAGCCGCGCGGCCCGCAGAGCCTGATCGTCAGTGGAGGTTTCGCCGCAATATTCATGTCTTTTCCGGTTTATGCAGATACGCGTCTCTAGCCCAATATAGGCACGAATTGAAGCGATACTATTGCGCCGGCGGATTGCCGCGCGTGCGCAAGCGCGCGACGACGACGATCACGACCAGCGTGGCGGCGAGACCATACCAGGTGAAGGCGTATTGCAGGTGGTTGTTGGGCAGGTCGACCTCGGTGACGCCGCCGATCGGCATGCCCTTGGGATTCGGCGTGTCGTCGGCATCGACGAAGAAGGGCACGACAGAAGCCTTTTCGAGCCCGGTGCTCGAGGCCATGACGTCGAGGTCCTTCCAGTAGAAGATGTTCTTGGCGACGTCGTTGTCAGGCACGACCCAGGAGGGCTTGCCGGGGAGTTTGCCACGGGCGAGACCGTTGACGGTCTGCTCGCCAGTCAGCTGGCCCTGCATGCGCATTTCCGGTTCCTTGTTGTCATAGGGCACGAAGCCGCGATTGACGAAGAGGAAGCGGCCGTCTGCGAGCTGCAGCGGCGTATAGACATGAAAGCCGGTCTGGCCGCGCCAGGTGGCGAAGAAGTGGCGCTCGCGGCTGTTATCGTAGACGCCTGTCGCGGTGACGCGTCGGTATTCGATATCCTCGCCCTTGGCAGCCATGGCCTCGATATCGGACAAGGGGACTACGGGGGCCGCGAGGCGCGTGGTGATATCGGCGAGCAGGCCTTCCTTCCAGTGCAGCCGCTCGACCTGCCAGGTGCCGAGCACGATCAGGATGGCGAGTGCTACGAGGACCGCGATGGCGGTCAGAACGGATCGCGTGCGGCGGGGGGCTGCGGCTGTGGCATCAATCACGGGAGAGACGTCCTTCACGGGCATTGTGGCGATACTGCATGGCGATGAGGATGCCCTTCATCCAACGCAGCGCGAGCAGCGAGAGGATGATCGTCAGCGGCGCGAAGAGCAGGATGTGCAGCCAGATCGGCGGCGAATAGTTCACTTCCAGCCACAACACCGAGCCGATGACGATGAAGCCGACGATCAGGATGACGAAGACGGCCGGGCCATCGCCGGCGTCGGCAAAGGCATAATCGAGACCGCAGGCGGCGCAGCGCGGCTTCAGGCCCAGCAAACCATTGAAAAGTTTGCCATTGCCGCAGCGCGGGCAGCAGCCGCGCAGACCTGTTTTCAAAGGATCCACAGGCGGGAAATGCGCGCTGTCCTCGTTCATGCTATCCTCCCCTTGCGGTGAGTCACCGCCTTAAAGTCACCCATAATCTAATCGAAATGCGAAGTGAAATGCCTGCGCGATTTCGCCTCACTGATTCGCGCCAAACAAAAGAAGAAAACACATGTCCGAGGAAACCCCAGCCGCTCAGATCGTCATTCTGAACGGCGCACCGCGCAGCGGAAAATCATCGATCGCCAAGGCGATCCAGGACGAGTTCGACGGCCCGTGGATGAACCTCGGCGTCGATGCCTATAACGGCATGACGCCGGAGCGCTATCTGCCGGGCATCGGCCTGCGTCCCGGTGGCGAGCGGCCCGATCTTGAGGAGATGGTGCCGTTCTTCTACGCCGCACTCTACGAGACCATCGCCATCCATGTCGGCCTCGGCCTCAACGTCGTCGCCGATCTCGGGCACCACGATTTCTACTCGCAACCGCTCGGCATCCTGACCGACTGCGCCCGCAGGCTGGAAGGTTTTCCGGTGCTCTTCGTCGGCGTGCACTGCCCGCTCGACACGATCATGCGCCGCCGCGAGATCCGCATGCCGGGCCGCGAGGGGCTCTACGACCAGGCAAGCGCCGAAGACCCGATCCCCGATTCAGTGCAGCGCTGGCAGGACCATGTGCACCAGCCGGGCATCTACGATCTGGAAGTGGACACGTCGCTGCTGACGCCGCTGGAGTGCGCGGAGATTATCCGGCAGACACTCGATCTCGGGATTCCCCGGCCGTCGGCGTTCGAGCGGATCGCGGAAGCGCGGTAAGGGCGAAGATAAACTGAAAGACCCGCGCGGTTCATCGCCGCGCGGGTCTTAGGCAAGATCAGGCGGTCAATCGCCATCATCACCCAGCGGCGACCATCCTGCGGCGGCTGGCGACGCCAACCAGGGTGGCGCCAAGCAGGGCCGCTATGCCGGCGAAGGTAAAGACGCCAGCGGCACCCTGAGCATCCACGATCAGCCCGCCAAGCACGGCGCCGCTCGAAATCGCGACCTGGAACGTCGTCAGCATGAGGGCGCCGGCGCTCTCGGCTTCGTCGGCGGCAGCCTCGGTGATGAAGCTCTGAACGCTGACGGGCAACGCGCCGAAAGCAAAGCCCCACAGGGCTGTCGCAACGGCGGCAAGCGCCGGCGCTTCACCTGCGAAAGCAAGCAGGAAGGCGGTGACGGCAATTCCTGAGGCGGCAAGCGTCATGGCAAGGGTCGTGTTGCGCTCGGCGATCAGGCCGCCGGCGATATTGCCGATAAAGCCGCCAATGCCGAAGGCGAGAAGGATGCCGGAAATCGCCTCGACGCCGAAATGCGGCACCGTTTCAAGGAACGGGCGGATGAAGGTGAAGCCCGCGAAATGGCCGGAGACGACGAAGAGGATGGTGACGAGGCCGAGCCGGATGGCCGGACGGCGCAAGACCTGGGCCATCGTGCCGAGGCCGCCCGAACTTGTCGGCGGCATGGCCGGAAGCGTGAACGCCTGGACGAGAAAGGCGACGACGCCAAGCACAGAGGCGATCCAGAAGGCCGCACGCCAGCCGAACGCCTCGCCGACCCAGGCGCCGACAGGTGCGGCACAGACCGTTGCCGCCGACACGCCGGTCATGACGATCGCCATGGCGCGCGGCATCAGCCGCTCCGGCACGAGGCGCATGGCGAGCGCCAGCGACATCGCCCAGAAGCCGCCAAGCCCGACACCGAGCAGCGCGCGCGACAAGAGCAGGGTCACCAGCCCGTTTGCCGTTGCGGCGATCAGGCTCGATATGATGAGCAGGCTTGTGAGCGCCAGCAGCGTGTAGCGGCGATCGAAGCGGGCCGTGCCGAGCACGACACCCGGCCCCGCCAGCGCGCCGACCACGGCGGTCGCCGTCACCGATTGACCGGCCGCGCCGAGGCTGACGCCGAGGTCATGCGACATCGGCGTCAGCAGGCTCGCGGGTAGAAATTCCGCCGTAACGAGCCCAAATACACCAAGCGACAGCGAAACAACGCCTGCCCATGCGGCAGGTGTCTCGCCCTTCACGGCTGGATGGTTGATCTCCGAGTGAATGTTCATATGCATCTCCGTAAATTCTGCGGCGACGCTACGCTCAAGCATCTGGCGTTTCCATGCTGGAAAAGCTATAAAGCATGACAATTCGTCCAAACCTGCCGGAGGCCATGATGACCGATCCATTGACCGAGATGCTGCGTGGGCTGCGGCTCGATGGCGTCGAATATGGTCGCTGCCAGCCATCAGCACCCTGGGCCACGGCCTATCCCGCACAGGCGGAAGCGCGATTTCACTTCCTGGCGGCGGGCAGCGCCTATCTGCAGGCACCCAATGGCGAGTGGACCGAGATGCGCCCCGGCGACGCCGTGCTCCTGCCGCGCGGCGACGCGCATGTGCTGGCGAGCGAGCCGGGCATTCCGCCGACCCCAGTCGACTGCCTGCCGCGCAAGCCGCTCTGCGATGGCATCGTGGACCTGCAATGTCCATGCACCGACAGCAACAACCTCATCTTTTTCGCTGTCATGCGCTTCAATGTCGACAAGCGGCATCCGCTACTCAACCTGATGCCCGATGTGATGCGCACCAGCGATCTCGCCAAGAGCGAGCCGACGATCCCGCCACTGCTCGACGCCATGATGCGGGAGGTCGAGATGAACCGGGTGGGCGCCGGCGGCATCCTCTCGCGCCTTGCCGACGTGCTGACGGCGACGATCATCCGGACATGGGTGGAGCATGGCTGCGGCGATGCCAGCGGCTGGCTTGCCGCCGTGCGCAACCCGGAGGTCGGGCGGGTGCTGGCGGCGATCCACCTCGATCCCGCGCACGACTGGAGCGTGAACGAACTGGCGCGCCACATGGGCGCCTCGCGCTCGGGTTTTGCCCAGCGCTTCGTCAACGTCGTCGGCGAAACGCCGGCGCGCTACGTGGCGCGGATGCGCATGCACCAGGCCCATGAGTGGCTACGCGAGGGGCAGCGGGTGGCAACCGTCGCCGAACGGCTGGGTTACGATTCGGAGGCGTCCTTCAGCCGCGCGTTCAAGCGCGTGATCGGTGCTTCGCCGAGCCATTTTCGCGAGAAGCGGAATGGTGCCGTGGCGCCGGTTGGCAGCTGAGGTACTCCGATGAGCCGATTTGACGATACCGAAAACGCCTTGATCGGAAGGCTGCGCGCGCTCAAGGCCAAGCCTGACGTGACGATCAACCTGCTGGATGTCATCGAACGGCTGGGCGTTGATGGATATACGCCGGGGGAGATCAAGGCTGTGTTGCGGGCACTTGAGCAGGACGGGGTAATTGCTTTCGCGACCGCGAACCGGATTTTGATTCTGAAGGAGTTGGCGTAGGCGACGTCGTATGCGGATGCCCCGTGGATAGCTCAGTATCCGGAGCCCATCATCCGCCCTCTAGGGGCAACGGAAGTCTTGTCTTCGGAGACTCATTTTTTCCGTCCGAAGGGGCGCTTCGGAGAACCGCGCGCAAGGTTTGGGCCATCTGCGTCGCCATCACCAAGTTTCGCAGTCCCCTGATTGCGGCGAAGCCACAGCCAACGACCGACAAGCGTTCCCAAAACAAATGCGATACAAGCAGGCGCAAGCACCCAGCTCAATAGGACGAGCGGCATCACTACCGCTGTGACCGCAATTGCGGCCAATATGATTACAAGTTCCAACCATTCATTGTTTGGAATGCCTGATGCGTCGATGTGTGGAAAAAATGGTCGCAGTGTGTAAGGGCCATCAATGAAGAAAATTCTATATATATCGACCGCTCCAAAAAGCGCGGTATACCATCCTACTTTACGTAAACGGCGCCCGGTATATTCACCCCTGCGGCTCTCGTTATAGCTTCTATCTGCTGCAAGTAGAAAGATGACGACCGCGCCAATACAGAGCACTATGTACCACTCAAATAGCGTATCGCGGTGCAAAGACATGGGCCTCACGGGATTCTGGTTCGTACAACTTTGCCGTCCTCGCCGTGGCGCGGAAAGCCGCATTTCACCTTGACGGGAAGATACGAAGTTCGCGTTTAAGCTGATTTAACATGTCAGCTTCAATTATATAGAAAATTGTTAGGCATATCCGAGCATAGCGAAAGTATCGTTAGCTCTGCTCTATAGCCCCCCGAAAACAAAAAATGCGGAGCCACCTCTCGATGGCTCCGCATTTGCATTTCAATCGGTGGTCTCCGTGACCAGTCTTTCCGCAGCCCTCACCCGGCCGCGAGTGGTGCGCCCCAGCCGCCCCAGACGTAGATCGAGAAGAACAGGAAGAGCCAGACCACGTCGACGAAGTGCCAGTACCAGGCGGCCGCTTCGAAGCCGAAGTGTTGCTTGGGGGTGAAATCGCCGCGCATGGCGCGGATCAGGCAGACGATCAGGAAGATCGTGCCGACGAGCACGTGGAAGCCGTGGAAGCCGGTCGCCATGAAGAAGGTGGCGCCGTAGATCGAGTTTTTGAAGGCAAACGGCGCGTGGGCGTATTCGTAGGCCTGGACGCTGGAGAACAGGACGCCGAGCAGCACGGTCAGCGTGAGGCCCTGGATGAGGCCCTTGCGGTCGTTGTGCAGCAGCGCGTGGTGCGCCCAGGTGACCGTGGTGCCCGAGAGCAGCAGGATGACGGTGTTGTAGATCGGCAGGTGCCAGGGGTCGAGCACCTCGATGCCCTTCGGCGGCCACTGACCGCCGGTGAAGGCCAGACGCGAGGCCTGGATGGCTTCGTGCGGATAGAGGCTGGCGTCGAAATAGGCCCAGAACCAGGCCACGAAGAACATCACCTCCGAGGCGATGAACATGATCATGCCGTAGCGCAGGTGCAGCGAGACGACGCGGGTATGGGCGCCGTCATGTGCTTCCTTGACGGTGTCGGCCCACCAGCCGAACATCACGTAGAGCACGACGGCGAGGCCGATGAAGAACAGCCAGGGATGCGCCCATTCGATGCCGAAGATGTGCAGCGAGCCGCCATTGATGTAGCGCATGAAGCCGACGCCGCCAAAGGCCATGATGAAGGCGCCGATCGAGGCCAGAAGCGGCCACGGGCTCGGATCTATGATGTGATAATCGTGATGTTTCTGATGCGCTTCGGCCATTTGGACTCCCCCGGACCTATCCTCTCCGCTCCGGCTTAGCCGGAAACGAACCCAGTATCAAAGTTTCTTTTCAAGCGTTTGCGTTCCATCCTCGCGCGAAGCCACCGGCTTCGGTCCTTCCTTCGGATAGAACGTGTAAGACAAGGTGACCGTGTGGATATCCTTGGATTCCACGGCCTTGACGATATCGGCGTCGATGTAGAAGACGACAGGCATCTCCAGCTTCTCGCCCGGCTTGAGCTCGGTCTCGTTGAAGCAAAAGCACTGCACCTTGTTGAAATAGACACCCGCCTCGCCCGGCGTGACGTTGAACACGGCCTGGCCGCGCTGCGGCTTGTCGGACTTGTTGACGGCGGTGAAATTCACCTGGATCGTTTCGCCGATGCGCGGATTGACCTCGCGCTCCACCGGCTTGAACTCCCAATCCAGCCCGGGCGCGACGTTGGCATCGAAGGTGACCCGCATCTTGCGGTCGAGGATGACCGACGAGGCCTGCTCGACGCGCTGCGTCGTGCCGTTATAGCCGGTCAGTTGGCAGAACATCCTGTAGAGCGGCACGGCGGCATAGCTTGCCGCGCCCATGCCGAAGACGAAGGCAAGGCACATGAAAACGACGGCGCCATTGTTGCGCGGCTTTCTCGGCGTGCTTTGCGCTTCGCTCATCTCATGCCCTCAAGTGAATTTCACGATGGTTATGGCGTAGAAAATGACGACCAGCGCGGCCAGCACGAGGCCGAGCGCAACGTTGCGGTTGCGGCGGGACTTGCGCTGGGCCTCGGTGAGCTTGACGGTCTCGATCAAAGGCCGGCTCCCCAGTGGGCGACCAGGAAGGACGCCAGGCGGTCGAACATCAGCGCCGAGAATATGGCGAAGAGGTAGAAGATCGAATAGGCGAAGAGCTTCTTGGCCGGCACCATCTTCTCGTCGCCATCGGGCATGCGCCAGCAGATGACGGACCAGTAGACGAAGATGGCGCTGAGCAGGCCGGCGACCACGCCGTAGCCGGTGCTGGCAAAGCCGAGGAAGGTCGGCGCAACGGCGCTGAACGCGGTCAGCACGGCATAGACGACGATCTGGTTCTTGGTGGTGCGCTCGCCCGAGACATTCGGCAGCATCGGCACGCCGACGGACTGGTAATCCCGCATCTTGAACAGCGCCAGCGCCCAGAAGTGGGCAGGCGTCCAGAGGAAGATGATCAGGAAGAGGACCGTGCTTTCGATGGTGACGCTATCGGTCACGCAGGCCCAGCCGATCATCGGCGGGAAAGCGCCGGCCGCACCGCCGATGACGATGTTCTGCGGCGTCGAGCGCTTCAGCCACATCGTGTAGACGACGGCGTAGAAGAAGATGGTGAAGGCGAGGATCGAGGCTGCGAGCCAATTGACGGCGAGCCCGAGGATAGACACGGAAAAGCAGGAGAGCACGAGACCGAAGGCGAGCGCCTCGTTCGGCGCGATACGGCCAGCAGGGATCGGGCGCTTGGCGGTGCGGGTCATCACCCCATCGATATCGGCGTCATACCACATGTTGAGCGCGCCGGAGGCACCAGCGCCGACGGCAATGCAGAGCACCGCGATGATGCCGATGATCGGGTTGATGTGGCCGGGCGCCACGATCAGGCCGGCGAATGCGGTGAAGACCACAAGCGACATGACGCGCGGCTTGAGAAGCTCGAAGTAATCGCGTGCGCTGGCTTCCGACATGCGAAATTCGCTGTCGTCTCCTAGGCTGCTGCGATCGTCGATGACTATCATTGGTATTGTCCTGAAAACTGAACGGTGACCGCCGCGCTCCTCCGGCGGCGGTCACGATGTCTCGCATCCATTTACTTGATGCGCGGGAGCTGTTCCCATTGGTGATAAGGGGGTGGCGAGGAAAGCTGCCACTCGAGGGTCGTAGCACCCTCACCCCACGGATTGTCTCCGGCGACGCGCTTCTTGGCGAAGGCTTCGAACACGCCGAAGAGGAAGATCAGAACGC
Organism: Rhizobium sp. NPDC090275; assembly: GCF_044772225.1. Taxonomy (NCBI): domain Bacteria; kingdom Pseudomonadati; phylum Pseudomonadota; class Alphaproteobacteria; order Hyphomicrobiales; family Rhizobiaceae; genus Rhizobium; species Rhizobium sp. NPDC090275. Next base: position 426,807 of record NZ_JBIVYL010000003.1, on the reverse strand, counting down.
CGAAGGCCGAAATGTAGGAGCCGATCGAAGACACGTAGTTCCAGCCGGCGAAGGCGTCCGGATAGTCGATATAGCGACGCGGCATGCCGGCGAGGCCGAGGAAGTGCTGCGGGAAGAACACCAGGTTGACGCCGATGAACATGACCCAGAAGTGCAGCTTGCCGATGAGCTCGTTGTACATGTAGCCGGTCATCTTCGGGAACCAGTAGTACCAGCCGGCGAAGATGGCGAAGACGGCGCCGAGCGACAGAACGTAGTGGAAGTGCGCCACGACGTAATAGGTGTCGTGCAGCGAACGGTCGAGACCGGCGTTTGCCAGCTGCACGCCGGTGACGCCACCGACCGTGAACAGGAAGATGAAGCCGATCGCCCAGACCATCGGCGTCGAGAAGGTGATCGAGCCACCCCACATCGTCGCGATCCAGGAGAAGATCTTCACGCCCGTGGGCACGGCGATGACCATGGTTGCGAAGACGAAGTAGCGCTGCGCATCGAGCGACAGGCCGACCGTGTACATGTGGTGCGCCCAGACGACGAAGCCGACGGCGCCGATCGCGACCATGGCGTAGGCCATGCCGAGGTAGCCGAAGATCGGCTTCTTCGAGAAGGTCGAGATGATGTGGCTGACGATGCCGAAGCCGGGCAGGATCAGGATGTAGACTTCAGGGTGACCGAAGAACCAGAACAGGTGCTGGTAAAGGATCGGGTCGCCGCCGCCCTCGGGCACGAAGAAGGAGGTGCCGAAGTTGCGGTCGGTCAGCATCATGGTGATGGCGCCGGCGAGAACCGGGAGCGACAGCAGAAGCAGGAAGGCAGTGATCAGAACCGACCAGGCAAAGAGCGGCATCTTGTGCAGCGTCATGCCTGGAGCGCGCATGTTCAGGATCGTGGTGATGAAGTTGATCGCACCGAGGATCGACGATGCACCGGCGATGTGGAGCGCGAAGATCGCGAGATCGACCGCGGGACCCGGCGTACCCGTGCTCGAAAGCGGCGGATACATCGTCCAGCCGCCGCCGGCACCATAAGCACCAGCCGGGCCTTCGACGAACATCGACATGATGAGCAGGATGAAGGCCGGAACGATCAGCCAGAAGGAGATGTTGTTGAGGCGCGGGAAGGCCATGTCGGGCGCGCCGATCATGATCGGCACCATCCAGTTGGCGAAACCGCCGATCATCGCCGGCATGACCATGAAGAAGATCATGATCAGCGCGTGCGCGGTGGTGAACATGTTGAACATCTGCTTGGCGCCGTCGATGGCGGCATCGCCCTCGTAGCCGTAGACCATGGCGGCGAGGCCATGGAAGATCTGGATACCGGGCTCCTGCAGCTCCATGCGCATGGCAACGGAGAGCGCGCCGCCGACGATGCCGGCCATGATCGCGAAGATCAGGTACAGCGTGCCGATGTCCTTGTGGTTGGTCGAAAAGAGCCAGCGATTGACGAAGCTCGGCTTGTGCGAGTGGTCGTGGTGATCGTCATGGGCGTGCGCGCCATGATCGTGTGCGGAAGGTCCAGCCATGTCCCGTTCCTTTTCCTTTACTGAGCGACGTTTTCGGCGACATCGAGGGTCTTTGCGGGACCATCGGTTTCAGCCATGAGGTTCTTGTAAGCACCGGGCAGGTCGGAGGCGGCGGACGCCATCCACTGCTTGTACTTGTCCTCGGAAACGACGCGAATTGCGATCGGCATGAACGCGTGGTCCTTGCCGCAGAGTTCGGAACACTGGCCGTAGAACAGGCCCTCGCGCTCGGCGCGGAACCATGTTTCGTTCAGGCGGCCGGGCACGGCATCGATCTTGACGCCGAAGGACGGCATCGCGAAGGCGTGAATGACGTCGGTCGGGGCCGCGGTCACGAGAACGCGCACGGTCTTGTTGACCGGCAGCACGAGTTCGTTGTCGACGGCGAGAAGGCGCGGATACTTGGCCTTGTCTTCCTTGCCGGCGGCGGCGCGGTCCTGATCCTTCAGGAGATAGCTGTCGAAGGCGAGCGGATTGTCGCCCGAGCCCTCGTATTCATAATTCCACTGCCACTGCGTCGCGGTCGCCTTGATGGTGACATCAGGGTTCTCAGGAAGCGTCAGCTGCGCGGTCAAAAGATTGAACGACGGAACCGCCAGGAAGAGCAGCACTAGAACCGGTCCCACGGTCCAGGCGATCTCGATCGCGGTGTTGTGGCTCGTCTTTGATGGAACCGGGTTCGCACTGGCCCGGAAGCGAAGACAGACGATGATAAGAAGAGCGAGCACGAAGAGTGTCACGGGAACAATAAACCACAGCGTATATTGTTCGAACCAGTGAATATCGCGCATGATCGGCGTCGCGGCTGGCTGCAAAGTGGCCTGCCACGGCATCGGTTGGTCGGCATAACTGCCGGAAGCAAAAAGCAGACAGACCATCGCGGTCATGCCTGCATAGGCCTTCTTAATCACGTTTCATCTCCCTCGAGCGCTGACCCGCGTGCACTGCACGCAGAATCCTTGCCATCCTCATGCGCTTCAAACCACAGTTTAGCACTTGCCGCAACAATCCAAAGCATTTGGCCGTGCGGCATTTTCGCCCCGATGATCCCTCCTCCGGGCGCATCGAAACATGCCATGATTTTCCTTATGATACGGAAAATGTTGGCGTCGGCCAGCCATCCTTCCCAAGAATAATCAAGAAACGTCCCATTTCCGCCGTAGTCCCCGGCTTTTCAGCGGGTGGGGCTTTTCATTTTGGACGGCCCGCCCCAACTTAGCGGCACTGATTCGAACTGCAGAGGTTTTCATGGGTTTCCGTTCCCTAGTGCGGCCGTTCGTGCTGTCGGCTTTTGTTACCGCCGCGGCGATCGCTCCGGCTTTCGCGCAGACGCCGGCGCCGACACCAGCTCCGGCCGCGCCAGCACAGCCCGCCCCCGGCGCCCCTGCCGCGCAGGCGACACCAGGACAGACGCAACCGCAGGCGCCCGGCACCGTCCGCTCCAATCACGGCGCATGGTCCGTGGTCTGCGACAAGCCGGCCGGCGCTTCGGCCGAGCAATGCGCGCTGATGCAGAACGTCATCGCCGAGGACCGCCCGGAAGTGGGCCTCTCGGTGGTCGTGCTGAAGACCGCCGACCGCAAGTCGAAGATTCTCCGCGTGCTCGCACCGCTCGGCGTGCTGCTGCCCAACGGTCTCGGCCTTAATGTCGACGGCAAGGATATCGGCCGCGCCTACTTCGTTCGCTGCTTCGCCGACGGCTGCTATGCCGAAGTCGTGCTCGAGGACGAACTGCTGAAGACCTTCCGCAGCGGCGCCAGCGCCACCTTCATCGTCTTCCAGACGCCTGAAGAGGGTATCGGCATTCCCGTCGACCTGAAAGGCTTCGCTGAAGGCTACGACGCGCTTCCGTGATATCAGGGGCCTAATAGCTGGGTCTGAGCTCCGCGTCTGATCGCTTTTGCGATCCTTACGAATTCGACACTTGCTCGAACCGTCCCCGGGACCTACATCGGCAGGAAGCATTTCCTGCCGCAGCGGAGCATAATGACATGAATACCGATCTCCTGACGCTTTTCGACGCCGACGAAGCGAAGATGCGTTCGCTTGTCGCCGAGGCCCTTTCCGGCGCGGACGACGGGGAGCTCTATATCGAGCACGCGCAGGCCGAATCGCTGATGTTCGACAATGGCCGCCTCAAGGGCGGCAGCTTCAACACCGAGCAGGGTTTTGGCCTACGCGCGGTGGCGGGTGAAGCCGTTGGTTACGCGCATGCGGGCGATCTCTCGGTTTCGGCGCTGAAGCGGGCTGCCGACGCAGTGAGCGCCGTGACGCGCGGCTATACCGGCAGCTATGCGGCGGCCCCGCAGGGCACCAACAAGAGGCTCTACAGCGACGAAAACCCGATCGGCTCGCCCACCTTCGAGGAGAAGGTCAAGGTTCTGCAGGACATCGACGCCTATCTGCGCGGCAAGGACGACAAGGTCAGGCAGGTCACGGCCTCGGTCGCCGCGAGCTGGCAGGTGGTCGACATTCTGCGCGCAGATGGTCACCGGGTCCGCGATATCCGCCCGATGACGCGCATCAACATCTCCGTCATGGTCGGCCAGGGCGACCGGCAGGAAAGTGGCTCCTATGGTAGCGGCGGACGCATTGGCTTCGGCGACTTCATCGCCGAGGGCAACTGGCAGTACGGCGCCGACGAGGCGCTGCGCCAGGCGCTGGTCAATCTCGAGGCGATCGACGCGCCTGCCGGCACGATGGACGTTGTGCTCTCTTCCGGCTGGCCGGGCGTGATGCTGCACGAGGCCGTCGGCCACGGGCTGGAAGGCGATTTCAATCGCAAGAAGACGTCGGCCTTCGCCGGCCTGCTCGGCCAGATGGTCGCCGCCCCCGGCGTGACCGTCGTCGACGATGGCACGATCGACAGCCGCCGCGGCTCGATCACCATCGACGACGAAGGCACGCCGTCGGGCTACAACGTGCTGATCGAAAACGGCAAGCTGGTCGGCTACATGCAGGACCGGCAGAACGCCCGGCTGATGGGCATGAAACCGACAGGCAACGGCCGCCGGCAGGGCTATGCCCATGTGCCGATGCCGCGCATGACCAACACCTATATGCTGGGTGGCGACAAGACGCCGGAAGAAATTATCTCTTCCGTGAAGAAGGGCATCTATGCCGTCTCCTTCGGCGGCGGCCAGGTCGACATCACCTCCGGCAAGTTCGTGTTCGGCTGCACCGAGGCCTATCTGATCGAGAACGGCAAGATCGGTCCCGCCGTCAAGGGCGCCATGCTGATCGGCAACGGTCCCGATGCGATGCAGCGGATCTCCATGGTCGGCAACGACATGAAGCTCGACACCGGCATCGGCAATTGCGGCAAGGCCGGCCAGTGGGTTCCGGTCGGCGTCGGCCAGCCGCATCTGAGGATGGATCAGGTGACGGTGGGCGGCACGCAGGCGTAACGGGCCAAGGGAGCTCATGGCGGCGGAAACATTCATCCTGAAATTTCTGTCGCCCGAGACCTTGTGTTCGGCACATGAGCTGCGCTTCACGGCAGAGCCGTCCGACGTAGCGGCCACTATCGATGCCGAAGAGAGCGATCTGAAGCATGGTCGGTTCGATCTGGAGCCGGCCGATCTATTGGCGCTGTCGGGCGCGTTCGGGCTTTTGATGCCCGAGAGCGTGCAAAGCGTACGGCTGGAGCGACCGCATTCAATCGATGCGGCGCCCTATCTCGTACACACCAACTTCGAGCTTCCATTGATGCTCGACGGCCGCAAACCGCTCTCTTATTTCTGCCCTGAAAGCGACGAATGGCTAGCAAAGGTGCGGGTGCCGTTCATCCCGCATGTCGCCTCCGGCTTGATCGTCGAGCGGATCATCAAGCGGAGCGTAACCTATCCGACGACGAGCGGCGGAACGCGGACGCTTCAGCTTTCCGCTTTGCTCTACGTGCTGCCCGGCGAAGAGTGGAGAATAGATCCGTTCATGTCGCTGCTCGCCAGCCCGGCGTGGACCGAAGAGCAAGAGCGCGAGCAAGGCCGATTGTTCGGCTACAGCAAGGATGAGTGCGATTGGTGGATCGCCAATCGCTTTCGCAAACGCGCGGGCGCCAATCCATCGGCGTGAGGCCTGCGCCTCTCCTTCTATTTTTCATCCAGCGAAAACAGCCACTTGCGCTTGATCGCGGCCGCGAGGTCGAGATCGTTTTGGTGCGCGAAGAGCAGGATGTGGCCGAGCACGTCGGCGGCTTCGTCTTCGAGTTCGCGGGCCATGTCCTCGCCGGAGCGTCCCTTGGGGCGCCCTCTCCCGCTGACGCGGTTCCAAGCCTGCGTGAGTTCGCCCATCTCTTCCTGGAGCTTCAGCAGAAACCAGTCGGCATCGCGGGTGATGCCGTTTTCTCCGGCATAGGCACTCGAGGCCCGCTCGAACTTCAGGGCAAGATCATCCAGCATCATGTTCTCCTTTCGTTTACGTAGGAGAACCCTGATTCAGCGGCAATGTCCAGTCGGAATGGCGGCGGATCAGCCGCGATCGCCGAGCAGCATGCAATCGTAGGAGCGCTTCTTCAGCGCATCGCAGGCCGACGTCGCGGCGTCGCGGCTTTCGAAGCCGACGAAGCGCGCGCGGTAGACCTTGTTGGCACCCTTACCGACGGCTTCCGTATAGGGGTTGGCCGACTTCAGCGCGGCGCCGCCTTCGGACTTGGCCTGAGCGAGAAGCGCGCGGGCGGCTTCGTCGCTCGGGGCAGCAGAGATCTGGATCGACCAGTCGCCGGTCGAGGCGACGGATGCGAGCGGCTTTGCGGAGCCGATTTTTGCCGACGGCGTTACGGCGTCGAGCGCCGAGGGACGCTCCTGCGGAACGGTGTCGCTCAGATAGCCGAGCGCCTTCGGTGCAAGTTCGCTGCGGGCGATTTCAGGTGCTGCGACCGGAGCGACATCCTCGACGCGCGGTGCGGATGCGGGAACCGGCAGGTCGCTGGCATCGGCCGCGGAGGCGACTTCAACAGGCTCGCGCGAATTGACGCTGGCGACCAGACGGGCGCCACCCGAGGAGGATGCGCGGCCCATCGCCTTGTCGAGCAGGGCCGCCATCTTGTCGTCGCGGCTGCGGGCGGTGCGGCCGCCGAGGACCACGCCGACGACGCGGCGGTTGCCATCCTTGACGGCGCTGACGAGGTTGAAGCCCGAAGCGTTGGTATAGCCGGTCTTGATGCCGTCCATGCCCTGGTAGCGATACATCAGGTTGTTGTGGCCACGAATCTGGCGGCCGCGGAAGTTGAAGCTCGCGGTCGAGAACAGGCGATATTCGCGCGGATAATTCTTCATCAGAGCGACGGCAAGCGTCGACATATCGCGGGCGGTGGTGATCTGGCGGCCATCCGGCAGGCCCGACGCATTGACGAAAGTGGTGCGGCTCATGCCGAGCTGGCGGGCCTTCTGCGTCATCATGCGGGCGAAATTGCTTTCCGAGCCACCGAGCTTTTCGCCCATGGCGGCAGCGGCGTCATTGGCCGACTTGGTGATCATGCCGAGGATCGCGTCGCGCACGGTGATCGACGTTCCTGCCTTGGCGCCGAGCTTGGTCGGCGGGCGGGAGGCCGCGTATTTCGACATGACGATCGGCGTATCCCAGTTCATCTTGCCGCGATTGATGGCCTCGAAAGCCATGTAGATCGTCATCATCTTCGTAAGAGACGCGGGATGATTGAGGACATCGGCGTTTTCCGACGACAGAACCTTGCCGGTTCTCGCATCGAGGATGAGGGAGGCGCTGCCAGCCATAGCCGACAACGGCGCCGCAACGACCAACGTCGCGGTTATAATCGCGGCCAACAGCTTTCTCATGCACTTCCCCTCGATGAACAGCCGACCCTCGTCGCCCGAATTTTGTCCCGTTCTTGTACAGAAGGACACAATATGGCGCGACTTTGCGGCAACGTGGACCATTTTTGTCAAATTTTACCCTTTATGGTGAAAAAACCGTAAAACACGCCCTGCAATATTAGAATTCAGGCAAAGTCGGCATTCAGCAAGGCTTAACCTCGCGCTTGTTAGGGTCGCCCTCCTCACGACCCCGCAAACGGAGCGGAGATGATGAACGCCAGAACGCTGGCAAAGCGGATCGCGATAACTGGCGGGCTGGAGGTGGCAAACCTCCTGCGCTCGGTTGGGCTGATGCGCGGCGCACGCGGTATGGGCGCGATCTTCACGCTGCATCACGTTCGCCCCCACGAGCCGTCCGCCTTTTCGCCGAACGCGCATCTGGAGATCACGCCGGAATTTCTCGACGCGGTGCTGACGCGGCTGAAGAGCGACGGCTACCGATTCGTGTCGCTTGCAGACGTTCCCGATGCGCTGGCCGAGCCCAAGCCGTCGCAGCCCTTCGCGGCCTTTACGCTCGACGACGGTTATCGCAACAATCTCGTCTACGCCATGCCTGTGTTCGAGCGGCATGAGGCGCCTTTCACGATCTTCGTGGCCAAAGGGCTGGTAGAGCGGACGCATACGATCTGGTGGGAGACGCTGACGGCGCTCTTGCGGCGCGAAGACAAGCTGAGCTTCGATTTTGGCGATGGCGTCGAGACGATCGACACCGCCACCCCTCAAGACAAGCACCGCGCCTTCGCCCGCTTCGCACTCTATATTCATGCGCATGAAGAGACGGTGGCCGTAGAGGCCGTGGATGCGCTGGCGCGGTCGCATGGAATCGACCCCACCGAGATCGTCGACGATTTGGTCATGGGGGCGCCGGAGCTGAACCTCCTGGACGCCAGCCCGCTCGCCTCGCTCGGCGCCCACACCGTCAGCCACCGTGCTGTCGCGCGGCTTTCCGACGCCGAGGTTCGCGATGAGATGACGCACTCCCAGGATTATGTCGAGGTGATCAGCGGACACCGGCCGGGCGCATTCGCCTATCCGTATGGAACGCGCGAGGCGGTGACGCAGCAGCAGGCGGCGATCGCTAGGGATCTCGGCTTTTCTCTGGCGGTGACGACCCAGCCCGGCGTGATCGGCCGGCAATCGCTCGAGCGTTCCACTTATCTGCCGCGCCTGTCGATCAATGGTCTCTATCAGAAGCCGCGCTATGTCTCCGGCCTTGCCTCGGGAATCCCTTTGAAGCTGATGGGCAATCGCGGCTGAGGGTCAGCCCCTCCCCGCGACATTCTCCGCCGATCACTTTCTTTTGAGGCGGCGCGCCATTTCCAGGTGACGCCGGCGCCCCGAAGCACGATCTTTTCAACCTAGGATGAAAATTCAAGCGAAGAGCGCCGTGGTTGCGCGGCGCTCCGTTTCAATGTCAGCGGCGGCGGGTTCGTGGCGCCCTTGTGCAAGCAATTGGAGACGCCGCCGAGGGGATGCTTACGGATACATCCGCACCTTGTCCCAGCCGCCCTCGGGCGTGCCACGGCGGAACTCGATGCGGTCGTGGAGCCGGAACTTCTGGTCTTTCCAGAACTCGATCGAGGTCGGCTTGATGCGAAAGCCGGACCAGTGCGGCGGGCGCGGGATCTCGCCGATGGCATAGCGCGCGGTGTATTCGGCGACGGCTTTCTCCAGCGCGAAGCGGCTTTCGAGCGGGCGCGACTGCTTGGAGGCCCAGGCGCCGATGCGGCTGCCGCGGGCGCGGGTCTTGTAATAGGCGTCGGCCTCTTCGTCGCTCACCACTTCAACCGGGCCGCGCAGCCGAACCTGGCGGCGCAGCGTCTTCCAGTGGAAGCACATGGCCGCTTTTTTCTGGCCGAGGACTTCGCGGCCTTTCTGACTTTCGAAATTCGTGTAGAACACAAATCCGTCTTGATCGAATCCCTTAAGGAGAACCATGCGGACATTGGGAAGGCCGTCTTCATCGACCGTCGCAAGCGCCACCGCATTCGGGTCATTGATCTCGGAAGCTTCGGCTTCCTTCAGCCAATCCGCAAAGAGCTGGAACGGCTCGTTTTGCTCGGTGAAGTCACTGGTTGTTAACTCATTTTCCGACATATTAGCTCAAATGCCCCGGGTTTATTCGATAATTGCCCAGCCCAAAACCACTGGACAGGACACAGGGTGGAAGTCATAGCAAAGTCAGTTCGTCATACAAAGGGCCTCATGCGCCAATGCGCGGCCATCTGCGTTGTCGGAATGGCAGTGCTTTCCCTCACCGGCTGCATGGCCGGCGGGCTTGATATGTTCAGCAGCAACAAGGTCGACCGTTCGGTCGCGACCGGCACCGTGCCGCAGCCTGCGCCGACAAGCGACAGCATCTCCGACGAAATGACCGTGGGCAATGCCGTCACCTCAGCCGACATCAACGGCCTGCAGGGACGCCCCCTTCCCTGGGCGAACGCTTCCACCGGCAGCGCCGGCGTGATCGACACGATCGTCGAAAACAACGACACCGGCCAAGTCTGCCGTCAGTTCAAGACGACGCGCCACTCCTATGTCGGCATCTCGAAATTCTACGGCAAGACCTGCCTCGTCGGCGGCGGCAACTGGCAGCTTTTGAGCTTCCAGCCGGAAAGCTGATCGCCTTGCAAGCCAGTCGTTAACGGCTGCCCCCGGCTTCATTTCCAGATTTAGCAAAAGATAACCATTCCGCATGAAACCGTGGCGTGTCCTGACGCCAAATAAGGACTGATTAGCAACTTTGCGGGACTGTGGTTCGCATATGTGCGCAGATTTTCTGCTCGCGAAGCGAACTTCGGCGCACCAAATGAGTTTAATCGGGGCTTCGAGGTGCCGGACAGGGCATCTCGCATTTGGACACCGGGCGGTTTGGAACATGCGCGATCCGTATAAGATATTGGGCGTCAGGCGCGATGCGGGGCAGGACGAGATCAAGGCAGCTTGGCGCAACATGGCCAAGGTGGTGCATCCTGACCATAATCAGGGCGACCCGCTGGCCGGTGCGCGCTTCGCCGAGATCGGCCGCGCCTACGACACGCTGAAGGACCCGAAGAAGCGCAGTCTTTTCGACAGCGCGGCGCGAGCGGCTGAGGCCAAGCAGAACGAGAAGCAGAACGAAAACACCATCATGGCGCAGCGCCAGGCGGCGCGCGAAGCGGCGATCCGCGCCAAGCAGGCGCAGGAAAACGCCGAGCGCGTGATGGAAGAGCTGGCACGGGCAGCGGCGCAGAAGGCCGCCGCCGAGGCCGCCAAGCAGCCGCAGCCGCAACAACAGCAGCAGGCAGGCGCAGCAGAACCCGCCGAAGAGATGATCGAGCGGATCTTCGGCAACCAGGCCCGCGCGGCGAGCGGTGGCGGACGGACGCGCGGTTTTGCTTCCGGCCGGGCCAAGCGGCCGGAGCCCGAGAGCGCCGAGGCCGACAAGCAAACAGATAAGACTACCGAGAGCGCCAAGGCCGGCGACTTCGGCAAGACAGTAGACGACGAGCACGGCGCGGACGAGACCGCGGCGGCGAGCGCTGCCGTCCTGCAGCCGCTCAGCCTCCTCACCTCATTCGTACGCCGCTTCACCGGCGGCACGGCCCCCGCGCCCGAGAAGGCGCCGGATCAGCTGGCGATAGCGACAGTGACCATCGAGGACATCTTGAAGGGCGCCTGGGTGAACGTCGATCTCGGCGATGGCCGCGATGCCGGCTTCGCGCTGACGCCGGGTACCACTGAAGGCCACACGGTGCGCCTCAAGGGCCAGGGTCACAAGCTGACAGGCATGCAGCGCGGCGACGCGGTCGTCAACATTCATATCGCCCCGCACGCCGACTTCACCGTCGACGGGTTCGATCTGCACACCGTGCTTCCCGTCACCATCGAAAATGCCGTGCTCGGCACCGACGCGCGCATCGACGGACCGAACGGACCACTGACGGTTACCGTGCCGGCATGGTCGGGATCGGACAAATCAATCCGCTTCGAAGGTCTCGGATTGCCCAAATCGGATGGCGGAAAGGGCGATCTCGTGGTCGAACTGCGCATTATCCTGTGGGAAAAACCCGACGATAAGGTCACGGATTTGATGAGAATTATGAAGAACGGCCTGTTTTTGTGAATTTTGGGTGACATTAGCACCCTTTGTTACGTTCCCTAACAGTTGATGATTGCTAGCAATCTTGAACCGGCTGGCCGGCTATGCCATAGGCAGGATCGATCAATTTACCTAAGGGGCGAAACATGGCTCAGGCACAAGGCCTCATGTCAGGCAAGCGCGGCGTCATCATGGGCGTTGCCAACAATCGTTCGATTGCGTGGGGCATTGCCAAAGCTATTCATGCGCAGGGCGGCGAGATTGCCTTTACTTATCAGGGCGATGCGCTGAAGAAGCGGGTCGAACCGCTGGCAGCTGAACTCGGCGGCATTCTTGCTGGACACTGTGATGTCAGCGATGAAGCATCGATCGACGAGGTTTTCGACAACATCGAGAAGACCTGGGGCAAGATCGACTTCATCGTGCATGCGATCGGCTTTTCGGACAAGGACGAGCTCACCGGCCGTTACGTCGACACCTCGGCGGACAACTTCGCCAAGACGATGCAGATCTCCGTCTATTCGTTCACCTCGGTTGCACGCCGCGCCGAGAAGCTGATGACGGATGGCGGCTCGATGCTGACGCTGACCTATTACGGCGCCGAAAAGGTGATGCCGAACTACAACGTCATGGGCGTTGCCAAGGCAGCTCTTGAAGCCAGCGTGAAGTACCTGGCGGTCGATCTCGGACCGAAGAACATCCGCGTCAACGCGATCTCGGCCGGCCCGATCAAGACGCTTGCAGCGTCCGGCATTGGCGACTTCCGCTACATTCTCAAGTGGAACGAATACAACGCGCCGCTGCGCCGCACCGTCACCATCGAGGAAGTCGGCGATGTCGGCCTCTACATGCTTTCGGACCTGTCGCGCTCCGTCACCGGCGAAGTGCATCACGCCGACAGCGGTTATCATGTTATCGGCATGAAGGCTGTGGACGCGCCGGATATTTCCGTCATAAAAGACTGATCGTACTCTCTTATGAGTCATGCTCGCGGCCCCTCCTCGCGGAAGCGATAAGGGGCCGTTTGCAATATGGAGCCGATCATTGCTTATCTACGTCATTCGTCACGGCCAGACAGACTGGAACGCGGAACGTCGCCTGCAAGGGCAAAAGGACATCCCGCTCAATGCCATCGGTCGTGAGCAGGCGCGCCAGAACGGTATCAATCTCGCGGAAATCCTGAAGGTCGAAGGCATCGAATTCGATTTCATCGCGAGCCCGCTCGGCCGCACGCGCGCGACGATGGAAATCGCCCGCGAAGCAATGAACCTCCCGCCCAAGGACTACCGCACCGACGAGCGTCTCGTCGAAGTGTCGTTCGGTGACTGGGAAGGCTTTACGGTCAAGGAACTGAAGGCGACCGCCAAGGACCGAATCGTCGAGCGCAATCTGAACAAGTGGGATTTCATTCCGCCGGGTGCCGATGCCGAGAGCTACGAGATCATGTCGTGGCGGGTGGCTTCCTGGCTGAACGAGGTGGACCGGCCGACGGTCTGCGTCACGCATGGCGGCGTCATTCGCAGCCTGTTCAGGACGATTGCCGACGTGCCGAAGGATGAAGCGGCCGAGGGCGAGATTCCGCAGGACCGGATTCTCAAGATCGAGACAGCCACGAAGCAGATCGCCTGGATCTAGGCCTGCTTCGCGCCAGCCGAATTACTGTACGATATCGAGATCGTTGATGACGCGCTTTCCGTCGACTTCCGTGTAGAAGACGATGACCTTCACGCCTGCCTTCAAGCCTTCGAAATTGAACTCTTCCGACGCCTGATAGGTCTTGCCGTCATCGAGCGTGAGGCTGAGATTGCTCATGTCGATGTTCTTGATCGTCGCTTCCACGTCCGCGCTCTCGGCAAAGCCGCTGATCGGCGACAGAAAACTCGCTGTGGCCAAAAGTGTAGCAACTACGAAGCGCATGACGGCATTCCTTCGAAAACACGACTCAAACATCCAATTGTGCATAGATAGCCTCCCGAATATGGCGAAATTTGCCCTGAACCGTGACCATTCCCGCCCAATTGATGAAGCGCATTTTAACAACAATCAAGAGGGTTCGTTAATACAGTCGTACACTTAAAACGTGTTCCCAATACTACCTGTAAGAAATCGTAAATTAACACCCGCTACTTACAGTCATAGGGAAACGGGGAGACTGGGGTTTTGCTATTCCGCAGGAAACATAACGAGGCAACGCGGAGTTCTTTGCGGAATACCCATATCTCGTTTCTGGTTTCCTGCCTGGTCGCTGTCGTCGTCATCATCGTCGGTTTCAGCCTGGATCGCGCCAATACGGCGGCTAATCTTCGCGAATTGACAATCCGCACGGAAAACGAGACCAGCCTTATTCGCGCGCGCGTGACCGCCCAGATCAACATGGACATCACCATCGTGCGCGACCTCTCCAACATGGTCGCGATCAGCTCGAAGGTGAATGCCGAGGAGATGGAGCGGCAGATCAACTGGCTGCTGATCCAGAACCCGCATTTCGTGCATATCGCCGTTGCGCCCGATTTCATCGTGCAATCAGTATTTCCGCCGACGGAGGGCAAGGATCGGCTTGGCCACGACGTCCGCGAATTCCTGATGGATCGCCAGTCGGTGGCGCGCACCACCGGCAACCAGCAGGCGCGATTCTACGGACCGATCCGCACGCTCGACGGCAAGGACACATTCGCGATCTTCTTTCCCGTCTTCGTAAAAGAGAACGGCCAGCGACGAGTCTGGGGCGCGGTCGAGGCGGTGATCGACGCCGACATGTTCTATGAGAACACCGGTTTGAAGCCGGCGCGCGACAGCGAGAACCGCGAGAAATATCCGCATCTCGACCACCTCTCCATCGCGCTGCGCGATCTCGGAACCACGGGTGCAGCCGTCTCGCCGTTCTTCGGTTCGCCCGAAGTATTGGGACAGCGGCCGCTGACGCGCAAGATCACATTCGCGGGCGGGCGCTGGGAGATCGCGGCGGCACCGAAGACCGGCTGGACCGCCCCTCCAGAGAATCAGCAGACGCTGCGGTTCATCATTCTCGCCGCCGCCTGCCTCACCATCATTCCCGTGTTCTTCGCGACCCTTCTGCTTGGCGAGCGCAACAAGAACATCAGGCAGCTGGAAAAGCGCGAGGAGACGCTGCTGGAGCTGTCACAGCGGCTCAACCTGGCGCTGGAAACATCCAATATCGGCATCTGGGAACTGAGGAATGGCGGCCAGAGCCTGTTCTGGGATGGGCGCGCCGCCGCATTGCACGGCAAACAAGCGATCGAGGGGAGCTACTCGCTCGACGACTGGCTGGAAACGATCGTTCCCGACGATCGCCGGGTGGCGAAGATCCACCTCTTGAAGGATGGCCGGTCGGGCTCGTCCTACACGACACAATACCGGATCGAGCTTTCGGACGGCAGCACGCGCTACCTACGATCGGTGGGCTCTGTTTATAACGACGCCGCCGGCACCATCCGCACGATCGGCATCGTCTGGGACGTGACCGCCGATGCGGTTGCCGCCGAAACGCTGCGCCGGGCTAAGGATGTCAGCGATATAAAGAACGCCGAGCTGGAACTTGCGCTTGACGAACTCTCGCATCGCGAGGCGGAACTCGCCGAGCTCTCCGGCAAGCTCGATCTGGCGCTCGATTCCTATCAGTGCGGCATCTGGGAGGCCACGCTCGGCAAGGCCGGCTCCTTCTGGGACGACCGGATGCACGAACTCTACGGGCTGGAGCCGCGCGCCGGCTTCATGGACGAGGAGACGTGGCTCTCCTGCGTGCTCGAGGACGATCGCCCGCTGGCGATCGAGAGCGCGCGGTATTTCAAGAAGGTCGGCGATACCCATACCGTCGTCTGTCGCGTGCCGACCGAAGACGGGACGATGCGCTATGTGCGCTCGACCGGAAAGGTGCACGCGACGTCGAACGGCCAGCTGAAGATTATCGGCGTTGCCTTCGACATCACCGAAGACGCACTAATGACCGCGGAGCTGAAGGCGGCGAAGGACGAGGCGATCGGCAAGAACATCGAGCTCGAACTCGCCAACAACCGCATCGAACACAATTCGCTGCATGATCCGCTGACCGGGCTCGCCAACCGCCGCAAGCTCGACAAGGCGCTGGAGCAGCTGACCGAGGCCGGGCAGCAAGCCAGGCAGAAGTTCGCGATCCTGCATATCGACCTTGATCGCTTCAAGGAGATCAACGACACGCTGGGCCACGCGGCGGGCGACGCCATGCTCGTCCATGCCTCCCGCGTGCTCTCGCGCAGCATCCGCCCGAGCGATATCGTGGCGCGCATCGGGGGAGACGAATTCGTCATCCTGGCGCTCAATGCCAATGACGCCGAGATGTCGGCGCTTTCGGGCCGGATCGTCGAGGAGATGCGCCAGCCAATCGACTTCCAGGGCTTTGCCTGCCGCTGCGGCGTGTCGATCGGGATTGCGCTGGCAAGCGGCATGCGCGTCGATGCCCGCAAGGTGCTGATCAACGCCGATATCGCACTCTACCGTGCCAAGAGCCAAGGCCGCAATCGGTTCCAGTTCTTCAATCACAATCTGCAGGCCGATATCATCAACAACAAGCGGCTGGCCGACGAGATCCTCTCGGGCATCGAGAACGGCGAGTTCACGACCTGGTACCAGCCGCAATTCAGCGCCCGTACCATGCAACTAACAGGCGTCGAGGCGCTGGTGCGCTGGCAGCATCCGTCCCGGGGTCTGCTGACGCCGGACAAGTTCCTGAAGATCGCCGAAGAGATCAACGTCGTGCAAACGCTCGACCGCATCGTTCTCGAGACCGCGCTGAAGGACAAGATGCGGTGGGCGGCGCTTGGCGTTTCCGTTCCCAAGGTCTCGGTCAACGTGTCTGCCCGGCGCCTGCATGACGATGCGCTGGCCGATTCGTTGCGCATGCTGCAGATCAGGCCGGGCGAAATCTCGTTCGAGCTGGTGGAATCGATCTTCCTCGACGAGAGCGAGGACGTCGCCGCCGAGAACCTCGACAAGATCAAGGCGCTCGGCATCGATATCGAGATCGACGATTTCGGCACGGGCCACACCTCGATCGTCAGCCTTTTGAAGCTGAAGCCGAAGCGGCTGAAGATCGACCGGCAGCTGGTGCAGCCGATCATCACCTCGGCGCAGGAGCGCGCGCTGGTGCGCTCGATCATCGACATCGCCCGCTCGCTCGGCGTCGAGACCGTGGCCGAGGGCGTCGAGACCGTGGCGCATGCCAGCCTCCTTCTCGAACTCGGCTGCGACCTGCTGCAGGGCTACGCCTTCTCGCGCCCCCTCTCCTTCGACGATTTCACCGAAGCGGCCACCCATACGGCCTGGCGCATCGCCTCGTAGTATGGCTTTGCGCGGTTGTTCTCGGATTTGAGGAAACACCGTTTCCCAATGGAGACGGTTTGGCGCAAAGAAAGCCTTTTGCCCTCTCGCCTTTTGGCCTATGAGTGTCGCGCCTTTTTAAAGAATGGCGCGGCCCGGGGACGCCCGGCGGCGCGATCCGGTCGGAGCATATGTCACACAATACATTCGGTCACCTCTTCCGCGTAACCACCTGGGGCGAAAGCCACGGACCGGCACTCGGCTGCGTCGTCGACGGCTGCCCTCCCGGCCTGCGTTTCAAGCTCGCCGACCTGCAGGTGTGGCTCGACAAGCGCAAACCCGGCCAGTCGCGCTTCGTGACGCAGCGCCGCGAGGACGACCTCGTCAAGGTGCTCTCGGGCGTGATGCTTGATGCCGACGGCGAGACGATGATCTCGACCGGCACGCCGATTTCGATGCTGATCGAGAATACCGACCAGCGCTCCAAGGATTACGGCGAGATCGCCCGCCAGTACCGGCCGGGCCATGCCGACTACACCTATGATCTGAAATACGGCATCCGCGACTATCGCGGCGGCGGGCGCTCGTCTGCGCGCGAGACGGCGGCGCGCGTTGCGGCAGGCGGCATCGCGCGGCTGGTCGTTCCCGGCGTTCGTGTGCGCGGGGCGCTGGTGCAGATCGGCAAGCACAAGATCAACCGCGACAACTGGGACTGGGACCAGGTCGACCAGAACCCGTTCTTCGCCCCCGATCCCGAGATCGTGCCCGTCTGGGAAGAGTATCTCGACGGGATCCGCAAGAAGGGCTCTTCGATCGGCGCCGTGGTCGAGGTGGTGGCCGACGGCGTTCCGGCCGGTTTGGGCGCGCCGATCTATTCCAAGCTCGACCAGGATATCGCCTCGCTTTTAATGTCGATCAACGCCGTCAAGGGCGTGGAGATCGGCAATGGATTTGAGGCGGCCGAAATCACCGGCGAAGAAAACGCCGACGAAATGCGCATGGGCAACGACGGCCAGCCGATTTTCCTGTCGAACCATGCCGGCGGCATTCTTGGCGGCATTTCGACCGGTCAGCCTGTCATCGCCCGCTTCGCGATCAAGCCGACCTCGTCGATCCTGACCGAGCGCCAGTCGATCGATGCCGACGGCAAGAATGTCGATATCCGCACCAAGGGTCGCCACGACCCCTGCGTCGGCATCCGCGCCGTGCCGATCGGCGAGGCGATGATCGCCTGCGCCATCGCCGACCACTACCTTCGAGACCGCGGCCAGACCGGCCGGCTGAAATAGGAACGTTCCCATGCCTTACGATCAGAAGCGCGTCGTAGACGCTATCCGGGCCTTCGAGGCCGGCGAAATCGTTGTCGTCGTCGATGACGACGGCCGCGAGAACGAAGGCGATCTTATCGTTGCCGCTGTTCACTGTACGCCGGAAAAGATGGCCTTCATCGTGCGCCACACCTCGGGCATCGTCTGCACGCCGATGCCGAAGGAAGAGGCCAAGCGCCTCGGCCTCAACGCCATGGTCGCGGAAAACGACAGCGCGCATACGACGGCCTTCACCGTCACCGTCGACTTCAAGCACGGCACGACGACGGGCATCTCCGCCGACGACCGCACCCTGACGGTGCGCAACCTTGCCAACCCGAATGTCGGCGCCTCCGACTTCGTGCGCCCCGGCCACATCTTCCCGCTGGTCGCCCGCGAGGGTGGCGTTCTGATGCGCTCGGGCCATACGGAAGCCGCCGTCGATCTCTGCAAGCTCGCCGGCCTGCCGCCGATCGGCGTGATCTGCGAACTGGTCAACGATACCGGCAGCGTGATGCGCGGGCCGCAGGTATCGAGCTTTGCCGAAGAGAACGGCCTCAAGCTGGTCTCCGTCGCCGACCTCATCGCATACCGCCAGCGCAAGGAAACGCTGATCCAGCTGCAGGCGAGCTTCGACGTCGAAACGCCGTTCGGCAAGGCCAAGGCCCACAGCTACTCGCTGCCTTGGGATCCGATGCAGCATCTCGCCGTCGTCTTCGGCGACATCCGCGACGGCATCGACATTCCGGTGCGCCTGCACACGGAAAGCGTCGTGGACGACCTGTTCGGCAAGCGCTCGGTCGATCACTACATGAAGAAGATCGCAGAGAAGGGTCGCGGCGTCATCGTCTATCTGCGCGAAGGTTCTGTTGGCGTCGGCCACCAGGACAACGGCCGCAAGGCTTTGGGCCAAGGCCGCGAAGCGCATGCGGAAGCGCAAAACCGTGAAAGCGAATGGCTGGAAATCGGTCTCGGTGCGCAGATCCTGAAGGATCTCGGCGTCAGCTCGATCAAGCTCTTGACCCGCAGCGAGCGCCACTATGTCGGCCTCGAAGGCTTCGGCATCAAGATCGCCGAGACAGAGATCGGCTGAGGCCGGTGAGATGATCAGCCGGCGGGTAAGGCCCGCCGGTTCGACATTCGTCAGGCGGCGATGCGCTTGAAGCGCGTTCGGACGTTCTGCATGTAATATTTACCCGGCGATTCAGACGTCACCATGGCGATGACATGGGCTTCGGCCACGCCTTCGAACATGCGCTCCTCGCCATTGTTCAGGCAGACACGCAATCTGCCGTCTTCCTGGCTGAAGTAGACCGCGTCGATCAGGGCGGACTTGACGGTAACGGGCTTCATCCGCGCGCGCTGCTCGCTCAACGAAACGATCGAACTGGTCGCCGCGGCGCGGGCGTCGCGACGGTTACGCATCAGTGCTCTGACCCTGCGGGCGAGGCTGTTCCATGCCGCCCATGCGGCGTATCTGATCGCTCGTGTTTTCATGCTGCGATCGTAGGCGAACGGTCCTTAAGAAGTTCGCGAAGAAGCATGGTAAACCCCCGTCAAGATTAACAGGCGGTAATCATCTAAAATGCGAACTATCTCAACGATGACAATCGCTTAGCCGCGCCAACCATCCAGCATTTCGACCCGCTCGACGCCGGCGAACCGGGCGACGCGATCAAGCTCCGCTGCGAGCTTTTCAAGACGGCCGGCGGAGGGTTTTACGCCCGGCTCCAGCCACAGGCGTTTGACGTCGAGCGAGCCCTTCTTACGGTCCGCCTTCATATCGATGCGGCCGATCAGGCGATCCCCTTCCAGCAGCGGAAAGACGTAATAGCCATATTCGCGCTTGGGCTCGGGGACGAAGATTTCGATGCGATAGAAGAAACCGAAGAGGCGTTCGGTGCGGTTGCGGTCGCGGATCATCGGATCGAAGGGGCTCAACACCCGGATGCGCGGTGGTGCTGCTGCGTAATCGTCGAGCGTATCGAGGAAATCCGAAAAGGCCCAAGAGGGGCGCGGCTTGCCGCCCAATGCCGGCTCGATCAGGATCTCGGTCAGTTCATCGCGGTGGGCGGTGACCCAGCCCTTGGCCTCGTCAGGCGAGACCAGCGCCCAGAAGGCCGCTACCTCGCCATGGGTGGCAAAGCCCAGCCTTGTCAGCGCGCTGCGGCAGGCCCAGTCCACGAATTCCTCGCGGCTGACCTCCGGCTCGTGAAACTCGGCCGGGATGACGCGCTCGACCAGATCATAGACCTTCTGGAAATTCGAGCGGCTCGAGATGGCGAACTTGCCGGTGCGCCAGAAATATTCGAGCGCCGTCTTGTTGGGATGCCAGTTCCACCAGCCGCCGGAGACGTGACCATCGGCCTTGATTTCGCGGGCCATGATGGCGCCGTCGCGGCTCACCCGCTCGTAGGTCTCGTCGAAGGCATCCTCGAAGCCCTCGCCGCGCCATTTGCGCCAGCGATCCACCAAGACCTCCTCCTCGCGGCGGAACTTGTGCTTCCAATAGCGGAAGTAGCTACTCGGCAGGATGGAGGCGTCGTGCGTCCAGTGCTCGAACAGCGCGCCGTCCTTTTCCAGAAGCGCCGTCAGGTGCTCGCGCTTGTAGGTCTGGTTGCGCGAAAAGAGGATCTGGTGGTGGGCGCGCTCCACCCACTGGATGCTGTCGATCTGCACGAAGCCGAGATCGTGGATCAGCTGCAGCAGGCCGGGTTTGGTGAGCACGCGATTGGGCGGGGCGCTCAGGCCCTGCTTGGCCAGAAAGATGCGGCGGGCGTCGGCATTGGAGATCAGCTTCGTCATGGCAGCGATGATAATCCGGAAAATGTTCCTAGCCACCCGAATATGGCGGGTTCGGGCGAGGATGCAATGGGGTCAGGTCGCGTCGCGTTTTGATCTTCCCTCCGGCCGCATTCGTTTATAGAACGGCGCTTCACCTCAGGGGGGACGCAGTGAATATCCGTTTCGAAAGCGCCGGTGTCAGCTACGGGTCGCGGACTGCGCTGCAGCCGCTGACGTTGGAGCTCACCGAAAAGCGCATCGCCATCATCGGGCTGAACGGCTCCGGCAAGACGACCTTCGCGCGGCTGATCAACGGCTTGACCAAGCCGACGTCAGGCCGCGTCATCGTCAACGGGCGCGACACATCGGATGAGAAGGCAGCGCTCGGCGATGTCGGCTTCATCTTCCAATCGCCGCAGAACCAGATCATCCTGCCTGTCGTGCGAGATGATATCGCCTTCGGGCTGAAGAGCCGCGGACTTGCGAAGGCCGCGATCGAGGCGAGGGTGACCGAGGTGCTCGACCGCTTCAATGCCGGGCATCTGGCCGAGCGGCGAGCGCACGAGCTTTCCGGCGGCGAACTGCAGATGGCGGCACTCTGCTCGGTGCTCGCCACCGGCCCCGATATTCTCATTCTCGACGAGCCGACCAACCAGCTCGACCTGCGCAACCGCGGGCTCGTGCAGGGGCTGATCGAGAGCCTGCACGAAAGCGCCATCGTCATCACCCACGATCTGGAGCTGATCGCCGACTATCCGCGCGTGCTGGTGTTCCACCAGGGACAACTGGCGGCCGATGCGCCGGCCGCCGAGGCAATCGCCCGCTACCGGGAGCTCGCGGCCTGATGCAATCGCTCTATGTCGAGGGCAATAGCCGGCTGCACCTGATCTCTGCGCGGGTGAAGCTCATCGTGCTTGCCGCACTCGGCATCGCGCTATTCGCCACCGCCAACATCGCGCTGCTCGGCTTTGCCGTCGTTGCCACCGGCGCCGCCTACTTCGGCATCGGCATGCCGGTTCGTGCAGCCCTTGCGCGCTTGAAGCCGATCCTTCTCACCATTCTGATCGTCGCCGTCTTCAGCCTCGCCTTCAATCCATGGCATGGCGCCGTCGTGGCGCTACTCAGGCTGACAGCGCTGATGCTGTTTGCCGCGAGCGTGACCGCGACCACCACGATCGCCGCCTTCATGGACGAGATCACGCTTGCCGCCCGGCCGCTGGAGCGGCTCGGGCTCGTGCGGGCCGACGATGTCGGGCTTGCCGTCGGGCTGGTTGTGCGATTCGTGCCTGAAATCATCGGCCGCTACCACGCGATTGCCGAGGCGCACCATGCGCGCGCGCTGAAGGTACGCCCATCGACGGTGCTGGTGCCGTTGATCATCCTGACGCTGAAGGATGCTGATAACATCGCGGCTGCGATTGACGCGCGCGGTATTCGGCGGCATGTGGATTAGCACCTATTGAACCACGGAGCCATCATGAGCACCCGAGACCTCGTTCTGTCCGCCCTGTTTGCCGCCATCATCGTCGCGCTCGGCATCCTGCCGCCGATCACGCTCGGCTTCATTCCGGTGCCGATCACGGCGCAGTCGCTCGGCGTGATGATGGCCGGCGTGGTGCTCGGCGCCCGGCGCGGCACGGTGGCGGTGCTGATCGTGCTGGTGCTTGTTGCGATCGGCCTGCCTGTTCTCTCCGGCGGACGCGGCGGGCTGGCGGCTTTCGCGGCACCCACCACCGGCTTCCTGATCGGCTGGGTCTTCGCCGCATTCACGACGGGCTATATCAGCGAGCGGCTGGTGAAGCACGGCCAGGCGGCCGGCATGCAGCTGACCGGCTTCTTCTTTGCGGCCATGATGGGCGGGATCGTCGTGCTCTATGCCTTCGGCATCGTCTATCTTGCCTTTGCCGCGCAGATCGGCCTGAAGGCGGCGTTTACCGGCTCGATGGCCTTCATTCCCGGCGACGTGATCAAGGCCTTCGTGGCGGCGCTGGTCGGCCGCGCGGTCATGGCCGGCTATCCGCTGCTGCCGGTTAAAGGCTAAGCCAGAACCTAGTTCATGAAACCGTAGAGCCAGTCCCGCGTCACCTCTGGCAGCGGGACCGGTGCCTTGTCCTCGCGGGTCTGCGCCTGCCAGACGATCTCGACCTCGGCGGCGCGCTCATCGCCACTATCCACCGCGATGATGAAGCCGACGGAGCGCACGCCGATCTTGTCGACGGCGGTGGTAAACAGCACCATTTCGTCATAGCGCAGAGGCCGGTGCAGGATGCAGGTGATCTTGCTCGCCACATAGAGCGGCTCGTCTGCCAAATCAGGGCGCTCGGACCAGAATTTCGCCAGAGCGGATTCTGCATAGGAGATGTAGGAGCCGAGGAACATCTGGCCGTTCATGTCCACATCGCGAAACGGCACGTGGATCTGCACAATGTTGGAGCGCATCGCAGCGTTCATCGATTTCCCCCAGTCTCAGCCTTTGCTATTGCGCAATTCCGAACGCAAAACCGTGCTACACTTTTGCTGGAATTGCTTTAGCCCCCCAAGAATAACCGCCTGCTAATATTATGTAAACGAAGGCGAAAGGCGTATGACAGCGCAGGATTGTTGAAATCGCGAGCCCCTACCCCATCTGCTGTGGAACATGACGAGGCAGGCAGATAGAGTGATTGCATGAGCACCCGCCTTTACGAACATCCGATCTTTCTGGAACACATCACGCCCGAGGGCCACCCCGAGCGATCCGACCGGTTGCGGGCGCTGAACGTGGCGCTGGGGCATCCGCATTTCGACCGGCTGGACCGCCAGCAGGCGCCGCAGGCATCCGAGGACGCCGTGCTTCTGGCGCATCCCGAAGAGCATCTTTTCGCCGTGATGCGGCAGGTGCCGGAGGAAGACGGCGAGATCAACCAGCTCGAGGCCGACACCTATGCCAGCCCAAAAAGCCTGCAGGCAGCGCTGACCGGGATCGGTGGCGCGATGGCGGCCGTGGATGACGTCTTCACAGGCAAGGCGGACAATGTCTTCGTCGCCTCGCGACCACCAGGCCACCACGCCGAGAAATCCAAGGCGATGGGCTTCTGCTTCTTCAACAACGCCGCCATCGCCGCCCGCCACGCTCAGCGCAGGCACGGCGCCGAGCGCGTGGCGATCGTCGATTGGGACGTGCACCACGGCAACGGCACGCAGGACATCTTCTGGGACGACCCATCCGTGCTGTTCTGCTCGACGCACCAGATGCCGCTCTATCCCGGCAGCGGCGCCAAGAACGAAACCGGCGCGCACGATACGATCGTCAACGCACCGCTTTCGCCCAATGTCGGCAGCGAGCATTTCCGCGAGGCGTTCAAATCCCGCGTGCTGCCGGCGCTGAACGACTTCCGCCCCGACCTGATCATCATCTCGGCCGGCTTCGACGCGCACCACCGCGACCCGCTGGCGCAGATCAACCTCGTTGGCGAGGACTTCGACTGGGCGACCGGCCGGCTGCTCGAAGTGGCCGACAAAAGTGCCGGCAACCGGGTCGTCAGCCTTCTGGAAGGCGGCTATGATCTTGAGGGCTTGGCCGAATCGGCCGGGCTGCATGTTTTGAGAATGATGAAGGGTTGAGCATGACCGACAACGCCAAGCCGGAGGTTTCCGGCCTCTCTTTCGAAAAGGCTGTCGCCGAACTCGAAAGCATCGTCGCCCGGCTGGAACGCGGCGACGTGGCGCTGGACGAGTCCATCGAGATCTACGAGCGCGGCGAAGCGCTGAAGAAGCATTGCGAGACGCTGCTTTCGGCGGCTGAAAACCGGATTGAGAAGATCAGGCTTGACCGCGCGGGCAAGCCGCAGGGCGTGGAGCCGCTGGACGGGGCTTGAGGTATAGAGCAGCTGGACGACGCGTCAGAGCGGCGCGCGCAGGGCGGCGGTGCCTTCAAGATAATCTCGACGCGCATCCAACTCTCCGCCCTCATCCCTGTGCTCGTCACAGGGATCCAGCGCGATCAAGCCCTTGATCACAATAGACTCTTTTCGCCGCGCAGACGCGCGTCGGCTGGATTCCTGTGACAAGCACAGGAATGAGGGAGGTAAAGGCTGTGCCCGAGTGAATGGGCTCAGGCGCCTTTAATAGCGGTCATCTCTCTCTCCACGAACATCCCCAGCAAACCCTCTTGGCCAGCGCCCAGATCGCGGTCTATCATCCCCGAAACACCAAAGGGGACGGCGAGCATGACAGATAGATTGAAGGGCAAGATCGCGATTGTCTCGGGCGGGGCGACCGGCATGGGCGGGGCGGCGTCGAGACTGTTTGCGGCCGAGGGCGCGAAGGTCGCGATCATCGATCGCAATGGCGAGGCGGCGGCTGAGACGGTGCGTGATATCCGCGCCGCAGGTGGCGAGGCCGATTTCTGGACGGCCGATGTGTCCGACGAAACGGCGGTGAACGCGGCGGTCTCCGACATCGAGGCTCGCTACGGCGCGGTGACCGTGCTCTTCAACCATGCCGGCACGATCGTCATCAAGCCGTTCCTGGAAACCACGCTTGAGGAATGGGACTGGCTGCATGCCGTCAACGTGCGATCAATGTTCCTGATGACCAAGGCGGTGCTGCCGAAGATGATTGCGGCCGGCGGCGGGTCGATCGTCTGCACCTCGTCGATCTCGGCGGTGGCGGCGACGCCTATGGAGGTGCTCTACGACACGACCAAGGGCGCCGTGCACATGTTCGCGCGCGCCATCGCCGTCGAGTTCCGCGACCGCAACATCCGCTGCAACGCAGTCTGCCCCGGCTTCATCCGCACGCCGCACGGCCTGCGCGAGGTGGCCGACCTGCAAAAGCTCGGCGTCGACGTCTCCGACGCTGCGATTGCGGCGCAGCAGGGACGCATCGGCGAGCCGGAGGATGTGGCGCGGGCGGCGCTTTATTTGGCCAGCGATGAGTCGAGCTTCGTCAACGGAGCGCATCTGTTCGTCGACAACGGGTTTACGGCGATGTGATTGGCGGAGCGGCTTGGCCGATTGTGGCGGCGTCTCGACCAAGTCGCAGAGGTCGATTATATTGGCGATATGGACAAGGATCAGGTCATAGCGATCATTCGTAAGCATGAGGACGCGCTCAGGGCTGAGGGCGTTCTTGGGCTTTCGCTGTTCGGGTCAGTCGCTCGCGGCGAAGCGACTGCGGAGTCGGATATCGATGTCATTGTTGAGCTTACGGACGAGGTCCTGCATTCCGGCTTTGGATATTTCGGGACGCTGTATCGTCTCAAAGAAAGACTTGAAGATATCACCGGCCGGCCTGTCGACGTCATCTCGGAACCGATCGAGAAGCCTCGCCTCGCCAAAGAGATCGAAAGAGACCGCCAAGTTGCCTTCTAGCAAACCATGGCTCCGCCTGGCCGACATCACCGATAACAGTCGAAAGATACTGGCCTATACCGAGGGCATGACCTACGCTGAGTTCGTTGCAAACGAGATGGCTGCTGATGCGAGCGAGCGCTGTATCTCGCGCATTTCGGAGGCTGCGGTCAAACTCGGCAGCTTCGCCGAAGAGCTGCTGCCCGGCCACGACTGGCAAGCGATACGCGGCATCGGCAATATCCTTCGCCACGACTATGAAGACGTCATGCTGCCGCGTATCTGGGAGCTGATTAAAAAGAATATTCAACCACTTCTCAGAGATATAGAGTTGGCGATCGAAGCTCACGAAGCGGCCGACAAGTAAGCTCACCACTTTCGCGATTGCTCGCCGGGCTCGAAACACTCCTCGCAATACAGCCCGACCGAAATGGAACGCTTCCCAACCTCTATAGCGCGATCACCGTGCTGATCTCCGTGTAGTCGGCATGCAAGCCATCGGCATCGCGTTCGATCAGCCCGGCGCGGGAGAAGATATCGACGTCATCATGAACACGGCGATAGTCGCGTTTCAGGCTCTTAGCCAGCCCTGAAATGCTTGTCCGTGGATTGCTGCGTAGGTAACGGAGCAGTTCGAGCTGCTTGGCCGTCATCGTGCGCGCGAAGACTTCCCAATCGACGAAGGTTAGGTATTCCTCGGAAACGGGCTGGCCCGCCTCGGCGCGCTGCCATGCGCCGATGAAGCGCTTGTCGGCATCTTCGAAGGAACCGCCAACATGCATGTCGATGGTCTTGCTCATATCGTCTCGCCTCTTGCGTGGTCCATACTGTCGGTGATCACTGTCGCCCGTCAATCGCCCCGAGCCTGCCTTCTGGTCATCGGGCACGATAGCCGATAAACTCCCCACTTTCGCCAACGGAGACACCAATGTCCTTCTTCCCCGGCAAAGACCCTCTCCCCGGCGATGCCTTTGCCTGCGACGCCATCGAGAACCTGATCATCCCGCGCACCAGCGATATCGGCGGGTTTCAGGTCAGGCGAGCGCTGCCGACCCGGCAGCGGCGGCTGGTGGGGCCGTTTATCTTTTTCGATCGGATGGGGCCGGCGATCTTGAAGCCGGACGAGGCGCTGGATGTGAAGCCACATCCGCATATCGGGTTGTCGACGGTCACCTATCTCTTCGATGGCGAGATCAGGCATCTCGATAGCCTCGGGACCGAGAAGGTGATCCGGCCCGGCGATATCAACCTGATGACGGCTGGGCGCGGCATCGTGCATTCGGAGCGTACGCCGGATAATCTGCGTGGCCATCCGCTTTTGATGTCCGGTCTGCAGACGTGGCTGGCGCTGCCCGATGACAAGGAGGAGATCGATCCCTCCTTCGCGCATACGGAAAAGAGCGAGATGCCGCTCATCGACGAACGTGGGGTGCGCGGGCGGGTCGTCATCGGTGCGTTCGAGGGCATGACCTCGCCGGTGAGCGTGTTTTCCGACACGCTCTATGCCGATATCAATCTCGATGCCGGCGCGAAGTTCCCGTTCGGCGCCGCGCATGAGGAGCGGGCGATCTATGTGCTGTCTGGCGAAGTGGTGATCGCGGGCGACCGATTCGCGGCCGATCAGCTGCTGGTATTCCGTCCGGGTGACGCCATCACGCTAGAAGGCGGTGCCCAGGGCTGTCATCTCATGCTGTTTGGCGGAGCGGCGCTGAACTCGAAGCGCTACATCTGGTGGAACTTCGTTTCCTCGTCGAAAGAGCGCATCGAAAAGGCCAAGGAGGAGTGGCGCACCGGCCGTTTCGACATCGTTCCGGGGGATGAAGAGGAATTCGTCCCTTTGCCGGAGTAGCGTTCTCCTCTAGAAAGGATCCTTGCGGTTCTTGAAATCGACTTCTTTCACCGCAACTTATGGCCTAAAGGCTATGTGCCCCAAAACGCCTGGAAAAGACGACAAGAACAAGAACGACAAGAAAGAGTGCCTCCCGTGACACAACCGCCGAAGACGCCGCTGCTGGACAAGGTCATTTATCCGGCCGACCTCCGAAAGCTGGAGGATCGCGACCTGCCGCAGCTTGCGCGCGAGGTGCGCGACGAGATGATCGACGCGGTGTCGAAGACGGGCGGACATCTGGGCGCAGGCCTTGGCGTCGTCGAACTGACGATCGCCATCCACAATGTCTTCAACACGCCCGACGACAAGCTGATCTTCGATGTCGGGCACCAGTGTTATCCGCACAAGATCCTGACCGGCCGGCGCGACCGCATCCGCACGCTGCGCCAGGAAGGCGGGCTCTCGGGCTTTACCCGCCGCGCCGAAAGCGAATACGACCCCTTTGGCGCAGCACACTCCTCGACCTCGATCTCGGCCGGCCTCGGCATGGCTGTCGCGGCAGATCTCTCCGGCTCGAAGCGCAACGTCATCGCGGTGATCGGCGACGGCGCGATGTCGGCCGGCATGGCCTATGAGGCGCTCAACAATGCCGGCGCGCTCGATGCGCGGCTGATCGTCATCTTGAACGACAACGACATGTCGATCGCGCCGCCGACCGGCGCCATGAGCGCCTACCTGGCGCGCCTCGCCTCGGGCCGCACCTATATGGGCATGCGCGAAGTCGGCAAGAAGCTGACAAGCTACCTCGGCAAATCGGTCGATCGTGCCATTACCCGCGCCGTCGAGCATGCGCGCGGCTACGTGACCGGTGGCACCATGTTCGAGGAAATGGGCTTTTATCATATCGGGCCGATCGACGGGCACTCCTTCGAGCATCTGCTGCCCGTGCTGCGCAATGTGCGCGACAATGCGCATGGGCCGGTGCTGATCCATGTCGTCACGCAGAAGGGCAAGGGCTATGCGCCAGCGGAAGCTGCCGCCGACAAGTATCACGGCGTCAACAAGTTCGATGTCATCACCGGCGCGCAGGCGAAGGTGAAGCCGAATGCGCCGAGCTACACCAATGTGTTTGCCGAAGCGCTGGTGCAGGAAGCCGAGCTCGACGACAAGATCGTTGGCATCACCGCCGCCATGCCTAATGGTACGGGTCTGGACAAGCTGGCAAGCGTGTTTCCGTCGCGCTGTTTCGATGTCGGCATTGCCGAGCAGCATGCCGTGACCTTCGCCGCCGGACTTGCCGCCGAGGGCTACAAGCCGTTTACAGCACTCTACTCGACCTTCCTGCAGCGCGCCTTCGACCAGGTGGTGCACGATGTGGCAATCCAGGGCCTGCCGGTGCGCTTCCCGATCGACCGCGCCGGCTTCGTCGGCGCCGACGGGCCGACGCATGCGGGCTCCTTCGACACGACTTTCCTTGCGACGTTGCCGGGCTTCGTCGTCATGGCCGCCGCCGACGAGGCGGAGCTGAAGCACATGGTGCGCACGGCCGCCGCCTATGACGCCGGCCCGATCTCGTTCCGCTATCCGCGCGGCGAAGGCGTGGGCGTCGAGATGCCGGTGCGTGGCGAAATCCTGCAGATCGGCAAGGGCCGCATCGTCAAGGAAGGCACCAAGGTGGCGCTGCTCTCCTTCGGCACGCGCCTGGCGGACTGCATGCTGGCGGCAGAAGACCTCGATGCCGCAGGGCTTTCGACCACGGTCGCCGACGCGCGTTTCGCCAAGCCGCTCGACCACGACCTGATCCGCCAACTGGCGCGTCACCACGAGATGCTGATCACCGTTGAAGAAGGTGCCGTTGGCGGCTTCGGCAGCCATGTGCTGCAGTTCCTCGCGACCGAGGGTCTGCTCGACAACGGGCTGAAGGTGCGCTCGCTTGTCATGCCGGATCTCTGGGTGGAGCAGGCGAAGCCCGAGGTGATGAACGCGCAGGCCGGGCTCGATCGGGCCGGGATTGTCGGCACCGTGTTCAAGGCGCTTGGGCGGCCGGCGGCTGTCGGGTTTGCTGGGTAAGTGGAGCGTGTGTGGTCGGTGATTGATCGACCTCATTGCTTTGCTGAAATAGCTAGCTCCGCGCCAGCATTACCCCCCTCTGCCCTGCCGGGCATCTCCCCCACAAGGGGGGAGATCGATTCGCGGTGAGGTTTACCCCAAACAATGAGCGTGGAACGAGCGGCTGCCCCCAGCCAATCTCCCCCCTTGTGGGGGAGATGTCCGGCAGGACAGAGGGGGGTGCCACTTGCTCAACATTCGCGAATAGCGTCTCTCAATCCTTCCGCACCCCATCGCGATAAAACACCATCCCACCATGATGAAGCACGTCGTCGATGAATTCGCCGTCGGCGGTGAAACCGGTGTCGTCCCAGTAATCGATGTGGCGTCCCCTCACCTCGTAGCGCCCCTGATAGGCACTTTTGACCGTGCCACGCGCTTCGTCGTAGCGGCCGTTGGGCAGCAGTTCCTGCCTGATGCGACCGTCGGCGGTGATCCACATGCCGATATAGGGGTGGGTCGCGTCGGGAGGTGTTGGCATCTTGATATCCTTGGCGAAGGCGCTGGCGGCGGCAAAGGTGATCAGTGCCGCCGCGAGGGATTGGCGGATGACCATGATCACAACCCCGCATTGGCCGTCGGGCGCACGACGATGTCGTTGACGTCGACATCGGCGGGCTGGTCGATGGCGTAGAGGATGGCGCGGGCGATGGCGTCGGGTTTCAGCGCAACGGCGCGGTAGGCGACCATGGCTTCGGCGGCGAAGGGTTCGGTGATGGTTTCAGCGAGTTCGGATTCGACCACGCCAGGATAGACACAGGTGACGCGCAGGATCTTGTTTTCCTGCCTGAGCCCATCCGAGATCGCCCGCACCGCATATTTGGTGGCGCAATAGACCGCCGCTGTCGGCGAGACGGCGAGGCCGCCGACGGAGGAGACGTTGATGATCTGGCCGGATTGCTGGGCGTTCATGACAGGCAGCACGGCGGCGATGCCATAGAGCACGCCCTTGATGTTGACGTCGATCATCCGGTCCCATTCCTCGACCTTCAGCGAGGACATCAGCGACAGCGGCATGACGCCGGCATTGTTGACGAGGACGTCGACGCGGCCGAACTCGGCAATAGCGGCGTCGACGAAGGCCTGCATGTCGGCGCGGTCGGTGACATCGAGCGCTCTCGAAATCACGACACCGCCCGCAGCGCGGATTTCCTCGCTCAAAGCGTCCAGACGGTCGGTTCGGCGTGCGCCGATGACCAGTTTTGTACCGGCGAGACCCAATTCGCGGGCCGTTGCGGCACCGATGCCGCTGCTGGCGCCGGTGATCAGCACTACCTTGTTGTTCATATCGGTCATGTCTTGCTCCTCAAGCGATCTGTTGACCGGCACAGGATCGCGCGACCGGCACCGGTGGCGGTAGACGGCTTTTCCGGAATTCTTGCACGATCCTCCGAAATGGGATGATGGTCTCTTGGCAAAGCGCGCGAGACGTCCGATGCTGGCGCGATGGAAACAATTACCGATCTCGCAGCGCTGATCGATCGCCATGCCGGCGTGGATGGAAACTTCGACACCGTGCTGCCGCGCGTCGGCGTTATACGATCCTCGGCGACCACCGAGCCGTTGCATACGCTCTACAAGCCCTCCTGCTGCATTGTCGCGCAGGGGCGCAAACGGGCGACGATCGGCGATACCAGCTATATCTACGATGCCGCGCATTATCTCGTGGTTGGCGTGGACCTGCCTGTCATCGGCGCGGTGATCGAGGCCAGTCCCGATGCGCCCTATCTCTGCCTACGGCTGGAGTTCGACCGCACGCTGTTGAACGAAATGATCGCTGGTACACCAGCACGCGACGAGAACCCGGCGGCGGCGCGGGTGAGCGAGACGACGCCAAGGCTGATCGATGCGGCGGCGCGTCTGCTTGGTCTTCTCGATGCGCCCGAGGATGCGCCGGTGCTGGCGCCGCTTGTCGAGCGGGAGATTTTGCATCGGCTGATATCGGGACCGCAGGGCGGGCTGATCCGGCAGATCGCCAGCGGCGAGAGCCGGCTGAACCAGATCGGCCGGGCGGTGGATTATGTCTGCCGCAATTTCGGGAGCCCCTTCGCGATCGAGGAACTGGCGGATATTGCCGGGATGAGCTCGTCATCCTTCTACGAGCATTTTCGCGCCGCGATGGCGATGAGCCCGCTGCAGTTTCGCACCCAGATCCGCCTGCAGGAAGCGCGGCGGCTGATGATCGTCGAGGGCATGACGGCGGCCGAGGCGGGGTTTCGCGTCGGATATGACAGCCCCTCGCAGTTCAACCGCGACTATGTCCGCGTCCACAAGGAGACGCCGAAGCGGGATGTGGCGCGGATGCGCACGTCTCCGAACTTTGCCGGATACTAGGAAGCGGCGGGCGGCAGCAGGAACAGCGTCAGGCCGAATATGGCGTAGACGGCGAGCGCCAGCACGCCGACATACCAGGCGCCGCGCCCGCCATTGGAGAGCAGCGCCGCCGCCATCATGGCGAGGAACATCATGGCCACCGCGCCCGGCCAGAACTGCAGCGACATGGGCTCGGGGCCGATGAAATAGCTGACGATGACGAGGACAGGGGCGACGAAGAGCGCGATCTGCGAGGCGCTGCCAAGCGCGATGCCGACGCTGAGATCGAGCCGGTTGGCGCGGGCGGCCGAGAAGGCTGCAGTCATTTCCGCCGCCGCACCGACGAGCGCCACGACGATGAAGCCGACGAAGGCGGGCGTCATGCCCATCTTCTCGGCCGCCGCCTGCACCGAGCCGACGAAGACCTCGCTGATGAGCGCCACGAAGAGCGTCACCACGACGAGGATGATGATGCTGGTCGATAGCCCCCAGCCGCCGTGGTGCTCCTCCGCCTCGCCGACGCTGGCGAAGAGCTCGCGGTGGGTCTTCAGCGAAAACAGCATGCCCATGGCGTAGACGGCGATCAGGATCACGGCGAGGCCGAGGCTGAGCGCCTGCACCATCTCCGGCCCCTGGTCGGCGCGGCTGACGAGCGAGGGGACGAACAGCGCGACAGTGGCGAGAAAGAGCAGCGACGCCTGGAAGCGGGCGCTGACGCGGTTGAACTCCTGCAGGTGATGCTTGAGGCCGCCGAGCAGAAAGGAGCCGCCGAGCATGAACAGCGTGTTGGTGACGATGGCACCGGCGATCGAGGCCTTGACCAGCAGATATTGCCCGGCCTGCAAGGCGGCAAGCGATATGACGAGTTCGGTGAGGTTGCCGAGCGTGGCATTCAAAAGGCCGCCGACGGCGTCGCCCGTGCGGGCGGAGACGGCTTCGGTTGCGCGGCTGAGCAGGGCCGCGAGCGGGATGATGGCAAGCACCGAGAGGATGAAGAGCAGCGTGTGCGATTCCGGCGAGGCGATGTCCGTCAGGATCACGACCGGCACGAAGACGAGGAGCGCCAGGAGCGGCGCGGCGCGGAGCTCGGCCATTGTCGCCTCGACCAGCCCCGGGGGCCCATGTTTGCGCTGAACGTTCTGCACGGCGGGCTCCATCCGGATTTTCGCGCGGATGAGCATAGGGGCTTGGCCGATCCCGTGCATTGCGCGCGATCAACGCTGCGCCGATATCGCTGCCTTTCCCGCGAAGGATTGATCCTGCGCAATGCGTAGCGTCCTGTGCCTGCTAGTTTGGCCGGGATGAAAGCGAGGGGTGTGGTTGGAATGCAGTCAGGAGCGGCGATCGGAGTGCGGTACATGGTTGTGCCGGGCCGCCTTGGTCTTGTCGACGTCATCGACCAGGCGACGGGTTTGCCTGTCGAGGCCGGGGTGACGGCTGTGCTGCTTGAGCCGCGAGAAGCGAGGGAACTTGTGCGGTGGCTGCTGCGCCGGGCGCATGCCGAAGGCAGTCGCGCGCATGCCGAAGGCGGAGGGCAGCGCTCGACATGCGCCAAGGAAGACGTGCCGCTCTGCCGGCTCTCGCGTAGACGCAACGAAGCCGAGATCGCCGTGCAGTATTGATATTGACCCACATCCGCTGGAGGTCCGGTGCCCGTCAATTTTCTCCTCGCCACCGCGCTGATCGCGGCCACAGTCGCCATACAGGCCGTCTTCATGGAGATCGGGCTTCGCGCGATCCGGCATGCGGAGCCGGGATATCTCGGTCGCCATGCCACGATCGCCACCGTCGTCTGGGTGAGCTACCTCCTCATTCCGATCAGTCTCGATATCTGCCTCTGGGCGCTTCTCTACTATCTGATCGGCGCCCTGCCCTCGCTTGACGACGCGATCTATTTCTCCACCGCCACCTTCACGACGGTCGGCTATGGCGATGTCGTGCTTGGCAAGGAGTGGCGGCAGATTTCGGTGTTCGAAGCGGTCAATGGCTGGATCATCTTCGGCTGGGCGACGGCGCTGATCATGGCTGTCATCCAGCGCCTTTATTTCAGGGACGGCAAGGCGAACGATGCGTGAGGTATCAGGCGCGCGAGGTCATGAAAACGCCGACCAGCGTGACGCCGAGACCGACGAACATCGTCAGCGTCAGTGGCTCGGAAAACAGCGCCCAGGCCCAGAGCATGGTGACCGGTGGGCTCAGATAGATCGCGGCGCTGACCTTGGCGACCGGGAAGAGCCGCAGGCTGGTGTAATAGACCGAATAGGCGGCGAAGGTGGCGATCAGCACCAGCCAGACCATGCCGATGGCAAAATTCTCAGTCATCGGCGGCGCGATGTCGCCCTGGATCAGGGCGCAAATGCCGAAGAGCACCGAGCCGGTCAGCGTGTGGATGCAGAGGCTCTGATGCACGGGCATGTGTCCGACGCGGCGGCGCTTGTGGAGCACCGAGGCGAGCGCGAAGATCAGCATCGAGCCGACGGTCAATCCGTAAGCCCAGAGCGGCGCCGAGCCGAAGCTCAGGCTATCGAGCGAGACGATCAGCACGCCCGCCACGGCGATCGCGGTACCCAGCCACTGGCGGCCGCTCAGGCGTTCGCCCAGCACCGGCTGCGACAGGGTGGCGATGGCGAGCGGCAGCAGGTCCGAGATCAGCGCCACAAGGCCGGTGGGCACGCGCTGCTCGATCGCCAGCGCGAAGCCGCCGAGATAGAGGAAGACGGACATGACGCCGAACCACATTTGCCCGACGATAGCCTTCCGCTGCATGCGCGGGCCGATGGTCAGGGCGAAGGGGAGCAGGATCAGGCCGGACAGCAGCGTGCGCCAGAAGAGCACGAGCACGACGCTTGCTTCCTCGCTGGCATAGCGGATGCCGACGAAGCCGGAGCTCCAGCCGATGATGAGCAATGTGGCCATCAGCGGCCATAGAAGGCGATGCTGCTGCTTGGTCGTGGCGGTCAATGCGTGGTCCGTCATCGGTGATCCCTGTCATGCGTCTCACCGAGGGCATAAGCTATTGGTTGCCGGCGAGCACATGACAAATTTCGATCGTGGCATGACTTTCAAGCGAAACCAGTCATGGAAGTTTGCAAATGCTGGCTCAACATTGCATGCTCTGATCGGCAGGCAACGAAGAGACCGAGTGACATGAGCGACCTGAACAACCGGCGGCTGGAGATCGACGCGCTGCGCGCCATCTGGGCGATCCGCCATCACGGCGGCATCACGCGGGCGGCGGAAGCGCTTGGCCTGTCGCAATCGGCCGTCAGCCACAAGATCAAGCGGCTGGAAACGAGCCTCGGCTGCGAGCTCTTGAACCGCAAGGCCGGCGCCACCGCCTTTACCACCGAGGGCGAGGAGCTGCTGGATTATGCCGGGCGCATTCTCGGGCTGCACGACGAGGCTCTGCTCAGCCTGTCGAAGACGACGCTTGCCGGGCGGATCGCGCTCGGGCTGACGGAGGATACGACGTGCTCCGCGCTCGCCCATATTCTCGGCCGCTTCCGCCGGCTGCATCCCGACGTTTCCGTGCGCACGCAGGTGCGCATGAGCCTGGTGCTGCGGGCGATGCTCGAGCAGGGTGAACTCGATGCGGCGATCGTGCAGGTCTTCGCCCACGAGGTGCGCCCGACCGATGTCATCCTGTTTCGCGAGACGCTGCACTGGGTGAAGCATCCGAGCCTGCTCCTGCCGCAGAGCACGTCCGTGCCGTTCCTCTCCTTCCATGACGATTGCTTCTATCGCCACTGGGCGCTCGATATCGGGCAGGATGGCGGGATCATGCTGGAGACGGTGTTCGAATGCTCGAGCGCCGCGGGCATTATCGCCGCTGTCAGTTCGGGTATGGGCGTGGCACTGCTCAACGAGCGGCATCTCAGGCCGGAGATGCAGATCATCACCGACCGCTTCCCGGTGCCGCCCGATCTCGTTTATGTGGTCCGTCGCGGCCGCAAGGTGCGCAACGCAGCGCTCGATACGCTGGTGGCCGAGATCGAAAGCGAGATCAGCCGCTATGGCGGGCTGGCGCTGGCCAGCTGAGGTTTGCGGCCAGATGAGGTCCTGAACACGAAAGGGGCCGCGCGATGCGCAGCCCCTTCCCTTTCCTATCGATGATCAGGCGTTCGATCAGAACTCCGACCATTCTTCCTTGACGGCCGCGGCACTTGCGCCGCCGCCACCGAAAGCGCGGGCAACGCTGCGCTTCAGCGCGTTGGCCGGCGAGGCGACCGGGCGCGAGGCCGCAGTGGCGGTTGCGGCACGCGGTGCGGCGCGGTCGTTGCCGAGGTTGAACTGGCGCAACAGATCGTCCAGCGCCATGGCTTCCTGGGCGAGCGAGTGGCTGGCGGCCGTCTGTTCCTCGACCATGGCTGCGTTCTGCTGGGTGCCCTGGTCCATGTTGTTTACGGCGGTGTTGATCTCCTGCAGGCCGATCGACTGTTCGCGCGTGGCGGTGACGATGGCGCCGACATGGCGATTGATCTCCTGCACGGCGCCGACGATCTCCGACAGAGCCTTGCCGGTTTCGCCGACCAGCGAGACGCCGGAATTGACCTGCGTGCCCGAGGTGTTGATCAGCGCCTTGATTTCCTTGGCGGCATTGGCCGAGCGCTGGGCGAGCTCGCGCACTTCCTGGGCGACAACGGCGAAGCCCTTACCGGCTTCACCGGCGCGTGCTGCCTCGACGCCGGCGTTCAGCGCCAGCAGGTTGGTCTGGAAGGCGATGTCGTCGATGACACCGATGATGTTGGAGATCTCGCCCGAGGACTTCTCGATTTCCTGCATGGCGGTGACGGCCTTGCGGACGACCTCGCCGGAGCGCTCGGCGCCGAGACGGGTGCGCTCGACGAGCTGGCCGACATCCTCGGCGCGCTTGGCGCTGTCGCGGACCGTGGTGGTGACCTCTTCGAGGGCAGCTGCCGTTTCCTCGACGGCTGCGGCCTGCTGCTCGGTGCGGCGGGCCAGATCGTCGGCTGCGGTGCGGATTTCGCCGGCGCCGGCATTGATGGCGGACGCGTTATGGCCGACCGACTGCAGGGCTGCCTGCAGCTTTTCGACGGCGTGGTTGAAGTCGTTGCGCAGGCGGTCGAACTGGGGCGCAAAGGCGGTGGTGATGCGGATCGCGACATTGCCGTTGGCAAGGCCGGAGAGACCATCGGCGAGGTTGTCGATGGCGAAGCGCAGTTCGCTTTCCTCGCGCGCCTTCTGCTCGTCGCCCATCTGGCGCTGGCGCTCGGCATCTCCACGCATGCGGTCGGTTTCGCCGGCCAGACGCAGCTTTTCGATCGCCGCGTTCTTGAACACCAGCACCGACTGCGCCATGCGGCCGACTTCGTCCTGGCGATCAAGTGCCGGAACCTCGATATCGTTCTGGCCACCGGCCAGACGGCCCATGGCGGAGGTCATGCCGACGATCGGGCGAACGATGCTGCGCGACAGCATCCAGGCGAGAGCGACGGCTGCGAAGGCCGCGAAGATGCCGCCGAAGAGCAGCGTCATGTTGAGCGCTGCACTGGCATCGGCCTTGATGGCGGAAAGCGCTGCGGATTCATCACGCGCGGCCTGCTTGATCTTGGCCGAGGCCTGGCGGAAGCCGTCGAGCTGGCCCTTGGTTTCGTTGACGCCGATCTTGACGATCTGGTCGATCGGCATGTCGGTTTCCTTGCGCGCCTTGCTCTGCGGCACGGCAAGCTGGTTGAAATAGAGGTCGGCGGCCTTCTGCATGGCGTCGATCTGACCCAGGAACTCGGTCTTGCCCGCGGCCGTCTGCTTGGCGGCGGCGATCGCGTTCAGCATGCGGTCGCGGTTATTGAAGAGATCGCCATAAGTGCTGTCGCTCTTGAAGAGCAGGAAGCCGCGCAGGTTCACGGCCTGCTCCAGCATGGCCTGCAGCGCGTCGTCGATCTGGTTGACCAGCAGCTCCGACCGCTTTTCCTCGACGGCAGCTTCCGCCACGGCGCCAGCCTTCGAATAGACGAAGGCGGAGACGGATACAAAGATGAGAATGAGAGCCGCGAAGGTCGCGGCGAGCTTACCGTTCAGGGACATGTTTCTTGCAAACATCAGTCGGTCTTTCCTGGGCGCCTGGCGCCATGGCAAATCGGGCACGCGCGGACGCATGCGGGGAAACTATCAACGAGGGAAAACATGATCGGCGGTAGGATTTTAAGCCATCATGGCGAACGCGGTTTTTGGCCGCTGCAATCGACGGCGACACTAGCCACGGAAAATTTAAAATTGTTTAAGTTAGCGCGACAACGGGTCGCAGTTTATCGGCTGCAGGCGCTGGATTCTCGGGGATTCAACCCGTTTGGCGTCTCGTTATTGCAAGCCATCATAGCGCAGGTTGTAGGTCTCTTTTCGCTTGGCTAGAGACTGCTAATTTCCACTGGCGACTATGGCAGCGCCGACAGGTGAGCCGTCGTAGCCGATCCGCCGGAGATCGCGGGACCGGCGCGGCGGCGGCGGCAGTCAACAAAAGGCTTGCAACGCGCCGCATTGCCCGGCATGGACAGGCCATGTCCGATCAAAATACACAACGCATCGACCAGCTCCTCGTCAGCCTGGGTCTTTTTGCCAGCCGTTCGCGCGCCCGCGACGCGGTCAGCCGCGGCACCGTCAAGGTCGACGGCAAGGTCATCACCAAGGCCGGCGCCGTCTTCGGCGAGGATGTCTCGATCGAGATCGATGATCCCGCGCAGGAATATGTTTCGCGCGCGGCGCTGAAGCTTGCGGCCGCGCTCGATCACTTCAAGCTCGATCCGACGGGCCATCACTGTCTCGATGTCGGCGCATCCACCGGCGGCTTTACCGAAGTGCTGCTCGAACGCGGCGCCGCGCATGTGACCGCGATCGACGTCGGCCACGGCCAGATGCACCCGCGCCTTGCCGAAAACCCCGATGTCACCAATATCGAGGGCCTGAACGCGCGCAATCTGGAGGCCGAGGATATCGGCCATCCCCTCACCTTCATCGTCTCCGACGTTTCCTTCATCACGCTGAAGCTGGCGCTGGCCCCGGCGCTCGATCTCGCTGAAGAGGGTGCTACCGCCGTGCTGCTGGTCAAGCCGCAGTTCGAGGCCGGGCGCGAGGCGATCGGCAAGGGCGGCATGCTGAAGGACCCTTCGACCGCACCCGCCGTCGCCGCCGAACTGGAGCGCTGGTTCGTCGAGGACATGGGCTGGACCAGCCTCGGGCTGATCCCCTCGCCGATCTCGGGCGGGGACGGAAACCAGGAATATCTACTCGCAGGAACCAAGCCGTGAGCACTGAAACAGTCACCATCCAGAAGCTCGGCGCCCAGGGCGACGGCATCGCCAACGGCGCTGATGGCCCCGTCTACGTGCCCTTCACGCTGCCGGGCGAAACGGTCGCCATCGCGCGCGTCAAGAGCCAGGGCACGGTGATGTCGATCACCACGCCCTCGCCGGAGCGGCAGGAGCCGCACTGTCGGCACTTCGGCCCCGATGGCGTCAACGGCACCTGCGGGGGCTGCACGCTGCAGCACGCAGGTGATGCGCTCTATCGCGGCTTCAAGCGCCAGCTGGTCATCGATGCGCTGAAGTCCAAGGGTCTCACACCTGACGTCGGCGAGCTTGTCGTCGCTCATCCCGGCGAGCGCCGCCGCGTGACATTCGCGGCGCGCAAGACCGAGAAAGAGATGCTCATCGGCTTCAACCAGGCTGAAAGCCACCATCTCGTTAATATCGAGGAATGTCCCATCTCGTCGGCAAGCCTCATTGCGCGGCTGCCGGCGATCAAGGCGATTGGCGCAGCACTTGCCGTCAACGCCGAAGCGTTCCGTATCACCGTGCTGGAAACGGCAACCGGCCTCGACATTGCCGCCGACGGCCTGAAGAAGCTTTCGGACCAGCAGCGGCGCAAGGCGACCGAGACCGTGCTCTCGATGCGCGGGATCGCACGCGTCTCCGTCAATGGCGAGATCCTGATCGAACCGGTGAAGCCGATGCTCGATTTCGGCGGCGTCCAGGTATCGCCACCGGCGGGAAGCTTCACGCAGGCGACCAAGCCGGCCGAAGAAGCGATGTCCGAGCTGGTGCTTGCGCATGTCGGCAAATCCAAGCGCATCGCCGACCTCTTCGCCGGTACGGGCACCTTCTCGCTCAGGTTGGCGCGGATCGGCCGCGTGCATGCTGTCGAAAGCGAAGACAAGCCGCTTGCGGCACTCGACCACGCCGCGCGCAACACGCAGGGCATCAAGCCCGTCAGCGTCGAGCGCCGCGACCTCTTTCGCCGGCCGCTGATGACCTCGGAACTGAAGGTTTACGACGCCGTCGTCTTCGACCCGCCGCGCGCTGGCGCTGAGTTCCAGTGCAAGGAGCTTGCCCGCTCCACGGTCAAGAAGATCGCCGCCGTCAGCTGCAACCCGCTGACGCTGGCGCGCGACCTCGCCATTCTCGTCGAGGGTGGCTATCGCATCACCTCGGTGACGCCGATCGACCAGTTCCTGTGGACCTCGCATGTCGAGGTGGTGGCGACGCTGGAGAAGTAAACCCGGCGCCGCTGGATCTCTGTCAGCTGGCGGTCCGCAAAAGGCCGCCGGCGAGATGTTTGAAGGCATCGACGACCTTTTCCAGAACCGCATGCGGATCATCGGCCGCGGCGATCCAGAGTGCTGCGTTGAGCGCCGCGCCGTTGATCAGTCGGGCTGCGGCTTCGGCATCCACGGGTTTGACGATGCCGTCCGCAATCAGCGCCTCGATGGTCTCAGTGCTGGTGCGCAGGCAGGCGGTCTGGTTCGGCCATTGCGAGGGATCGCCGAGCACGGCGGGGCCATCGAGCAGCATGATCCGCTGGATCTCGGGCTCGAGCGCCATCTCGATATACGCGATGCCTTCGTTGATAAAGCCTTCCCAGGGTGTCTTCCCCTTGGCCTGCGCGGCGCGCTGGCGGACCAGCATCTCGGCGTCGATCTGGTCGATGACGGCCTGCAGCAGCCCCTTCTTGTCGCCGAAATTGTGATAGAGCGCGCCGCGCGTCAGGCCCGCTTCGGCGGTGAAATCATCCATCGACGAGGCGGCATAACCCTTTGTGGCGAAAGCCTTTCGGCCGGCCGCGATGAGTTTCCCCCTCGTTTCCTCGACCATCTGCGCGCGCGTTCTCGCCGTCACCCTCGTCTCCGTAAATTAACATACGCGCCGCATGCGTATTGACATACGCGGCGCATACTTCCTATATTCACATACGGGGCGTATATCACTTTCGCCCTTGATCGTGAAGAGCAGAGATTCAGGTGACTGAAGAGCAACGTGTCGCGCCCTTTGGCGTGACGGCGGACGCCTGGCCTTTGCCTTGTTGAAACAGGAGCATGACATGACCAAACGCGACGCAATCTTCCCCGCCGGCCGACAGGCGCTTTATGAGATCAACAGCTATTCGGCGGCGATCCGCTCCGGCGATCTTCTCTTTGTCTCCGGCCAGGTGGGCAGCCGCGAGGACGGATCGCCGGAGCCTGATTTTCCGAAGCAGGTGCAGCTCGCCTTCGACAATCTCGCCGCCGTGCTGAAGGCCGCCGGCGCCGGTTTCGACGACATCATCGACGTCACCAGTTTTCATACCGATCCCGAAAACCAGTTCGCGACGGTCAACGACGTCCGGCTGAAGGTGTTCAGCGATAAGCCCTATCCGAACTGGACGGCTGTCGGCGTCAACTGGCTGGCGGGCTTCGATTTCGAGATCAAGGTGATCGCGCGCATCCCGCAGGCGAGCTGATCCTCTTGGCTTCCGCTGCACCTGCGCGGAGCGTGAGTGCAGCGGGCGTTCAACAGCATTTCCTAATGATTGCCCAAGTCGACAGAATATAATTCATCTATAAATTCATCTATGATAAATAATCTGCGTGTATCAATGGATAATACACGGAGGATAATATGTTTGTTATTTCCATTGATGATCATGGCGACGAACGGAATTTCCTGGCGACATCCTTCAATATTGACAGGGGCGTCGTGATTGCCACGATATGCGGCATGAAGCGCAAATTCGATGCTGCCGATGTCATCGATATTCTACCGGTGGAGCCGCTTTCGGCCCGCAACAACCGTTTCATCGCGGAGCAGCCCGAGCGTCAGCGGATGCACGGATAACGGGTTTTCCCGATCTTTCCAACCCCTCAAAAGAACGCCCGCGACATGCGCGGGCGTTTTGTCGTTTATGTCACCAATCGATCAGGCGGCGGCGTAGCGGCGCGCCATGGTGTGATTGTCCGGTTGCAGGTTGAACTGGCCGAGCAGGTTCATCAGCTTGGCGGCTTCCTGGGCCAAGCCATGGCTTGCGGCTGTCTGCTCCTCGACCATGGCGGCGTTCTGCTGGGTGCCCTGATCCATGGTGTTGACGGCAGTGTTGATCTCGGCGAGGCCGGTCGACTGCTCGCGGGTGGCGGTGACGATCGCGTCGACATGGCGGCTGATGTCCTGCACTTGGCCGACGATCGTTTCCAGCGACTTGCCGGTTTCGCCGACGAGGCTGACGCCGGAGCGAACCTGGGCGTTGGAGGCCGAGATCAGGGCCTCGATCTCCTTGGCGGCCGTGGCCGAACGCTGCGCGAGCTCGCGCACTTCCTGGGCGACGACGGCAAAACCCTTGCCGGCTTCGCCAGCACGCGCGGCCTCGACGCCTGCGTTGAGCGCCAGGAGATTGGTCTGGAAGGCGATGTCGTCGATGACGCTGATGATATTGGCGATCTTCTGCGAGGATTGCTCGATCTCGGTCATGGCGGAGACGGCCTTGCGGACGATGTTGCCGGACTCCTCCGCACCGCCGCGGGTGCGCGACACGAGGCTGCCGGCTTCCTCGGCGCGGCGGGCGGTGTCCTTCACCGTGGTGGTGATCTCTTCGAGTGCCGCAGCCGTTTCCTCGATCGAGGCGGCCTGCTGCTCGGTGCGGCGCGCAAGGCCGTCGGCGGCGTTGCGGATCTCGCCGGCGCCTGCGTCGATCGCATGCGCGTTGTGACCGACCTCTTCCAGCGCTTCGCTGAGCTTGGCGACCGAGGTGTTGAAGTCGCTGCGGAGGCGATCAAGGTGATCGGCGAAAGGCTGCTCGATGCGATGGGCGAGATCGCCTTCCGACAGGGCGCCAAGGGCACCGGCCAACGCTTCCACGGCGTGATTGATCTCGGCTGCCTCGCGCGCCTTGACGGCTTCGTTGCGGGCGCGTTCGTCGCGGGCCTGGGCGCGATTGTCCTCGGCGCTGCGTTCGAGATCGAGGCGGGCAAAGGCGTTGTCGCGGAAGACGGAGACGGCGGCGGCCATGTCGCCGATCTCGTCATGGCGGTTGGTATAGGGAACGGCGGCTTCGAGATCGCCATCGGCTAGGCCTGCCATGCGCGAGGCAATCGTCGTGATCGGCCGCGAGATCCGCTTCCAGGCGAGATAGGCGGCGGCGATGGCGGCAACCAGCGCGACCGCAAGGCCTGCGACGATCGAGACCGTGCCGGCGTAATAGTTGCCGGCGGCCGAGACGAGGCCGGCATCGGTCGACTGACGATCTCTCGCGATCATGCCGTCGACCAGCGTCTGGATGTTGTTGGCCGACATGGACAGCTCGCCGCGATAAAGCGAATTGGCCTGGCTGCGCTTGTTGTCGAGCGCGAGCGCGATGATCTTGTCGGCAACGGCGGTGTCGTTATCGAGCGCCTTCTGCAGCCGCGCGAAGTTCTGGGTCATATACTCGCTCTTCGGCTGCTTTTCAAAGGCATCGATGGCGCTCGCAAGCCGCTGGCGGCGGGTCTTCAGCGTGGTCTCGGCGTTGCGGAAATCGGTCTTGCCGGAGGCCAAGAGATAGTCGGCATAGCTGCGGCGCACGTCGTTGAGCGTCGTGACGATGGCATGCAGGCGCTCGGTGTTCGGGATATTTCGGGCGCCGATCTCACGCGTATTGGCTTCGAGACTGGTCAGCGCGACGGCGGCAATGGCGCCCTGCACGAGGGAGATGGCGACGAGGGACAGAAAGAGCACCGGAAGCAGCGTCTTGATCTTCATTTTGAACATAGCATTGTCTCGAATGCGGCCGACCGACATGCCTCAGCGATCGGAGTAACGATCCGCTGGCGTCTGCGCCTTTGATTGTGCCGGAAAAGGGGCCGGGCGCTCATGCCCGTGCTGCGTCATGCATT
Organism: Rhizobium sp. NPDC090275; assembly: GCF_044772225.1. Classification (NCBI taxonomy): domain Bacteria; kingdom Pseudomonadati; phylum Pseudomonadota; class Alphaproteobacteria; order Hyphomicrobiales; family Rhizobiaceae; genus Rhizobium; species Rhizobium sp. NPDC090275. Next base: position 382,247 of record NZ_JBIVYL010000003.1, on the reverse strand, counting down.
GCAGATCACTAAACAAGTGAATCGGTAAAATTTGATTAAAAGTAATACTTTTTGAACATTCCTGGATGACGTCACAGTAAAAGAGCCGCGCACGCTGGGCGTGGCGGCTCTTTTTAGTCGAACGAGACGTCGGCAATCGGCGGCCTTGCGCCGTCCACCGATATCAGGCGGCGGCGCGCATTTTTGCCGGTGTATCCCGGCGCTGGCGGAAGGCCGATGCCAGACCGCTCAGGACAGTGGCTTGCTCCGACAAACCATGCACGGCGGCGGCGGTCTCCTCGACAATGGCCGCGTTCTGCTGCGTAGCGCCGTCCATCTGGTTGATCGCCGCGTTGATCTGCACGAGGCCTGACGATTGCTCCCTGGCGGAATCGGCGATCGTCGTCGCGAGTTGAGAAATGTGCGAGAGGTGGCCGATGATATCCGCCAGCGCCTTGCCGGAATCGCTCACCAGCGCGACACCACGCTCGACCTGCGTACCGGAATTGACGATCAGCGTCTTGATCTCCTTCGCCGCCTTGGCGGAACGTTGCGCGAGTTCGCGCACTTCCTGGGCAACGACGGCGAAACCGCGTCCAGCCTCGCCCGCGCGCGCCGCCTCGACGCCAGCGTTCAAGGCCAGCAGATTGGTCTGAAACGCGATCTCGTCGATCACGCCGATGATCTGGTTGATCGCCTTCGAGGACTGGGCGATCTCATCGATCGCAGCGACGGTCTGGTTGGAGATCTTTTCCGATTCCTCGGCGTCCTGTTTGGCCTTGGCCGAGAAGCTGGCGGCGGTGGCAGCACTTTCGGCGGTGCTGGTGACGGCCGCAGTCATCTGGTTGAGGGCAGCGGCAGTTTCCTCGACGCCGGCTGCCTGTTTCTCGGTCCGGCGTGCAGTATCGTCGGTGGCGCGGCTGAGTTCGGCGGTGGTGGCGCGGATTGTTTCGGCGTTCACCGCGAGCTTTCCGAGAACGCCGGCCAGTTGATCTACGGTGCCGTTGAAGTCCTGGCGCAGCCCTTCATATTCATTGGGGAAGCGCTTTTCGAGGAGACAATCGAGATCGCCGGCGGCGAGCTTTCTCAGAGAAGACGCAAGGGTGTGCACGACCTCCGCCTGCTCGGCGGCCTTCGCCTCGTCGCGTTTGCGGGCTTCGGCCTCCTGGCGACGCATCTTCACCACATCGCCAATGTCCTGCCAGAAGACGACCTGTGCATTGCGACCAGCGATATTGGCCTCTAGGATCGTTGCCAGGACCGGCAGCGGCGTACCATCGAGACGCTGATGATCCCATTCGAAACGCGCCATGCCGTTTTTCTTGATCTCGGCAAACACGGCGACCGCTGCTTCACTGGTCGGGCGGCCATCCGATTGCACCGCCGGTGAAAGCTTCGCGGGATGAATGCCGATGATCTTGTCTCGAGGCAGATCGAGCATGACCTCCATCGCATGGTTGCAATCGACGATGTGCTCGTCTTCCAGTACGTAATACGCATCCGGCGACCGCATGAAGATAAAATCAGAGATTTCCTGCCTGAACGACAATGCACTTTTAAATAGTTTCACAGCATAACCCTCGTTTTGGCGCGAGAATTGATGCGTCCCCTTAAATTGTAGTAAATTTCTACTTTCGCAAATTTACCCGTCAAAAAACATAATCTCGCAATTATCGACGCGAGATTTCGTGATTCAACGGCGCATGAAAGCCTCGAAGGCGGCGCGGGCCTCGGCGCTTTGCAGGCGGGCGGCGAAGTGGCGGGCTTCCTCGTCGATGCGGGCGATGATCTGTTCGCGGTCGCCCCGGATGAGATCGCGCGAGAGGCGCAGCGCCTCTGGCGGCTTGGCGGCGAGTTTTGACGCGAGGCTGAGCGTTTCCGCTTCGACCTGATGCGGCTCCGCGACTTTGAAGACCAGGCCGGCATCCCTCGCCTCCCCGCCGGAGAAGGGTTCGCCGGCGGCGAGCATGGCGAAGGCGCGCTGGGCGCCCATGATGCGCGGGGCGAGCAGGCTGGATGCAGCTTCCGGCACCAGGGCGAGATCGACGAAGGGGGTGCGGAACTGGCTGCGGGCGGACGCAACCGTCAGGTCGCAATGCAGGTGCATGGTGGTGCCGATGCCGATCGCCAGGCCATCGACGCCCGAGACGATAGGCTTTGCCGACCGCACCAGCGCATAGAGGAAATCGATGACCTCACGCGGCATGCCGCCGCCCATTGCCACAGCCAGGAAGTCGCCGAGATCGTTGCCGGCGGAAAAGCAGCCCTCGGTGCCGAGGAAGGCCGTGGCGCGGATGTCGGGGTTGCCGTCAGCCGAAGTCAGCGCCTCGGTCATGACGGAATACATGGCGCGGGTGATGGCGTTCTTCTTGTCCGGGCGGTTGAAGCGGATGATCTGGACGCCGGGATGGGCCTCGGAGCGCTCGATGAGAATGTGGTCGGTCATATCGGGTCCCTCAGGCGAGAATGGATCTGGCGGCGGCGAGGCTTGCGGCGCCGTTGACGACCGTATCCCTCAGCGCCGTGGTCTCGGCCAGCAGGTTTTCGGCGGCGAAGCGGCAGAGCGCGATGCGATCGGCGGCTTTGCCATCGTCCGTGTCGGCGAGCGCGCCCTTGGCGAGATAGCAGCCGGTCAGCGTCAGTCCGAACAGGCGCTGATAGGGCGTGGCGCCGGAAAGCGCGTCGGCCACGTTGCCGGCCGCCAATTGCGACAGGAACCAATCGGTCGCTTCCTCGAGGTCGGTGATGGCAGCATTCAGGCGGTTCGCGGTCGCGCCGAAGTTTTCGGCGTTGGAGGCACCGACGCGGTCGGCGATCTCCTGTAGTTCGGCGATCATGCTTTTCACCTCGCCGCCATCGGATAGAGGCAGCTTGCGGGTGACGAGGTCGATCGCCTGGATGCCGTTGGTGCCTTCGTAGATCGGGGCAATGCGGGCGTCCCTGAGATAACGCGCGGCGCCGGTTTCCTCGATGAAGCCCATGCCGCCGTGCACCTGGATGCCGAGCGATGCGACGTCGACGCCGATATCGGTGGCGAAGGACTTGGCGACCGGGGTCAGCAGGGCGGCGCGCTCCTGCCAGTGTTTTTTGTCATCACCGGCGCGGTGGGCCATGTCGGTGGCGTGGGCGCAGCTATAGGCGATAGCGCGGGCGCCCTGGGTCAGCGCCTTCATGGTGAGCAGCATTCTGATGACATCGGGATGCTCGATGATCGGGCTCATGCCTGCTCCCGCCCAGCCGGGCGCCTTGCCCTGGGTGCGCTCGCGGGCGTAGGCGACGGCCTTCTGCGTGGCAGCTTCGGCGATGGCGACGCCCTGCATGCCGACGGCAAGGCGGGCGTTGTTCATCATCGTGAACATGCAGGCGAGGCCCTTGTTTTCCTCGCCGACCAGCCAGCCGATGGCGCCCTTCTCCGCACCGAAGCGGCCGTCGCCATAGATCATCGTGCAGGTGGGCGAGCCGTGGATGCCGAGTTTGTGCTCCAGCGCATGGCAGAAGAGATCGTTGCGAGCGCCGAGCGAACCGTCTTCGTTGACGAGGAATTTCGGCACGAGGAAAAGCGAGATGCCGCGCGTGCCTGAGGGCGCATCCGGCAGGCGGGCGAGCACGAGATGGATGATGTTGTCGGCGGCGTCGTGTTCGCCCCAGGTGATGAAAATCTTCTGGCCAAAGATGCGGTAGCTGCCGTCGTCGCGGCGCTCGGCGCGGGCCTTGAGCACGCCAAGATCGGAACCGGCATGCGGCTCCGTCAGGTTCATCGTGCCGGTCCATTCGCCGGAGACGAGTTTCGGGAGATAGGTCTGTTTCAGAGCGTCGCTGCCGTGGGCGCTGATGGCTTCGATGGCGCCCATGGTCAGCGTCGGGCAAAGCGCGAAGGCCATGGAGCCGGAGTTCCACATTTCGAGTGCCGCGACATTCAGCATATGCGGCAGCGCTTGGCCGCCGAAGTCTTCGGATGCGGTCAGGCCGTTCCAGCCGCCTGCGATCCAGTTGCGGTAGAGGTCGCGCCAGCCATCGGGCGTCGTCACCTTGCCGTCCGATATGCGCGCGCCCTGGCGATCACCGATCTCCGCCAATGGCGCGATCTCGTCGGATGCGAAGCGGCCGGCTTCATGAAGGATCGCATCGACCAGATCCTCGCCGAGATCGCCAAGCAGGCCGTCGTCGATCGCCTGGGCGAGACCGGCTACATGCTTGAGGGTGAATGCGATCTCCTCGACGGGCGCCTTGTACATGCTGTTCTCCTCGTAAGCCTGATGGCGCGGGGTAGCTCTCCCCTACCCGCTCCTCCGACGGCAGAGCTAATTGATTTTTACGTAAACGTCAATTTCAAACTTGTGGGCGTCACTGTCATGAAACTGTAGGATTCCCGTCATAGGGAGGCATCGCTTGAAAGGGTCTTGCCATCGGGTGCGGCGCCATGCTCATGCTCTCATATGAGCTGCCGATCCGGTGCTGCTGGTCGCCAAGACCCAGACGCCAGCGTGGAGCGCACCGCCAATGCAAGAGGACCGGCAAAGAATGGATACACTGCCTGTGAGCATGCCGGGGTTCGTCTGGGGCTACCGTTTCCCCGACGGCGGCGGCAAGCCGATACGGCTTTCCAACAACGCGCTGCCGGCGGACCTCACCGCCGATGGCGGTTTCTACTGGCTGCATCTCAACCTCGCCGACGCCCGGGTGCCCGCGCTTATCGATGCGCTGTCCGGGCTGACCGACGACGCCAAGGCGGCGCTCACCACGCACGACACGCATTCGGCCATCACGGTCGACGAGCAGATGCTTTACGGCACGCTGGTCGATTGCCAGCGTGAGTTCGACCACGAGACCGCCGATCTAGGCTGGCTGCATTTCGCGATCTCCGATCGTTTCATCATTACCACCCGACTGCAGCCGCTGCGCAGCGTCGAGCGGGCGCGGCTGCTGATGGAGAAGAACCCGGCGAAGTTTACCCGGCCGGTCGATCTGTTCGAGCTGCTCGTCACCGAATTCCAGCGCACGCTGATTTCAATCGTGATGGACCTGACCGAAGAGCTGAACATCATCGAGGACTTCGTCTACGACACCGCGCCGCGCGACGAGCGGCGGCGGCTGGCGCCGGTCCGGCGCACCGTCGTGCGCATCCACCGGCACCTGAGGACCGTGCTCGGCCTGATGCGCCGGGCGGCGGCTTCCGATGACGACGAAATGCCCTTCGGCTTCGAGGACGTCGCCGGACGGCTGACGGCGCGGCTGGAGACGGTCGACCACGATATCTACGCGCTACAAGACCGGGCGCGGCTGCTGCACGAAGAAATCGATTCCAAGCTCTCATCGGAGACCAACCGGCACCTCTACATCCTGTCGATCATGACCGCCTTCCTGCTGCCGCCGACGCTCGTCACCGGCTTCTTCGGCATGAACACGGCCAATCTGCCGTTCACGCAGGGGTCGACGGGGACTGAATACGCGATCGGGATGATCATCGCATCGATCGCGCTGGCTTGGTGGTTGTTGAAGCGGGTGAATATTTTGTGAGGTGGGTGGACTTTAGCGATAGTTAGACGGTGGAGCGCGGAGCCCCCTCATCCGCCTGCCGGCACCTTCTCCCCGTTGGGGAGAAGAGACTCGGGGCGAGGCCGCTTGCTCCATCTTCCCTTCTCCCCAACGGGGAGAAGGTGGCCCGAAGGGTCGGATGAGGGGGCTCCGGGCGCCGAGCTAGCGAATACACCCTCTAACCGTCAATACGGCGAAACGCACTGCTGGCGCGGGCCGTTGTACGGCTGGAACGTGTTGTCATAGGCGCGGTACGAGCGGTAGCGCTGCTGGCACCAGGCGACATGGCTCGATCCGACCGGGGCGACGTAGCGCGGTGCCGGTGCATAGCGCGGCTGGCTGGCAATCGCGCCGCCGATGATGGCGCCGGCGCCGAAGGCGGCGAGCGGGTACCAGTAGCCGTTATAGTGGCGATAGCCGGGACGTGCGTAGGTGTAGCCACGGTAGCCGCCGTACCAGCCGGGGCGATAGGCCGGGCGGTAACCGGGGCGATAACCGGGATAGTAGCCACCCGGCCGGCCATAATAGCCCGGACGCGGTCCGCAACGGCCATAGCGGCAATACTGCACGTTTTGAACATCCGCCGATTTTTCCATCTGCGGCGCTGCAGGCATCTGGACCGCCTGCGACGGCGCGACACTTGTCACCAGCATCAATGAGGAAATGGCCGCGACGACGAGTTGCTTGAACGACCTGGGCATGAAGACTCCAATCTCACCGTAAATTAATCCGTGGTGTAACGCATTGATGGGGAAAATGTTTCTAAACGCATCTTTTTTCGCGACCGGTCACGGTTTTTTGTTTATTCGTAAAAGCTGATAAGCAATCCATTAACCAGTTTTCATCACTCTCGTTACATGAAGCAACGGCATGGAAGAGCCACTCTCCGTATTCTGCTTCTGGCGATCACGGCCGGACTGTCTCATTACGCCACGGCCGGCGATACACTCCCCTGGAAAAAGACCGATAACGCGCTCGTCGTCGATGGCTACGAGCTGAACACGATCGACTGGGAAGCGCTGACCTCAGACAAGCGGATCGCCGGCTTCATCTCCAAGGCGTCGGACGGATTGCCCGAAAGTTTTTCGTGCGATGGCGACCATGCCGGCGACACGGTGGGCCACTGCAAGACGATGTGGCGCAAGTACGCGGTCAGCCGCGAGCTGTTCCAGACAAGGCGGCTGGTGGCGCGCGCCGCCGGGCTTTTGTGGGGCGCCTATCACCTCGCCCGCCCGGGAAACCCGATCGACCAGGCCAACCACTTTCTCGACTATGCGACACCCAAGCCGGACGAGATGATGATCCTCGATCTGGAGGGCATCGATCCCCAAAAGTTCATGTCGCTCGAGGATGCACAGATCTTCGTCGGCCACATCAAGACGCGGACCGGGCGCTATCCAGTGCTCTACACCAACCACGATACCGCCCGCTACATCGCCGCCTACCGCAACGACTATCCCGTGCTGGCGCGGTTGCCCATCTGGTATGCGCGCTACAAGCCCGATGTCAAAGGCGTGTTCCCGATGGGCAACTGGGACAACTATCTGCTTTGGCAGTTCTCGGCCGGCGCCAACTGCAGCAAGCGGCGCTGCCCCTACCGCGTGCCGGGCACGCTGACCGATATCGACGTCAATGTCGCCGCCATGAGCAAGGCCGACCTTGCGAAGATCTGGGCGCAGGGCAATCTCCTGCCGGCGCGCGAGCCGGATCCGCCACTGATCCTCGCCAAGATCGAGATGGAACCGCGCCAGCCGCTACCACCGCCAGTGGCCGCAACACCGGGCCTGCCGCCGATCGCGCAATTGCCCGCCGCCGCACAGCTGCCGGCAGCCGCGACAGCGGTGACGGTGGCGGCGCGGGATGGGCTCGTGACCTCATCGGTGCCGCCGCGCGAAATCAACGCTCTGAACTATCAGGATTTCTGAACGCCCAAAACGAAAACGGCCCCGGCTTCGGTGAAGCGCGGGGCTGTATTTTCTTGCGAGGCTAGCGTCAGGCGACGACGGAGAGCTTGGCCTGATCGCCCTGCAGGCGGTTGGTCATAAACAGCGCGTACCATTCGAGGAACTGCATGACGCCACCCTCGTGCAGCATCGAGTACGGACCGGGCTCATAGGCCGGCGAGTGGATGCCGAAGGCGTTTTCCTCGACGATGCGGCGGTCCTGGTCGTTGGTCTCGGTCCAGACGTGGGTCAGTTCCTCGAGATTGTAATCGACACCCTCTACGGCGTCCTTGTGGACCAGCCACTTGGTGGTCACGGCCGTCTCGTTGGCGCTGAGCGGGAGGACGCGGAAGGAGATCGCGTGGTCGCCGAGGATGTGGTTCCAGGTCGTCGGATAGTGGAAGAGCAGCATGGTGCCGATCCGGTCGATCGTCACGTCATCCGACAACGGACGGGCGACGGCACGCTTGCCGGACATGGTGTAGCTCTCGGCATCCTCGATCAGCGGCATGCGGGCAGCGCGGAACTGTCCATCAGGCGAGATTTGGAACTTGCTCGGAAGGCCGGCGGCCTCGCAGCGCGCCCAGTGGCCGGCAATCTCCGGATCATCGGCGCCGCCATCGGTGCCGGTGACGCTCGGGGCCTCGGGATAGGTGCGGCAGAGTTCGGGATGGTTTGCGGCGCAGTGGTAGCACTCGCGGTTGTTTTCCCAGACGAGCTTCCAGTTGCCCTTCTCGATGATGGTGCTCTGGAAGGCGACCTTGGCGTCCTTCAGGTGATGCGGCACCATGTAGGGGGCGACCATGTCGCGAACCGGCTGGAAGTCGGGCGCCTTGTCGGCGAGGCAGATGAAGATATAGCCGCCGAAGCTTTCGCAATGAACCGGCTTCAGGCCGAAGCCCGACTTGTCGAAATCGTCGCCCATGTGGCGGGCAAAGGCGAGCTTGCCGTCTAGATCATAGGCCCACTGATGATAGGGACAGACAAGACGGACCGACGAGCCGTGATCCTTGGTGCAGACGCGCGAGCCGCGATGGCGACAGCTGTTGTGGAAGGCGCGGATGACATTGTCGCGGCCGCGAACGATGACGACGGGATACTGGCCGATCTGCACGGTGAAATAGGCGCCGGCCTTCGGCAGCTCGCAGTCATGGCCCATGAACAGCCAGTCGCGATAATAGATCATTTCCATATCGAGCTTGAAGTAATCCTCGTCGATATAGAAGGGTTGCTCGAGGCTGAAGCCCTCGCGGCGGTTCTTGAGCTGCCGTAAAACGTTGCTGCGAATATCCATCTCATATCCTCGTCTATTCGGGCTGCCATATAACGGATGGCGAAAGCCGCGGGAAGCGCTCGCCCCCTCTCCCGAAGGAGATATTGCCTATGTCATGCATTTAACCACTGCCCACGCCGCCCGCGTGGCTGCAAAGCGACATCGGCTTCGAAAATGGCGACAGTTGCATTCGGGCATTGGCGGCACGACAGAAAACGGGCATTTCCGCGTCGCTTCAAACAAATAGGATTATTTGCGGCTTTTGCGAAATTGCCAGAGATCAAGGGAGGCGAGAGCGGCCTTGCCAGCGATATTCTGTTTGCGACAGCAGCTTGTGGCAGTTTGTAGCAGCAGCAATGGCAGTCGGCCCAATTTAACATCGCATTAAGCATGATTGCCTATCCTTCGGCCAAAGAGACAGGCAGCCGGATCCGAGACCATGGCGAAACTTCGTTACTTCGATGCCAGAGCGAGCATCGACCAGCCCACCGCGCCGGTCGCGCCGCATTCCGAATTCCTGCGCACCGGCAAGATCACCCGCCACCAGTCCCATTGGCTGGCCGCCGAGCGCCGCTATCTCACCCACGACGAAGTGGCAGAGAAGACCGGCCGCAAGCTGCAGACCGCCGGCGAGAAGACGCACCAGCATATCAACGGCTTTCACCGCGCCATCCAGTTTCCGAAGATGGTGTTTCACCGCACGCTGGAAGACAGCCCGCATCTCGGCTACTGCCATGTGACGGCCGCGCGCACCAAGTTCGCGCAATATGACGCGGTCAGCTGGGCCTTCTATATCGCCAATTTCTACGCCGATATCGGCGATAACGACAATGTCTTCGAGAAGATCGACGTGCGCTACTCGCGCATGTACTTCGCCGTCGCCATCCGGCCAGGCGAGCACACGCCGGAGAAGATGACGATCGACCGCAACATCCGCGGCAACGGCCTGCTATTCCGCACCGACGATCCGCAGGTGGCGATCAGGAACGTGCTGTTGCTCGGCGCCCGCAACGAGCAGCTTCGTGAGATCATTCGTCAACTCTGAGGCCATGCGCAGGCTTTGATCGGGATCATTCGCCAGCTCTGATATTGATCGCGGGGCCGCAACGGCATAAGGACTGCCGGACAGACTATCCGGGCGGCATATGGCAGAGATCATCGACATCACCGAGAACAGGCAGCAGGCGATCGACGCCGCTTGCAAGGTGCTGGGCGAAGGTTTGCCGATCGCCATTCCGACCGAGACCGTCTACGGCCTTGCCGCCGACGCCACCAATCCGGCCGCCATCGCCCGCATCTACGAGACCAAGGGCCGCCCTCAGTTCAATCCGCTGATCTGTCACATGGCGGACCTCGAAATGGCGGAGACCTATGCCGATTTCGATCCGCTCTCACGGGCGCTGGCGGAGGCCTTCTGGCCCGGTCCGCTGACGATCGTCGTGGCCTTGAAGGCCGAGAGCGGCATCCATGCGCTGGCGACGGCCGGGCTCGATACTATCGGCATCCGGGTGCCGAAGGGATTTGCCGGCGAATTGATCCGCGCCTTCGGCCACCCGCTGGCGGCGCCGAGCGCCAATACATCCGGCAAGATCAGCGCCACCAGCGCCGCGCATGTGCAGACCGATCTCGGAGAGAAGATCAAGCTGATCCTCGATGCCGGGGCGAGCGATGTCGGCGTGGAATCCACCATCGTCAAGGTCGAGGATGGGAAGCTCAGGCTGCTGCGGCCGGGCGGGCTGCCGGCTGACGAGATCGAGCGCGTGGCAGGCGTAAAGCTGGTGCGCCCGAAAGTGGCGTCCGCCGCGATCGAGGCGCCGGGCATGATGGCCTCGCACTATGCGCCGGGGGCTGCCGTGCGGCTCGATGCGATCGAGGTGAGAGAGGGCGAGGCGTTGATCGCCTTTGGTTCCTCCCCCGTGGCGAACGCCGACAAGGCCAAGGTCGTTCTCAATCTCAGCGAGAGCGGCGATCTCGCCGAAGCGGCCACCAATCTTTTCGACTACATGAAGCGTGCCGATGCCAGCGGCGCGGCGACGATCGCCTTTAGCGCCATTCCCGACGAGGGTCTCGGCGAAGCCATCAACGACCGGCTGCGGCGCGCCGCGGCCCCACGGGAATAACAGAGGATAAGGCCCGATGAGCAGCGTTTCACCTGAGCTACTCGACCGTTTCGCAGCCATCGTCGGCGACAAGTACGCGCTGCGCGGTGAGGCCGATCTGGCGCCACACCTGATCGAGAACCGCGGTCTCTACCACGGCTCCTCGCCGATGCTTCTGAAGCCCGCCAACGTTCAGGAGGTCTCCGCGATCCTGAAGCTCGCCAGCGAGACCGGCACATCAGTCGTGCCGCAAACGGGCAATACCGGGCTTGTGGGCGGGCAGACGCCGCGCGAGGGCAAGTCAGACATCATCCTGTCGCTGGAGCGGATGAACAAGATCCGCGACGTCGATCCCGTCGCCAACGTTCTCGTTGCCGATGGCGGCGCGATCCTTGCCGACGTGCAGAAGGCGGCCGAGGCGCATGGGCGGCTGTTTCCGCTGTCTCTCGGATCGGAAGGCTCCTGCCGGATCGGCGGCAACCTCTCGACCAACGCCGGCGGCACCGCCGTGCTCGCCTATGGCAACATGCGCCAGCTCTGCCTCGGGCTCGAAGTCGTACTTCCGACCGGCGAGATCTGGGACGGGCTGCGCCGCCTGAAGAAGGACAATACCGGCTACGACCTGCGCGATCTCTTTATCGGCGCCGAGGGCACGCTGGGTGTCATCACAGGCGCGGTGCTGAAGCTCTTTCCGCAGCCGCTCGGCAAGCAGGTGGCCTTTGCCGGCCTGAGCTCGGTCGAGGACGCGCTATCGCTCTTCAACCTCGCCTCCAGCCTGTGCGGCACCTCGCTGACCGGCTTCGAACTGATGCCGCGCTTCGGCGTGGAGATCACCGCCCGCAACATCGAGGGCGTGCGTGATCCGCTGGAGAGCGAACATGCCTGGTACGTGCTGATCGACATCTCGACATCGGATTCGGCCGAGACCGCCGAGCGGATGATGACGGCACTGTTGGAGCAGGGTTTCGAGGCTGGTCTGGTGCAGGACGCGGCAATCGCCTCTTCCGTCGCGCAGCAGACAGCGCTCTGGCACATGCGCGAGAGCATGTCGGAAGCGCAGAAGCCTGAGGGCGGATCGATCAAGCATGACGTTTCGGTGCCGGTCTCGACGGTGCCTCAGTTCATGCACGAGGCCGAGCAGGCGGTGATGGCGGCCATGCCCGGCGCACGCATCTGCGCCTTCGGCCACATGGGCGACGGCAACATCCACTACAACATCTCGCAGCCGGTTGGCGCCGATAAGCAGGCATTCCTTGAGCGCTGGCACGAGATGAACGTGATCGTGCACGGGCTGGTGCTTTCGCATGGCGGCTCGATTTCGGCGGAACACGGCATTGGCCAGTTGAAGCGCGACGAGCTTGCGGCGATCCGTCCGGCGATCGAGATCGACCTGATGCGCCGCATCAAGAAGGTTTTCGATCCCGCCGGCATCATGAACCCCGGCAAGGTCGTCAATATCGACTGATGAGAAAAGCGGCCGGATGGCCGCTCTGATGCCTCGCTGTGAAAGCGGCGCTTGGCTCCTGTTCGTGGAGCGGCGTTTTACGCCTATGACTTCAGGATGGTCAGCGCCGGTGAGGTGTTGGTATTGTTCTGAAGATCATACATCGCGGTGAAGCGCCGCAGAAGCTTGTCGACCTTCTTCGGATCCTGGAAATCCGTGATGTCGATGAACTTCTTCAGCATCGTCGCCTGTTTATCGACATCCATGTTGGACATGCTGGTCGGCAGGCTGAAGGTGGTGGTGATCACCTGGAACAGCGGCTGGTCGCCGATCAACGAGTAGATCGACGTGATGCTCGGTGCCTTGCGGGCGAAGTAGAGCGCGAGGCGCACGCCTTCATTGGTCTCGCCTTCCTGGGTTTCGAGCGTCATCTGCAGGTAACCCTCCTGCGTCCGCTCTTCGGCACCGACGTTCTGGATCGCGCCGATCTTGGACCGGGTCAGATTGCCCGCCGTGTCGAAGTTGAAGTCGGCGACGATTTCCTTGAATTTCGAAGGCGCCGTCTTGTTCAGGTAGCTCTTGGCGTCCGTGGCATCCGAGGTGAAGATCTTCTTCAGGGTCGCCGCATCGTAGTCCTTCGGGTCAAGGCCGTTGGCCTTCAGCACAAAATCGGTCAGCTTGCTGTCGGCCAGGAAATCGTCGAGGGACTTCACCGTCGCGATTTTCTTGGCGAAGTCATCGACTTCCTTGGTCGCGTCGTCGGATGCCTTGTCTCTCAGCGGGCCGGAGCTCATGCCCAGTGTCGCGAGCGACTTGTAGGTGGTCGCATATTTCGCAAGCACGGCCGTCGATAGGGCCTGCACTTCCGATGCGGCCTTGCCATCCGTGCCGAAATTGAACGCGCGGACCATGTTGGTGATGCGATCGTCCTTGAGCGAGGCGACATAGCCGTCTGGATCGTAGGGATCGCTCTGCAACAACTTGCGCATCTGGGTGCGTGAGACATCCTGCTCGGTGAGCCCATAGGAGCGAAGCGCCATCTGGTACAGGTCCGGAAGGTCGTCGTTCCTGCTATCGGTGTCGGAGGTCAGGTTTGTACGAAGGAAATCGGTCACATTGGTGACGTTGTCGTCGGCCATCCGCGTCTTGTAGTTGGCGACGGCGCTATCGATCTCGGCCTGCTGCTCGTCGGCGTAATGCGCTGCGTAAAGCGTATCGACGCTCGTCGTCTGCTGCGTGCTCTGCGGGCCGGACATCGCCGCGGCGGAGCCATCGGCGGCGAAATTGAAGGCCTCATTGACGTTGCTGTAGCCACTCGTCGCGGCAAAGTTGGAATCGGTGAGGATGCTTTTCAGATCGGCGTCGCTGATCGTTGACGGGAGCGAATAGGTGCTCTTCAGGAAGCTCGTCAGCTTCGTATCGGCAATCAGGTCGTCGACATTGGAGAGCGTGCTGATCTTGCTGCGGTAATAGCTGAGATTGTCGCTCGCGCTGTAGCCGGCGAGACGCGTCTGGCTGGAGGTCTGCGCGCCAGCGGACGTCACGCTGCCGTCGGCCTGGAAATTGAAGGCGTCATGCACGTTCTGCAGGCCGAGCAGGCTGGCGTAGCTGGAATCGGTCAGAACGCTTCTGAGGTCCGTGTCGCTCAAGCTTTGCGGAACGCCATAGGCATCCTTGATGTAGGATGTCATCTTGGTATCCGCGATCAGATCGTCGACCGTCTTTATGCTGGTGATCTTGGTCGCGTAGGCGCTCGACACATTGTCGGCAGCCGTCGTTGTTGCGCCGATCTGGGCCGATGTCTGCGCGGCATAGCCTGCCTTCGTGGTGTCGACCGTGCCGTCGCTGTTGAAATTGAAGGCGGCGTGCAGCGCGCTGTATCCCAGCAGACCTGCATAGCTGGAATCGGTCAGCACGCGCTTCAGGCCGGCATCGCTGAAATCCTCACCCGTGCCGTAGGCGGCCTTGATGTAGGAGGTCAGACGCTTGTCCGAAATCAGCTGGTCGACGCTGGTGATCTGGCCGATATTGGCGTCGAAATAGGCCTTGTTGTACTCGGCTGCCTTGGTGGTAACGATCGACGGGACGGTGAGATTGTACTGCTCGATGACCGCGTTCTTCTGATCGGCGGTCTGTGCCGTGCCGTTGACCGTACCATCGGCATTGAAGCTGAACTGGGCGGCAAGCGCCTTGTACTTGGCGTTTCCGCTGGTGTTGACGAAACTGTTGGGATCGTTGAGATCGCTGGTCAGGACCTTGCTGAGATAATCGTTGGAGGCGTAGGTTGGATCGATACCAAATGCGCTGAGAACGTAGGTGCGCAGGCGGGTGCTCGACGTCAGACCGGTGACGCTCTGCACCTTGTCGATCGCTGTGCTGTAATAGGTCGATTCCGTGGCGGCGTTGGCGCCCTCATCCGCGAAGGACTGCGTGTAGAGACCGAGCATATCGGTTTCCTGGCCGTCGCTTTGCGCGTCGGTCGCCGCCGTTCCGAAATTGAAGGCGGAGGCAAACTCCTTGTAGCGGCTGTCCGACAGCTTGTTGGCGAAGCTGCTGGCATCCGTCAGGTCGCTCTCCAGAACCTTCTTCATGAAGGCCTTGGCGTAGGTCATATCCTCGAGGCCATAGGCCTTCATGGCATAGCTGTAGAGCTTATAGTTGCCGAGGAAATCGTCTATGTCTTTGACTTTGTTGATGTTCTCTTCGTAATATTGGGCATCACGCTTGACGGTCGTCTGCGAAGCGACGCGGTCAAGGCTCTTCTGCATATCGCCTGACAATATCGTATAGGCCATCGAAGCGGAGATCATGAGCGTTCTATTCCGGCAAAGTCTTAGATGAATGACACACGGTTTCCGCCTCATTTTGCTATGAAAAGCTTACCCGAGACTTACCCACGCCCTGTTGCAACCTGGTACACCCCTGCGTTCACTTCTCGGAAACCCTGCCACGTTTGGTTTTGATAACCATCCAGGGAGGCAAGGTCTTCTTAACCGCGATTTTTAAGCTGTCTCGAACAGGCGGCGCCTATTGTCAGCCACAGAGGACGAAAAGTCCCGAGGAGAAGACCGGAAACCGGCTCTCAGGTAAGACAAGGGTGAGAATGAACATGAACAATACCGTTATGAAGCCCGCATGGGCTGGAGCGACACTTCGTCTTGATCCGTCGCGCTTTCCGCAGCAGGTAAGCTACGCCATCCACGACTCCACAAGCGATGTCAGCATAACGATCGACGAACGCGGCGCCATCCTGCGCAAGATCCTCCCCTCGAGCGGCCTTCCACTCTCCATCGCGCTGCCGAAGCGCGCCTTCAAGGGCGTCGCCGCACGTGCCATCGACCATGGCAATGGCGAAGTCACCGTGACGCTCGAACTGCACCACGAAGACCCCGACCTCTGCGTGCCGCTTCTGGTCGCACACGACCTTTCCGACATCGCCGCCGACTGGCGCGGCTGGTCGGAAGCCTTTCGTATTCCCATGCTGATGGTCGAGGCCGACGGCATTGCCCGCCCGCTGGAAGAGCATCTCGGCGAACTGCGCACCAGCCACCTGAAGCCGCGCCGCCGCCACTCCTACTTCGCCAACCGCCGCCCACGCTTCCTCGTGCGCCGCTCGACCGGCACGCTCGGCGTCGCCATGAAGATCGAAGGCAAGGAAATCATCGCCCGTAGCTAAGGGCCGATGCACGAGATCAGACGGAAAGACCCGGCCGGCGTGCCGGGTTTTTCGTTTTTGGGTCCGCCTGCGACTACCGACGGTTTCATTTGGCCCGATTATCAAAAACTGATAATGTGAGCTTGATGACGCGAGGATTTACCATGCCATCCAGCTACAATATCGGAGCCCATTATGAGGGCTTGGTCAAAGACCTTGTTGAGAGCGGCCGCTACGCCAGCGCGAGCGAGGTCATGAGAGACAGCCTGCGTCTGCTGGAGCAACGCGAAAAAATCCGAGCGCTAGAACTCGAAAATCTTAAACGGGAATATGAAGCTGGAAAGGCGAGCGGAGAGCCTGAGGAAATCGATCCCGTCGAATTCCTGCAAAGCCTGAAGGCAGAACGCGCCGCCCGTGGCTAACCGGTACCGGCTGTCGCCGCGTGCCAAACGCCAGATACGCGATATCTGGCACGATGTCGCTGTTCACAATGAAACTGCAGCAGATCGCCTAATCCAGAGACTGCTGGAAAAGTTCGCCCGGGTTGCCGAATATCCTGAAATGGGTGCCGCTCGACCTGACATCAGCGCACTCGCCAGGATAATCGTCGAGGGGCGGTACATCGCCATTTACGAACCAACGAATTATGGCGCCGAAATCGTCGTCGTTGTCCACGGCATGCGGGAGCCATCGAGCTGGCTGGACTAAAACACGGCGGATAGCTTCGGTTGACAAATGCCCGGCTGACCATAAGCTGCGTGCACAGCTTTGAGATCGCAACCGTCTTTCGGAGATGAGCGTCATGCCGGTGGCAACAAAGTGCATGAGACGGCTCCCGCTGGCGATTATCGCCCTTTCCCTTTCAGCCCTGACGGCAAGTGCCGCCACTCTCGACGGCATCATCGAGCGCGGAACGGTGCGCATCGGCTATATCAACGACGAAGCTCCCTTCTCCGCGGCCAAGGCCGGGGCAGAGCCGACGGGTTATGCGATCGATCTCTGCAACAGGATCGCAGACGACATCGAGCATCAGGTGCCGGAGTTGAAACGCGAATACGTCCAGAAGACGCTCGCCAATGGCTTCGATGCCGTGAAGGATGGTGAGGTCGATCTGCTGTGCGGTGCGATCACCGTCAATCTCGAGCGGCGTGAGATCGTCGACTTCTCGCAGCCGATCTTTCTGACAGGGGCAAGCGCCCTGCTTCGCAAGGATTCGCCCGACTACCTGCAATCGTTCTTCTTCGACAAACCGGCCGTGAGCGCCGTCAGCCAGCGTGCCGCTTCGGCAAGCGTGATCGGCGCGCGGGCGAATTCGACGACGGGAGCGGCGCTGCACGAAGCCATGAAGGGCCAGGCATCGACGACCACGATCGCCGATTTCAAGACACATGAAGAGGGCTTGAAGGCGCTCGAGGATCGCAAGATCGACGCCTATATCGGCGATCAGGTGTTACTGACCAGCCTCGCCACCCGGGCGCGGGATCCATCCTTGCTCGAGGTCGGCAATCGGCTCTTCACGCATGAGCCCTATGCGATCGCCCTGCCCCGAAACGACGCCGATTTCCGGCTGCTCGCCGATCGCGCCTTGACGGATTTCTACCTGTCCGACGATTTCCTTACGGTACTCGACACCTATTTCGGCGCCGATGCGCCAATGCTGCACACGCAGATCATCATGCAGCACGTTCCGTAGGCTTGTTATCGACCTATGGAAGCACGAACAACAGCGACAGGAACAGGCCTGCGAAGATGATCATGCCGACGCGGTTGTTCGACTTGAACAGCACCAGGCACTGATCGGCATCGTTGATATCGAGCGTGACGATCTGCCAGGCGAACATGCCGGCTGCGATCAGCAGGCCGAGATAGGCGATGATGCCGACGCCTGCGAGCAGGAAGGCTGCGAAGGTGAGGATCAGCATCAGACCATAGAGACCGACCAGCCATGGCTTGGTGTTGTCGCCGAACAGACGCGCGGTAGAGCGGACGCCGATCAGCTCGTCGTCTTCCTTGTCCTGGTGGGCGTAGATAGTGTCATAGCCGATCGTCCAGACGACCGCGCCGATATAGAGCAGCACCGGCGCCAGCGAGAGACTGCCGAAGATCGCGGCCCAGCCCATCAGCGCGCCCCAGGAGAAGGCTAGCCCGAGGAAGAACTGCGGCCAGTCGGTGAAGCGCTTGGCGAAGGGATAGAGCGCGACGATGGCAAGCGACGCGACGCCGAGGATGACGGAGAACCAGTTGAGCTGCAGAACGACGACCAGGCCGACCAGGGCCTGCAACAGAATGAAGATCTTCGCCTGCGTGCGGGTAACGCGGCCAGATGGCAGCGGGCGCGAGCGGGTGCGCGCGACTTCCATGTCGATCTTGTGGTCGACGAGATCGTTATAGGTGCAGCCGGCGCCGCGCATGGCGACGGAGCCGATGAAATAGAGCACCAGATGCCAGATCAGCTGACCGCCGGAAAAGAGGCCGACATGGACAGCCGCGTTGGCCGCCATCGCAGCCGACCAGAAGCAAGGCCACAGCAGAAGCTGCCAGCCGATCGGCCGATCCCAGCGCGCCAGCTGCGCGTACGGCCAAAGCCATGGCGGCAGCACCCGGTAAACCCAGTTGTTGGACGGCGCATCCGCAACGCGCCCATTGATTCCGTCGATCTGTTGCATGCGGCCATCTAGCGATGTGGGGGATGGCGGGTCAAGCGGGATGGTGGGGCTTACGCCGCACCCTACCCATTCCACCGCCGGATCACCGGCTCGCCGAGATCATGCTCATACCCCAACACGCTGACGCTCGTCGTATCCAGGACGAAATGCGCCCCGCCTTCCGGCGGCAATCCCAGCCAGCGGGCGGCCAGAACGCGGAGGAAGTGAGAAGAGGAAAAGATCAGGATCGGGGCGTTGACCGAGCGGATCGCGGCGATGATGCTGTCGGCGCGGGTGCCGACCTCGGCGGCGCTCTCGCCATCTGGGCAGCCGTCGCGGAAGAGTTGCCAGCCGGGGCGTTGAGCGAGGATCTCCTTGGTCTTGATGCCCTCGTAGGCGCCGTAGTCCCATTCGGCGAGGTCGTCCTTGACCACCATGCGCTCGCCGAAGCCGGCAAGGCGGCAGGTGTTGCGGGCGCGCTGGGAGGGGCTCGACCAGACTTCGGCGACGGTCAGGCCTTCAAGGCGCGGGCCGAGGCGGCTGGCGGCGGCTTCGCCGTTTTCGGTCAGCGGGATATCGCTGCGGCCGGTGTGGCGGCCCGACAGGCTCCATTCGGTCTCGCCGTGGCGCACCAGCGTGATCTCGGGGTAGGCACTGCTCATCTCGCAACCCTTTCAAAATGAAACAGCGGAAACAAAAAAGGCGCGGGTCTCGCCGCGCCTTTTCGTCAAGTCAGAGGATGACCTTTTCGAGCGGCGGACGCGTGGCCTCGAATTCCTTCAGCTTCGCCTCGTTCGCGGCGATATAGTCGCGATTGTCGGGGGTGGAATACTGGTTCTTGGAAATCTGGATCTGCATGATGAAGAGCTCGTCCCAGCGGAAGCCCATTTCGGAGCCGGCCAGATAGAACTCCCACATGCGGAAGAAGCGTTCGTCATAAAGCGCCACGGCTTCGGCCTTGCGCGCCACGAAACGCTCGCGCCAATGGCGCAGCGTATAGGCATAGTGCAGCGGCAGGACCTCAACGTCGCGCACCAGAAGGTTCGCCTTTTCGATGGCCGGCAGCGTTTCGCCGATCGAGGGGATATAGCCCTGCGGGAAGATATACTTCTCGATGAAGGCATTGGTGCCGAAGCTGGGCTTCGGACGGGCGATCGAATGCAGCACCATGACCCCGTCGTCTGCCAGCAGCTCGTGCACCTTGCGGAAGAAGTTGCCGAAATTGCCGATGCCGACATGCTCGAACATACCGACGGAGACGATGCGGTCGAACTTCTGACCCTTCATCGTGCGGTAATCCTGCAGCTCGAAGCGCAGCCGGTCGGTGAGACCGCGCTTTTGCGCCCGCTCGCGGGAGATCTTCAGCTGCTCTTCGCTGAGCGTGATGCCGGTGAGATCGAGCCCCGGTGTGGACTCCGTCAGATACATGCCCATGCCGCCCCAGCCGGAGCCGATTTCCAGCGCGCGCTGGTTGGGCTGAAGCAGGAGCTTGGCGGCGATGTGGCGCTTCTTGGCGACCTGCGCCTCCTCCAGGCTGATGCCGGGCGGATTGTAATAGGCACAGGAATATTGCCAGTCCTCATCGAGAAAGAGCTCGAACAGCTTTTCCGACAGATCGTAGTGATGGGCAACGTTGCGCTTGTTGTGGTTGACGGGCAGACGGCTCTTTAGCTGCTGCAGGGCGATGCGGCCGATCAGGAGGGCCGCCATCGGGATGTCGAAGATTTCGTTGGTGGTGTTCTGTTTCACCAGGGCCAGGAAATCGTAGATGTTGCCCTGTTCCAGAATGAACCGGCCATCCATGTACATTTCGCCGAGCTTGAGGGTGGGGTCTCGGCGGATCAGTCGCTCCGCCTCCTCGTCGGCAACGCGGGCGGCAACGAGATCTCCGGTGCCGTCCCCGATGGTATGTGTCTCGCCATTGGCGAGTGTGAGTTTAAGGTTACCCTTACGGATGATTTTTTGGACAATCGATAAGAAAGCCGACGCCATATTGAGGCCTCGCAATGTGACAGGATAATCCGATAAACTTAGGCTCTCCCTGCCGCCTTACAAGCGCCGCAATTGGCACTTTGGCAACAAGGCTGCCAAAGTGTGATATTTTTGCAATGCTTATCCGTAAGTCCTTATTTTCGCTTCATGGCCTCGGCAAGCGCGGCCCCGAATGCCCCCTGGCTCTCCTGTTTCGGGCTCGACGAGCGCCGCTCGTTTCCGCCTCGAGGGGCTGGATTTGAACGGGTTTCGCCGCGTGGCGGAGGGGCACCGGCACCATCATCCTTGCGCATGGAAAGGGCGATGCGCTTGCGTTTTGCATCCACCTCGACGACGCGAACCTTGACCACATCGCCGGCTTTCACAACTTCGTGAGGATCTTTGACGAAGCGGTCTGCGAGCTGCGAAACGTGCACCAGTCCATCCTGATGGACGCCGATATCGACGAAGGCGCCGAAGGCGGCGACGTTGGTTACCGTTCCCTCAAGCGTCATGCCCGGCTTCAGGTCGGAGATCTCGTTGATCCCTTCCGCGAAGGTCGCGGTCTTGAAGCTCGGGCGCGGGTCGCGGCCGGGCTTTTCCAGTTCGGACAGGATGTCCTTGACCGTCGGAAGGCCGAACTTGTCGTCGATGAACTGGCGCGGATCGACCGATTTCAGCACCGCGCTGTCGCCCATCAGCGTGCGCAGGTCGCGGCCGCAGGCGGCGACGATCTTCTTGGCGACGCCGTAGGCTTCCGGGTGGACGGAGGAGGCATCGAGCGGCTCCTTGCCGTCGCGGATGCGCAGGAAGCCGGCGCATTGCTCGAAGGTGCGCTGGCCGAGACGGGCGACCTTCAGGAGGTCGCGGCGGGTCTCGAAGCGTCCGGTCTCGTCGCGATGCCTGACGATGGCTTCAGCGATCGAGGTTCCAAGGCCGGAGACGCGGGCGAGCAGCGGCACAGAGGCCATGTTGAGATCGACGCCGACGGCATTCACCGCGTCTTCGACCACGGCATCGAGCGAGCGCGACAGCTTCTGCTGGTCGACATCGTGCTGGTACTGGCCGACGCCGATCGACTTGGGCTCGATCTTGACGAGCTCGGCCAGCGGATCCTGCAGGCGGCGCGCGATGGAGACGGCGCCGCGCAGCGACACGTCGAGATTGGGGAATTCGGCAGCGGCGGTGGCGGATGCCGAATAGACCGAGGCGCCGGCTTCCGAGACGATGACCTTGGTGGGCTTCGCGCCTGGCAGATCGGCCAGCATGTCGGCAACCAGCTTCTCGGTTTCGCGACTGCCGGTGCCGTTGCCGATCGAGATCAGCTCGACATTGTGCTTGCGGATCAGCGAGGCGAGCTCGATCTGCGCGCCGCGCACATCGTTGCGGGGCTGGAATGGATAGACGGTCGAGGTCGCGACCACCTTGCCGGTGGCATCGGTGACGGCGACCTTGACGCCGGTGCGGATGCCCGGATCAAGGCCCATGGTCGGGCGCGAGCCGGCGGGCGCTGCGAGCAGCAGGTCCTTCAGATTGCGGGCAAAGACGTGGATCGCCTCTTCCTCGGCGCGTTCGCGCAGCTCGCGCATCAGATCGAGCGACAGCGACATGGAGAGCTTCACGCGCCATGTCCAGCTGGCGACCTCCATCAGCCAGCGGTCGCCTGGGCGGCTGTTGCCGATCTCGTAGGCGGCAGCGATCATCCGCTCGACCGGCTTGTTCGGCGAGGCTGTCTCGGCATCGGCCTCAATCGTCAGCGTCAGCACTTCCTCGTTCCAGCCGCGCAGCATGGCGAGCGCGCGGTGGCCGGGGGCCGTTGCCCAGCGTTCGGAATGGTCGAAATAGTCGGAGAACTTCTCGCCCGTCGCCTGCTTGCCATCCACCACCTTGGCCTTCAGAAGGGCCGCACCGCGCATGTGGGCGCGCAGCTTGCCGAGCAGATCGGCATTTTCGGCGATGCCTTCGGCGACGATATCGCGGGCGCCTTCCAGCGCCGTCTTCACATCGGGAACGTCTGCGGTGATGTAGGCTTCGGCCAGCGTTGCTGGCTCTTTCGAGCGGTCGGCGAGGATTGCCTCGGCGAGCGGACCGAGGCCGCGCTCGCGGGCGATCTCGGCACGGGTGCGGCGCTTCGGCTTGTAGGGCAGATAGAGATCCTCGAGCTCGGCCTTAGTGGCCGCGCCCTTGAGCTTTGCCATCAGCTCGTCGCTCATCTTGCCCTGGCCCGAGATCGATTCCACGATCGTGTCGCGGCGGGCTTCGAGCTCGCGCAGATAAACGAGGCGTTCGGAGAGGTCGCGCAGCTGCGTATCATCCAGCCCGCCGGTCACTTCCTTGCGGTAACGCGCAATGAACGGCACGGTCGCGCCCTCATCCAGCAACTCGATCGCGGCCTTGGCCTGCTCGGGCCGGGCATTGATCTCGGAGGCGATGACTGCGGAGAGCATGCGGATATCAGCGGCCATGATGGTTCCTGCGTTTCAACTGAGGTGGCGGACCATAGCGGCGAAAAGCGGCAAGGCAAGGATGGAGATGGGTTTCCACAGCGGAAGTGGGGCGCAATGGGGTGCCATCGACCCAAGGCTCCGATGCTTCGCGCCACAAGCGGTCGTCGGCGCTTGAGCTCGAGCCATACGCCTCGTTAAGCGAACGATCACATTGCTCGACTATTGGTTGTTTGTTCGCGAAGTAGGATCGTCAATGCAAATTCTATCGATAACGCGCAGGGGATTTATGGCATCGATCGTGGCGCTGCCTCTGATGGGTTGCCAAGAGGAGACGGCCAAGGTTCGGTATCGTGTAATCGCCACTGTCGAAGTAGACGGCAAGCCTATCGAAGCCTCAACGGTCATGGAAGTGCGCTACGCCCGTGTCAAGAACAGCCTGATAGGTACAGGTGGTGCGACTAGGCTTTACGGCGAGGCGCTAATCTTTGATCTCCCGGGCGGCAAGAGTTTCTACATGCTGCCGACTGAACGCATAGAGAATGGGCCTATCGCCCAGATCTGGGAATACGCCGTGCTGAACTCGTTTGGTATCAAGAATAGCATCGGCGGCCTGGAAGCAGCTGATTTTCAGATTTTACGATCTACTTCCGGGCGAATTCCTTACAGCTTGGGTAAAAGATTTCCAACCTTCGTCGCTTTCGAAGACGATCAAAAGCCGAACACGATCTTTGAGTTTCGGCGCGACGAAATAGGGGCAATCTTTCCCAACGTTTGCTTTGTCCGGTTGGAACTTGAAGTCACATCAGCTCCTATTACGGAACGGCTGCGTGAGCGGCTGCCATGGCTAAACTCACCTCAGCAGGTTTTTGATCGCGAGCCGCCCGGCAGCAAACGACCCACAGGTGACCGGCCGATAGGTCATCTTGTGACGATCGAAGATTTTTTCGGAGATGGAAGTCGATAGTGAATACGGGCTCAGCGGGAATGGCCACAATGGCCGATAGACCACATTGATATTCGACCCCGAGGCACAGCCTGTTTCCGAACATCAAAGGCTGCCGAAAGACACTCCGGTTACCCAAATCCCCTCCCCGCCTCCACCTCCCCGCTTTTGCAGCTTGTAAACCAGCGCCATTCTTTGCTAGCAGAGGCGACCGTTTTCAGACCCGCAAGGTAGCGCCTTCCCCGTGGAGGCAAGGAAAGTGACATGCCCGATCTGCTGTTAGAACTCCGCTCCGAAGAGATCCCGGCCCGCCTGCAGCGCAAGGCTGCCGGCGATCTGAGGAAGCTTGTGACCGACGCGCTCGTCGAGGCGGGACTTTCCTATGAGGGTGCGCGGGAATACTGGACGCCGCGCCGGCTGACGCTCGACATTCGCGGGCTGACCGCCCGCTCCGCCGATGTGCGCGAAGAACGCAAGGGTCCGCGCACCGACGCCAACGAAAAGGCGATCGAAGGTTTTCTTCGCGCGGCCGGGCTCACCTCGATTTCCGAGGCGCAGGTGCAGAGCGACCCGAAGAAGGGCGATTTCTACGTCGCGATCATCTCCAAGACCGGCCGCAGCGCCGAGGAGATCATTGCCGAGGTGATGCCTTCGATCATCCGCGACTTCCCCTGGCCGAAGCCGATGCGCTGGGGCAAGGCCTCGTCGCAGCCGGGTTCGCTGCGCTGGGTGCGGCCGCTGCAGTCGATCGTCTGCCTTTTTGGCACCGAGCATGAGGAAACGACGGTCATCCCGTTCGAAATCTCCGGCATCGTCGCCTCCAACATCACCTACGGCCACCGCTTCCATGCGCCAGAGGCGATCACCGTCAAGCGCTTCGACGATTATGTCGCGAGCCTGGAGAAGGCCAAGGTCATTCTCGACGCCGAGCGCCGCAAGGACATCATCCTGCACGACGCCCGCGACGTCGCCTTCGCCAACGGCCTCGAACTGGTCGAGGACGAAGGCCTGCTGGAAGAGGTTTCCGGCCTCGTCGAATGGCCGCAGGTTCTGATGGGAAGCTTCGAGGAAGCCTACCTCTCGATCCCGTCCGAGATCATCCGGCTGACGATCAAGACCAACCAGAAATGCTTCGTCACACGCAAACCGGGCGAAGAGACGCTTTCGAACAATTTCATCCTCGTATCGAACATCGAAGCGACGGATGGCGGTAAGGAAATCATCCACGGCAACGGCAAGGTCGTGCGCGCCCGTCTTTCCGACGCTCTGCACTTCTGGAAGCGCGACCAGGGCGATCTGCCGGATCTGGAGACGCTGGAGGCTTCGGCCAAGAAATTCAGCCTCGATCTGAAGAAGCCGCTCGACCAGCGCATGGCCAAGCTCGATGCGCTCAACGTCACCTTCCATGCCAAGCTCGGCACGCAGGGCGAGCGGGTCGAGCGCATCCGCGCCATGGCCGCCAAGGTCGCCTTCCCCGCCGGCGCCGACTACAAGCTGGTCGACCGCGCGGTCGTGCTCGCCAAGGCGGACCTGCGCACCGAAGCCGTCGGCGAATTCCCCGAGCTGCAGGGCGTGATGGGCCGCAAGTATGCCGCTCTTCAGGGCGAAGAGGCCGTGGTCTCGACCGCGATCGAGGAACACTACAAGCCGCAGGGCCCATCCGACCAGCTGCCGCAGGACAAGGTGGCGATCACGGTGGCGCTTGCCGACAAGCTCGACACGCTGATCGGCTTCTGGGCCGTCGACGAGAAGCCGACGGGCTCCAAGGACCCCTTCGCGCTGCGCCGTGCCGCGCTTGGCGTCATCCGCATCATCCTGGAGCGTGGCGTGCATCTGACGTTGCTTCCGCGCATCGTCAGCCACATGGCGCGCATCGACATGGATATCGGCAATACGGTTGCCGCCGACGACATGTCGCGCCAGCTCGATCTCCTGTCGTTCTTCCATGACCGCCTGAAGGTCTATCTGCGCGACCAGGGCGCCCGCCATGACCTGATCGACGCGGTGCTGACGCCGGAGACCGATGATCTCCGTATGGTCGCGCGGCGCGTCGAGGCGCTGACCCATTTCGTCAGCTCCGAGGACGGCAAGAACCTGCTTGCCGGCACCAAGCGCGCCGTGCAGCTCCTGGCTGCCGAAGAGAAGAAGGGCACCGTGGTCGCCGATGGCGTCTCGGACGCGCTTCTGAAGCTCGACGCCGAGAAGGAGCTTTTCGCGGCGATCAAGACGGTTTCGGCCGAGGCATCCGGCGCGATCGAGAAGGAAGATTTCCGCTCGGCAATGGCCGCTCTCTCTACGCTGCGCGCGCCTGTCGACCGCTTCTTCACCGACGTGCTCGTCAACGACGAGGACGCCGCGATCCGCGCCAACCGCCTGGCGCTACTGCGCCTCGTCCGCGAAGCCACCGGCACCGTCGCCGACTTCTCGAAGATCGCCGGCTGATCAGCCGACGATGCCCAATGTGATCACCGCCAGGACCGCGTAGCGCGCGGTCTTGGCGATCGTCACCAGAAGCAGAAAGACCGGCAGCGGCTCGCGCATGACGCCGGCAACGACGGTGATGGGATCGCCGACGATGGGTAACCAGCTCCCCAGCAGCGACCATTTCCCATACCGCCGATACCAGCGCTGCGCCCGATTAAGCGCCACCTCCCCCACCGGAAACCACCGCCTGTCGCGAAAGCGCTCGATGCCGATGCCGAGCAGCCAGTTGACCAGCGAACCGAGGATATTGCCAACGCTGGCGACCACAACGAGCAGCAGCGTGGAATATTGCCCGGAGACAATGAGCGCAACGAGCCCGGCTTCCGACTGTGCGGGCAGGATGGTGGCCGCGATCAGCGAGATGGCGAAGAGGCCGGCATAGGCTGCAAGCGTGGTCATGTCGCGCTGGGATCGGTAGTCTGCATGATGGGCGCTTTCAAATGGCGACGGGTGGCGTTGGGGTTTTCATGATCATGTTGCGGGGCTGGGCGCAAGCGCTGGGGCGGTTGAATTTGGTAACACATATGATACCATTAAGACATGAAAATCCTCGAATATCTGAATGAGGATGGGTCAAGCCCCTTCGCGCTGTGGTTTGCCGGCATTGAAGCGCGCGCTGCGTCGAAGGTCGCCATTGCCTTGACGCGCATGCAGGCCGGCAACCTTTCCAACGTGAAGGGTGTGGGATCCGGGCTGCTGGAATACAGGATCGATTATGGGCCGGGCTATCGCATCTATTTCGGGCGCGATGGCGATCGGTTGATCATCCTTCTGGCCGGCGGGACGAAGAAACGGCAGCAATCCGACATCGCCACGGCGCTTTCGCGTTGGGTCGATTACAAGCAAAGAAAGGGCCGTTGAGATGCCTCTGACGCGCGATTTCAAGGAAACCATCAAAGCCCGCGCAACCGACGATGCGGCATTCCGGGCGGCATTGCTGACGGATGCCGTGGAGCTGCTTCTTTCCGGCAATGTCGAGACCGGCAAAGCCGTGCTTCGCGATTTCATCAATGCCACGATCGGCTTCGAGAAGCTTGGCGAACTCACCGACACACCGGCGAAGAGCCTGATGCGGATGTTCGGGCCGAAAGGCAATCCGCGCGCGGACAATCTGTTCGGCGTGATCAGCCGGCTTCAGGAGGAGACCGGCGTGCATCTGGCTGTTGCCGCCGCCTGAGGCCCGAACGGGTCCGTCTGCAAAGGAGACAAGAGAGATGAGCACCTATCCTCTCAGAATAGCCGATCATGTGATGGAAGAAGCCAAGCGCGCGGCGGCGGAGGACAATGTATCGCTGAACCAGCTGCTTTCCGCCTTCATCGCCGACGGCATCGGCCACCGGCGGGCGATCATGAGCTTGAAGAAGCGCGCGGAACGGGGCGATGTGAGTGCGGCGCTCGCGATCCTCGACAGTGTTCCTGATAGCGAACCCGATGTCGGCGACGAATTGGTCGCTGCGAAGACGGCGACTGGACAGTAGGAAGGCAAACGGCTGATGGCGGTTTGGTTACTGGGGTGTCTGTTCTCTGCAAGGTCCACTCACGTCGAGCCAACCGATACGGCAGCAGATGCTCGGCACGAGGCCGAGCATGACGTCGGAGGGTGGGGTTCCGTTGACAAGCCATTGAAAACAAAAGGCTTCGCAATTCTCGACGTCATCCTCGGCCTCGTGCCGAGGATCTAAGCACGTCTCCAGGAATGCAACGTGCATGGCTCTCACACCAGGCCGCACCACCGACACCCCAAAAACAAAAACAGCCGCCGGATCGCTCCGGCGGCCGCCATCATCCTATCGCACTTGCGGCAAGCCTTACGCCGCGCGGCGTGTCTGCGCTGCCCCGTACTCCGCCTGGGTGCCGACGCGGAAGCCGCGGATTAGGTTGAGAAGCTCGTCGGTGTCGCTGGCGAGCGATTCCGCCGAGGCCGTCGTCTCTTCCGCCATGGCGGCGTTTTGTTGGGTGGCGGCGTCGAGCTGGTTGATCGAGGAAGTGATCGAGCGCAGCGTCGTGTCCTGCTCGGAGGCGCTGTGGGCGATCTTCGAGACGATGTCGTTGGCGGCCTTGATCTGGTCGGAGATGCGCTTCAGCGCCTCGCCGGCCTCGCCGACGAAGCGAACGCCCTGTTCGACCTGCCCCGAGGAACGGGCGATCTGATCCTTGATTTCCTTGGCGGCAGCGGCCGAGCGCTGAGCCAGTTCGCGGACTTCCTGGGCGACGACGGCGAAGCCCTTGCCGCTTTCGCCGGCGCGGGCGGCTTCGACGCCAGCATTCAAGGCGAGCAGGTTGGTCTGGAAGGCGATGTCGTCGATGACGCCGATGATCTTGCCGATTTCCTCGGAAGACTTCTCGATGCCGCCCATCGCCTCGATGGCCTGGGTGACCACGGCGTCGCTGCGATTGGCCTCGGAGCTCACCGATTGGACACGCTTGCTTGCTTCATGCGCGCCTTCGGCGGTCTGGCGCACGGCGACGCTGAGTTCATCAAGGGCGGCCGAGGTTTCTTCCAGGCTTGCGGCCTGGCGCTCGGTGCGCTGCGACAGCTCGTTGGATGCGCGGCGGATCTCTTCCTTGCTGACGGCGATATCGCCGCCCTTGACCGAGACCTTGGACATGGCAGCCTCGAGATGGCCGAGCGCATCGTTGAAGTTGTCGCGCAGGGTGGCGTATTTCTGGCCGAGATCGGCGCAGCGGACCGTAAGATCGCCACGGGCGATCTGCTCCAGCGCCTGGCCGATGGTGGAGACCACATGGGCCTGCACCGCGGTTTCGTCACGCTGCATGCGCTGGTTGTTCTCGCGCTCGTCGTCCAGCGCCATCTGCTGGGCGGCTTCGCGCTCGGACATGGCGTGGCGCTCGCGGACCTTTTCCTGCAGCGCCTTCGTGGCCTTGGCCATCATGCCCACTTCGTTGTTCATGTCGGTGTGGGGAATGGCGATCGTGACATTCTCTTCGGCGACAGCCTGAAGGGCGGTGTGGATGCGGGTCAGCGGGCCGGAAATGCTGCGAACCACGTAGAAGGCGGCGGCAGCACCCAGAAGCAGCACAACGAGGCCGCCTGACAGCGCCTTCAGCACGTCGGAGCGAACCTGCGCGTCGAGGTCGTCAAGATAGACGCCGGTCGCGACCACCACCTGCCAGGGTTCGAACGCCCGGGTGTAGACAGCCTTGCGGAACTGCGCATCGGCCGGCTGGCCGGGCTTCGGGCCGTAGAAATCCACGATACCGCCGCCGGCGCGGCCGACCTTGACGATCTCGTCGCGGTAAGGCTTGCCGCGGCTGTCGGGCGAGCCCTTGCTGCTCTTGCCGAGCTTCGGCGTATCATAAGTGATGCGCATGACCACGTCATAGTCGTAGCCGATGAAATAGCCGTTGGGCTCATAGCGGATCGCAGAGAGCTGCTTGTAGGCCAGCGCCTGCGCCTGTTCGCGCGTCAGTTCGCCGGATTTCTCGCGGTCGTAATATTGCTGCATGATGGACAGGCCGGATTCCACCTGCGTGCGCAGCATCTCGTTGCGCTCGTGATAGATCGCATCGATCGAAGAGCGGATCTGCAGGTAGGACGCGACGCAAAAGGCTACCATCAAGCCGGCGACGAGCAGAAACAACTGCCTGGAAATTCTGAGATTCTTCATTTGGCCTCGCAACAGAGCTCGGGTGAGATCATCCGGCGCGGTATCCTACCGCGTATGCGAGAGCGAATGGCCCTTCGCTGGTACTGCTGCGAAAACTCATGCGGCTACCGGTCGCGGCTAGAAATGGCCTGTTTTTTATAAGAAATGTTTAACCAAGCACTAGATGATCTATCGGCCGCGAACTCGGAGCACGCAGAGGCAAGTCGAAAATAGAAAATGCGCCCCTGCTTCTCTTCAGGAGCGCATTTCACCACCCTTTTGAGGTGGAACCCCAGATGACCAAAACTTTGGACGGGAGGGGCAGGGAACTTTAAATCAAGGCCTAAGCTTGAAATTGGAAACGTCGAGCGGGCGTGTTTGTTCCGCCGGCTGGCCTGCGGCGCCTGCAACGACGGGCTTGGTATCGGCGCCGATCACGGCCGACGTCGTCGCCGTATCGACACCGTCGGCGGCGGCGGGTGCGGCGGCAACTGCGACCGGAGCCGGCGCCTTGGTCACGAACACGACGGGGGAACCGCCCATCCAGCCTTCGGTGCGAAACAGCTTCTTTTCGCCATCGACGTCGCGGATCTGCGAGTGCTCGAGCGTGCCATCCGCGAGCGTCGGGACGATATATTCCTTCTTGGCTTCCACGACCTGAAGCGGCGGGCATGTGGTGCAGGTCATCTTGAGGATGCTGCTGTCGCTCGATGCCGCATTGGCGCCGACCACGTCGATCGACGACGCCATGGCGGAACCCGCCATCAACGCAGCAACGACACCCAAAACAACCGCAGAAACCTGACGCATGGAAACACTCCGTCTTACCTTGAACACAGGTTTAACGCGGCTTTATTTCCATCCCGTCAGGGGAAAGGGTAAAAATTTAGAGAACTGATCCGATTTCGATATCGGATCACGCTCTTTCGCGCTTGATCGCCTGCCAGCCGATGTCGCGGCGGCAGAAACCGTTGTCCCACTCCACCTTGTCCAGCAGCGCATAGGCGCGGGCCTGAGCCTCGCCGACGGTCTTTCCAGATGCGGTGACGTTCAGAACGCGGCCGCCGGTGGCGACCAGCGCGCCATCCTTCAGCGCTGTGCCGGCATGAAACACCTTCGCGCCCTCGCCCGCTCCGGGGATGGATTTGATCGGCGTGTTCTTGTCGTAGCTGCCGGGATAGCCCTTGGAGGCCATGACGACGGTCAGTGCCGGATCGTCGCTCCATTCGGCGGTCACCTTGTCCAGCGTGCCGGTGGCGGTCGCGTAAAGGATCGGCAGGAGGTCGCTCTTCAGGCGCATCATCAGCACCTGGCATTCCGGATCGCCGAAGCGGACGTTGTATTCGATCAGCTCTGGACCCTTCTTGGTGATCATCAGGCCAGCGAAGAAGACGCCGGAGAAGGGATAGCCGCTCTCGGCCATGCCGCGCATGGTGGGCTCGATGATCTCCTTCATCGTGCGCTCGACCATCTCAGGCGTCATGACGGGAGCCGGAGAATAGGCGCCCATGCCGCCGGTGTTCGGGCCGGTATCGCCCTCGCCCACCCGCTTGTGATCCTGGGCGGTTGCGAGCGCCAGCGCGTGCTTGCCATCGCTCAAGCAGAAGAAGCTTGCCTCTTCGCCATCGAGATAGGCCTCGACCACGACTTCGGCACCGGCGGCGCCGAACGCGCCTTCGAAGCAATCGTCGACGGCGGCAAGCGCTTCATCGACGGTCATGGCGACAGTCACGCCCTTGCCTGCGGCAAGACCATCGGCCTTGACGACGATCGGGGCGCCTTGCTCGCGGATATAGGCCTTGGCCTTGGGGGCGTTGTTGAAACGCTGATAGGCGCCGGTCGGGATATCGTAGCGGGCGCAGATATCCTTGGTGAAACCCTTGGAACCCTCGAGCTGGGCTGCGGCGGCAGACGGACCGAAGACGGCGAAGCCTTCGGCGCGCAAGCGATCGGCAACGCCTGCAACCAGCGGCGCTTCTGGGCCGACGACGACGAAATCGATCGCGTTGTCCTTGCAGAAGGATACGACGGCGTCGTTATCCTCGGTGTTGAAGGGGACGAGGGTCGCGTGCTCGGCGATCCCTGGATTGCCGGGGGCGGCGTAGAGCTTGGTGAGTTCGGGCGATTGCGCCAGCTTCCAGGCCAATGCGTGCTCGCGTCCGCCCGATCCGATCAACAGAACCTTCATGCCCGTCCCTTTCCAGTGTGTGAGTGGCGGTTAAGGGGCTGGAGCGGAAAGGTCAAGCGGGAATGCTCGGCCAGAACGGGGTGTCATGATTCTTGGCGATAGGATCGCCATTCGCCCATTCTTCGTCGTCGTTAGATTAATGTGGGCGGGTCTTGGTGCTTAATTACTTCCAAGACTTTGACTATTTCTTCAGTCTGCTCGCTCAAATTGCCTTTCTCATCGTATTTCGCGGTATGCTTGACACGAACTCGTAAAGCATCATGAGGGCTGAGCGGATGGTTTCCCTTATGGAATTCATCGAGCCACTCCTTGTCTGAGATCGGTGCGCTAAAAGCACGCTTCCCGTGCTTAAATTGCCATTGGCTTTTTCCCAACAAGTCGGGTTTCCGGATCACTAGAACCATGTCGACGATGTTTGAAAGCTCGCGATCAGCGTCGACGTCCTGCAGATGTTCTGAAGGTAGCCATGTGCGCTCAAGATTGACCTTATAGTCCGTACTATCGAGCGTGATCGTGAGAGCCTCGCCCTCCTTGAATTTCGCCTTGGTACGTTGAACCTCATCAAGGCTTTGAGCCAACCGAGACGGATTTAGCGAAGGGTAATCTGGGAGGTGCCGGACATCTGTCTTAGACGCTAACTCGCGGATATGTTCCGTTAGGTCCTCAATACCGGCCGGCTGGCCATCTGCGACATCCTTATCCAGCCACTTGAGCGCAACGTACTTGGCTTTTACGAGGTACTGACCAACGAGAGGCTTCCAATCGAGCGTCTTTAGCGCATCGTCGTCCGCCTGTTTGAGAACGTTTCTCAGGAAGATCTTGAGGCTTGACTTCTGGACGTCTTCGAGAACCAGGCTTGTTGCCATGGAAGAGTCAACAGATGTGATTAGAACACTATCGAGATCTTCGAAAGCTCGAATGAGCTCAGCGGCGATCTCGAACACTCGCGCCGAAGAACCATCTTCTATAAAGTCTATCTTAATCTCGATATCGCTGTCAGGCTCCACGAAACCGTCTCCCACAAGAAAATGAATTCCATTGGACATGGGGAGACACCTAACGCGAAATTGCAAACATTCAGCTAACTTTCAATGCATGGTTGCCACTCAACCCACGACTAAACAGCAGCGGAATGTTCTCATAATGTTCTCTCAAGTGACTCTATGTCAAGCCCCAGGGCTCAGGCCTTGATGATCGACAAAAAGCTAGCTGTTGTCGTGTGAGCTGTCTTCTATCCTACTTGGTGCCGAGATGGGCTGAAAACCTTCCAGGAAAGTGGATTAGTAGCAGGAGCGAGTGGCCAGCCAATTGTTATCTTTACGCATATTGCACGCAAGCGCGCCTGATTGTGCAACAATCCTACCAGCCGCCGCCGCCGCCACCGCCGCCACCGCCGCCAGAGAAACCACCACCGCCGCCGCCCGACGAGAAGCCACCGCTGCCGCCGGAAAAGCCCGACGAGGTCGAGGTCACGGGCGCGGGGAGCGTCGAGGCGATGGTGGAGGCCATCGAGGAGGAGAAGCCGCCGATGCTGTCGCCGAAACTGCCGGAATGGGTCGGATACCACGTGGGCGAATAGGCGACTGCCGCCGCTCCCGCCGCCGCAGCTGTGGCGAGCCAAGTCTGGAAGGCATCGCTCCAGGGTTTTTCGACACCGAGCGCTACGGCATAGGGCAGCAGCGTTTCGAAATGCTGCGGCGACATGGCAGGGGCGCCCGCCATGTTCATGCGGTCCTTTTCGGCAACCGTCAGGTAGCGGCGCAGGCCATCGATATGGTCCATCAGCCGGCTGCCGAGCGGCGTCGGCGCGCCCATCAGGAAGAAGAACACCACATTGATCATGACGATACCGCCGACGGCGACGATGACGGGCCAGTGGTCGGCTGCTGTCAACTGTTCCACGGCGGCAGTGACGATGCCGGCGAGGATGGACAGCAGCGTGAAGCCGAAGAAGCCGCCGATGATGACGCCGCCGATCTTGCTGCGCAGCGACGCCCCCTTGCGGAAACTGAGACCGAGGCGCGACGACAGGATGCCTAGGAACACCGCCGAGAAAACCGTGGCGGCGATGAAGCCGCCGAGGTCGGCATCGATTTCGCCGAAGGCCAGAACCGCGATGATGAAGATGACGCTGAGGACGATGCCGCCGACCGTGTAGAGCGCGTTCGAGTGGTAATACTTGCCGCGATGTTCGCTCTCGATGGCCTGGCGGAACTTCTGGCCGGCGTCGCGCACCTTTTCGCCATTCGACTTGCTGATTGCGAAGCTCTGGCCGGAGCGGCCGACGAGGGAGAGGAAGGCGGCCTGCCCTGAAGGCAGGGCTTTCGGCAGCGGCTTGCCGGTTCGGGTGACAGTGATGCTGGAGCCGATATCGTCGAAGGTGACGTACCCCTTGACGGCGAGGTCGAGCGCATTGGCCGAGAATGCCGGCCAGCCGGCGCCGTTGAAGCCTTTGTTGTCGATATAATTGACCAGCGCCGGCGACAGACCCTCGGGTGGGTCCCAGCGCGGCACGACGACACCACGGGCCGGATCGCGGCCGACCCTCATCCAGAAGAACACGTAATAGAGCGCGACGAGGAGAAGGCCGGCGACGGCGATGACATCGGCCATGTGGTCGCGCAGCCACCAGGCGCGAAGCTGAGCCGCCGATGGCGGGTCGATGACGCCCTTCGGCACGCCGGCAACGACGGTCAGCCCTTCGTTCTGCCCGAGCATGCGGGTCGTGGCGAAGATCGCCTGATTGCCCTCGATGCGCGACGTGGCATTCGTGGCGCGCGAGCCGAACGGGCCGGTATAGGCGGCAAGCCTCGTCACCTCGCCCGATGGCATGGTGATGCGCGCCGAGGCCTGCTCGATGGCGAACTGCCATCCGGTGCCGGTTACATTCCAGTAGACCTCGTCATGGTCAGGGAAGTAGCGGATCATGCGGTCGGCCTTGTAGGTCAGGACATAGGTGTGCTCGCCCTCAGGCACGATGGTATCGCTGGAGCCGGCATAGATGCGGATGCCGCCATCGATGCTTTCGGTCTTGTAGGGCTCGGGCTTCCCATCGCGGGTGACGGAGAGGAGATCGAAGCCGACGCGGATGGTGCGCCCCTCGCCATCCAGCATGGTGAGCGGGAAATCGCGGAAGATGCCGCGCTTGACCTTGAACCCCTCGGCGACGATCGAGATCGTCTCGGTCACGGTGAAGTCGCCGTCCTTGGCGACCTCGACTTCCGAATGATAGGAGGTGATGCGCTCGTTTGCGGCGGCAAGAGATGCCGTCAGCAGAAGTATCAGAGCGGCAACGAGACCGGACAACCAACGCATCAAGACGTTCTCCCCTTGTCTTTTCAGAATTGTCTTTTTCGGATTGCCCGGCGAGATCGGCTGCCGGCTTACTCGTCCTTTATCGCGACGCCGAGCGAGGACAGCACCTTCCAGTAGTCCGGGAAGGTCTTGCCGACGCAATCCGGGTCCAGAATGGTGATGCCGTCGATCTTGAGGCCGGCGAGCGCGAAGCTCATGGCGATGCGGTGATCGGCGAAGGTGTCGATATCGGCCGGCAGATGCTGGCCAGCCAAAGCCGGGTCGGAGGAGACGATCAGGTCGTCACCATCCTCGGTCGCAAGGCCTGCGCGGATGTTGTTGAGGCCGGTCGAGACCGCGTGGATGCGGTCGCATTCCTTGACGCGCAGATTGGCGATGCCGACGAAGCGCACCGGCGTTTCGTTGAAGGCGGCCAGCACGGCGATGGTCGGCACCGCATCCTGCATCTGCGAGCCGTCGATTTCGGCGGGCAGATGCGGGAATTGCCTGATGACGTCGTAAGCTTTCGCGTCCGGCTGAGTGAAATCCTCATTGGCGACGCCGAGGTCGATCGCGCCCTTGGTCAGAACTTCGGCGGCCCAGAGATAGGTGGCGGCGGAGGCGTCCGGCTCGATGACGAAATCGGTGGCGGTGTAGCCGGTCGGCTCGATCACCCAAGAGGATGGCGTCGGCTGGCTGACCTTGGCGCCGAAGGCGCGCATGACGGCGAGCGTCAGGTCGATATAGCCGCGCGCACCGATATCGGCACCGGCAAGCTCGATGGTGAACGGCTCTGAGCCACAGGCGGCCGCCATCTGCAAAGCGGAGACATACTGGCTGGAGAGACCGGCATCGATGACGACCTTGTTGTTCGCAAAACGGCCGTTGGCATCGATCGTCACCGGCGGGCAGCCGGTGGGCGCTTCGATCGCCACGCCGAGCGACTTCAGGGCATCGACCAGCGGCTTGATCGGGCGCTTGCGCATATGCTCGTCGCCATCGACGACATAGCGGCCATTGCCCAGCGCCAATGCTGCCGTCAGGAAGCGGGTGGCGGTGCCGGCATTGCCGAGGAAGAGCGGGGCTGCGGGCGCCTTGAGCTCGCCGGAGCTGGTGACGACGAAGGTCGTCGCGTCGGGCTCGTCCACCGTCACGCCCATGGCGCGCAGGGCTTCGGCCATATAGCGCGTGTCGTCGCTCTTCAGCGCGCCAGTCAGACGGCTGGTGCCCTTGGCGAGACCGGCCAGGAGCAGCGCGCGGTTGGTGATCGACTTCGAGCCGGGAGGCACGGCACGGCCGGACAGCGGCTTGGCCGCCGGGATGATGGTGAGCTTGTCTTTACTCATGGGCTTGTCTTCACTCATTACGTCTTATCCGCTGGCCCTATCCGGCCGCGATCTTGCCCTGCTCATAGCAGCTTTTCAGCAAAGGCAAATGGCTGTTATCAGAACTTCGGGATCAGAACTTTACGCTAGGCACGGCGCGATCGGCCTCGTTGGTGATCTCGAAATACTCGCGCTTGGTGAAACCGAACTGGTTGGCGACGAGGTTCGAGGGGAAGCTTTCGACCTTGACGTTGAGATCGCGGGCGGAGCCGTTGTAATAGCGGCGGGCCATCTGGATCTCGCTTTCCATGGTTTCGAGCGAGGTCTGCAGCTCACGGAAATTCTCGTTGGCCTTCAGATCCGGATAGGCTTCGGCGAGCGCCATGACGCGGCCGAGCGCAGCACCAAGCAGACCTTCCGCCTGCGCACGGCCGGCGACATCGCCTGCTGGGACCGTCTGCGCCTGGTTGCGGAGCTTGACGACCTCTTCGAGCGTCGTCTTTTCGTGGGTGGCGTAGCCCTTCACCGTTTCGATCAGGTTGGGGATCAGATCGGCGCGGCGCTTCAGCTGCACATCGATACCGGACCAGGCCTCTTCGGCCATCTGCCGGGCGCGCACGAGGCCGTTGTAGACAAAGACCGCATAAAGCGCGATCAGGACGATGAGGCCAAGAATAATATACATCGCGAATCCCCCGTTACGACGCAAGGTCGGCCGGGAGACTATGCGGCTTGGCGCCGCTTGTCATCTCCCGCCGCTGTAGTTTGGCGCATCCCAAGATCTCGCGATACCGCGGCCGCCGCATAAGGCCTATCTTGACCATGGATCGGCCGACGGCGGCGGGATCCGAACCATGTCACGAGGATCAATCAGCCATGAGCGCAGTTATCTTCCTGCTCAACATGCTTGCCATCTCATCGTTCTTCATGCTGAAGGGCGCGCCGCGTCCGGCAGCGCGCACCGTTGAGGTGAAGGCCAACAGGCGTCGCTGACCGCTTAGGCAGCCTTGCTGGCGAGATTGACGCCACCGGCGTCGGTCAGAAGGAAGGCTTCGCCGCAGGCCTTGGCGAGCGTGCGCACGCGCAGGATATAGCTCTGACGCTCGGTGACCGAGATCACGCCGCGCGCGTCCAAGAGATTGAAGACGTGGCTGGCCTTGATGCACTGGTCGTAGGCCGGGAAGACGCACTTGTGCAGCTTCTGGTTATCGCTGTCTCCAGGGGCGCCAGCGGCGAGCAGCGCCTGGCATTCCTTCTCGGCATCGATGAAATGGCGATGCAGCATCTCGGTGTTGGCGAATTCGAAGTTGTGACGAGAATATTCCTGCTCTGCCTGCAGGAAGACATCGCCATAGCTAATCTTCTCGTCGCCTTCGCGGCCGTTGAAGTTCAGGTCGTAGACGTTGTCGACGCCCTGGACATACATGGCGAGGCGCTCGAGGCCGTAGGTCAATTCGCCCGCAACAGGCGAGCATTCGAGGCCGCAGACCTGCTGGAAATAGGTGAACTGCGAGACTTCCATACCATCGCACCAGCACTCCCAGCCGAGGCCCCAGGCGCCGAGCGTCGGGCTTTCCCAATCGTCCTCGACGAAGCGGACATCGTGCAGAAGCGGATCAAGGCCGATGGCGGCGAGCGAGCCGAGATAGAGCTCCTGCAGGTTCGGCGGGTTCGGCTTCAGGATGACCTGGTACTGATAATAATGCTGCAGACGGTTCGGGTTTTCGCCGTAGCGACCGTCTGACGGGCGGCGCGAAGGCTGCACGTAGGCAGCCTTCCAGGGCTTGGGGCCGAGCGCGCGCAGCGTGGTCGCCGGATGAAACGTGCCGGCGCCGACTTCCATGTCGTAAGGCTGCAGCACCGCGCAACCCTTGTCCGCCCAGTAGCTGTGCAGCGTCAGGATCAGCGCCTGAAACGAGCGCTTCGGGTTCATGTGGTCGGGGATGCTGGGTGCAGACATGAGGTTAGTCGCCATTCAATTGGTTCGGTGGGCGACAGGTGCCACGAGCGGCGATGGGGGTCAAGGGTTTCGGCTGTTCGCGCCGTCTCGGTCGAACACCCAATCCGGCGGCAGTTGCAGCTTGAATGCCTTGATCCGTTCAAACGCCTTCGACCGGGCATCTGCTGTGGCGACGTCAATATTGCGATTAGTGCCCAGGCGAACCGCGACGTCGCCACCTTCCTTCAACCCGAGTTCATCCACAATTGCCTGTGGGATGCAGACTCCGAGACCGTCTTCGAATTTGACAATCCGCATGGCGCGCTCCGACGTGAACCTCTCGCACCGTATCACACAGCAACGGAAGCGCCAAAGTAAGCTGTCCGGCCTCTTCCCCACAGTTTGCAGGGAGGACAAGCGGTGTCGGTTGCCTTATAGTGGAGTAGATTTTGCCTTGGAGACGATATGACCGTCAAAAACATGGTGACGCTGTCTGATGAAGATCTTCGTTATGCGGAAGAACTCGTTGAGGACGGGCGGTTTCCGAGCGTGTCCGACGTAGTCAAAGCCGGGATTACGCGGATGCGGATGCTTGAACAGGCTTCAAACGATCCGCTGGCCGGTATGGCAGACGAGATTCGGCGGCGCGCGGAATTGCCCGAGGATCAGCGAATTCCTTGGGATGGTAAGGCGATGGCAGAGAGACTGAACGAAAGGCTGGCTCGAAAATTCAAGAAAGAAGCGCCGGATGCCGTACACGATCACGCAGCATCCGCTCGTCGAAGCCGATCTGTATCAGATCGCTGAACTTATTTCGGACTTCGCCGGGCTGCGGATCGGCCAAAGCAAAGTGAACGAAATAACAGCGTTCATCGACCGCTTAACCGACTTTCCTCACATCGGCACCATCCGAAGCGACCTTTATCCCGGGCTGCGCGCCATTCCGGCCTCGGAAAAGGCAGTCGTCTGCTTCACCGTCGACGACGAAGCACAATCCGTCTTCGTTCTCTGCATCAGCTATAGCCGAGCGGATTGGCAGGCGCGGGTTCGGGAGCGCAGCTAAGCAAAGCCCTCCCCCTCAATCCTCATCCTTCTTCAGATGATACTCGCCCGTTACCGGGTCCTTCACCAGCGTGCCGATCGCTCCGGTCTGCTGTTCCCTCTGGGCGCGGCGGGATTTTTCCTGCAGGCGCTTGGCTTCGGCCACGAAGCGGCGGTAGAGGAGCCAGGCGCCCAGGACGAGCACACCCATGATCAAAAGCTGCGGCATGTCGTCTGTCTTCACCCCTCGTTATTTTAACGCAATTGCCGCCGCACAGCCGCGCTGTGCTTTTGCCGCAATTGCGTCAGAGCCCGTATCGGCTCCACAATGCCTTGTCTTCGGCGGTCTCGACAAGACCGGCCGCGAAGCCGGAGGCGGCTCCTTCGAGCGATGATGATATGCCGGGAATGCGGCGTCCGAAAAGCCCCCTTGCAGGGGTTACGAGTTCGAGCTTGGTTTTCGAGCCGTAGCGCTTCTTCAGTTCCTGGCGCATGTCGCCGAGACCGTCGATAAGGCCGAGCTCCAGGCCGCGCGTACCGGTCCAGAAAAGGCCGGAAAAGACCGTCGCGTCATCCTTCAGCTTGCCGGCGCGGCGCTCGCGCACCATGGCGATGAAGACCTGGTGGATCTCCAGCTGCAGGGTTTTCAGATATTCGATGTCCTTTTCCTTCTCCGGCTGGAAGGGGTCGAGGATCACCTTGTTCTCACCAGCGGTGTAAACGCGGCGCTCGACGCCGATCTTCTTCAGAAGCTCGGGGAAGCCGAAGCCGCCGGATACGACGCCGATCGAGCCGACGATCGAGGTCGGGTCGGCGATGATCTCGTCGCCGGCCAGCGCGATCATGTAGCCGCCGGATGCCGCCACGTCCTCGACGAAGACGATGACCTTTTTCTGCTTTTCGCGCGCCAGCTCGCGGATGCGCGTGAAGATCAGCCGAGACTGAACCGGCGAGCCGCCGGGCGAATTGATGGAGATGGCGACGGCGGGCGCGTCCTTGAAGCTGAAGGCCTTTTCCAGCACCTGCGCGGTCGAGGCAAGGTTCAGCGCCGGGCGGAACTGGCTGCCGCCGGTCATGATCGCCCCCTGGAGCCTGACGACCGGGATCACGATGCCCTCCTTGCGGAAGCGCTTCGGCATCAGCTTTCTCAAAAATCCGGCCATTCCCATTCCTTCGTGCGAACTCGGTGAAACGTCACCTCCATGTATGCGTCGCAACGGCAAACGCAATGGCTGAGCCGCAAATGATCCGCCTCAGTATTTTCTTGTTGCGAATGACTTGCATTATCATTCTAATCAGCCATATTGCTTTTATTGATAGAACAGGCGGATGCTGCATGGACATTATGACACCCAAGGCCAAGACGGGCTGGCGCCACGAGCGCGAGGAGGCGTCGATGGCCGATGTCCACCGTTCGATCGGAACGCAGAAGCACGCCTCGCGCTGGCGCAGGGCGCTTGCCTTCGTCGGCCCTGGGTATCTGGTGGCTGTCGGCTACATGGACCCCGGCAACTGGTCGACATCGCTCGCAGGCGGCTCGAAGTTCGGCTATACGCTGCTCACGGTGGCGCTCTTGTCCAACCTGATGGCGATCGTGCTGCAATCGCTTTGCGCGCGCCTTGCCATCGGCTCCGGCCGCGATCTGGCGCAGGCCTGCCGCGATGCCTTCCCGCGCTGGGTATCGATCCCGCTCTGGCTGTTCGCCGAAATCGCGATCATCGCCACTGATATCGCCGAGGTGATCGGCACGGCGATCGGCCTCAACCTGTTGTTCGGCATTCCCTTGGAACTCGGCGTCCTCATCACCGCGCTCGACGTCTTCCTCATCCTCTATCTGCAGAAGATCGGCTTCCGCTTCGTCGAGGCCTTCGTGATCGCGCTGCTCGGGATCATCACCGTCTGCTTTGGCGTACAGATCTTCATGGCCGACCCGCAGTGGGGTGAGGTGATCCGCGGCTTCTTCCCGACCACGGAGATCGTCTCCAATCCGGAGATGCTCTATCTGGCCCTCGGCATTCTCGGCGCCACGGTCATGCCCCATAATCTCTACCTGCATTCGGGCATCGTCCAGACCCGCGACTACGGCCACAGCGTGCCGGAAAAGCGCGAGGCGTTGACCTATGCGACGATCGATTCCACCGTGGCGCTCTGCTTCGCGCTTCTGATCAATGCCTCGATCCTGATCCTCGCCGCCGCGGCCTTCCATGCCAATGGGCGCACTGATGTCGCCGAACTCGGCGAAGCCTCCTCGCTCTTGGCGCCGCTGCTCGGGCTTGCGCTGGCGCCGACGCTCTTCGGCATCGCGCTTCTGTGCTGCGGCCTGAACTCGACGGTGACGGCGACCATGGCCGGGCAGATCATCATGGAAGGGTTCCTGAAGATCAGGCTGCAGCCCTGGATCCGGCGACTGATCACCCGCGCGATCGCCATCGTGCCGGCCGGTTTCGTGACCATCTGGTATGGTGACGCGGGCACCGCCGAGCTCTTGATCCTCACACAGGTCGTGCTCAGCCTGCAGCTCTCCTTCGCGGTCTTCCCGCTGGTGATGTTCACCGCCAACAAGGCGAAGATGGGCGACCTCGTGGCACCACGCTGGCTGTCCGCCATCGCCTACACGATCGCCATCATTATCGCCGGTCTGAACATCAAGCTGCTGTTCGACTTCGTGATCGGCTAACGCCTGGAGTAAGCCGCGCGGCCGTTGTTGAGGTCGTCGACGAAGGGGGAGAACTTGTGGCTCCCC
Organism: Rhizobium sp. NPDC090275; assembly: GCF_044772225.1. NCBI lineage: Bacteria > Pseudomonadati > Pseudomonadota > Alphaproteobacteria > Hyphomicrobiales > Rhizobiaceae > Rhizobium > Rhizobium sp. NPDC090275. Next base: position 339,691 of record NZ_JBIVYL010000003.1, on the reverse strand, counting down.
TCCTGATGCATGATCAGCGGCGCGCGCAGCGACAGACGGGCGCGCGAGCCCTTGATCGCGGTCACCAGGATACGCACGGCGTTTTCGCCCTCGCGTGGATGGATGGCCGTGATCTCGATGCCGCCGAAGCGACGGCCGCAGGCATCGATGATCTCGGCGATCGATTCCGGGCGGGCGATCAGCGACAGCTGGCCGCCGGGGATCATGATGGCACCGGCGGTGCGCAGCCAGCTTTCGAACAGGTCCTCCGTCATCGCATGCGCCTCGGCTTTCAGCGCATCCGGCGTCTTGCGGTCGCCGGGATCGTTGAAGGGCGGGTTGAGGATGACGTGGTGGAAGCTCTCGTCGATGAGGCCAGCATCGTTGCGCGCCTTGGCCTTCAGCGTCACATCCGCCTCGATGACGGTGACGCGGCCCAGCATGTGGGTGTTTTCAGCAAGATCCAGGCTGCGGCGGGCGTAATCGGCCATCTCGGCGGAGCGCTCGAAGAGCACGACCTCGGCCTTCCGCAGCCGCGAGGCGACGGCGAGGCCGGCCGCACCTGCGCCGGCGCCGAGATCGGCGACCGTCACCGCTCTCTCATCATCCACCAATGCGGCAAGCAGCATGGCGTCCATGCCCGAGCGATGCCCCCTGCCCCTCGGCTGGAGAATATGAAAGGCGCCGCGGTGGAAGGCGTCTATGGTCTCGGTTACTGGCTGAGGCTCGCTGGTCACGGCTTCGCTCACTTCTGCTCGCGCAATTCGTCGCCAAGACCGGCGTCGATGAGGATGCGGCGAGCGCGGTCGGCCTGGTCGTCCTCGACCAGCAGGCGGCGCGGCAGCATGCCGAGCGAGCCTTCCAATATGCTCATGCCCTGATCGGCGATGAAGCAATGGATGCCGGCATCCTTCATCAGGCTTTCAGCGAAGGAGAGCAGCACGGGATCGTTGGCGCGGATAAGTTCATGCATTTACCGTGAAATCCCTTTCAATTTTCCGCGACGTGGCAATTTCGCCTCTTGCCGCTCAAGCCGCCCCTTTCTATTGTCAAATCCAATGAGTGAACAGGAGTCCGGGTCGTTGGGCGTGGTCATACCGCTTGAAGAAAGCAAAAACAAACTGGCATCCGTCAAGCCTTTGGTGGATCTAACCAAGGCGGACATGGAGCGGGTCAACCAGTTGATCCTTTCGAAGGCCGGTTCAGACGTGCAGATGATCCCCGAAGTGGCGAACCATCTGATCTCGTCCGGCGGCAAGCGCCTGCGCCCGATGCTGACGCTCGCCTCCTCCGCGCTCTATGGCTACCAGGGCGAAAACCACATCAAGCTCGCGACCGCGGTCGAGTTCATGCACACGGCAACGCTTCTGCACGACGATGTCGTGGATGAAAGCGACCTGCGCCGTGGCAAGTCCACCGCCCGCATGATCTGGGGCAACCAGGCAAGCGTGCTGGTCGGCGACTTCCTGCTCGGCCAGGCCTTCCGCATGATGGTCGATGTCGGCTCGCTCGATGCGCTCGACGTTCTCTCGTCGGCCGCCTGTGTGATCGCGGAAGGCGAAGTGCTGCAGCTTTCCGTCGCCAAGAACATGGAAACCACCGAGGACGACTACCTCTCGGTCATCCGCGCCAAGACGGCGGCGCTGTTTGCGGCCGCCGCCGAAGTCGGCCCGATCGTGGCGGATGCCGGCAAGGCCGGGCGCAACGCGATGAAGTCCTATGGTATGAACCTGGGCCTCGCCTTCCAGCTGGTCGACGACGTGCTCGATTACGGCGGCAAGGCTGCCGATCTCGGCAAGAATGTCGGTGACGACTTCCGCGAAGGCAAGATCACGCTTCCCGTCATCCTCGCCTATCGGCGCGGCACTGAGGAAGAACGCGCCTTCTGGCGCAAGGCGATCGAGGGTGGCGAAAGCAACGATCAGAACCTCGAAAAGGCACTTGGTCTGATCACCAAGTACGGAACGCTGAACGATACCATTGGTCGGGCGGTCCATTATGGCACGATTGCACGCGATGCACTGGCGCCGCTTCCCGATACGGCATGGAAATCCGCACTGATGGAAGTCATCGACTTCTGCATCGAGCGCGTCAATTAACCGACGATCATTGGTCCAAGGCTGATTTTCTTGCGGGGTCGCTTCAAAAAAGCCATCCTGTCGTGAATCAGTCTTCTCAACTGATTTTGCAGTCGACGCTGGTGGGCTGTTCTCACGAAAGGTTTTCTAATGCGGCGGAAATTTGCCATACGTCTTCTTTCGAGCGCGTCGCTTGCGGCAGTTCTGTCGCTGAGCGTGCTCGGCGGCGCCAATGCCGAAGACGCGGCCAAGAAGGACGACGCCAGCGCGACCGTGATCTTCGATCCTGATAGCGTCAACACCTTCTCCGGCGCATTGCTTGCCGCCCGCACCGCCGATGTTGACCACGACTACGAAACGGCGATCGAGCTCTACAAGAAGGCATTGCAGATCGAGCCGGGCAATCCGGAAATCCGCCAGCGCCTGATGATCTCGCTGCTGCTCAATGGCGACATCAAGGACAGCGTGCGTTACGCCAACGAGCTGAAGAACGACCCGAGCATCGAGCGCCTCTCGACCATCGTACGCGGCGCCGACGCGATCCGCCGCGGCGAATACAAGACCGCCGAGAGCGCGCTGAAGACCACCGGCCCGACCGATCTCGACCGTGTCATGAACGACCTGATGGCCGCCTGGGCACGACTGGGCGCCGGCAAGGGCAAGGATGCGCTGTCGCAGGTCGAGAAGCTGAAGGGGCCGGAGTGGCTCGCCATCTTCCAGAACTACAATGCCGGCGCGATCGCCATCGTCAACGGCGACGTGCGCTCGGCGCGCAAGCACCTGAACGATGCCGTGCTCGACAAGGATGGCGCTGCCACCGCACCCGATACATTCATGCGCGCCATCATGGCGCTCGCTCGCCTGGAAGCGACGCAGGGCAACAAGCAGAAGGCGCTCGACACGGTTTCGGTCGGCGACAATCTGCTACCCAACTACGCGCCGCTCAACGCGCTGCGCCAGAGCATCACCAATGACGAAAAGCAGGTGCAGCAGATCACCACCGCCAAGCAGGGTGCGGCCGGCGTGCTGTTCTCCTTTGCCGGCGCGCTGAACCGCGACGGCGCCGAAGACATCGTCTCGCTCTACCTGCAGATCGCCCGCGCGCTCGATCCTGATAGCGCCGACGCGCTGGTCATGCTCGGCGGTATCGCCGAGAAGCAGAACCAGCTGGACCGCGCCATCGCGCTCTACAAAGAAGTGCCCGACAATTCGCCGATGAGCCGCATCTCCGAGCTGCAGCTCGGCCTGGCGCTCGCCGAAGGCGGCAAGGTCGACGAAGCCCGTGCGCATCTGCAGGGGCTGATCCAGTCGGACCCGAAGGATATTCGCAGCTACCTCGCCTATGGCAGCGTTCTTTCCGACGCCAAGGACTACAAGGCGATGGCCGAGAACTACGACAAGGCTGTCGATGTGATCGGGCCGCTGCCGGGCAAGAACACCTGGACTGTCTTCTTCCAGCGCGGCATCGCCTATGAGCGGCTGAAGCAGTGGGACAAGGCCGAGCCGAGCTTCCGCAAGGCGCTTGAGCTGAACCCGAACCAGCCGCAGGTGCTCAACTATCTCGGCTATTCCTGGATCGACATGAACCGGAACCTCGACGAGGGTCTGGAGATGATCAAGAAGGCCGTCGATCTGCGCCCCGACGATGGCTACATCATCGATTCGCTCGGCTGGGCCTATTTCCGCCTCGGCAAGTTCGACGACGCGACCGAGGAGCTGGAGCGCGCGGCACAGATCAAGGCCGGTGACGCGACGATCAATGACCATCTGGGCGATGCCTACTGGCGCGTCGGGCGCAAGCTCGAGGCCGTCTATCAGTGGAACCGGGCGCTGGGCTCGGAACCCGAGGCCGCCGAGATCCCGAAGATCAAGGACAAGATCGCCAACGGCCTGCCTGCGGTGACCGACGACGCCAAGACCGTCGACAAGAAGATGCCCGATCCGGCCCCTGTCGACCCGAAGCCGGCCGACAAGAAGACCTGATCATCCATGGCTGACATCGGCTTCGGCTTCGCCGACGGCGTTGCGATCAGCGAGGAGGCCTTTGCCAAGATCAATCTGGCCCTGCATGTGACGGGCCAGAGAGACGACGGCTATCATCTGCTCGAAATGCTGGTGACGTTCACGCGGTCGGGCGATCGGCTGGCCTTCGCGCCAGCGGATGCCGACGAATTTCATATCTCCGGCCGATTTGGCGATGCGCTTACTGGTGATGGCGGCACCAATCTGGTGCTGACGGCGCGCGATGCGCTGCGTCTGGCTGTTATCGACGCCGGCGGGACCGCACCGCCCGTCAGCATTCATTTGCGCAAGGACTTGCCGATTGCCTCAGGCATCGGCGGCGGCTCGGCGGATGCGGCGGCGGCACTGCGCGGGCTGATGCGGCTCTGGGGCACTCCCCTGCCCGCCACGACTATCGACGCCATCGCCATCAAGCTCGGCGCCGATGTGCCGATGTGTCTCACGAGCCGGCCACTGATTGCACGCGGGATCGGCGAGCGGATCGAGACGGTGCGCGACCTGCCGGTTTTTCCCATGGTGCTCGCCAATCCACTGAAGGGGGTTTCGACGCCCGAGGTTTTCCGCAGGCTCGCGACCAAGACCAACGGCGCACTTGTGGTAGCACCCGGCCTCCCCTGGCTCGATACGTTGCGCGCCATGCGCAACGATCTCGAACCGCCGGCGCGCGCGCTGCTGCCCGAGATCGCCGAAATCGCCGATATGCTCTCCGATCAGGGCGCGCTCTTCGTGCGCATGTCGGGCTCTGGCGCGACGTGCTTCGGCATATTCGCCAACACGGACGACGCGGAAGCCGCGGCGCGTGCGCTTCACGGCAAGCGGCCGAACTGGTATTTCGAGGCAACCGAAACATTGGCGGGAGACGATGATGACAGGCGTTGACGACACGCGTCCGTTCATTCCAGTGGGATTTGCCGTGCTGACGGTTTCAGATACGCGCACCACCGCCGACGACCGCTCCGGCGATACGCTGGCGGCCCGCATTTCGGAGGCCGGACACCGTCTCATCGCGCGCGCCATCGCGCCCGACGACAGACAGGCGATCGCCGCGCAGGTGCAGGCCTGGACGGCGCAATCGGATATCGACGTGATCATCACCACCGGTGGAACCGGCTTTACCGGCCGCGACGTGACGCCCGAGGCGCTGGAGCCGCTGTTCGACAAGCGCATGGACGGCTTTTCGGCCGTCTTCCACCGCATCTCGCAGGACAAGATCGGCACCTCGACAGTGCAGTCGCGCGCGACGGCGGGGCTGATCGGCACCACCTTCGTCTTCGTGCTACCGGGATCGCCCGGCGCCTGCAAGGACGCGTGGGACGGCATCTTGAAGGCGCAGTTCGATTATCGCCACATGCCGTGCAACTTCGTGGAAATCATGCCCAGGCTCGATGAGCACCTGAAGCGCGGCGCTTAAAAAACTAGTTCCGCGCCGAACGCGCCACCCAGGACGGGATAAGCTCGGCCGATAGCTTGCGCAACTTCTGGCCCTTGACGAATTCGGCGAGCTGCATGCCGCTACGCGCCGTCGCCAGCGCATGTTTTTTCGGCAGCAGCAGCCCAAGCTCCAGCGGCGCCAGGCGGCGCAGGCGCTGATAGAAAGGCCGGCGATAGCCGCGCGAGGCGGTGAAGCGGGCGGGCAGCTTGTTCAGCGCCACATATTCGGCGATCTCGTCGATCCAGCCGCTCTGCGGGCGGGCGCCGGGCTCGACGAACAACAGCCATTCGCCGCGCGCCGAGCGCAATATGTCCTTGATATCCCAATGCTGATGGAAGCGGCAGCCGGCGGCGTCCGCGACCTTGGACGAGCCATCGCGCGAGCCGTGATCGAGCACCACCACATCGCTCACCAGCCCCTCCACGGCACCAGCAACCAACACCGATAACGTCTGCGCCAGCTCAGGTTCCTGATCCCGGCATTCCAATACGACAGTCAACATTGCTCATTTATAGTGCGACGCACAAAACATTACCAGCGACAGTTTTCCAAATTTGTTCTTGCATTGTTCTCATTTCGGCGATAGGAATTTAATCACCAGAACGGATGGGGACGACGAGTCTTCCATCGACGGAGAAACCCGATGAACGAACAGTCCCTTGCAGGGCAGGCCGCATTCGCGCCTGCCAATACGGCGGATATTGCCGACGCGATGATCGTTTCTTCCGGCCTCAGGATCGAGGTCGACCGCCGGCGTGGCCGCGGTGCGGGGCTGAACCCGAGCGGGCGCTTCGAGCCGCAGAGCCGCGAAGGCTTCGACGATGGCTGGCAGACGCTGGAAGAGCTGCCGCCGTTCAAGACCGAGGTGCAGATCGAAAAGCCGCGCACGGCAATCACCCGCAATGAATCGCCGGATATCCCCTTCGACCGTTCGATCAACCCCTATCGCGGCTGTGAGCACGGCTGCATCTATTGCTTCGCGCGGCCCACGCACGCCTATATGGGCCTGTCGGCGGGGCTGGATTTCGAAGCGCGGCTGTTTGCCAAGCCGGATGCGGCCAAGCTCCTGGAGCGTGAGCTTGCCAAGCCCGGCTACAAGCCGCGTGTGATCGCCATCGGCACCAATACGGACCCGTATCAGCCGATCGAGAAGGAATGGCGGATCATGCGGGATATACTCGAGGTGCTGGAGCGGGCGAACCATCCTGTTTCCATCGTCACCAAGTCGGCGCTCATCCTGCGCGATCTCGATATCCTGCAGAGCATGGCGAAGAAGAACCTGGTGCGCGCCTCGCTGTCCGTGACGACGCTGGACCGCAAGCTGGCGCGGACGATGGAGCCGCGCGCCTCGACCCCGTCGAAGCGGCTCGATGCGCTGAAGGCGCTGAGCGACGCCGGCATCCGCACATCTGTGATGATGGCGCCGGTCATTCCAGCGCTGAACGATCATGAGATCGAGCGCGTGCTCGATGCCGCGCATGCAGCGGGCGCCACGGAGGCGGGTTATGTGATCCTGCGTCTTCCATTGGAGGTGTCGCCGCTGTTTCGTGACTGGCTGCTGCAGCACTATCCGGATCGCTACCGGCACGTGATGTCGCTGGTGCGCTCGATGCGCGGCGGCAAGGATTACGACGCCGATTTCAGTAAGCGCATGAAGGGTGCCGGTCCCTATGCCTGGCAGATCGCCCGGCGCTTCGAGATGGCCACGAAGCGGCTCGGCATGACCCGCCGCAGCATGCCGCTGCGCGACGACCTCTTCGTGCCGCCCAATGGCAGCGGCGTGCAGCTGTCGCTGCTCTAGTTTTGTAGCATGTCGTTGTCGCAAAACCGCTGCACAGTTTTGCGCGACATGCTCGGACATTCCCTTACGGACGGCTGACCCTGGCCTTCCGTTCTCAAGTCCCCGGCCCGCCGCCCTGATCCGGGGACTTGCAGGAAATCGGGTTGGCGTGCGAAGTTCAGCCGCATGAAACGTCGCACGCCACCCGATTCTCCCATGCTTTTCGAAGACGTCCCGCTGCTTCCGGATTTCCGGCTGGAGCTGAAGGCGCGCAAGGCCGGTCACTGGCCTGTTGCCGGCGTCGATGAGGCCGGGCGCGGACCGCTGGCGGGACCCGTGGTTGCCGCGGCCGTCATTCTCGACCCGAAGCGCATCCCCGAGGGCTTGAACGATTCCAAACAGCTCTCCGCGCAGAGACGGGAAGAACTGTTCGAGCAGATCCTTGCCACCGCGACCGTCGCGATCGCCTCTTCCAGCTCGCGCCGCATCGACGAGACGGATATCCGCAAGGCAAGCCTCGATGCCATGCGCCGGGCAATCCTCAGCCTCTCCATCCCGGCAAGCTACGTGCTGACCGACGGGCTGGACGTGCCGCCCGGGCTCGAATGCCCCGGCCAGGCCGTCGTCAAGGGCGATGCCCGCTCCGTTTCGATCGCGGCCGCCTCCATCGTTGCCAAGGTCACGCGCGACCGGATGATGACGCGCGCGGACCTCATCTTCCCCGCCTATGGCTTCGCCGCGCATGCCGGCTACGGCACCGCACGCCACCGCGCCGGCATCGACAGCCACGGCCCCTGCCCGCTGCATCGGATGAGCTTCGGGCGGCTCAAGCAGTTCCTGGTCACCGACGGCGAGTAGGCGACACCTCGCACGTCGTTTCAGCGTTACCGCGAACAACATCCCCAAAACGCAAAAAACCCCGGCGAACCGGGGCTTTAAAATGCGATAGGACCAATCTCAGTTGAGGCGGGTCTTTACCTGGCCGAGGGCGTTTCCGAAGAGTTCGGACTGAACCTTGGCATCGGCCTTCTTGACGAGAACCGTTTCAGCGGCGGCGATGGCGAGGTCGACGGCTGCGGAACGAACCGCCTTCATCGCATCGGCTTCGGCCTGCTTGATCTTCGCTTCCGAAACCGCGGTACGGTTGGCGACGAATTCCTCGGTCTTCTTCTTGGCTTCGGCGGTGAACATTTCCGCTTCGCGCTCGGCGGCTGCCAGGATATGGGCAGCTTCCGCTTCGGCTTCCTTGCGCTTGCGCTGATATTCGGCCAGCAGGTGCTGGGCCTCTTCACGCAGGCGCTTGGCTTCCGACAGCTCGTTGCGGATCTGATCGGCGCGGTCGTCGAGCGACGTCGCCATCATGCCGGGAACCTTGAGGTAGACGACCAGCGCCAGGAACAGGACGAGACCGACGAATGCGAAGAATGTTGCGTCCAGTGCAAATTCCATCGATCAAGCTCCCTTCTTGGCCGCGGTAACGGCGGACGTTACTTCAGCCTTGGTGGCGGTGCCACCGATCAGCTGTTCGACGACGGCCTTTGCCGTTTCCTCGGCGATCGTGCCGACATCCGCGAATGCCTTCGCCTTGATATCGGCGATGTGGCCTTCCGCAGCCTTCAATTTTTCGCCCAGAGCAGCTTCGACCGCGCGGCGGTCGGCCTCGGCCTTGAGCTTGGCGGCGTCGCGCGCTGCCGTGCCGATTGCGTTCGACTTGGCGCGGGCTTCTGCGAGTTCGGCTTCGTAGGCAGCAACGTCTGCGTCTGCCTGCGCCTTCAGGCGTGCAGCCTCATCGAGGTCCTGGGCAATGCGCGTGTGGCGCTGCTCGAGGATACCGCCGATGCGCGGTGCAATGACCTTTTGCATGAGCACGAAGAAAATGACGAAGGTAATCGCCAGCCAGAGCAGCTGGGACGCATACGTCGAAGTATCGAAAGGCGGGAAAACACCGCCATGGTGTTCGGCTGGCACGCCGGTCTCGGTATGAACCTCGCCTGCGGCCGGGGCAGCATGCGCGTCTGTACCGGTCGCTGCACCAGTTTCTGCGGTTCCCGCCGGGGCTTCTTCAGCGTAAGCCGGGGTCACAAAAAACATGCTCACCTCCAGGTGTACTGCAAATACAAAGGATCACGGCTCGCTGTTCGCAGGCCGTGATCCCTCAGTGCGCCGAAATTAAACGGCGAACAGCAGAAGGAGAGCGACGAGCAGCGAGAAGATGCCCAGAGCTTCCGTAACGGCGAAGCCGAATACCAGACGGCCGAACTGGCTGTCAGCGGCAGACGGGTTGCGCAGGGCGCCCGACAGGTAGCTGCCGAAGATGTTGCCGAGGCCGAGAGCCGTACCGGCCATACCAAAGCAAGCGAGGCCTGCACCGATGAATTTTGCTGCTTCCGCGTCCATGTTGTACTCCTTTGAAATGGTTGTTGCGGCGAATTGACTGACGCCCGCGGACGTCAATGTCGGTATCCCTTAGTGGCCACCCGGATGGATCGCGTCGTTGAGGTACATGCAAGTCAGCACCGCAAAGACGTAAGCCTGGAGGAAGGCGACGAGGAACTCGAGACCCGTCAGAGCGACGGTCATGATGAGGGGAAGAACGGCGCCACCGATACCAACAGCACCCATGGCTCCAAGCGAGGCAACGAAGCCCGCGAACACTTTAAGGGTGATGTGACCGGCCAGCATGTTGGCGAAGAGACGAACGGAAAGCGAAATCGGACGCGACAGGAACGAGATGATTTCGATGGCGACGACCAGCGGCAGCAAGATGCCGGGAACGCCCTGAGGCACGAAGACATTCAGGAAGTGGAAGCCGTGCTTGTAGAAGCCGTAGACCAGAACCGTGCCGATGACGAGCAGAGCGAGAGCAAAGGTGACGATGATCTGGCTGGTGATGGTGAAGAAGTATGGGAACATGCCGAGCAGGTTTGCGGTCAGCACGAACATGAAGAGCGAGAAGACCAGCGGGAAGAACTTCATCCCCTTGGATCCGGCGCCTTCTTTCAGCATTCCCGCGATGAACTCGTAGGACATTTCGGCGACCGACTGCGAGCGGCCCGGCACGATGGCGCGGTTCGACGTCGAGAAATAGAGGAAGCCGGCGGCCACGGCAGCGGAAGCCGCCATGAACAGCGAGGCGTTCGTAAACGAGAAATCAATCCCGCCGATTTCGATCGGCACAATCTTCTGGATCAGGAACTGATGAGTCGGATCGTTAGACACCGCTTGTTCTCTCTATATCTTATACCCGCACGAAGCGGGATTATTGCACTGGATCGAACGCCTGAACGTTCCGCCCTATTTCCGGTCGCTTTCGCGCATATCGAGATCCGGTTTCGCAACCTTGCCCGCAGCGCGCATCACGTTCAGCACGCCGGCACCAAATCCAAGAAGAAGAAGTACGATCAATCCCCAAGGCGCAGTGCCGACAAAACGGTCGAAGAGATAGCCCAGGACAGCGCCGACCACGACCGCGGAAATGAACTCGCTCGAAAGCTTCATCGCCTGGGCGTAGCCCTTGCGGCTTACCTCGGCGCGGGCCTCATCGGCCTCGTCCTTCCCCGCCTCGATGCGCTTGGTCGCGAGTTCCGCTCCCAGTTGCGCACGGCGCTTTTCCAGACTCTCCTCGCGGCCATCCGCCATCGTGCTCTCCTCCGCCTGCCGCCGTCCGCTACGCCGCTACCCCGGTTTACCGGACAACGACCCCAAGGCTGAAGAACCTTCCGGCCCGCTTTGAAGTCGCGCGCAACATAGTTTTAGCAAAATCCATAGTCAAGGCGTAGCAGGCCGATGTCCAGCCATAAAATAAGCGATCAAAAACATATAGTTAGATCGATACGGGCGGGTTGTGGCGGAATCGGGGGAAAGAATCCGTGGGCTGACGCGGCAATAAGGCGCGAAAACGCGCCTTTTACCGGCTTTTTGTCAGCTCCAGCCGCCGCCATAGGTGCGGTAGAAGACGTGCAGACCGATACGGCCGACCTTTTCCATGGTCTTTGCCCATTTCGGGCGAACATAGACGGCGTGGTAATGGGTGGCGGAGCCAACCTGGGGCAGCCAGATGCGGCCGGCGGTGACCGCCATCGCCACATCGCGGGCGATTCTCCAATGGGCCTGCGAGTTCACGCGGTCCTTGATGTTGTCGCAAGCGAAGGAGAACTGGCAGCGGTTGCGCCAATCCTCGTTCTGGTAGACGACGCCGCAGATGGTCTTCGGGTAAGCCGGGTTGCGCACACGATTGAGGATCACCTGGGCGACGGCCGCCTGGCCCTTCACGGTTTCGCCACGCGCCTCGAAATAGATGCCTGAGGCCAGACACTGCTGCTCGGCGGGCGAGAAGACGCTGGCCGGCAGGATGCTCGCGGCCCAGGCGTGATCCTTCGGGCCGATCTGCGGCACGAAGCGGCCGTTGTCGGCTTTCTCCGTCAGGATCGAATCGAAGGGTGACTGGCGGGCGTAATCGGGAGCGGCAGGGGCGAAGGCGGTTGCGAGCACGTCCGACTTGTTGCTGGTGACGAGATCGGCCAGCATCGGCGAGATGTCGGCTGCGGGCTTCGGCGGCTGCTTGCGGTAAAAGTTGGTGGCGATCTCGATTTCCTTGCCGCGGATCTTCGGTTTCACGAAGGCCGACTTGTCCTTCAGGTTGAAGGTCGGCTGAAACAGAAGACGGGTCCGCTGCAGGATCGAGCCGGCGGAGAAATCCTTCGGTGGCTGCACTTGCTCGACGGCGACCACCCTGCCCTTCTTGGTGGCGCGGTTGACGCGGTCTTCATCGGGCGTGTCTTCGTGGCCCTTGTTCTCGGCGGTAAAGGCGACCTTGCGGCCATCGGGCAGCACCATGCCGGCACCGGATGCGATGGCGCCGGTAACCGCGGAATCCGCGAAGGCGAGTTCGGCCTGGTGGATGGAGCCGGCGGGGGAGTTGGTCAGCACCATGCGCCAGTTCTCGCGCCCCTGATCGAGGCCGGCCAGAAGCGCTGCCAGATCGGCATGCGAGGCCATGGTGGGGAACATCAGCCACGCGCAGACGCCGAAGAGCGCGGGGGAACTCCATCTTTGCAGCAAGGGGCGCAGCTTATCGAAGCGGCGCGACGCACCAGAGGCGCGTGATTTGCCAGGAACTCGACTATTTCGACGCAACACCAGACTCCCGCATGGGACGCATGAACATGCCGATAAAAATGTCTCATTAACCTTGATGCTTGGTTAATGCGCCGCCCCCAATTGATACAGCATTTGCTTATAGAGCCTGAAACGCAAAAGCCCGGCGCGAGGCCGGGCTTTCGAGGGATGGGTGGGCACCGTCAGATGATAACGTGCGAGCCGAGTTCGACCACGCGGTTGGCCGGCAGGCGGAAGTAGTCCGACGGGTTGGCGGCGGCGTTGGCGAGCGCGATGTAGAGGCGGTCCTGCCAATAGGGCATGCCCGATTTCGCATCCGGCACCAGCTTGCGGCGGCCGAGATAGAAGGAGGTCGACATGATGTCGAACTTCAGGCCGGTCTTGCGCAGCGTCGCCAGCGCCTGCGAGACGTTCTGCGATTCCATGAAGCCGAACAGAAGCTCGACGCGCGAGAAGCGCTCGGAGATCTGCTCGACCTTGTAGCGGTCGGCGCTCGGCACGCGCGGCTTGTTGACGGTGCGGATCGTCAGGATCACGTTCTTGTCGTGCAGGACGTGGTTGTGCTTCAGATTGTGCAGCAGTGCGGCGGGTGCGGATTCCGGATCGCTGGTGAGGAAAATCGCGGTACCGGGCACATGGGCCGGCGAGTGATCACTCTTGCGCTCGATCGAGGAGATGAACGAGGCCAGCGGGATATCCGTGTGGCGGGTCTTTTCCATCAGAAGCGCCGAGCCGCGACGCCATGTCCACATGACGACGACGAAGGCGGTGGCGATCATGACAGGGATATAGCCGCCATCGTGGATCTTGATGAGGTTGGCGCCGAGGAAGATCATTTCCAGCACGAAGAGCGGCGCCAGCACGGCGGTTGCCGTCAGCACCGACCAGTTCCAGCGGACGCGGACGAACTCGAAGGCCATGATCGAGGTCACGACCATGGCGCCGGTGACGGAGATACCATAGGCCGTGGACAGCGAATCCGACGAGCCGAAGGAGATGACCAGGAAGATCACGCCCAGGAACAGCAACAGATTGACCGACGGCACGAAGATCTGCCCGGTATTGGTTTCCGAGGTGAAGAGGATTTCCATGCGCGGCAGGAAGCCAAGGTTGATCGCCTGGCGGATCAGCGAAAACGCACCCGTGATGACCGCCTGGCTGGCGATGATGGTGGCGGCGGTGGCCAAGATGACGGCCGGCAGCAGCGCCCATTTCGGGAACATCAGATAGAAGGGATCGGTCATCGCGTGCGGATTGCCAAGCACCAGAGCACCCTGGCCGAGATAGTTCAGCGTCAGCGCCGGGAAGACCAGCACGAACCACGCCCACTGGATCGGGCGGCGACCGAAGTGGCCGAGGTCGGCGTAAAGCGCTTCGGCGCCTGTCAGCGTCAGGAACACCGCGCCGAGCACGATCACGCCGAAGAAGCCCTCATGCATGAGGAAGCTCACGGCGTAATACGGGTTGAAGGCGGCGAGGATGCCGAAATCATCCGAGATGTGCGAGATGCCGACAACGGCGAGCACGATGAACCAGAGCGCGGTGATCGGCCCGAAATAGCGCGCCATCGTTCCCGTGCCGCGCGACTGCACGGCAAAGAGCACGGCGAGGATGGCGACCGAGATCGGCACGATGTAGCTGCTCAGCTGCGGCGCGACGAGTTTCAGACCTTCGACCGCCGACAAAACCGACAGCGCCGGCGTGATCATCGCATCGCCGAGGAAGAGTGCCGCGCCGACGAGGCCGAGCATCATCAGAAGCGCGGTGTGGCCGTTGGCGGTCTTCAACAGAAGCGCCAGCAGCGACAGCGTGCCGCCCTCGCCTTCGTTGTCGGCGCGCAAGAGAAGCAGCACGTATTTGATTGTCACGATGATGGTCAGCGCCCAGATCATCAGCGAGACGACGCTGATGACCTCGAAACGGGTGAGGCCATCGGCGGCGACGGGCTTCAGCGCTTCGCGAAATGCGTAAAGCGGGCTGGTACCGATGTCACCGTAGACGACGCCGACAGAGCCCAGCGCAAGATAGAAGAGCTTGCGCGGGCTCATGTTCTGGTCGTGTGAATGGCTGTCTGCGGACATGAAACAAAAACAGGCTCTTCAGAGCCAGCCTTTCCAACGGAAGAAGAAGAAGGGGATTACGGCGGAAACCAGCATCAGCCCGAGTGAATAAGGATAGCCCTGGGCGAAATGCAGTTCCGGCATGAATTCAAAATTCATACCATAGATGGAGGCGACCAGCGTCGGCGGCAAGAAGACCACCGATGCGATCGAGAAAATCTTGATGATCGAGTTCTGTTCGATGTTGATCAGACCCAACGATGCATCGAGAAGGAAGGTGATGTTGCCGGCGATATAGGACGAATGCTCGTTCAGCGACTGGATATCGCGCGAGACGGTGCGGCAGAGTTCCTTCGTCGCACGATCCTGCTGCACGGCCGGCACGTTGTAGAAGAAAGTCATCAGCCGCGACATGGAGGCCAGGCTGTCACGCACCTTGCTGACGAGGCGCTGATGGGCGGCGATATCGCGCAGCTTCTCCTCGAGATAGTTCGAGGGCTTGCGGACCTTCTTGGCGCGATCGCCGAAGACGTGGGTCGACAGGATATCGATGCGGGCGACCGAGATTTCGAGAATTTCCGCCGTGCGGTCGATGATGGTCTCAAACAGCTTGGCGAGCAGCGACGCACCGTTGCGCCAGTGGGCGGGAATACGGTGGAGGGCTGCGATGAAGAGCGCAAAGGATTTGGGCTGGGCGTAGCGGATGGTGATCAGCCGCTTGCCGGCGAGGATGAAGGCGACATCGGTCAGAACGGGCGCATCGGTCTCGGCCTTCCAGACCAGCGAGGCGGTCATGAAGACGGCGTCGCCTTCCGTATAGAGGCGGGCAGAAGGCTCGATGTCCTTCAGGTCCTCGCGGGTCGGCACTTCGATGCCGAGCGCCTTCTCGACATAGGCCTCTTCCTCGCGCGTCGGCTCGATCATGTCGATCCAGACGATATCGTCGCGCATGGTCTCGACCTTGGTGAGATCACCGAGCTCGACCGACTGGCAATTGGAGCAATAGGCAGTGATCACCGGGCGCGTCTCCCGTGATCCAGGGCTGTGAGGGCCATCGCCGTTCGCATCAAAAAACCTTCCGCGAAGCGCCAGAAAAAGCGGCGCTCAAGCTGCAATTCTTCGAGATTAACGAAAGCGGCAGAAGAATGTTCATCAATATCCCGTCATAGCCGGCCGAAGCTCGGGTATGCACTATGCTCAACCGCATCGCAGTCACCAATCCTTCGATCGACAAGAGAACTCCGAACATGCAGCTGGCATTCGCCGCTGCAGGGCTGGCTATCATCGAGCATTCGCACATGCCGCCCTCATGGCGACGGCGCGCCATATGACGGAAACCCACGCAAGAATCAAGACATCTTACGTGAACTGCGTTGTTTGATCACATTTTGCCCGCAATTGGGAGTCTAGCCGCGCGGTCCGAAACGGCACACATCACTCGAAGACGATCGCGGGAGCGGCGCGCTGCGGCTTGCCCTCGAGCTGCGCCCAGACCTTGGCTGCGATGTCGCGATAGATGCCGGCGACAATGCCGTTCGGCTCGCTGGCGACCAGCGGGGTGCCGGCGTCGGAGGCTTCGCGGATATTGATCGTCAGCGGCACTTCGCCGAGGAAGGGCACGCCGATGCGCTCGGCTTCGGCGCGGGCGCCGCCATGGCCGAAGATATCGTAGCGCGCGCCGGTATCAGGAGCGATGAAGTAGCTCATGTTCTCGACGATGCCGAGAACCGGCACCTCCACCTTCTTGAACATGTTCAGCCCCTTGCGGGCATCGATCAGCGCCAGATCCTGCGGCGTCGAGACGATGACGGCGCCGGCGAGCGGCACCTGCTGGGCCATGGTCAGCTGCGCGTCGCCGGTGCCGGGCGGCATGTCGACAACGAGCACGTCGAGCTCGCCCCAGGCGACTTCGCGCAGCATCTGCATCAGCGCCGACTGCACCATCGGGCCGCGCCAGATCATCGCGGTCTCCTCATCGACGAGGAAGCCCATCGACATGACCTTGAGGCCGTAATTCTCCATCGGATTGATGATGCGGCCATCGGTCTGTGTGGGGCGGCCGGAGATCTGCAGGAGGCGTGGCATGGAGGGGCCGTAAATATCGGCGTCGAGAATGCCGACGCGCAGGCCGTTTGCCTGCAGGCCGAGCGCGAGGTTGACCGATGTGGTGGACTTGCCGACGCCGCCCTTGCCGGAGGCGACCGCGACGATGGCGCCGATCCCGGGCACGCCGATCTTGCCGGCACGCTGCTGTGGCTGCGCGTGTGCGTGGCCTTCGTGACCATGGCCGGCATGGCCATGACCAGCCTGCGGCGGCGTACGGGCGGCGGCAGCGCCCGATGGCGCGCCCTTCTTGTCGGCCGTCAGCGCGACCAGGGCGCCCTTGACGCCGGGCATTTCCTTGATGACACGCTCGGCAGCGAGCCGCAGCGGCTCCAGCTCCTTGGCGCGCTCGGCGGGGACAGTGATGGAGAAGTAGACCTTGCCATCCGAGATGAACACATCGGAGACCATGCCGAGCTCGACAATATTATGTTCGAGATCGGGGCCGCGCACCGTTGCCAGCGTTTCCAGCACCTGTTCCTTGGTGACTTCAGTCATATCGTCCTCACACCCTTATCTGGCTCTGTAGATAGAGGAGCGCGAAGTGATCGCCAAACAAAATCGGCGGGCATCGATAGCTGCGAAACGAGGGGGAGTTTCCAAAGGAGACCGCTGAGCCATCAAGTCCGCCGGGCTTTCGCCCTGATGGCACAACGGTCACCCAAGTGGATAAGGGGTTTCTAGGGCGTCAGATCTGAAAGACCAGTCAGAATTGAGGGAAAAATGCATCAGCTCGCGCTTATAGGCCGGGAGGCGTATCCCAAAAACAACAAACCGCCGCTCGATGTCCAGCGCACTAGGCTGCCGGGATCGAGCGGCGGGTTGAAGGTCGCGCCTTTAATATGGCGTCGTTGCCAAGTCCCCTCTGGACCGCTGCCAATTAGGAAGCAGGAAGCGTGCCAACTGGAAATAACTACGAATTCGGCGGAAGCGGCAGCGAAAGAGCCTGGAAACGCTGGAGCCCGGGCGCAATTTTTAGGCGGGTGCGACAATAGCGCACAGTATTTGTGCAGCTATTTGATCAGACCGATGCGCAATGCCTTGGCAACCGCCTGGGTGCGGTTAACCGTGTCGAGCTTCTTGGTAGCGCGGTTGAGGTAGTGATTGACCGTGTGTTCGGAGAGACCAAGGATATCGGCGATCTCGACGCTGGTCTTGCCGGCGGCGGTCCAGTTGAGGCAATCGATCTCGCGGTCGGTCAGGGCGTCGACCACCCGGTTGTCGAGCGCGCGGATCTCGGCCAGCCTGTCGAAGACATGCGTCGAGATATAATGAAGCTCCAGCATCTCCTCGGGCGCGAAGGGCTCGCGATCGCCGGAGAAGGAGACCGCGCCGCGGGCGCCGGAGGGATCATGCGTCGGGAAATAGGCGCAGCGCATCATCCGGAAGCGTTCAAACAGGGCCGTGACGATGCCGGACTTGCCGTCGGAGCGATCCAGCTTCGCCTTCGAAAGGTCGTTGAAGAACGGCACGGTCGAGGATCGCAGCTTGCCCATGACGGGACTGTTGGTCAGCAGCGCCTCGTGGTCATAGGCCGACAAAAGCTCGGCCGGCCAGTTGGTGATGACAGTGTTGCTCTGCAGATCGCGTGCAGTGGCCGAGGGAAGATTGAGCACCATGAAGGCACGAACCCGGTAGGCTTCCGTCAGCCTCTTCATGAAGCGAAAGATATCGAACTGGGTATTTAGCCCAGACACCTCATTTACGTATACGTTCACGGAAGTCGAATGCGGCAAAGGGTTCATGGTGTCATCAGCTCAAAAATCAGGAACGTCGTAAGTGGCCTGCTCAGGTCTCATGCCGACGGCAGCATCGCCGTCAATATAGCCTACGGCACTACACCCCAGGACTTGGGGTTGACAACTGCCAATTGTGATGATTCTTCACAAAATCACAATATGCCCAGCCGATGAAAATGAGCATATTTCTGCACGAAAACTGACAAAGCGGCTCTGGATTTGACGATTGTCAAGTTGACCGAGCGTCAGCGGCGGGGGCCGAGCCCGATGCGCATGCCGCTCATGATGCTTTCGGCGGTCCGACGGACGGGCAGCGCCCACTCCTCCAGGCGCTCGAAGGTCAGCCGATAGGCCGGTCCGGTCACGGAAACGCCGCCGACAAAGGAGAGGTCCTCGGAGCAGACGGGGGCCGCCACGCAGCGGATGCCGACCTCATGCTCCTCGCGGTCGAAGGCGTTGCCCGAGCGGCGGATGTCGGCGATCTCGCGGCGCAGCGTCTCCGGCGTCAGCGTGCTATCCGTGAAGCGCTGGAACAACACGCTTGATATGATCGCGTCCAGCCGATCGTCCGGCAGCGCCGAGAGCGCCGCCTTGCCGACGCCGGTGCAGTAGATGGGCGAGGCATTGCCGATCTGCGAGTACATTCGGACGGGCTGGCTGCCCTCGACCTTGTCGAGATAGATGACGGAGGCGCCGCGCAGGACGCCGAGATGCACGGTCTCTCCGGTCAGCTGCTGCAGGGCGTTCAGATGCGGCTCGGCGATCAGCCGGAATTCGTTGCGCGCCCAGCTGCGCGAGGCGAGATCGAGGAGGCGCAGGCCGGGTGCATAGCGCCCATCGGCCAGCACTTCCAGCAGGCCCTCCTCGGTGAGATGGCCAAGCTGACGGTGCAGCGTTCCTCGCGGCTGGCCGGCGACCGCTAAAATATCGGTGAAGCGCATTGGGCTGTCGGCGTGCGTCACGATATCGAGCAGCACCATCAACTTGCCGAGCGTACCGGTCTCGCGTTTATCCGCAGCCTCGTTTTTATCCATGATGTCGCCATCAGTCGCGCCCATGCTGGCCCTCATGCCTTGACAGAGACCCAAGGCTAATCCGATAATTCCATATAGTCAAATTGAGTTCTGAATAATGGAACTATCGGGAGGATAGTGGTGGCGGAGCTTGGAGCGCAATATCCCGAATTCAGGGACCGAAGCGTGGTGGTGACGGGCGGCGGCTCCGGCATAGGTGCTGCCATCGTCGAGGGGTTCGCGCGACAGGGCGCCAAGGTCTCGTTCATCGACATCGCCGAGGAAGAAAGCCACGCGCTGGTTGATCGCCTGTCGCGCGACAGCCTGCACCCGGTCCGCTTCCACCACGCCGATCTGCGCGATGTCGCGGCGATCCGCGCGACCATCGAGGCGATCGTCGCCCATTCCGGACCGATCGGCGTGCTCGTCAATAATGCGGCGCGCGACGACCGGCATGATTTCGACCAAGTGACGCCGGAATATTGGGACAACAACCAGGCGACCAACCTGCGGCACGTGTTCTTCGCGGCGCAGGCTGTGGCGCCATCAATGCGGGAGGCCGGCGGCGGGGCGATCATCAACATGTCGTCGATCGCCTTCATGCTCAACATGCCCGATTTCCCGGCCTACACGACGGCCAAGGCGGCGATCATCGGGCTGACGAAGAGCCTCGCGGGCAAGCTCGGCCCCGACAATATCCGCGTCAACTGCATCCTGCCGGGCATGATCGTTACCGAGCGGCAGATGAAGCTGTGGCTCACCGAAGAGGGCATTGCCGGCATGATCGAGCGGCAGTGCATCAAACGCGTTTTGCAGGCCGACGCCATTGTCGGACCCTGTCTGTTTCTAGCATCCGACGGCGCGTCCGCAGTGACGGCGCAGTCCCTTATTGTCGATGGAGGCATTTTTTGATGGCAACACCCCGATATATCGCGGTCGACTGGGGTACGAGCAGTTTTAGGCTGTGGCTGATCGGCAGCGATGGCAGCGTGCTGAATGAAAGCCGCAGCGACGAGGGCATGACGACGGCGGCCAAGACCGGTTTCGCCGAGGTGCTGGCCAAGCATCTGGCCAAGGTCGAGGCGCCCGCGGATATCCCCGCGATCGTCTGCGGCATGGCCGGCGCCAAGCAGGGCTGGGTCGAGGCCGGCTATGTCGACGTGCCCACGTCGCTGTCGGCGATCCTGACTGGCGCCGTCCCTGTGCCCGGCCAGAGCCGCGACATCCGCATCCTGCCGGGCCTTGCCCAGCGCGACCGGGCATCGCCGGACGTGATGCGCGGTGAAGAGACCCAGCTGCTCGGCGCGCTTGGCCCAGACAGCACCGGCGCGCAGGCCGTCTGCATGCCTGGAACGCATTCGAAATGGGTGCATGTGCAGGAGGGCGAGGTCATCGGCTTCTCCACCTTCATGACAGGCGAACTGTTCGACGCGATCACCAAGCATACGATCCTGTCGCATGCGGTTGCCGGCGCCGAACAATCGCCGGCCGACAATTCCGCCTTCAAGGCATCGGTCTCGACTGCCTTCCGCCAGCCGCAGATGGCGACCAACCTGTTGTTCACGGCCCGCTCCGGCCAGCTGCTGCACGGCATGACCGCTTCGGCGGCGCAGGCGCGGATTTCCGGCACGCTGATCGGCCTGGAAATCTCTGGCGCGCTGGCCGACGCCGCCAACGACACGCCGATCGCGCTCGTCGCCTCCGGCCGCCTGCAGAAGCTTTACGAGACCGCCTTCAAGGCGCTTTCGCTGAACGTCACGACCATCGATGCCGATACGGCGGTGCTTGCCGGCCTTTCGGCCGCCGCAAACGCCATCTGGCCCAACTAAGCCCAATCAAGAAAGAACAGAGCGATGAACCGCATCCCCTTCCCCGCCATGAAGCGCCCGCTGATCGCCATCCTGCGTGGGATCAAGCCCGAGGAGACCGAAGGCGTCGTCGGCGCGCTGATCGAGAATGGCCTGACCGCGATCGAGATCCCGCTGAATTCGCCAGAGCCGTTCAAGTCGATCGAGATCGCCGCCAAGATGGCGCCCGCCGACGTGCTGATCGGCGCCGGCACGGTTCTGACGACCGAGGCGGTGGACAGCCTGCACAATGCCGGTGGCAAGCTGCTGGTGACGCCGAATGTCGAGCCAGACGTGATCATCCGCGCCCGCGAATACGGCATGGTGACGATGCCCGGCGTCTTCACGCCCACCGAGGCGCTTGCCGCGGCGCGCGCCGGCGCCACCGGCCTGAAGTTTTTCCCGGCCAGCGTGCTCGGCCCATCCGGCATCACGGCGATCCGCGCCATCCTGCCGCCGGAGCTGACGATCGCGGCCGTCGGCGGCGTCTCCGACAAGAATTTCGCCGAGTACACCAAAGCCGGAATCCTGGCCTTCGGTCTCGGCACGAGCATCTACAAGCCGGGAATGACTGTCGCCGAGGTTGCCGAGCGCGCCAAGGCAACCATTTACGCATACGACGCAGCAGTGGGAGCTTGAGCGTATGACCGACATTCATGAGTTCGCGGGGCGGACCCTTTCCAGCACCAATTCGGTGCTGGGCGAAGGACCGACCTACGATCCCGATACCAATACCATCTGGTGGTTCAACATTCTCGGCAAGGAATTGCACGAGCTGAACCTTTCGACCGAGGAGAAAAAGGTTCACGCGCTGCCTGTCATGGCGAGCGTGCTGGCCCGGATCGACGCCGGGCGGCAGTTGCTTGCGACCGAGCAGGGCCTCTTCGTGCGTGACATCGAAAGCGGCGGCCTGACATTTTACGCGGCACTCGAAAACGACCGTCCGGAAAACCGATCGAACGACGGGCGCATGCATCCCTCGGGCAGCCTGTGGATCAGCACGATGAGCAAGCGGGCCGAAACCCAGGCCGGCGCGATCTATCATGTGGCGCGCGGCAAGGTGACGAAGCTCTTCGGCGGCATCACCATTCCGAACTCGATCTGCTTTTCGCCCGATGGCTCGGTCGGCTATTTCACCGATACGCATCTCAGCCGCCTGATGCGGGTGATGGTCGATCGCGAGACCGGCCTGCCGACCGGCGAGCCGATCGTGCTTGTCGACAGCATGGAAGAAGACGGCGGGGTCGATGGGTCGGTGGTCGATGCCGACGGCTATATCTGGAACGCGCGCTGGGGCGCCGGCACCGTCGATCGCTACAGCCCCGATGGCCTGCGCATCGCCCGCTACAAGGTGCCCGCTGCACAGCCCTCCTGCCCCGCCTTCATCGGCCCGGATGCCGACCGGCTAGCGGTCACCACCGCCTGGGAAGGCCTCGACGACGCGGCCCGCGCCAACCAGCCGGATGCCGGCGCCCTGCTTGAGCTCGGTGTCAGCGTCCGCGGCGTTTTCGACGTTGCGTATATTCTCTGAAGCATCTTCCTGGATGCGTTTTGAAGGGCGTCCCTCGGGGCGCCCTTTTGCGTTTCAAGGGCACCGCGATCTGTGGCCCGCGCGGTCCCATCGCCGGAAAAGTTCCGAAAATTCCGTCAGTTTCTGCGTGTATTTTTCTGGGAACCATTAGCCAACCCATTCATTTACTTCACGAACCGGCCGAGCTGAGACAACTCTCGCTAGAAGAGAAAAGCGCGGCCAGAGATCACCCAAGGACACTGAAAGTAGGTACGATATGACACGCAAACTTCTCACCACCGTTGCCGCTGGCGCCCTGTTTGCCACGGCCTTCGCACCGGTCGCTTTCTCGCAGAGCGCGACCCAGCCGGCCTCGCCGAGCGCACCGTCCATGTCGGCACCGGCCGATCCGGCAGCGCCGAAGCCGGATGCCATGAAGCCAGCAGGTGATGCCGCACAGGCGCCCGCTCCTGCCGCCACCACCGATACCGCACAGGCGGGCGGTGGCACCTATCTGACGGAGCAGTCCGCGGATCAGATCAGCGCCAACACCTACATCGGTCAGGCCGTCTATAACGGCACGAACGAAAGCATCGGTAACGTCAACGACCTGATCATGAAGAAGGATGGCGGCCTCGTCGCAGCCGTGATCGGTGTCGGCGGCTTCCTCGGCATCGGCGAAAAGAACGTCGCCGTGCCGATGGAAAAGATCACCGTGGCGCAGAACACGACGGATGGCAGCGTCAAGCTGACGACATCCGAAACGGCCGAAACGCTGAAGGCAGCGCCGGAATTCAAGACGCTGCAGATGCAGTCGGCCGAAAAGGCCCCGGCTCCGGGTGCGATGGACAACACCGCAACCGGCTCAACGACCAACAAGTAAACACTGCATCGTTAGTCGCAGTGAATGCGTAACCGGTGGCGCCTGAGATGGCGCCACCGGCTTTTGGTATATGGTGTCAGCCCTCCAGCGCACTCCTCCATTGGGTGTATTGACAGCATCCAATCAACCAAAGAGAAATGTCGTGAAGACAACGCGTTGCTCGCAATGAGCCGCCTCGGAGGTTGTTCACATTGGCGCGGACCCCATACCTTCGCGATAATGAAGGATCATTGAAGTCAGGCAGCGGAGGTGGCACAATGGACCACATGGAAAATCGCGTCGCCAAGCTTGAAGCCATTGCCGATGACATGCGCTCGACGCTGAACACAGTGCTCGGACAGCTGGCGCGTATAGACAGCAAGCTCGATTCCAAACCCGATCAGGGTTGGATCATCAATGTGGTCTGCATCATTCTCGGCGTCGTGCTCGCGGCGATTGCCGCCACGGCGGGCCTCTTCGCGCTGATCAAGTAATAAGCGGCGCCTAAGCCATCGCCCGTTCGCCGGTGTCGTATTCGTTCTCGTGCAGGAACCTGAGCGTCGCGATGGCGTCGGCGGGTTTGCCGAAATAGTAGCCCTGCCCCATGCCGCAGCCGAGCATGCGCAGTTTCGCCGCTTCCGAATAATCCTCGATGCCTTCGGCGACGACTTCGAGGTCTAGGCCTTCGCACATGGTCAGGATCGCCTTGATGATATGCTCGGAGGCGCGGTCGGAGTTGATGCGCGAGACGAAGGCGCGGTCGATCTTGATCTTGTCGAACATGAAATCGCGCAGGCGGCCGAGGCTGGACTGGCCGGTGCCGAAGTCATCCAGCGAGATGCGCACGCCGGCCTGTCGGAGGTCGGCGATGATGCGGTTTGCGGTATCGGCCGAGCCCATGACGGCGGTCTCGGTGATCTCGAGTTCGAGACGGTGCGGATCGAAGCCGACGCGGCCGAGGATGGAGAGCACGTTGGCGCTGGTGCCGGGGTCCATCAGCTGCGCCGATGAAAGGTTGAAGGACAGGAACATTTCGCGCGGCCAGGAGAGTGCCGCTTCGGCCGCCTTGCGCAACAGCGCTTCCGAGAGCGCATCGATGAAGCCGCGTTCTTCGGCGAGCGGCACGAAGACACCCGGCGAGACGAAGCCCAGATCCGGGTCGTTCCAGCGGGCCAGCGCCTCGAAACCGAGGACCTGGCTGGTGGCGAGCGAGACGATCGGCTGGAAATGCACGTCGATGGCATCGGAGATGATAGCGTTTCGAAGCGCCTGCTCAAGCTGCGTGGCGCGCTTCATCTCCTGCGCGATCTCGCGCGAATAAACGGTGATCTGGCTGCGGCCGCGGCGCTTGGAACGATAGAGCGCGGTCTCGGCGCTCTTCAAGAGTTCCTCGAACTCCTCGCCCGCGAAGGGATAGATGGCGAAGCCGAAGGAGGCCGAGAGGCGGACGTTGCGGTCGCCGAGATCGTAGGGCGCCGACAGGACCTCGCGGATCATCTGGCCGAACTTTTCGGCGCTGGCGCGCTCAAAGACCAGCGGCAGGACGAAGGCGAATTCGTCGCCATCATGGCGCGTGACGACGGCGCCATCGGGAATGCAGGCTTTCAGGCGGTGGGCGACCTGGCAGAGAATTTCGTCGCCGGCGGCCGAGCCGAAGAGGTCGTTGATCGGCTTGAAACTATCGAGATTGGCGATGCCGATGGTAAACGGCGCCGGATCGTCGGCGCGTTCGGCCGAGATCTGGGCGATACGGTCGCGCATGCGATAGCGGTTTCCGAGCCCGGTCAACGGGTCGGTATAGGCCATCGTCTGAAGCTCGTTCTGGCTTACCGGCGCCAATGGCATATCCGCCAACATCATCATTCTGATCCAGAGCTTCCCCAATACCCGGCAGAATGGCGGGCAAGTCTTAAAAATTCGATATTCGACAACCCTGGATCATCGTGAATTGCCTCCCAAGAATTGGGGAGTTGACCTTAATTAGCAGCTAGAGAGAGGCCCGCTGCGCTTCCGGTTGCATGAATTTCTGGAAGACCGTTTCCAGAATATCCGGGCTGACGGGCTTCATGATCACGTCGTCCATGCCGGCATTGGCGCATTCGGCGCGGTCGCGCTCGAAGGCCTGGGTGAGCACGCCGATGATCGGGGTACGGGGTCCATCGCCTTCCACCTGGCGGATCAGGCGGGCGGCTTCGAAACCGTTGAAGCCGGGCAGCGAGATATCCATCAGCACGATCTTCGGCCGGTATTCCGTCCACATGCGTACGGCTTCGTCGCCAGTGGCGGCGATGCGGTAGCGATAGCCGAGGCCTTCAAGGATCTGCGAGAATACGATCTGGTTGATATCGTTGTCTTCGGCCACCAGCACATCGAGTTCGAGCTGATCATCCGACGTGGTGATCTCCCAGTCGCTATCGATCCGGTCGGCCATGGCGCCGCGATTGTTGCGGTTGAAATGGCGGGCGATCTGGAAGGTGAGCTCGGTCGAGATCTGGAAGCCATCCATGACCAACGACGAGATGCCGTACTGCTCGGCAAGCTCGAGGCAGCGCATGCCCATCTGGTTGTCGATGATGACGAGATCGAGCGACAGGCCTGCCGACGAGGCGATCTCCAGGAACTGCTCCTGCTCGTCCTCATTGCGCACCGAGCAGGCCTCGAAGCCATATTTGGCGAGTGTTCTGAGTGCCGCGGTCTCGGCGGCGATATCGCCAGTGACGACAAGGATGCGGCGGCCGGAGAAATTCTCGGGCACGATGGCTTCCATGGCGGCCGGTTCGCGGCGCTCGCTGTCGCCGTTCATCGGAACATAGGCGCGGCGATAGCTGCTCTTGGCCGATGTCGTGACGCTCGATGCCTTTTCGAACTCTTCGAGATCGCTACCCTCGCGCGGCAGGTCCTGCATGGTCGAGACGAGGAAATAGCGTCCCGGCTTGCCGATGCGGTGCTTGCGCGAGATGATTTCACGCTCCGAGCCATCGCGGGCGATCTGGCGCTGGCGCACCACCGACATTTCGCCGGTTTCAAGAACATGGCGATCGCTTTCCTCGAAGCGGGCGGCCACTTCGGGTGAGAAGAGTTCCGTACTCTTGCGGCCCAGCACCTCATCGGCCGTCGTCTGGTACTTCTCGCAGAAGGCGACGTTGACGGCGACGTAGGTGAGGTTGCGGTCCTTGACGAAGAGCGGGAATGGCAGATTGTCGAGGATATCCTCGGTGAGCTGCACGCGCTCGAGATCGAGCCGCCACTGCTCCTCGCGCTTCTTCACCTCCGAGATGTCGGAGATGACGCAGACACCAAAGCCATTGGCGAGCCGCCGCTTCTGGAAGCCGACCCAGCAATCGTTGCCGTAGCGCTCGACCGCCTCGTAGCGTTCGCGCCAGTGCGTGGCGATCTTCTGCGACAGCCAATCCTCGCGGCTGAGCGCGCCCTGCTTGCCGGCCGAGCGGCTGCGGATGCCGGTCTCGTAGACGGCGCCGAGGAAATCGCGAAGCCGCGTTCCGGGCTGTAACAGATCGGCACAGATCGGGAAAAAATCGAGCACCTGCCGGCTGGCAAAGACGATGTGATCGGTCTTGTCATAGACGATGAAGGCGGAGGATAGGCTTTCGCAGACCGCGTCGAACAGCGTCGCCTGGAGGCCAGCCGCGGTCTCAACCGCGCCCTCCTGCGGGGCTGTGTCCGCTTGATCGCGACCGGCACTCATACTTACGCGTCCTACATCTGTCCGAATGGATTGTATTCTCGGCGGGGTACTATCGGCAAAATGCCAGTTTTGTCTTAAGGCGTGCTTAACATTAAGCAGCGGAATCCCAGGGTTTGGACAAGCCTCGAGATCGACGTTTTCACCCTTCCCTCACGCTCCCGAATCCGCGAAAATGGCGGCATGTCGATCAAGCAGCTTTCCGAAACGCTCATCAACCAAATCGCCGCCGGCGAGGTCATCGAACGGCCGGCTAGCGCCGCCAAGGAATTGATCGAGAACGCGCTCGACGCAGGTGCGACGCGCATCGAGATCGCCACATCCGGCGGCGGCAAGAGCCTGCTGCGGGTTACCGACAACGGTTCGGGCATGGACGAGCGCGATCTGGAGCTTGCGGTACGCAGGCATTGCACCTCGAAGATCAGCGATACGCTCGACGATATCAGCACGCTCGGCTTTCGCGGCGAGGCACTGCCCTCGATAGGCTCGGTAGCGCGGCTGACGATTTCGAGCCGCCGCCGCGACAGCGATGGCGGGGCGGAGATTGCGGTGGCGGGCGGCAAACTGCAGCATCTCAGGCCCTCGGCGCTCAATCCGGGCACCATCGTCGAGGTGCGCGACCTGTTCTTCGCGACGCCGGCGCGGCTGAAGTTCCTGAAGACGGAAAAGGCCGAGGCGGCCGCGATCACCGAGATCGTCAAGCGCATGGCGATCGCCTTCCCGCAGGTGCGCTTCGTGCTCTCGGGCACCGACCGCACGACACTGGAATTTCCGGCGACCGGCGAGGACCATCTGGCGCGCATGGCGCAGATCCTCGGCAAGGATTTCCGCGACAACGCGATCGAGATCAATGCCGAGCGCGAGGATGTGACGCTGACGGGCTTTGCCGGCGTGCCGACCTTCAATCGCGGCAACGCGGCGCATCAATATGCCTTCGTCAACGGCCGGCCGGTGCAGGACAAGCTGGTGCTCTCTGCAATCCGCGGCGCCTATGCCGAGACGATCCCCTCGGGGCGCTACGCGGTGGCGGTACTGTCGATCGGGCTCGACCCCGCGCTCGTCGACGTCAACGTGCATCCGGCCAAGTCCGACGTGCGCTTCCGCGATCCGCAGCTGGTGCGCGGGCTGATCGTCGGCGCGATCCGCGAAGCCCTGGCGCGCGACGGCAGCCGGGCGGCGACCACAGGCGCCGACGGCATGCTGCGCGCCTTCCGCCCCGGCTTCCAGCCGAACGGCTACCGGCCGCAACAGCAGCCGCAGCAACCTTGGAGCGCCGAGACCTCGCCATCACGGCCATTCTCCGCCGCGCCTAACGGCTCCTCCTCCTATTCCCCATCCTATCAGCGCCCTGTTGGTAACGGCTTCGGCGAGCGGCCACAGGCCTCGTTCGACGGGCTGACCATGCCGGCAGCGCGGGCCGAGACCGCGCAGACCTCGTCCTGGTCGGCGCCAGCGCCGGCCTCCGAGGCGGAGGCCCCGTCGCGGTTCCCGCTTGGCGCGGCGCGCGCGCAGCTGCACGAGAACTATATCGTGGCGCAGACAGAAACCGGGCTTGTCATCGTCGACCAGCATGCGGCGCATGAGCGGCTGGTGTTCGAGGCGATGCGCAAGGCGCTGCACTCCAAGCGGTTGGCATCGCAGGTGCTTCTGATCCCCGAAATCATCGACCTGCCGGAAGAGGATTGCGACCGGCTGATGCAGTTTTCATCGGAGTTCGGCGAGCTCGGGCTTGGCATCGAGCGCTTTGGGCCCGGCGCGATCGCGGTGCGCGAGACGCCGGCGATGCTGGGCGAGGTCGATGCATCCGGGCTGATCAGGCAGCTGGCAGACGAGATCGCCGAATGGGACACCGCCTCGGGGCTTTCGGCCAAGCTCGAATATGTGGCGGCGACCATGGCATGCCACGGATCGGTGCGCTCGGGACGGCGGCTGCGGCCGGAGGAGATGAACGCGCTGCTCAGGCAGATGGAAGTGACGCCGGGTTCCGGGCAGTGCAATCACGGCCGGCCGACCTATATCGAGCTCAAGCTTTCCGACATCGAGCGGCTGTTCGGCCGGAGCTGAAAACGCTGGCAATGGCGGCTGTTGCGGGTTATGGCAATCCGATGACGGCCTCGTTTTGAGGATTGGCTTTAAGGATTGGAGCGCATGAACTTGTTTGAAGGAAACGGAAACCGCGAAGCGAAGATACGCTATCTCGATGCGGATTTTCAGATCCTGTCGCCGGGTTCCTACGTCGTCTGTGCCATGACGGGCAAGCAGATCCCGCTCGACGAACTGCGCTACTGGAGCGTCGCCCGCCAGGAACCCTATGCCGACGCCGTCTCCTCCTTCGAGGCCGACAAGCGCGCCGGCGTGCTGCCGAACCAGAAGCGCTAATCGCTGGTGTGAAGGCATTGGCAAGACGGCGGAAGCCGGGCCTCGGCCACGGAGAAAACAATGATCAAGATCCTCGCATTGCTGCACAGCGCCGTTGGCCGGGATTGGCAGACTCCTCCCAAGGAGATGGGGCTGAAGACGCTCTATGAGGCCGAGCAGCAGGGCTTCGTCGAAATCCGCGGCGAATTCCAGAAGCGGCAATTCCGCCTGACGCCGATGGGCTTCCAGACCGTCGAGCGCGACCGCCGGCGCCTGGAAGCGCGTAAGAGCTAAACCGGCTCGCCGCAACCTTTCTCACACCTCAAAGGACGAGAACTGGTGCCTATCCGTTCATCCGGCCTGCTCTCCACCGCCCTCGTCGGGATGGCGATTCTGCTGGGCGCTGTATTCGGCTCCACCCGGCCTGTGCTTGCCGGCCCTTGCGCGCCGGAAACGGTCGAGAACACCAATTATGTCATCTGCACCGTCGATCCCGCCAAGACGGACCTGCGCCTCTTCTGGAAGGGCGAGGACGGGGCGCCCTATCGTTCCTTCCCCGGCATCGCCGACGCCATGACCGCCAAGGGCAAGACGCTCGTCTTCGCGCTCAATGCCGGGATGTATCACGAGGATTTCTCGCCGATCGGGCTTTATGTCGAAGATGGCCAGGAGCTGCAGCCGGTGGCGAGCGTAAAGGCGCCAAAGGCGAGCGGTCCGGTGCCGAACTTCTACAAGAACCCCAATGGCATATTCTTTATCGGCGACAAGGGCGCGGGCATCCTGCCGACCGCGACGTTTGAGAAGCAACGTCCCGACGTCAGGCTTGCGACGCAGTCCGGGCCGATGCTGGTGATTGCAAACAAGATAAACCCGATCTTCATCGTCGGCTCCAGCGATCGGACGCGACGCAGCGGGGTGGGTGTCTGCACGGATGGGATGGTGCGCTTCGCGGTCAGCGATGATGCGGTCAATTTCCACGATTTCGCGCGGCTCTTCCGCGATCACCTGCAGTGCGCCGATGCGCTGTTTCTCGATGGCGGGGGTGGTGCGGGGTTCTATAGCGGTGAATTGGGGCGCAGTGACTTCTCCTGGCATGGTGGGTATGGGCCGGTGTTTGGGGTGGTGGAGTAGGCGCTCGGGCGTCGCGCCAGGATTACCCCCCTCTGCCCTGCCGGGCATCTCCCCCACAAGTGGGGAGATTGGCTGGGGGCTCGCGCTCGCTCCACCTCCAACGTTTGGGCAGAAGCTAGCAACGAGTCGATCTCCCCACCTGTGGGGGAGATGCCCGGCAGGGCAGAGGGGGGCGCCACACGGCACAACGCCCCTCGTCTCGACAGCGCCCTAATGAAACGCCCGAACCTCGACAGGCGCCCGACAAGCGATAGCAGCCTTGCGGCCCCAGGCCAGCGCGTCCTCCATGCCATCCGCCTCCAGCACCCAGAAACCGCCGACATGCTCGCTGGTCTTGAGATAGGGACCGTCGCTTACCGAGACGTTTCCATCGGCATCGGCGCGCAAGGACTTGGCGGTCTGCGCCCGATGCAGACCGCCGACGAAGAGCCGGATGCCGGCCGCGACCATCTCGTCGTTCAGCGCATCGATCGCCCGATGCATCGCCTCGTCTTCCGAGACGGCGGGGTCGTAGTCGTCGGGGTGGTGAATGGCTACCAGATAGCGGGGCATGACGTCTCCTCCATGTTGAACCTATTGTAGAGACGATTGGCCACGACGGCATCCGACATGCGGTTCTATTCGGCGTCCTCGATATCGAAGCGCGCGATCTTGTCGCCGGCCATCTGAAAGAGATGAACGACCGTCTTGTCCCTCAGCCCATGGCTTTGCCCCTGCAGCGGCTTTCCATCGAGATCGGTGATCGTCTGGACCACCTCGGCGGCAATACGGCCATCGGCTGTCCGGCGTACCGACACCGGCTCGACATGGGGACTGACGATGGACCATTGCCGCGTCCAGTAGTCGCGCAAGGCCTGATGTCCGTGGACATGGCCGCCGTCCATTCCGTTTGCCCAAGCGACGTCGTCGGTGAGCACCGCGAGCACGGCGTCGATGTCGCGTGCGTTGAAGCGATCATAGATGTGGCTGATCAGCAGGCTGTCTTTTTCCGACATGACGTCTCTCCAATTCCCTTTGAGAACCAGTCTCCGGCCGTCCTTGACCATGCCGGCCCGACAGTTTATATATGCACGTATGCATTTTGGTCAACCGTTGAACCGGACACAGTTGAATATGGACAAGGATGTACTTTCCACCCCGGGTCACCTCATCAGCCTTGCGGCACGCGGCTTCGCGCGGCTGGCGGAAGCGCGCCTCAAGCGGCACGGCTTCGGTGTCAGTCAATTGCCGGTGCTGGTGGCGCTTCGTGAGGGAAATGCGAGCACGCAACGCGATCTTGCTAACTTCGCCAAGGTGGAGCAGCCGCCGATGGCGCAGATGCTCGCCCGGATGGAGCGCGACGGCCTGATCGAACGGACACCCGACCCCGCCGACGGGCGCAGCCGCCGGATCGTGCTGACTGAGGATGCGCGGGCGCGGATGCCGGAGGCGATCGCAACGCTGATGCAAGGCAATCGCGACGCCTTGAACGGCTTTTCGGAAGCGGAGGCAGCGCAGCTCGTGACGCTGCTGACCCGTTTGATCGGGAACCTGGACCGGATCGCCAACGCCTCGCCGGCATTGGAGGATCGCTAGCTAGACGCGTGGAAGCTACTCGCCCCCACACACGGCAGACGCAGAACGAGGATTACCCCCCCTCTGCCCTGCCGGGCATCTCCCCCACAGGTGGGGAGATTGGCTGGGCGCACCCACTCGCTCCACTCTTATTGTTTGGCTGGGAGCAATCCACGAGTCGATCTCCCCCCTTGTGGGGGAGATGTCCGGCAGGATAGAGGGGGGTGTTGCGCGGCAGAACGCCCGTTACTGCCCCTACCCCGCCGCCTTCTCCTTCAACCGCCGTTCCCTGCAGGCATCGAGCGCGCGGTCGATGATCAGCCCCGGCGCCAGATGGTCCTCGAAGGTCATCTCCACCTCGATCACCCGGCACTTCGCGGCCAGCGTCTCGGCCTTGCCGTGGTGGCCCGTGAGGCGCACGAAGTCCTTGGAGGTGGTGACGATCTGGAGGTCGTCGCGGGTGGCGGTTTCGAGGATGTCGTCGATCTCGTCGTCGGTCAGGTGCTCGTGATCGCCGAAGGAGCGGCGGGCGATGGTTTCGGCGCCGATGCCATCCACCGTGCGGAAGAATTTCGAGGGGTCGGCGATGCCGGCGAAGGCGAGCACCCGGCGGTCCTTGAGGTCCGCGCCGTCGGAGACGGTGACGGAGGCGGTGAAATAGGGCTTGGCGGCGCGCGCCGCGATGCGCACGATCTGGTCGGCAGCGGCACCCGCGCCGACCTTCAGAAGCGCCGTCGCGTAGCGCAGCTGCAGCTTGATCGGGGCGCGCACCGGGCCGCCCGGGACGATGTGGCCATTGCCGAGGCCGCGCGTGGCGTCGATGACGAGCAGCGCATAGTCGATGGCAAGGCGCGCGCTCTGGAAGCCGTCATCCATGATGATCAGGTCGGCACCTTCCTTGACGAGGCGCCTGGCGCCCTCGACACGGCGGCGGGAGATGACGGTGAGCGCCTCGCGGGCGAGAAGCAGCGGTTCGTCGCCGACGGCCACGGCGCGATGGTGGCCGACATCTACCACGGTCGTCACATCCAGCGAGCCGCCATATCCTCGGCTGAGAAAGCCAGGGGTCAGCCCCTTGGCCTTGGCGGCGCGGGCAATCGCGATCGCGGTCGGTGTCTTGCCGGCGCCGCCGACGGTGAAATTGCCGACGCAGATGACGGGCACCGGCACGGAGGCGCGCTTGGCGTTGACCATGCGGTAGCCGGAGATGCGGCCGTAAAGAAAGGAGATCGGATAAAGCGTCCAGGCGCGCCAATCGGCTTTCGTCCACCAGAACGGTGGCGCTTCGGATACCATCTTTGCCGTCCTGCCTTTCGCGCCACCGGCCCGCTCAACGCGGACGCCACCCCTAACCGGGCGAAAAGAGAAGGCAATTTTCAAGAAAAAGCAAGCCTTTGGTCGATCAGGCGAACTGCAGGTCAGGCAGCAGCCCTTCGAGTTCGGTGATATCGTTGAGGCAATGATCGCTGGCCGCGGCGAGCGTTTCACGCGATCCGGTGCCGGTCAAAACCGCGACCGTCAGCCCCACCTTGGCGTTGCGGCCCATGTGCAGATCGTGGTTGTTGTCGCCGACGACGGCGACTTCCGAGGGGTCGAGACCGGTGGCCGCGCAGAAGCCGAGCACCATGCCTGGCTCCGGCTTGGTGCCGTGGCCGCTGTCGTAGCCGGCGACATAATCGATGTACTCCGCAAAGCCGAAGCGCTTCGCCGTCTGGCGGATCGAGCGTTCATTGTCGCTGGAGGCGACGCCGAGCTTGAAGCCGCGGGCATGCAGGCGGGCGAAGAAGGCGGCGAGATCGGTGACCGGCACGGAGAAATCTGCGGCGTGGGAAAAGAGTTCGTCGAGCCTGACCGTCAGCTCTTCGACCGGGACCGTCGAGCCGGCGGCAACGAGCCCATCCGAAATCTGACGCGTATTGCCGGCGGCAAGCAAGCTGTCGGGAACGATATGGCCGGTGACGGGGTCCATGCCGCAGGCAAGCAGCAGGCGGTCGGCAAGTGCGGCGTCGTCCCTGGCGGCGATGCGTGCCAGCTCGCGGTTCACGGGCAGCCAGCTCTCGTCGTAATCGAGAAGCGTGCCGTCCTTGTCGAACAGGATACCCTTGATCGCCTGCATAGCCCTATCCGCCTCTAGCGTTGCGCCGCCGTCTTCGGCAGCAGTCTGGCCTTCACCGTCAGCGGGTTGATGTAGGGCTCGAGACCCTTCATCGTCGCCGTCAGCGCACCGCGCATTTCTTGCACGGCGGCGGCGCCGGCCTCGATCATATTGCGGCGCGCCGGGTCGTTGGTCAGCAAATAATGCACGCCCTTGGCCAGCATCTCCGTGTCGCGCACCATGCGGGCGCTGCCGCGACGGGCGAGCCGCTGATAGGCCTCGCGGAAATTCTGGACGTTGCTGCCCGATAGCACCGCGCAGCCGAGCATGGCGGGTTCCAGCGGGTTCTGCCCGCCCTCGCCAAACAGCGAGCGGCCGACGAAGGCGACCTCGGTCATGCGCAGATAAAGCCCCATCTCGCCGATCGTATCGCCGAGGAAAACATCGATATCGGGCGTCAGCGCATCGTCGCGAGTGCGGCGGGCGACTTTCAGCCCCTGCTTGACCAGTTCGGCCTCGATGGCATCGGCGCGCTCGGGATGGCGAGGCACGATGATCGTCAGCTGGCCGTTGCGCTCCTTCAGCGTGCGGTGGACGATGCCGGCCGCCTTCTCCTCGCCATCGAAGGTGGAGATCGCCGCCCATGTCTTGCGGTCGCCGACCTGC
This sequence comes from Rhizobium sp. NPDC090275, assembly GCF_044772225.1. Classification (NCBI taxonomy): domain Bacteria; kingdom Pseudomonadati; phylum Pseudomonadota; class Alphaproteobacteria; order Hyphomicrobiales; family Rhizobiaceae; genus Rhizobium; species Rhizobium sp. NPDC090275. The sequence continues at coordinate 304,641 of NZ_JBIVYL010000003.1, read as the reverse complement.
TGCTGATAGCGGGCGAAGGTGGCGGGATCATAGGACGGCGCGTCGGTATCGACCTTGAGATTGCCGGACATCAGCACCTGGCGGGCGCCCAGATCGCGGAAGCGCTCGGCATCGACATCGGATTGCGCGATGACCAGCGCCAGGTTCTCGAACAGCGCCTCGGCCAGCGCCTGGCGGCGTGTCCAGCGGGCAAAGGAGCGATCGGACATGCGGGCGTTGACAAGGATTTGCGGGATGCGGCGGCGGCCAAGCTCCAGAACGGTTGCCGGCCAGATCTCGGATTCGGCGATCAGCGCGCAGTCGGGCTGCCAGTAATCGAGGAAGCGGCTGACGGCGGGCTTCAGGTCGAGCGGCACATATTGGTGGATGACTTCGGTGCCTACGCGCTCGGCGGCAAGCTTGGCCGAGGTCACGGTACCTGTCGTCAGGATGACGTGGACGTCGCGACGGCGGATCTCGCGGATAAGGGGGATAACGGCATTCATCTCGCCGACGCTTGCGGCGTGGAACCAGACTAGGGGGCCGGCCGGGCGATCGGCGCTGGCATAGCCGGAGCGCTCGAGCCGCCGGGCCCTGTCTTCCTTGCCCTTGGCGGCGCGATAGGTCAGGTAGCCGCCGACGAAGGGCGTGATCAACGTCCCAACCGCCTGATAAGCGCCCAGCGCCAAACGCGCCATGCGGCCGCTCATATAACACGTCTCCGATCAACGATGATCGACATCAACCCATTCCCAAATATCATTGCGGCCGAAATGACCGATCAGTTTGTTCAGAATGCGTCAACAACCGCCCCTATGCCCGGATAAGGCAGGCGGCTGGGTAAAACAGGGCCACGAGGGCCGAAAACTTATTTGCCGGACTTGTCTTCGGGATCAAGCAAGCGGTGCATATGGACAATGAAATAGCGCATGTGGGCATTATCAACGGTCGACTGCGCCTTGGACTTCCAGGCCGTCAGTGCAGATGCGTAATCAGGGAAGATGCCAACGATATCCAGGCCAGAGAGGTCGCGGAACTGCACGTCATCGAGACTTTCCAGTTCGCCGCCAAACACGAGGTGCAACAGTTGCTTCTTTTCACCGGACTTGGTCATTTCAGTCACTTCCTTCATCTGCTCCTCCGCCGTTTCATCTGAGGGATTTTGACGGAAACGTCAACTGCTCAGCGCGTGGCGATAGGGGATAGAAATTCATTCAACAGCGGCTCGGAGCCGGCGCAAAGCTCGCCGTGTCTCACATCCGCGCGGTTATAGGTCAGCGCGGTTCCGTCGAGATTGACGAGACGGCCGCCTGCCCTTTCCAGAATGAGATCGGCGGCGGCCAGATCCCAGTCGTGAGAATTGCGCTTCACGAAGGTGCCGTCGATCGCCGCATCGGCCACCATGGCGACGCGGTAGGCGAGTGAAGGCACATGCTTGACGCGCTCGATCCTGCCACGCAATGGCTCTTTAAAGCCGTTCAGCACATCCTCGGCAATCGCGAAGCGGACGGGCGGCTTCGGCTCCGAGACACGGATCGGCAGGCCGTTCTTCAAGGCGATGCCACCGACGACCGCTTCATAGAGCTCATCGAGTGCCGGCGCGTGGAGCACGCCTGCCACCGGCCGGCCCTTGTGGACGACGGCGACGCTGACGCACCAGAGCTTCTGGCCAGCGAGAAAGCCGCGCGTACCATCGATCGGATCGATGATGAAGAGCGTGTCGCGCGACAGGCGATCGGCGCTGTCCTCGGTCTCTTCCGACAGCCAGCCGTAATCCGGCCGGGCGGCGCGCAGCATGGTTTCGAGGATTTCGTTGGCGGCGAAATCGGCGGCGCTGACCGGCGAGCGGCCCTCGTTCTTCCACCAGACCTCCGGCGACTGGTTGAAATGGCTGAGCGCCACGGCACCCGCCCGCTTTGCAGCGTCGGCGATCAGGTCCAGATCGCTCTGCCAGCGGGCATTGTCCACGTCGCTCATCCCAAGTTCCAATCCGTCAGCGGCTAGAGCATGTCGCGCAAAAGTGTGAAGCGGTTTTGCGATGAAGACATGCGGTAAAAGAAAGACCTAAAGCGCAACGAGCGAATCTGAAAGATCGCGACGCGCTTTAGCCCGCGATCACCGTCCGGCCAGCGTCATTCCTTCGATCGCGATGGTCGGGGCGGCTACCCCGTACTTGCGGTCGATATCGTTGGCAGGTGTTACCCGCATGAACATCTCCTTGAGGTTCGATGCAATGGTCACTTCCGAAACCGCGAAGGTCAATTCACCGTTTTCGATCCAGAAACCGGTGGCCCCACGGCTGTATTCGCCGGTGATCATGTTGACACCCTGGCCGATCAGCTCGGTGATGTAGAAGCCGTTGCCGACGCCACGGATCAGGTCCTCGGGCGAGATATCGCCGGGCTCGAGCGCGAGGTTGGTCGAGGCTGGTGTCACGGCATTGCCGCCGCGCACGCCACGACCGTTGGTTTCCATGCCGATCTCGCGGGCAGTCGACGTCGAAAGGAACCAGTGCTTCAGCACACCGTCCTCGATCATCACCATGCGCTCGCCGGAAACGCCTTCGCCATCGAAGGGGCGCGAGGCCGGGCCGCGCACGATCATCGGATCGTCGGTGATCGAGAGGCCGGACTTCAGCACCTGCTCGCCCATCTTGTCGCGCAGGAAGCTGGTCTTGCGGGCAACCGAGGCACCATTGATGGCGCCGGCGATGTGGCCGACGAAGCCGCGCGCGATACGCGGATCGAAGATCACGGTGACGTTCTTGCCGGTATCGACCTGGCGCGGCTTCAGGCGCTTGACGGCGCGCTCGCCGGCGCGACGGCCGATTTCCGCGGGATCATCCAGCTCGGAGAAATAGATGCGGCTGTCGAAATCGTAGTCGCGCTCCATACCGGTGCCCTCGCCGGCGATGACGCTGACCGAGCGGCCGAAGCGCGAGCCCATGTAGCTGCCTTCAAAGCCGTGCGAGGTGACGAGCACCATGCCGCCGCGACCGGCCGAAGCGCCGGCGCCCGAGGAATTGGTCACGCCATTGACCGCAAGGCCGGCCGCTTCCGTTGCAAGGGCTGCCTCGCGCAGCTGGTCGGCGGAGACCTCGGTGCTGTCGAGCAGCTGCAGATCGGGATAGGATTTGGCGAGCCGGCTCTGATCCGCCAGGCACGCGAAGGGGTCTTCCGGCGAGACCTTGGCCATGGCGACCGCGCGCTCGGCGAGCACCGACATGTCGAAGCCGGGATTGGCCGAGACGCTGGCGACACGCTTGCCGACGAAGACGCGCAGCGAGAAATCATCGCTCTCGGAGGATTCGGTTTCCTCCACCTTGCCGAGCCGCACGCTGACGGACTGCGAACGGGAGCGGACCACCACCGCATCGGCGGCATCGGCGCCCGCCTTCCTGGCGAGATCGATCAGCTGGCTGGCGCGGGAGAGAAGCGTCGAGGAATCAATTTCAGAGGACATGGTTTGGCCTTTCCTTCGCGTTCCATTTATTGTGCGCTACGGAAAGCATCAAGGCCGACGGTGCCGATTCTTTTTCGCGCTGCTTGCGCAACCATGACCATTGAAAGAAGCTTAGCGGATGTCCGAGCCCAACGCCCTCTTCACCGAAACGATCCTGCTGCTCGGCGGCACCGTCGTTTCGGCCCCGATCTTCAAGCGGCTGGGGCTTGGAACGGTGCTCGGCTATCTGGCCGCCGGCGTGGTGATCGGCCCGATCTTTCATGGGCTGACGGATGGAGAGCAGATCCTGAACGTCGCCGAGCTCGGCGTCGTTTTCCTGCTTTTCATCATCGGGCTGGAGCTGAAACCGAGCCGCCTGTGGCAGATGCGGCGCGACATTTTCGGGCTGGGCACGGCGCAGGTGATCCTGACCGGGCTGGTGCTGACGGCACTCGCCGACCTCTCCGGCCTGCTCGACTGGCGCGGCAGCATCATCGCCGGCTTCGGCCTGGCGCTGTCGTCCACGGCCTTTGCCATGCAGATCCTCGAGGATGACGGCGATGTCAGCACGCGCTACGGGCAGCGCTCCTTCTCGATGCTGTTGTTCCAGGACCTCGCCATCGTGCCGCTGCTGGCGCTGATCAATATCCTCGACACCGGCAAGGGCCACGGCACGCCGATCGTCGATTTCGGGATCGCCATCGGCGCTGTCGGCGCGATGATCGTGATGGGGCGCTACCTGTTGACGCCGCTGTTCCAGATCATCGCCAGCACCGGCGCGCGCGAGGCGATGATCGCGGCAGCACTCTTCGTCGTCATGGGATCGGCGACGCTGATGCAGATGGCCGGGCTGTCGATGGCAATGGGGGCATTCCTGGCGGGCGTGATGCTGGCGGAATCCTCTTACCGACACGAATTGGAAGCGGATATCGAGCCTTTCCGCGGCGTGCTTCTCGCCATCTTCTTCATCGCTGTCGGCCTGTCGCTGCAGCTCGACGTGCTCTGGGACAACGCACTCGTCATTCTCGTCACCGTGCCCGTCGTCATGGCGGCGAAGGCGCTGATCATCTACGGGCTCTGCCGGCTGACAGGCTCCGATCACAATGACGCGATCCGCATCGCCTTCCTGCTGCCGCAGGGTGGGGAATTCGGTTTCGTTCTGTTTTCGACGGCAGGTGCCTCGTCGCTGATGCCATCGAGCACGGCGTCTCTCCTGATCGCCATCGTGACGCTCTCCATGGCGCTGACGCCGATCGGCACCAAGCTTGCCAGAAGGCTCGAGAGCGGCGAGACGAAGGAGACGCTGGAAGAGGATTTCGAGGGCGCCGGTGCCGACGTGCTGATGATCGGCTTCTCGCGTTTCGGCCAGATCGCGGCGCAGATCCTGCTTGCCGGCGGTCGTGCGGTGACCGTCATCGACACCTCCGCCGACCGCATCCGCCAGGCCTCCTCCTTCGGCTTCCGCATCTATTTCGGCGACGGCACGCGCAAGGACGTGCTGCGCGCATCCGGCATCGACCATGCCAAGATCGTCGTCGTCTGCACGCAGAAGCGGGAGGTGACCGACAAGATCGTCGAGCTGGTGCAGGCCGACTATCCCGAGGCCAAGCTCTTCGTGCGCTCCTACGACCGCGTCCACTCGATCGCGCTGCGCAACCTCAATGTCGACTACGAGCTGCGCGAAACGCTCGAATCGGGTTTGCTCTTTGGCCGCCGGACGCTGGAAGCCCTCGGCATCAGCGAGGCCGCCGCCTACGAGATCGGCGAAGACATCCGCCGCCGTGACGAACAGCGGCTGGTGCTGCAGGTCACCGAGGGCCTGCAGGCAGGCCGCGACATGCTCTACTCGCAACCGGTCAAACCGGAACCGCTGGTCAAGCCGAAGCGGACGATGGATTTCTCGCAGGACCCGCTGGCGGGCACGGGGGATGCGGTGGCGGATGTTTAGGGAAGCTTCACAGACATCACGAGCGTCATAGGGTTCACCGGCGAGCCAATAAAACCGTAGCGTTCATAAAAGGCACGCGCGTCGTCGGAAAGCGCATGCACGAGAATTCCGCGAATCCCAAGGATGTGGGCTGCTTGCGCCGTTCGCAGGACCGCATCCTGGAGAAGCGCTGAACCCAGCCCCTTGCCCTGCCAGCTCAGATCGATCGCAAGACGCCCAAGTATCGCCATCGGGATCGGATCAGGCATATTGCGACGGATGGGCCCAGGCGCCGCAGAGGCCGCGAGGGCGCCTGACGAGAGGCAGTAGTAGCCGACCACCTGCTGGCCGCTGCACAACACATAAGTACGGGACGCGCCGCTGATCTGATTGGAACGCGCGCGCCTCTGCAGCCAATCATCGAGGCTGTCTACGCCGCTGTGAAACTGCGAGAGATCGTGGCCACCTGCTAGGAGCTCGGGAGGCGAAAGCCTCACGTCCGCCACGGCTTAGCGACCCTCATCAAGCGATCAAAGCCCTCGCCGCCAGGCGGCTTGTCGAGAATATCGAGATAATGATCATAGCTTTCGGCATCGACAGAGACTAGCGCTTGATCGAGAAGCGCTTCCTCGGCTGCCCGGCGCGCTGCATCGATCATGAAATCCGACCGCGTCTTTCCATGCGCTTTTGCGGCACGGTCGATCAGAGACCGAACGTCGTCGCGGACCCTCAGATTGACTGCGCGTGTATGGCTATTGTTGTCGCTCATCATAGCTCCGATCTACATGAACAACATAGCACACAGATACACATTGTGTATCTGGTTTTATCATCCCCGCGCATGCGCCTCGATCGCCCCATCGAGCGCATACTTCAGCTCGTCCTTGACGCCCTGAGACATGGCCAGCACTTCGCGGGCCTTCAGAAAGTCCATGACGCCAGTGCGGCCGACGGCGGGGCGGAGGAAGATGTGGGGGGGCTGGATGCGGAGTTTGAGGGTGATCGCCGTCTGCATCATCAGCTGGCCGGAGCCGAAGATGCTCTCCATGCGGTTCGGGATGTGGGTGCCGTCGCCCTCGGGCGCGCCGACGACATCGATGCCGATGACGATATCGGCGCGATCCATCAGGCATTCATAAGGCACGGGATTGCTGATGCCGCCGTCGATCATCACCCGGCCATGCAGCCGGACCGGCATGAAGACGGCGGGGATGGCGGAAGAGGCTGCGAGTGCCGGAAATAGCTGCCCCTCGCTCACCAGCACTTCCTGCTGGCCGTAATAATCGGTTGCGGTCACCGTCATTGGGATCGGCAGATCCTCGAAGCGATCGGGGAGATCGGCCGGGAGAAATGCTTTCAGGATGCGCTCGAGATTGAACTGGCCAATGCGCACGCCGTTCGCCACCGCATCGCGCACGGTCTGCGGGCGCAGGCCCCAGAGGCGGCTCACCACGGCAGTCTTGTTGCCGACGGTCATCAGCGCATGTTCGCGGATCGCCTCGCCGGTCATGCCGGCCGCCATGCCAGCGCCCATGATGGCGCCGATCGAGGAGCCCGCTATCGCCACCGGGCGGATGCCGAGCTCATCGAGCGTTTCGATGACGTGGATATGGGCAAGCCCACGGGCGCCGCCGCCGCCGAACGCGATGGCCACGCGCGGCGATGCGCCGGAGGCGACATCTTCGAGAGCAGGGAACGCGGAACTGGTCTTTTCGGCCTGCTGTGTCACCCTTTGCCCCCGATAGCCGCTACCTACTCCGGCTGATAGCGGTAGAAATGCACCCTGGTATCGCCGAAAATCCGGCTTTCCAGGAACAGATAGGAAGGATCGACCGAAACGGCAACGTCGGCGCGCTCCTCGAGCACGGCAATCGCGCCCGGAAACAGCCAACCACCCTTGGCGGCCGCGGCCATCGCCTTTTCGCCGAGACCCTTGCCATAGGGCGGGTCGGCGAAGAGGAACTGGAACGGCTCGAGGTTGCCGACGCTCCCAAGATCGGTCGCGTCGCGCCTCAGGATGCGCGTCTTGCCGTGCAGGCCGAGCGCATCGATGTTTTCCCAGAGCAGGCCCCTGCCCTCGACGCTGTTTTCAACGAAGAGCGCATGGCGGCAGCCGCGCGAGACGGCTTCCAGACCGACGGCGCCGGTGCCTGCAAAGAGATCGAGTATCCGGGTGCCATCGACGCATTCCGGATAGGCATGGCTCAGAATATTGAACAGGCTCTCACGCGTCCGGTCGGCAGTCGGCCGGATGTCGTTGGATTTAGGCACGGCGAGCGACCGTCCGCGAAACTCACCGCCGACGATCCGCACCGCGTCCTATTCCCTTGCCCTTAGGTCCACCACGAGACGGCCCGCCCGAGGGCTTGCCACCGCCACCGGGACGATCGCCCGAAGGCTTGCCCGAAAAACTCTTCGCACCCGGCTTGGAGCCGCCAGGCTTGCCGCCAAAGCTCTTGCCGCGCGGCTTGTCGCCGAAGGGGCGATCACCCTGGGGACGTTCACCACGAGGCCGGTCGCCATATGAACGCTCGCCGGCCGGACGCTCGGAGCGAGCCTCGCCGGAGAAACGGTTGGCGCGGGGACGCTCGTCACCCTCTTCGCGCGGACGGCGCGGCTTGTCGCCGAACGGCCGGTCGCCGCGTGGCGGACGATCGCTGAAGGAACGGGGACGGTCGTCGCCGTCCTCGCGTGGCCTGCGGTCGCCGCGTGGCTTTCCTGCGAACGGGCGGTCGCCTGTCGGCCGGTCACCACGGGGAGGACGATCACCGAAAGGCCGATCGCCGCGTGGCTTGTCACCACGTGCAGGGCGGTCGCCGAAGGAGCGTGGACGGTCGCCATCCTCGCGCGGCTTGCGTTCGCCACGCGCCTTGTCGCCAAAGGGGCGGTCGCCGCGGGGTGGGCGATCACCATAAGGCCGGTCGCCACGCGCCGTGCGGTCGCCGCCGGAGCGGTCACCGCGATCACCGAAGGAGCGGTCGCCACGGGGACGGTCGCCGAACCCGCGATCGCCACGGTCGCCGCGCTTGCGGTCGTCGTCGCGGCTCACATCGCTGGAGCGGATCCATTCGCCCTCTTCATCGCGGGCGCGGTTGATCTGCACGCGCGGACCTTCGTCGTAGCTTGTCGGCTGCGGCTTGGAACGGCCAGGCTTTTCGCCACGGCGGAGCGCCGTCTGGGCGTTCTTCTCGGCCTTGGCGGCTGCCTTTTCGCCGAGCGGACGGGCGCCGGGCGCCATCCAGACATTGGCGTTGCGGCGGCTGCCGAGCGCGGGACGCTTCGGACCCTCGTCCTTGCGGTCGCCACCACGGCTTGGGCCACGGCCACCATCACGGTCGCGATCACCGCCACGGCGGTCGTCGCGCTTATCATCGCGCTTGGTGTCGAGGCGGCTCAGCGCGCGCTCGCGCTTGTCTTCCGGCTTCCACGAGCGCTCGCGGCGCTCGGGCTTGGCGTCGGTTTCTTCTTCCTCTGTCACGGCGGGCGCGTTGTAGATCGGCGCGTCGAAATTGGCCTTGGCGTCCTCGATCAAGCGCGGGCCGAGCTGGTCGCGCAGGGTGCGGCCACGCACTTCGATCACCGCCCGCTCGGGGATATCGCCGAGCTGGAACGGGCCGTAGGAGATGCGGATCAGACGGTTGACGTCAAGACCGAGCGCGCCGAGCACGTTCTTGATTTCGCGGTTCTTGCCTTCACGCAGACCCATGGTGAGCCAAACGTTGGAGCCCTGCACCTTGTCGAGCGTCGCTTCGATGGCGCCGTAGAGCACGCCGTCGACGGCGATACCGTCCTTCAGCTTGTCGAGCGCTTCCTGGTCGATCTCGCCGTGGGCGCGCACGCGGTAGCGGCGCAGCCAGCCTGTCGTCGGCAGTTCCAGCGCACGCGCCAGGCCGCCGTCGTTGGTCAAGAGCAGCAGGCCTTCGGTGTTGATATCGAGACGGCCGATCGACATGACGCGCGGCAGATCGTCCGGCAGGTTGTCGAATACGGTCGGGCGGCCTTCCGGGTCGGCGTTGGTTGTCACCAGGCCGGCGGGCTTGTGGTAGAGCCACAGGCGGGTGCGCTCGATGCCGCGGATCGGCATGCCATCGACTTCGATCTTGTCGGTCAGCGTGACGTTGACGACAGGCGTATCCAGCGGCTTGCCGTTCAGCGTGACGCGGCCATCGAGGATCATGCGCTCGATATCGCGACGCGAGGCAACGCCGGCGCGCGCCATCACCTTGGAGATGCGTTCCGCCTTGCTGTCGCTCGTCACGTCGGACACGGCATCCGCCTTGTCAGCCGATTTTGCGAACTTCCTTGCGGGCTTCTCGCCCGATTTCGCGCCGGTATCGCGCGGGGATGGCTTGCCACCCGGCCGTTTTGGCTTGTCTTTGAATGTCATTTGTTGTTTGCCTGCCTTTTGGGGCCTTCTATCAGTTCGCGCCCCTGCGGTTAAGTGGAAATTGTCGGATCGTGAAGACAAATCAATTTATGGAGCTGGCGCTTGAGGAGGCGCGTGCCGCGGGCGCGCGCGGCGAGGTGCCGATCGGCGCGGTCGTCGTCCTCGACGGCACCGTGATTGCCTCATCCGGCAACCGCACCCGCGAGCTCAACGACATCACCGCGCACGCCGAAGTCGCCGCCATCCGCATGGCTTGCGAGGCCCTTGGCCAAGAGCGACTGACGGGTGCTGATCTCTACGTGACGCTGGAACCCTGCACGATGTGCGCGGCGGCGATCTCGTTCGCGCGTATCCGCCGGCTCTATTATGGGGCCGAGGATCCGAAGGGTGGCGGGGTGGACAGCGGGGTGCGGTTTTACGCGCAGCCGACGTGTCATCATGCGCCGGAGGTGTATTCCGGGATGAGCGAGGTGCAGGCGGCGGAGATCCTGCGGGCGTTCTTTCAGGGGAAGCGGGATTAGGCGCGCTTCGCGCGCTCAGGGGAGGCTTTGCCGTGGGGTACCCCCCTCTGCCCTGCCGGGCATCTCCCCCACAGGTGGGGAGATTGGATGGGCGCAGCCGCTCGCTCCGACCTCAGTGTTTGGCGTAGACCTTACCCGCGAGTCGATCTCCCCCCTTGTGGGGGAGATGTCCGGCAGGACAGAGGGAGGTGCCAAGCGGAACCACGCCAGCATCAGTGCCGAAACAAAACTAAGAAAGCGGGGAATTAACCCTCGCCCCGAAACCTTACTGCAGCAGGTTCCACCACTGCTTGCCGGAGCCGGCGACTGCGGCTTCCTTTTTCTTCTTCTTCATCTTCTTCAGCTCAGGCTCGCCGAGATCGTCGAGCTTGGTGGGATCGTCGACCTGGCGGTATTCGGTCGGCGGGTCGGAAATGTAGCGGCGCTGGTCGATATAGGCGCCCTTCTGGATGGCGCGGGCTTCGCGGAAGGCCTTGGCCTGAGCTTCCGTCGTGCGACGGCCGCCTTCGACCTCGTTGTTGGCGAGCGGCGACTGGTAGCCGGACTTGTCGCTGTTCTCGTCGGCTTCCTTGACGAGGCGGGCGCGGGTTTCCTCAGGCGATTCGACCCACTGCGGATTGTCCTTGCTGGCGATCGATTGCTGCGGCGCGACCAGGTTTTCCTTGTCGCCTGCCTTCGGAACCACGAGGCCAGGACGCGGATTGTACTTCACGCCCTTGTTCTTGGGCTCGGTGCCGGTCAGCGAGGTGGATTGGCCCAGGTCATCGGTCAGCTGCTCGAATGCCGTCTTGTCCGTGCCGTAGCGGGGGCCGCTCGTGCAGCTCGACATCATCGCAGTGCCTGCCATCGCAACAGTCAGGCATGCGCCCAAACGGAACCAACGCTTCGATAACATGAAAACCCTTCCAGCCATGCCGGTGCAGTCAATGCTCAACCGGACATCCTCCCCGTGACGGAAAAATCCGGCCAATTTCAGGCAGCTTTTACCGGATGAACCGCGATTGCGCAATTCATCCGGTAACTTTCTTCGGTTTATGCCGCAAGTTCGCGCAATGCCGCAGCATCGCGGGCGGAAACGTCGGGATACTCGGGATCCGAGCCGACATCCGTCGTGATCCGCCACGAGCGGGCGCACTTCTCACCTTCCGCAAGCTTCGGCTCGACGCTCACGCCGGCTACTTCGGGAAGGCGGAACGCGTCGGACGGGCCTTCATTGCCTTCGACGACGATGCCCGAGGTGATGCAGATCTCCTCGAAGTCCTGGCCTTCAAGCGCCTTCAGGAGCTCGGCATCGGCGATATGCACGACTGGAGCTGCTTCCAGCGAGGAGCCGATGCGCTTGTCCTTGCGCTCGATCTCAAGCGCGCCGGTGACGACCGTGCGGACCGCGCGGATCTTCTTCCACTTCTCAGCCAGTGCTTCGTTCTTCCAGTTACCAGGAATTTCGGGGAACTGCTCGAGGTGGACGGAGACGGCACCGGGGTTGCGCGACAGCCATGCCTCTTCGGTCGTGAAGGGCAGCATCGGGGCCAGCCAGGTCACCATGCAATCGAAGATGTTGCGGATGACATGCAAAGAGGCGCGGCGGCGAAGGCTCGACGGCGCATCGCAATAGAGCGCATCCTTGCGGACGTCGAAGTAGAAGGCCGAGAGCTCGACATTGGCGAAGTCGATCAGCGCGCGGGCGATCTTCTTGAAATCGAACGCGTCGTAATTCTCGCGCACCAGCTGGTCGAGCTCGGCCAGGCGATGAAGCATCAGCCGCTCCAGCTCCGGCATCTCGGAGACTTCGAAGGTCTCGCCCTTGTCGTGCGCCAGCGTGCCGAGCATCCAGCGGATGGTGTTGCGCAGCTTGCGGTAGGCGTCGACATTGGTCTGGATGATCGTCTTGCCGACGCGCAGGTCGTCGGCGTAGTCGGAGGTCATGACCCAGAGGCGCAGGATGTCGGCGCCGGCATCCTTCATGATCTCTTGCGGAGAGGTGACGTTGCCCTTCGACTTCGACATCTTTTCGCCCTTCTCGTCCATGGTGAAGCCATGGGTAAGAACGGCGTTATAGGGCGCGCGGCCACGGGTCGCGGCCGATTCCAAGAGCGCCGAGTGGAACCAGCCGCGATGCTGGTCGGAGCCTTCGAGATAGAGATCGGCCGGCCACTTGAGATCGGGGCGGTCTTCGAGCGTGAAGGTATGGGTCGAGCCACTGTCGAACCAGACATCGAGGATGTCCATGACCTGGGTCCACTTGGCGTGGTCGTGACCGTTGCCGAGGAAGCGATCCTTGGCGCCTTCGGCGAACCAGGCATCGGCGCCCTCGACGTCGAAGGCTTCGAGGATGCGATTGTTGACCTCTTCGTCCTGCAGGACGTTGCCGTCCTCATCGGCGAAGACGCAGATCGGAACGCCCCATGCTCTCTGACGTGAAAGCACCCAGTCAGGACGCTGCTCGATCATGGCGCGCAGGCGGTTCTGGCCGGCGGCGGGTACGAAACGGGTGTCGTCAATGGCGTTCAGCGCACGGGTGCGCAGCGTCGTGCCGTCCTTGAGGTCCTTGTCCATATAGACGAACCACTGCGGCGTGTTGCGGAAGATGATCGGCTTCTTGGAGCGCCAGGAATGCGGATAGGAATGCTTCAGGCGGCCACGGGCAAACAGCGCGTTGCGCTCGATCAGCGTCTTGATGACGCGCTCGTTGGCATCGCCCTTCTTGCCGTTGTCGTCCATGACGCGTGCGCCCTCGAAGCCGGGGGCATCAGCGGTATAGGTGCCGCTGTCGTCGACCGGGAATGGGATGCGGGTGTCGATACCCTTGGCTTCCAGCTCCTTGGCGGAGGACATCCAGGCCTCGAAGTCCTCGCGGCCATGCGACGGGGCGGTGTGGACAAAGCCGGTACCGGCGTCATCGGTGACGTGGTCGCCGGCGAGAAGCGGCACGAGGAATTCGTAACCGCCGCCGAGGCCCTTGAGGGGGTGGGCAGCGGTGATCGATGCCATTTCATCGGCAGAGAGGCCGCGCAGGCGCTTGAAGGTGAGCTTGGCCTTCTTTGCGGACTCTTCGGCCAGCGCGTCAGCGAAGATCAGCTTCTCGCCAGACTGTGGCCCGAAGTCGTTTTCAGCAGCCGTGATCTCATAAAGACCGTAGGCGACCTTCGGCGAGTAGGCGATGGCGCGGTTGCCGGGGATCGTCCACGGCGTTGTCGTCCAGATGACGACATGGGCATCGGCCAGCTCGCCGGCGCCACCCACGACCGGGAACTTCACCCAGATCATGTCGCTCTCGACGTCGTGGTATTCGACCTCGGCTTCTGCCAGCGCCGTGCGCTCGACCACTGACCACATGATCGGCTTCGAGCCGCGGTAGAGCTGGCCGCTCATAGCGATCTTCAACAGTTCGCCGGCGATGCGGCTTTCGGCGTGGAAGTTCATCGTCAGGTACGGATTGTCGAAATCGCCCTCGATGCCCAAGCGCTTGAACTCGTCGCCCTGGATCTTGATCCACTTTTCAGCGTAAGCGCGGCATTCCTTGCGGAACTCGATCATCGCGTCGGCCTGCTTGAGGTCGGGCTTCGCCTTGCCCTTGGCGCGGTAGTTTTCTTCCTCGATCTTCCACTCGATCGGAAGGCCGTGGCAATCCCAGCCGGGAACGTAGTTGGCATCGAAACCGCGCATCTGGAACGAGCGGTTGATGACGTCCTTGAGGATCTTGTTCAGCGCGTGGCCGATGTGGATGTTGCCGTTGGCATAGGGAGGGCCGTCGTGGAGGACGAATTTCTCGCGGCCGGCGGCAGACGCGCGCAGCTTCTTGTAGAGGCCCATCTCCTGCCAGCGGGCAACGGTCTCCGGCTCCTTCTGCGGCAGGCCGGCGCGCATCGGGAAATCGGTTTCGGGGAGATAGAGGGTCTTGGAGTAATCGATCTTTTCGGCTGTATCGGTCATGTCTGGCAATCGTCTCTTCTAGCGATCGTGCTTTACGCCTCGCAAACGGGCGCAACGGACTTGGAAATATCGTGGCGGCGGAAGCGCTCTGAGGTCGAGCGCCGAAAACCCGGACCTTCCGGCCGCTTAGCGCGCGCGGAAGGCCGGGCCGATAATTCGTATCGTGATCGCCAGCCGGAATGTGTTCATCGCGCCGGTTCATAGGCGCTTTTGGCGGGAAAAGGAAGAGGAGATCGATTGCCAGAAGCCGCCATTTGCAGTCTGGCCATTTGCGCTTATATTTATGGGCAACTGGCACAGGAGGCTTCGATGGTGGCGACAAAGGCGGCCGAGCAGGACGCCATGACAATCCAAGAGCGGCTGAAGATCGCTTCGCGCGGCCAAGTGCGCGTCTATGACGGGTCGTCGGTGTTCGACCTCACCCAACTCGGCTTCAGCATGGATGAAATCTATCGCCTCGTCGCACCGCGCCGAACGCTCACGAGACGGATAGGAAGTCATCAGCCACTCACCGTCGAAGAGAATGACAGCGCGCTGCGGCTGGTGCGGATCATGACGATGGCGGAGCGCGTCTTCGGTGATCCCGAAATTGCGCGCAGATGGCTCCGCAAGCCCAATCGCGGAATGCAGGGCATCGTCCCGATCGACCTTTTGGAATCGGAGACCGGAGCTCTTCTGGTCGAGCAGGCTCTGCATCAGATCGACTTTGGGATCTACATCTGACGATGATCCTGTGGCGAATTTCCAATTATGCAGATCTATCCGGACGCGGCGGTCTCGTCGCTCCCGGCCGTTGGCACAATCTTGGAACGCCTGTCGTCTATTGCTGTGACCACCCATCAACGGCCTTGCTTGAAATTCTGGTTCAGATCGATGTCAGCCAGCTTCCCCGGGATTTTCAGCTACTGAAGATCACTTGCCCCGACGATATCGCGATCACCGACGTCGACGCTGACGACGTGGACCTCAACGATGTCAATCGGACGCGGATGACCGGCGACCGTCTTCTTCAGGATCAGAGCGTTTGCCTCATCAGGGTCACCTCGGCCCTCATGCCCGAGGCACGCAACCTGCTGATCAATCCATCGCATCCCAGAGCCGGCGAGATCGTTATCGAAGACGTGAAGCGATATCCGTTCGACAGCCGTCTGCTCCGTGACTGATGTCGTAGGAGGAAGGCCACGGCGTCACCCGCAGCCCTCCCCTCTCGTCCCTCTCAAGCCCGCGCCACAGCCTTGCCCGGCGCGACAGCATTCACCACCACCGCGACGATGATGTTCACCGCCAGCGCCAGCAACGCGATGTAGATGGTGAACGAAGTCTCGCCCATCGTCACCGGCTGCAGCGGCTTCAGGCCGTTGATCCAGACCAGCAGCGTGCCGCCGAAGAAGCCGACGAACCAGCCGGCGAGAAGGCCGGGCGCACGGAACCAGTTGGTGTAGAGGCCGAAGACCAGGGCCGGCAGCGTCTGCAGGATCCAGATGCCGCCGAGGAGCTGAAGGTCCAGGGCGAACTGGGTCGGGAGGAAGATAATGACCAGCAGGGCGCCGACCTTGACGACCAGCGAGGTCATCTTCGCGACCTTTGCTTCGCCCGCATCCGTCACCTGGGGGTTTACATAGGCTTTCCAGAAGTTGCGGGTGAAGAGATTGGCGGCGCCGATACTCATCACCGCCGCCGGCACCAGCGCGCCGATGGCGATGGCCGCGAAGGCGAAGCCGGCGAACCAGCTGGGGAAGAGCGTCTGGAACAGCGCCGGCACCACGTCATTGGCGCTGTCGAGCTTGAGGCCGGCGGCGTGGCCCATGTAGCCGAGCAGCGCCAAGAGGCCGAGCAGCAGCGTATAGGCCGGCAGCAGCACCGCGTTCTTGCGGATGGTGTTGCCGCTGTTGGAAGCGAAGATGCCGGTCAGCGTGTGCGGATACATGAAGGCCGCGAGTGCCGAGCCGAGCGCCAGCGTTGCATAGGCCACATACTGGTTGGAACCAAGCAGCAGGCTGCCGGAGCCCTTGGCCTGGAAGGCCGCGTCGGCGGAAGCGAAGACATTGGCGTAACCGCCAAGCTTCGAGGGGATCAGCGCCACGGCCGCGATCACCACGATATAGATCATGATGTCCTTGACGAAGGCGATCAGCGCCGGAGCCCTGAGACCCGCCGAATAGGTGTAAAGCGCAAGCACGATGAAGGCGATGGCGAGCGGCACCTCGCCATGCAGGCCGAGCGCCTTCAGCGCCGCCGTCATGCCGACGAGTTGCAGGGCGATATAGGGCATGGTGGCGATGACGCCGGTGGCCGCCACCGCGAGCTCCAGCCCGCGCGAGCCATATTGGCCATGGACGACGTCGCCCGCCGTGACATAGCCGAAGTCCCGCGCCCGCTTCCAGAGCACCGGCATGACCATGAAGACAAAGGGGTAGACCACGATCGTATAGGGCAGCGCGAAGAAGCCGTAAGCGCCGACGGTATAAACGAGCGCCGGAACGGCGATGACGGTGTAGGCGGTATAGAAATCACCGCCAACCAGGAACCAGGTAATCCAGGTGCCGAAGGAGCGGCCGCCGAGGCCCCATTCGTCGATATGCGCCATGGTTTCGGGCCGGCGCCAGCGTGAGGCGACGAAGCCCATGACGGTGACGAGGACGAAGAAGAAAATAAAGACGCTGAGCGCCGTGACGTTGAGATCAGTCGTCATTGCGCATGCTCCGATAGGCGATCCAGGTCAGGAAGGCGGTGATCGGCACCCAGAGGAGCTGATACCAGTAGAAGAAGGGGAAGCCGAAGATCACTGGATCGTGGAAATTGTAGAAGGGGACCCAGAGCAGCCCGATATAGGGAATGATGAGCAGCCAGCAGGCCGCCGTTCCAAATCTTTTGTCCATGAGGAGAGTGCCTTTCGCGGATCGGGCGCGGCTTATCCGCGTCTTATCAGATAGATGAGATATGCCAGCCGGCTCGCTCGGCAAGCATCCCTGCCGCGAAAAAGACACAGTTTCGCAATGCTGGCGCCCGACGCCGCCATGCTATGGATGCTGAGTTCAGTGGGGAAGCGTTACGCCAGGCCGCAGAGCTTGCGGTCGAGTTCGCTGATCGGCTGCATGCCTGACAGGACCGCCCTCGCCTCTTCCTTGTCGCGGTTCATCTGCTCGACCAGCGGATCCAGGCCGTCGAACTTCAGCTCCGGGCGTAGGTAGGAGAAGAAGGAGACGGAACAGATCTGGCCGTAGAGATCGCCGGAGAAGTCGAAGACGAAGGTTTCGAGCAACGGCGCGCCGTTATCGGTCACGGTCGGGCGGCGGCCGTAGCTGGCTACCGCGTCGTGCATCGACCCATCCTCGAAGCGGAAGCGGACAGCGTAGATGCCGGGCTTCAACTCGACCTCGGCCGGCAGGCGCATGTTGGCCGTCGGGAAGCCCAGCTGGCGGCCGAGCTTTTCGCCGCCGATCACCTCGGATTCGACCGTGTAGTGATAACCGAGCAGGCCGGCGACCTCGCTGACTTCACCCTCCTTCAGCAACGCGCGGATACGGCTGGAAGAGACCACGTCGGCGTTCTCGTCGCGGAAGGTGTCGATCAGGGTGACGCCGAAGCCGTATTTATTGCCGGCGTCCATGAGGAAGGCCGGGCCACCCTCGCGGCCACGGCCGAAATGGAAATCGACGCCGGTCACGACCTCGGATGCGCCGAGCCAATCCTTGAGGATCGAATGGATGAAATCATCGGCCGAGCGCTGCGAGAAGGCGCGGTCGAACGGGTATTCGATGACCGCGCCGAAGCCCATGGCCTCGAGAATGCGGGCGCGCAGCGGCGCGGGCGTCAGGCGGAAGACCGGTGTCTGCGGGTTGAAGACCGTGCGCGGATGCGGCTCGAAGGTGAGCACGAGAGCCGGAACGCCGCGCGCGCCAGCGATCTCCAGCGCGCGTTCCAGTACCGACTGATGACCGCGATGGACACCGTCGAAATTGCCGATGGCGACCACGCCACCGTGCAGGTGATCGGGCAAGGGCTCTCGGGTTTCGTTGCGGTGGAAGACGGTCATCGGGGCAGACTTTACTGATGCTTCGGGCTTAGGCAAGGCGGCTTCAGGCGCGAGGAGGCTCAGGCCAGTCGCGGCATCCACCACTTCGGCGTTGCCTTCTCGCGTTCGAGATAGGCGGTGAGGATCGCCTCGTCTGTCTCGCCGTTCAGCGTGTATTCGGCCGCGTGGATGCCGCCGCTGATATAGAGAAGATCGAGACCGTAATCGAGAGCGCCGCGCACATCCGTCGGCATGCCGTCGCCGATCGCCAGGATGCGGTCCATCTTGAGGTCGCCACGCATTTCGCGGGCGACCGAGAGCACGGCGTCATAGATCGGCTTGTGCGGCTTGCCGGCGATGCGGGTCTTGCCGCCGAGCTGATCGTAATAGGCGGCCATGGCGCCGGCGCAGGGGATCATCTTGTGGCCGCGCTCGACGATCAGGTCGGGATTGGCGCAGATCAGCGGCACGTCGCGGGCCTGGAAGGCCTTGAGCATGTCGGTGTAGTCCTCGGGCGTCTCGGTCTCGTCATCGAAGAAGCCGGTGCAGACGACGCAATCGGCCTCCTCTTCGGAAACGCGGGTGACGCCGATGCCTTCGATGATGGCGATGTCGCGATCCGGGCCGAGCAGGAAGACCTTCTTCGGGCCCTCGGCGATCAGGCCACGGGTAACATCGCCGGAGGTGACGATGCGATCATAGGCTTCGTCCTGGATGCCGATGTTGCGGAGCTGATCAACGACGAGCGGCGCGATGCGCG
This sequence comes from Rhizobium sp. NPDC090275, assembly GCF_044772225.1. Classification (NCBI taxonomy): domain Bacteria; kingdom Pseudomonadati; phylum Pseudomonadota; class Alphaproteobacteria; order Hyphomicrobiales; family Rhizobiaceae; genus Rhizobium; species Rhizobium sp. NPDC090275. Next base: position 285,678 of record NZ_JBIVYL010000003.1, on the reverse strand, counting down.
GCGAGTTGGTGATCAGAACGACCGTGAGACCAGCCTCGCGCGCGGCCTGCAGGGCTGCGGCGGCCTTCGGGAAGGGCGAGACGCCGTTGTGCAAAACGCCCCACACATCGCAGAACACCGCATCATAGTGGCTGGTGATTTCTGCGAAATTCTCGATGCGCTGCGCCATTTCAAAGTCCCGGTTTTCATTCGATGAGGGCTGACATGACAAAGGCCTGCCGGGATGGCAAGAAATTTTGCAATGCAGAACGATGAAATTCTTGCGACCCGGTGCGCTCCGGAGACCTTCAGAGCAGCAGTTCGGCACCCTTGATGGCAAGGCCGGCAGCAGCGCAAAGCCCCAGCACCTTGACCATGCCCATCTTCACGTAGAACAGGAGGACGGACGCGATCACGAAGATCGCCAGCGCGGCGATATCGATCGTGGCCCATTGCGGCCAGGCGAGACTGACGATGGGAAGGCCAGCACCACGTGACAGAAGTGCGATCCGGCCGACCTCGGCGAAGAGCACATGCAGGCCGAACCAGAGAGACAGATTGAGGATGACGCCGACGACGGCTGATGTGATGGCGGACAGTGCCGCCGACAGAGCGGCATTGTCGCGCAGCTTTTCGACGAAGGGTGCGCCGGCGAAGATCCAGACGAAGCTCGGCACGAAAGTGGCCCAGGCAACCAGCGTGGCGCCGAGCGCGCCGCCCATCAGCGGCGCCATAAAGAGCGGATTGCGGAAGCCGGCAAGAAAGCCGACGAAACAGAGGACGAGCACCAGCGGGCCGGGCGTGGTCTCGGCCAGCGCCAGGCCATCCAGCATCTCGCCCGGCTGCAGCCAGGCATAATGGCCGACAGCGACCTGCGCGACATAGGTAAGCACCGCATAGGCGCCGCCGAAAGTGATGACGGCCATCTTGGAGAAGAAGATGAAGAGCGCGCCGAAGACATTGGTCTCGCCGCTGAGCGCCTCGGCGATGAGATCGGATGGCGCATGCAGATTGCGGACGAGTAGCAACGGTGCCTGCCAGATCAGGATCCAGAAGACGAGAACAAGGAGCGGTCGGGCGATGGCGTGGGTCGTAAACGTGGGCAGGCGGCGGGGCGATTGCGACTTGGCTTGCATCTCTTCGGCCTGCGCGTGGCGGCGGGAATAGCGGTGCAGAGCGAAACCCGTGAGGCCGGCGAGGATGACGACGATGGGGAACGGCGCATTCAGCATGAACAGCGCCAAGAAGGATGCGCCGGCAATATAATAGTGCGCGCGGGTTTTCAGCGCGCGGCGGGCAAGGCGCAGCAGCGCTTCGACGACGACAGCAAGCACGGCGGCCTTGAGGCCGAAGAACAGGGCTGGAAGCCAACTCGTCTCCTGGAAGACGGCGTAGAGGGCGGAGAGCCCCAGCATGACCACGAAGCCCGGCAGGATGAAAAGCAGGCCGGCGAGGATGCCGCCACGCACGCCGTGCATCAGCCAGCCGATATAGGTGGCAAACTGCTGCGCCTCGGGGCCTGGCAAAAGCATGCAATAGTTCAGCGCGTGCAGAAAGCGATCCTCGGAGATCCAGCGCTTCTCGTCGACGATGGTTCGGTGCATCAGGGCGATCTGGCCGGCGGGGCCGCCGAAGCTCAGACAGCCGATCCTGGCCCAGACGCGGACGGCTTCGCCAAACGGCACCGATGCCACGCTGTCATCCGCCATCACCGCTCCGTCCACGCTCATATATATCCACCCCTTTGCCGACCTCTGCCGGCTGTCCCCTGTCGCTCGATATCATCCGCATCGGGGCTGGACAATCCCGGCCCGCTGGCACGACCGGGACCACACCTCCTGTTGGCATTTCGCAAATTCCGGACACGGGTTTATGACAATGCCGGGCCATGATTTCCGCGCTTGGGAGACAAGCGCTGTCCCTGCCCTTTCCGGCATTAACCATCGAAGCGTTTTCATGCCCCCTACAGATAGCCGGCAGGTTCACAACTTTGCCATCAAACGGCTATAGACACGGGGCGTCGGAAAATTACGACAGCTTCCCTTGACTCCCCAGATGGCCGCTCCTAAATGCAAGTCGCTAGCACTCACCAGAGGAGAGTGCTAACACCCATCCGTGTGGGCCATACCGGCCTGCGAGTGTCATTTGATCGAGGGATTAGACAATGGCAAGCACCAACTTCCGCCCCCTTCACGATCGCGTCGTTGTTCGCCGCGTTGAGTCCGAAGAAAAGACCAAGGGCGGCATCATCATTCCTGACACCGCCAAGGAAAAGCCGCAGGAAGGCGAAATCGTCGCCGTCGGCACCGGCGCTCGTGACGAGTCCGGCAAGGTCGTCGCTCTCGACGTCAAGGCTGGCGACCGCGTTCTGTTCGGCAAGTGGTCCGGCACCGAAGTCAAGATCAACGGCGAAGACCTTCTGATCATGAAGGAAGCCGACATCATGGGCATCATCGGCTAATCAGCCGGTTTCCCACTTCATCCCAATTCGCTGACACCCCTTTTCAGGAGTTCTCAAAATGGCAGCTAAAGAAGTAAAGTTCGGCCGCTCTGCGCGCGAAAAGATGCTGCGCGGCGTCGACATCCTCGCTGACGCAGTGCAGGTAACCCTCGGCCCGAAGGGTCGTAACGTCGTTATCGACAAGTCCTTCGGCGCTCCGCGCATCACCAAGGACGGTGTATCGGTCGCCAAGGAAATCGAACTCGAAGACAAGTTCGAAAACATGGGCGCCCAGATGGTCCGCGAAGTTGCTTCGAAGACCAACGACATCGCCGGCGACGGCACCACGACGGCAACGGTTCTCGCCCGCGCTATCGTTCGCGAAGGCGCCAAGGCCGTTGCTGCCGGCATGAACCCGATGGACCTGAAGCGCGGTATCGACCTCGCTGTTGCAGAAGTCGTCAAGGACCTGCAGGCCAAGGCAAAGAAGATCTCCACCTCGGCTGAAGTTGCCCAGGTCGGCACGATCTCCGCAAACGGCGACAAGCAGGTCGGTGACGACATTGCTGAAGCCATGCAGAAGGTCGGCAACGAAGGTGTTATCACCGTCGAAGAAGCCAAGACCGCTGAAACCGAACTCGAAGTCGTCGAAGGCATGCAGTTCGACCGCGGCTACCTGTCGCCTTACTTCGTCACCAACCCGGAAAAGATGGTCGCCGACCTCGACGACGCTTACATTCTCCTCCACGAGAAGAAGCTCTCGAACCTGCAGGCGATGCTCCCGGTTCTCGAAGCCGTCGTTCAGACCGGCAAGCCGCTCCTCATCATCGCTGAAGACGTCGAAGGCGAAGCTCTTGCGACCCTCGTCGTCAACAAGCTGCGTGGCGGCCTCAAGATCGCTGCCGTCAAGGCTCCTGGCTTCGGCGACCGCCGTAAGGCCATGCTGGAAGACATCGCCATCCTCACGGGCGGCACTGTCATCTCCGAAGACCTCGGCATCAAGCTGGAATCCGTAACGCTCGACATGCTCGGCCGTTCGAAGAAGGTTTCGATCTCCAAGGAAAACACGACGATCGTCGACGGCGCTGGCGCCAAGTCCGACATCGAAGGCCGCGTTGCGCAGATCAAGGCTCAGATCGAAGAAACCTCTTCCGATTATGACCGCGAAAAGCTGCAGGAACGTCTTGCCAAGCTCGCTGGCGGCGTTGCCGTCATCCGCGTTGGCGGCTCCACGGAAATCGAAGTCAAGGAACGCAAGGACCGCATCGACGACGCTCTGAACGCAACGCGCGCTGCTGTTCAGGAAGGTATCGTACCTGGTGGTGGCGTTGCCCTGCTCCGTTCGGCTTCCAAGATCACCGCAAAGGGTGCAAACGACGACCAGGAAGCTGGCGTCAACATCATCCGTCGCGCTCTGCAGTCCCTGGTTCGCCAGATCTCCGAGAACGCTGGTGACGAAGCATCGATCGTTGTTGGCAAGATCCTCGAGAAGAACGAAGACAACTACGGCTACAACGCCCAGACGTCTGAATATGGCGACATGATTGCCATGGGCATCGTCGACCCGGTCAAGGTTGTTCGTACGGCTCTGCAGAACGCAGCTTCGGTTGCTTCGCTGCTGATCACCACGGAAGCCATGATCGCCGAGCTGCCGAAGAAGGACGCTCCTGCCGGCATGCCTGGCGGCATGGGCGGAATGGGCGGCATGGACATGATGTAAGACCTTCGGGTCTTATGTCTGAGCCAACCGGTTCAGTTACGGAAGGGCGGCCCTCGGGTCGCCCTTTTCGTTTTGTGATTCGCACTCACATTCGCGCGCGGAATTTTTCAACCGTGTGATGAAACGTATAATCATACAAATGGAGAGCCGCTGCGCTTGGCGAGGCTTTCCTGAGGCTTGCTTTACGGGCGATTTTTACCGAGGGGTCAAATTCCCGTAACAATCGAATTTTCGAGCCCATGGTTGCCGTCAAAGGCAGCAAATGCCCGCAACTCCATCAATTTCGCATTATTTAGCAGTGTTTTTATCAACCTTTCCGCTATTTCTGGTCGGTGATGACTGGGTGCGAGGATCCGTCTGCGTGTTAAAAACCGTTGCCGTTTCTGCAAAAAAACTTATAGATTCGCGCTGTGTTCGGCGCTTGGTTCAGGCGCACTTGTCGCTGCATCGCCAACACCGCTCAGAATTGCATTGACGCATGGACCGAGTTTCTTATCCTGAATTAAATTAGAAGTTGCATATTTTGGAAAGGCTGGGCAGAGTGGGCTCAACTTACGGAGCGACCGCTCGAAACGCTATTTTCCGGCCACCGAGCATGAAGCCCGGCGTCGACTGAATCTGTGATGTTTGCCGGGTGTGCAGCACGGGAGAACGCTGCGCCCAAACTGGGGAACAATGTGTTTAAAATAACAAAAACCAACGCATCCGCACCGCTGATGCGCGGATCGCTGGAACTCAACGACAACAATCCCGACATGCTTGCTCAGCTCTCGATATCGGAAAGCTGGGTCGGCGACTTTTCCAGCGGCGTGATCCGCCTTCAGGAACGCAGCGCCCGGCTTCATGGCCTGAGCGTACCCGAATGCGGCTTGCTCAGCCTGATGCGCTGTTATGATCCGAAAGATCGCGGCCGCATCGTTCAGATTTTCGAACAGGCCGCGGCGCTATCCTCGTCCTTCTGTTTTTCGACCACGATCATCATGCCAAACGGCTACCGCCAGCCGCTGTTCTGCATGGGTGAATCGAACGGCTACGAAGAAGAAGGCAATGGCAGCATGATCGGCATGTTCATCTTCCCACGCATCGAAGCTGACACGAACAAGGCCGCCATTCGCCGCCAGTAAAACTTACTGTTGTCACGGAAAAAGCCGGCCCAGTGGGCCGGCTTTTGACGTATGGGCACGGCGTTTGCGGCGAGGGCTCAGGCCGGGCGGGCGGGGATATTCAGGCCCTTTTCGCTGGCCGGACGCGCGATGCAGCGCTTGAGCCAGTCCATAACCGCCGGGAATTTGTCGTATTCCAGGAGCTCGCGGCCACCATAAAAGACATCGGCGCCGCGCACCCACGGGAACGTGGTGATATCGGCGATGCTATAGGTGTCACCCATGATCCACTGGCGGCCCTGCAGGCGCTCTTCCAGAACGCCGAGGAGGCGCTTGGACTCGTTACGATAACGCTCCACCGGATAGGAATTGTTGGCGACCTTATCGGCGGCGAACTTGTGGAAGTGGCCGAACTGGCCGAACATCGGCCCGATGCCGCCCATCTGGAAGAATACCCACTGGAGCGTTTCGTAGCGACCGGCAGCATCCGCTGGGATGAGCTTGCCGGTCTTTTCGGCGAGATAGACGAGGATCGCTCCGGATTCGAACAGGCCGATCGGCTTTCCATCAGGGCCATTGGGATCGATGATCGCCGGAATGCGGCCATTCGGATTGAGCGACATGAACTCCGGAGATTTCTGGTCGTTGGTCCCAAACGAGATCAGATGAGGCTCATAGGGCAGAGCGAGCTCCTCAAGCGCGATCGAGACTTTCACGCCGTTCGGCGTCGGCAGCGAATAGAGCTGGATGATATCGGGGTTGCTCGCCGGCCAGCGTTTGGTGATCGGGAATGCGGAAAGGTCTGCCATCTGAAGTCTCCATTTGCGGGTCGCTGACCGACCATAGAAGAGCGCGCGGCGCCATGGCAAGCCGACATGATACATGATTGTCGTTCACTATTGCTGAACGAACTGTCCGCTCCCGTCTATCTTTCCATGACGACCAAAAAGGAGGAGAAACGGTTCATACGAGATCGACAACCGTGCCGGGGGCACACCGGTCTCAACACATTCAACCGGAGACAGTTCCATGTCGAATACCCAGAACATTGTCATTCTCGTCGCCCGCATCCTCCTCTCCTTCATCTTCATCTACTCGGGCTTCGGCAAGCTGACCGACCCGGCAAGCACCGCCGGCATGATCACCGGCGCCGGCCTGCCTGCAGCCACCGCCCTTGCCTACCTCGCCGGCCTGTTCGAACTCGTCACCGGTCTTGCCGTTCTCGTCGGCTTCCAGACGAAGATCGTCGGCTGGGCGCTGGCCGCATTCTGCGTCTTCACCGGTCTCGTCTTCCACTCCGGCACCGTTGCCGTTCCCGGCTGGCCGGATGCCGCTCTCGGCTGGATCAACGCTCTCAACGGCATCATGCTGATGAAGAACTTCACGCTGGCTGGCGCCTACATCCTGCTCGCGACCTTTGGCCCGGGCCTCTACTCGATCGACGCCCGCCGTGGCGCCCTGCCGGTCGCTGCATAATCGGCACCGCGTAAGCCTCCCAAGCATGAAAAGCCCGCCGTCAGGTCATCTGGCGGCGGGCTTTTTCGTGATTGGTACGACGATAGATATCAGAGTGCGGCGCGGACGGCTTCGATCAGGCGCGCAACGGAAGGCTCGTCGACATGGCTTTGCTTGCGGGCGCGCACCAGGCAGGCCTCGGAGCGCAGGATGACGCCATCCGACAGGATCTTCAGGTGATTGGCGCGCAGCGTCGAGCCCGTCGAGGTGATATCGACGATGATATCGGCCGAGCCCGATGCCGGTGCTCCCTCGGTAGCGCCTAGGCTCTCGACGATGCGATAGAGCTGGATGCCGTGCTGGCGCGAGAAGAACTGCTGCGTCAGCCGCCAGTATTTGGTGGCGATCGTCAAACGGCGGCCGTGGCGGGCACGGAAATCGGTGGCGACATCGCCGAGATCGGCCATGCTGTCGACATCGAGCCAGATCTCCGGCACGGCGACGATGACATCCGCGTGGCCGAAGCCGAGGCGGGCGCAGAATTCGACGCGCTTGTCGGCTTCCGCCAGGCCTTCGCGGATCAGGTCTTCACCGGTGACGCCGAAATCGACGGTGCCGTTGCCGAGCTCCTTCGAGATCTCGGAGGCCGAGAGGAAGGCGACCTCGACATCGTCCCAGCCTTCGACACGGCCGCGATAGGAGCGGTCGTTGCCGACAGCCGTGATCTTCATGCCGGCCTTCTCAAAGATGGCCGAGGCATCGTCCTTCATCCGGCCCTTGGAGGGCAGCGCGATGGTGATAGTCATCAGGCGGCCCTTTCCGTTTCGATGCGATCCAGCCACAGCGAGAAGCCGACGGCCGGGATGCGCTCCTTGGCGCCGAGCAGGGTCATCAGCTTGTCGAAGCGGCCGCCACCGGCAAGCACGGCATCGGAGCCCTCGACGCCGATCTCGAAGACGAGGCCGGTGTAGTAGTCCAGCGGGCGGCCGAAAGCGGCGCGATAATCGATCAACGAGAGATCGACGCCGGCATTGGCGAGTGCCGCGACGCGGCCATCGAAGCGCGACAGGGCGTTGCCGAGCTTGAGGCCGGCGGCATCGGCGAAGCCGGAGAGTGCCGCCGAGGCATTGATCAGCGGCACGTTGAGCGACAGGAACTCTTGGAGCACAAGGAACGCCGCGTCATCGAGCCGGGTCTCCGACAGGATCAGCTTTTCCTTCAGCCTGCGGGCGATATCCTGCGGCGAGCGGCTGGCATTGGTGGAATAGCCCGTCGCCTGCATGGTGGCGTCGATATGGGCGACCAGCGCCTCTTCGTCGTCGGCGCCAAGGAGGCGGGCGATATCATCGCTGAGGCCGGTGACGAATTGCGGGCTGACGAGGCTGGCGAGCAGCGCTTCGAGATGGGTGGTGTCGCCAAAGGCATGGATCAGCCGCTTCTGCCAGCCGAGCGGCAGGCCGAGCGCTTGGACGACGGCTTCGAAGACGGCCTGATCGCCAAGCGTGACGGCCAGTTTCTTGCCCGGCAGCAGGCGCGACAGCACGCCGGCCGCATCGCCGATGGCGCGGGCGTCGGCGCTCGGGATGTTGATATCGCCGAGATCCTCGATGCCTGCCTGATAGAACTCGTTGCCGCCTTCGCGGCGCTGGCGGAAGACCTCGCCGAGATAGGCGTAACGCTTCGGCGTGCCCATGGCGCTTTCGATATGGCGCAGGCAGACGGGAATGGTGAATTCCGGGCGCAGACACAGGCTGGCGCCGGTTTCGCTCTCGGTCATGAAGATGCGGCGGCGAAGGTCTTCGCCGGCGATGTCGAGGAACGGCTCGGCCGGTTGGATGACCGGGGTGTCGACACGCTCGGTGCGGCGGGCGGCGAATTCGGCGAGCAGGTCTTCGCAGAAAGCTGGGAGGTTGATCAGGGGCATGGGGTTGGTGTCTCCGGGGTTACCCCCCTCTGTCCTGCCGGACATCTCCCCCACAAGGGGGGAGATCGATGTGTTGCGCGGCTTGCGCCAAACAGTGAATGTGGAGCGAGCGGATGAACCTGGCCGATCTCCCCCCTTGTGGGGGAGATGTCCGGCAGGACAGAGGGGGGTATTCCCCGCTCAAACATCAGAGGCTCGCTTGCGATCTTCCGCCTGCGCCGCCAGGATTTCCTTCACCTTGGCGACCAGATCGGCCTCCTTGACGGTCTCCTGCGCGACACGGGCTTCGCGCCACGAGGCGTTGTCCTCGATCTCGCCCGAGAGGCGCTTGCCCTCGATCAGATCCTTGATCTGCACGACGCCCTCGGCACGCTCATCGCCACCCTGGATGATGGCGACGGGGCAGCCTCTGCGGTCGGCGTATTTCAGCTGGTTGCCGAACTTCTTCCAGTTGCCCTGGTACATTTCGGCGCGGATGCCTGCCGCACGCAGTTCCTGCGTGATGCGCTGGTAGCGGCCCATGGCCTCTACATCGCCATCCATGACGGTGACGAGGACGGGTTCGACGACTTCGCTCTGGCCGAGCTTGCCGAGGTTCTTCAGCGCCGTCATCAGGCGCGAGACGCCGATGGAGAAGCCCGTGGCCGGAACCGGCTGGCCCATGAAGCGGGAAACCAGACCATCATAACGACCGCCACCGCCGACGGAGCCGAAGACGACCTTTTCGCCCTTTTCGTTGGTGACGTCGAACAGAAGCTCGGCTTCGTAGACCGGGCCGGTGTAGTATTCGAGGCCGCGGACGACGGAGGGGTCGATTTTGATGCGGTCTGACTGATAGCCGGCGCCGGTGACGAGACCGCCGATCAGGTTCAGTTCCTCGACACCTTCAGCACCCTTCGAGGTGCCCGCGACGAGTTCCGCCAACTGGGCGGCGCTTTCGGCGTAGTCCTTGATGCCGACGAAGAAGAGAACCTTGTCGATCTGACCCTGGTCGAGCCCGGCACCCTTGGTGAAATCGCCCGACTCGTCCTTGCGGCCGGGGCCGAGCAGGAGGGCCACGCCCTCGGGGCCGAATTTGTCGAGCTTGTCGATGGCGCGCAGCACGTTCAAACGCTGGGCGGCCTTGTCGTCGCCGCCGAGACCGATCGCTTCCAGAACGCCGTCGAGAACCTTCCGGTTGTTGACGCGGATAACATAGTCGCCGCGCTTGATGCCGAGGGCTTCCAGCGTATCGGCCATCATCATGCACATCTCGGCATCGGCCTGCACGCCGGGTGCGCCGACCGTGTCGGCGTCGAACTGCATGAACTGGCGGAAGCGGCCGGGGCCGGGCTTTTCGTTGCGGAACACATAGCCGGCGCGGTAGGTGCGGTAGGGCAGCTGGATGTCGTTGAAGCTCTCCGCGACATGGCGGGCGAGCGGCGCCGTCAGGTCGTAGCGCAGCGACATCCACTGCTCGTCGTCATCCTGCAGCGAAAAGACGCCTTCGTTCGGACGATCGGCATCGGGCAGGAACTTGCCTAGCGCATCGGTGTATTCGAAGAGCGGCGTTTCGACAGGATCGAAACCATAATGCTCATAGACTTCGCGGATCTTCGCGGTCATCTCATTGACGGCGCGAATATCGGCCGCCGAACGATCGACGAAGCCGCGGGGAAGTCTGGCCTTGAGCTTTTGTGGTTTCTTCTGCTTGTCGTTCATTTCCAACGTCTTCCGCTCAGTGTGACAGTGGCGGTTTCCTAGCGGAAAGGGCCGGATGCGGCAAGTGTCGGCGTCTGGCGAAGTGTGCGATCCGATGGTATATCTCCATCACCTGAAGGGATCATCGCCATGAACAAGCGCGTCACGATCGAAATGCCGGATGAGATGATGAAGCTCGTCGAGGAATATGCGGCCGAAGCGGGCGCTGCGCCGGACGCCTATGTGCGCGACGTGATCGGACAACACCTCGAGGATCTGCACGACATCGCGCTCGCCGAGGCGGCAATGGAGCGCATTCGCAAGGGAGAAGACCAGGTCATAAGCTCCGAGGAGTTCTGGCGTGGCATGGACGATTGAGTACACGATCTCCGTCCAGAAATACACCAGGAAGCTCGATCCGGTCATTCGCAGGCGTATCCGGCAATTCTTGGACGAGCGCCTTGTCACTCACGAAAGTCCGCGCGACCTCGGCAAGGCCTTGAAGGGCCATGCACTTGGCAGCTATTGGCGCTATGAGGTCGGCGACTACCGCATCATCTGCGATATTCAGGACCAGAAGCTAATCGTGCTCGTGGTCGAAATCGGCCATCGCCGGGACATTTATCGCTGAAAGCAACATAGTGATCGCAGAAGCCCTCCTCTACGCCGCCACTCTCCCCTTCACCAGCAAGCCGCACCGCAAATACATCCGCTACTCCGTCAATCTCTGGTCGCGCGCCAACCGTTGCAGCCGGCAATGGGCGGAGCATGAAACGAATACGAGGCGGGCGATCCTTGCGGCGATAGCGGGCTGCAAGCAGCGGCGGACGGCCGTGGTGCTGGGGTCCGGCTTGCTGCGCGACGTGCCGATCAAGGAGCTGGCGGCCAGCTTCGATACTGTCGTTCTGATCGATCTCGTTCATGTCGCGACGGTGAGGATGAAGATGCGCCGCAAGGCTTATCGCAATGTCCGGCTGATCGAGCGCGATCTCTCGGGCTATGACGCGCTTGCTGCCGGCGAACAGCCGGAGCCGCTGGGGTTCCTGCGCAATGTGCCCTATCTCGATCTCGTGGTTTCGGCCAATCTGCTCTCGCAGATCGGGCGTGGGGCGCAGCGGCGGTTCGAGGCCGAGCGGGAGCGGATGCCTGAGGGTACGGTGGAACAGCTGATCGCAGCGCATCTTTCCGGCCTGTCGCGCATGCCGTTCAAGAGCTGCCTTGTCACCGATGTCTCCTATGCGGTGATCGATCGCAACGGAAAGACCCATGAAGAGGCCGACCTGATGCACGGGGTCGCGGTGCCGGACGCGCGGGCGGCGTGGGCTTGGCCGGTGGTGCCGATAGGCGAGGAAAGCCCGGATTACCAGGTGATCCATCAGGTGATTGCGGCCTGGTGAATTGCAAGATATCGTGATGCAATCAAAGATTTATTGTATCACTTTTATTTTGCGATATCGTATCGATGAAGATCGTTTGGGATGAGCCGAAACGGCTTGCCAACCTCGACAAGCATGGGCTCGACTTCGCCGATCTCGACGAAGTGTTCTTTCTCGGCGCCATATTGCGGCCGGCCAAGCGCGGGCGCTTGATCGCGATCGGGCGCTTTGCGGATGGCTCGATCGCCGTCGTGTTCGCGGTGCTGGGCTCGGAGGGCATTTCCGTTATCTCGATGCGCCCGGCGCGCAAAAGCGAGAGGAGGCTGCTGGATGACGCCGAAGAAGACTGAGTTGCAGATCGATTTCAAGGAAGGCCGCGGTTACACCAAGGACGACTGGGATGAGGTCAGCGACAACCCCGAATGGACCGAAGAGGACTTCAAGAAGGCGCGGCCCTTTGCCGAGGTTTTCCCCGAGTTTGCCGAGAGCATCCGGCGTTCGCGCGGGCGGCCGGCGGTGGAGAGCCCGAAGCGGCAGATATCGTTGAGGCTCGACCCCGATGTGATCGATGCGTTCAAGGCGACCGGCAAGGGGTGGCAGGGGCGGATCAACGATGCGTTACGCAAGGCCGCCAAGCTCGATTAGCGCCGCGCGATGTCTTGGCAGCGGTGGCGCGCTTGCTTATGTTTGACCGATGCGGCTTTTCTCTATCGCGACGATGATGCTGGCGTGGCTAACCTACGGAACGATGTTCGCGTGGGCGGGGTGTCCAATGTGCGCGTCGATGAGCCAGCCCGCCGCTGTCGATATGGCTGCCGGCAAGCCGCACCATCATATGCCAGATATGGAGATGGGCGATGCCGTCAAGGGCTCAGTGCCGGCGAAGAACCCGTGTGCCGCCGGCAGCATGGGGCATATGCCGCTCTGTTCCGCCTGTCTGGTCGTGCCGGTCGACGTGATCGTTCATGCCGATGGCAAGCAGGTGTTTTCCTATCCCTCGCCGGCAATCGCGCTTGCTTTTCCCGGCGCGCGGCCGGCGCCACAGGCCCCCCCTCCCCGGCTGGGCTGACAATCAAGACCCTGAGAAACGCGGCACGATCAGCCGCATCGGACTTTCATTGCCAGACTGAGGAAGGAAATCCCATGTCTCTGAAACTACTCGCTCTCGCCACTGGTCTCATCGCCGGCCTCTCGTTCATAGCTCTTCCGGCCGGCGCGGAAGACAAGCCGATGGATATGGACATGAGCATGCCGATGGGCGACCACAGCCCGTCAAGCCATGCCTTTTCCGAGGCCAACAACAAGATGCACAAGGACATGATGATCGAATATAGCGGCGACGCCGATATCGACTTCGTGCGCGGAATGATCGCCCATCACCAGGGGGCGATCGACATGGCCAAGGTGGAGCTGCAATACGGGAAGGATCCCGAGATGCGCAAGCTGGCGGAGGGCGTGATCAAGGCGCAGGAAGCCGAGATCACAGAGATGCAGGCCTGGCTGAAGGCGCACGCCAAGTAGGCGAACTATCCGACGATAGACTGGACGCCGGCTTTGCCTCGGCGTCCAGTCTTTCACTAGGCGCTTAGGCCTTCGGTTCGAACGGCGCGGGGCGGCGGCCGGCACCCTGGCGGGAGAGCATCCAGCCGGGATATTCGGGGGCGAGTTCGCTGACCTCGTCCAGCTTCTTGAGGTCGTCTGCATCGAGTTTCAGTCCGACGGCCGCGAGGTTCTGGTCGAGCTGTTCGATGCGCTTGGCGCCGATAATGACAGTCGTGACGAAGGGCTTCGCAAGCACATAGGCGAGCGCCACGGTGGCGACGCTTGCGCCGTGCTTTTCGGCGATCTCGCGCATCACGGCGACGCAGGCCCAGGCGCGGTCCTTGTCGACAGGCGGGAAGTCGAAGGCAGCGCGACGGCCTTCGCCGTTACCCGGCGCGCCGGGGCCGTATTTGCCCGAGAGCAAGCCGCCGGCGAGCGGCGACCAGACCATCAGGCCAACCTTTTCCTCGTTCATCATCGGCACGATGTCGCGCTCAAGATCACGGCCGGCAATGGAGTAATAGGCCTGCACGGTCTCGAAGCGGGCGAAGCCGCGACGCTCCGAAATCCCAAGCGCCTTGGCAATACGCCAGGCCTGCCAATTGGAGACGCCGACATAGCGGACAAGGCCGCGCGAGACGAGATCGTCCATCGCGCGCAGCGTCTCGTCGATCGGGGTTACGCTGTCGGTGCCGTGGATCTGGTAGAGATCGATGTGATCGGTCTGCAGGCGCTCGAGGCTCTTTTCGACGGAATCCATGATGTGGCCGCGCGAGGCGCCGCGATCGTTCGGCTTGTCGCCCATCGCACCATAGACCTTGGTGGCGATGACGACATCCTTGCGGGCGACGCCGAGGTTCTTCAGCGACTGGCCGAGCAGCTTCTCGGAGTCGCCGAAGGAATAGACGTCGGCGGTATCGATGAAATTGACGCCTGCCGAGAGCGACCGTTCGACGATCGCGTCGGCCGCCTTCTGGTCGACATCGGCGATGGCGCCCCAGGGGCTTTTGTCGTCGGCGGCGCCGAAGGTCATGGTGCCCAGGCAGATTTCTGAGACGAACAGGCCGGTATTTCCAAGCTGGTTGTAACGCATGGTCAAACGTTTCCTTGTGAGGACCGCCATGAAGCCGGCGGAGGGAATGATCCCGGTTCTATGATTTTTGGGCGGCGCGGCGCTGGGGTGGCGGCGCCTGCCGCAGGCATGAACCCATCAGACATAAGTTGCGCGTGCACGGTTTCAGCGGCTCATGCGATACGCAGGGGTTGCGTCAACATAGGTCGCTCGCAACTCATTGGCGCGCAACCGTGATTGCACCCAACAATTCTCGCTCTTAGTGATTGTATTTACAGCACTTTCCGAGCGGATTCATAAAATTCTAATTGATACCCACCTAAACAATCCTCGCAGATGCGGGGGCAATCATGACATCCTTGGTTCAGCTTGTGAGTTCACTGCTGCGCAACAAGCGCGGCAATGTGGCGATGATCGTCGCGCTGCTTTTCGTGCCAATGGTCTTGGCCGGTGGCGCCGGGGTCGATCTCGCGCGCTATGAAGCGGTGCGCGTGGAAATGCAGGACGGGCTCGACCGCGGCGTGCTCGCAGCGGCGTCGCTGTCGCAGAAGCAGAAGACCGCCGATGTTCTCAAAAGCTATATGAACAATCTCCCCTACGGTGCTGACGTGGCCATCGACTTTTCCGAGGCGACGGCGATGAACTCGCGCAAGATCTCGGCCAACGCCTCCTACACGATCAACACCGCCTTCATGCATCTGGCGGGCGTCAAGACGTTGACGATCAAGACGGCGTCAAGCGCCGAGGAGGCCAAGCAGAATATCGAGCTGTCGCTGATGCTCGACATGTCGGGCTCGATGGTGGGAAGCAAGATCAAGAACCTGAAGATCGCCTCGCAACAGTTCATCGACCAGATCCTGACCGACGACACCAAGGACTATACGACGATCAGCGTCGTGCCTTATGCCGGCCACGTCAACGTGGGTTCCGCGGTGTTCGACAAGCTCGGCGGCTCCCGCCTGACTGGCCAGTCGCAGCCGACCAAGGATCCGAACTACAAGGGGTCATGCTTCGAGCTCGACAATGCGGGCTTTGGCAGCGATGCGATCCCGAGCTTCAAGGCACGGTCGAACCTGCCGATCTTCACGAACTGGAACTACAACACGACGGACAAGGAAAAGAGATGGTGGTGGTGTCCCGGCGAGGAAGACGCGATCACCTATTTCTCCAACGACGCGACCTATCTGAAAGCCCGACTGAGCGCTTTGCAGCTCTATGACGGGACCGGCACGCAGAACGCCATGCAGTGGGGATATATGCTGCTCAACCCAGCTTCATCGAGCATCGTGCAGGCGGCGATCGCGAGCGGGCAAATGTCCTCGAAGTTCTCCAACCGCCCCTCCAGCTTCAGCGATGCCGATACGATGAAGGTGCTCGTCTTGATGACGGATGGTGTGATCACCGCGCAATTCCGCCCGAACGACTACAAGCGCTCTCCGGATCTCAGCCCGAGCAACTACACGATGTCGGGCAACACGGCGACCTACCTGAGCAATATCTGCACGACCGCCAAGGGCAAGGGCATCACCATCTTCACCATCGGCTTCGAGCTCGGCAGCGACACCACCGCGATCAACGCCATGAAGAACTGCGCGACGAGCTCCGCCCACTTCTACCAGGCCTCCGGCTCCGGCATCGGCGACGCATTCAAGTCGATCTCGACATCGATCCGCAAACTGAGACTGACGCAGTAATGAGAATTGGTTTGTTCAGTAGCGCGCGCCAGCTTTTCGGCGACACCAAGGGCGCGGCGGCGATCGAGTTCGCCATCCTGGCGCCGATCGTCTTTGCCGTCATCTTCTCGATCTTCGAGGCTGGCTTCATCATGACGCAGTCGATCATGCTCGACCGCGCCGTCAGCCGCAGCTCGCGCGCGCTGCAGATCAACGGCGCCAAGATGAGCTATGCCGACTTCAAGGCTTCGGTGTGCAAGGAAGCCGTGATCCTCAGCGATTGCGTCAAGTCGATCCGCATCGAGTTCACGCCGGTGACCAAGGCGTCCGACTTCCCGACGACGGGCACGCCCTGCGTCGACCGGTCCGTCGCCATCGATCCCGTCACCAGCTACAATTCCGGCCAGCCGTCGCAGATCATCTTCACCCGCGCCTGCTATGTCGTCGATCCGCTGGTGCCAGGGCTCGGCTTCGGCCTGAGTTTCCCGAAGGACAACACCGGCGCCATCCAGCTGACCTCCAGCTTTGCCTTCGTCAACGAGCCGACCTGATGTTGAAGCACGCCTTTTCCCGCCTGATCCGCGAGCGCTCCGGCGCATCCGCAATCGAATTCGCCCTTCTCGCGCCGATCCTGTTGTTCTTCTTCCTGGCGAGCATCACGGTGTTCGACATGTACCGGACCTATCAGAATATCGTGCAGGCCAACGGTATCGTCGCCGACGTGATTTCGCGCCAGACCTCGATCGACAATACCTTCGTGTCCAACCTCTACAGCGTCTTCACGCATCTGCAGCAGAACAGCACGGCCCCGATCGCGCTCCGGATCTCCAGCATCAAGAAGACCGCCGGCGTCTACAAGCTGGATTGGACGAAGGAGAGCGGTACGGCCGGCCTGTTGAAGGCGCAGGTTCTGAGCAGCTCGACGCTGCCGCAGCTGACGGACGGCGACTCGGTGATCTATGTCGAGGGCGCGGCCAGCTACACGGCGATGACCAGCATCATGGGCTTCGGCAGCATGACGTTCGCGGAAACCGCCTTTTCACGCCCGCGCTTCATCGGCGCCATCGTCTATCAGTGACGCCATCCCTTGCGGCGAAGGCGCGAGGCTCCTAATTGTTTTTGAGTGAACGAGAGGGTGCGCCCATGACGACCCGCACGCTGACCACGATCGGCTTCGATGCCGACGACACGCTGTGGCAGAACGAGCAATTCTACCGGCTGACGGAAACGCACTTCACCGAACTGCTCTCGGACTATGCCGAGGGTACGGTGGTTTCGGACCGGCTGCTGGCCGCCGAGAAGCGTAATCTTCAGCATTACGGCTTTGGCATCAAAGGCTTCACGCTGTCGATGATCGAGACCGCGATCGAGATTACCGAAGGCAACGTGCCGGCCTCGGTGATCGCGCAAATCCTCGATACCGGGCGGGATCTTCTCTCGCATCCGGTCGAGACGCTGCCCGAAGTGCGCGAGACGCTGGCGGCGCTTTCCGAGCATTACCTGCTCGTGCTGATCACCAAGGGCGACCTGTTCGACCAGGAGCGCAAGCTGGCGCAGTCCGGCCTTGGCGATTTCTTCCATGCCGTCGAGATCGTTTCCGACAAGACGGCGGTTACCTATCGCCGCATCTTTTCCAAGATCGGCGGCGGGCCGGAGCGGGCGATGATGGTGGGGAACTCGCTGAAATCGGACATCGTGCCGGCAATCGCCGCCGGTAGCTACGGCGTGTTCGTGCCGCACGAACTGACCTGGGTGCTCGAGCATGTCGAGGAGCCGACGGAGGCGCCGCGCTTTCGCAAGATCGAACGGCTCGGCGAATTGCGCGGCGTGATCGACAGCCTCGGTTAAACGAAGCTCCGCTTACTTGCGGGACGGGAAGAGCGGCGACGGCTTGCTGTCGTCGGTGGGGGCCGGCGCGGGTGTTGCCGGCGCGGCCGAGGCTGCCTGCGGTTCCACGAGAATGCTGTAGGGGGCGCCGAGGCCGCGTCTTGGAGAGGCCTTGGAATAATAGGGGCGAAGCAGCCAGGTGGCGTCCTGCTTGACCGTGGTCTGGAAGGTCTGCCCGTCCTCATCGGTGCCGAAGATCGCCTCGTCGTCGGGGGCCGCGAGATCGAAGATCGCGAGGAAAGCGAACTGGCTCTTCGTCGAGAAATCGATTTTCACATGCTGGCCGGCCTTGACGGGCAAGGTGTAGACCTTGCCATTGCCGAATTTCGTCCAGCCCTTCAGCTCCATCGTTGCCGCCGGAAACTGCAGCTTTTCCAGCCTTTCGCCGCGCTGCAGCTCGGGCGTCTGCGCCATAGCGGCGGGCGCGATCGCGATTACGGCGATCGCCATTGCCATCAGTTTCAGTTTTTTCATGGACGTACCAATGCGTCGCGCATCGCCTCTACTTCGGGACGGCAGTAGCAGCCTTCGAGATGATCGTTGACGAGACCCATTGCCTGCATGAATGCGTAAACTGTGGTCGGGCCGACAAAGGTCCAGCCGCGCTTCTTCAAATTCTTGGATATGGCGACCGAGGTGGGCGTCGTGGGGTTCGCCATGATCGTGGCGCGATCGACCACCTTGGGGCGTTCGTTGTGACCGGGCTCATAGCTCCAGAAATAATGCGCCAGCGAGCCGAACTCGTCGCGCAGCTCTATCGCGCGCTTGGCGTTGTTGATCGTCGAAACGATCTTGCCGCGGTGGCGGATGATGCCGGCATCGGCCACGCAACGCTCGACATCCTCATCCGTAAACAGCGCCACCTTCTCGAAATCGAAACCGGCGAAGGCAGCGCGGAAATTCTCGCGCTTGCGCAGGATCGTGAGCCAGGAGAGGCCGGACTGGAAGCCTTCGAGGCAGATCTTCTCGAACAGGCGGATGTCGTTCACGACCGGCCTGCCCCATTCCTCGTCGTGATAGCGCAGATAATCCGGTAGGTTGCCGTGCCAATGACAGCGGCTCTTGCCGTCCTCACCGATTGTAATGCCTGTCTCGCTCATCACGTTCCATTCGTTTCAGCGGCTGCGAATCCGGCTTTACCATTTGCAAACCCTGTTTCCAAACCGAACGATAACCCTGACGAAAAGTTTATGGGCCAGTTCGGCTTTTAGTGAACGCGGGTTTACCATTCGCTGGCGAGCGCGGTGGCAGCATGATCGGCAGGTGGCGGATGCCGCCCGTCCATTTTCGGCCATTGTAGAGAGTTCGTCCGATGATGAAATCCGTTTTGCTCGCCGCAGCCCTGCTCGGCGTCTTTTCCACGGCCGCCCTTGGCGACGACCGTTACGTTTCCCGTCCGCCAGTCGTGCTGAGCCCTGATCTCGCGGCACCGTGGATCATGCAGCTCAGCGGTGGCAATGTTCGCCCCGTCGTCTACCAGCGCCCCGTCATCGTGCAGCAGCAGCGCGGGCTGTTTGCGCCGCGCGCCGTTCGTCGCGCGCCGGCAGCACAGCAGGTCTCGGCGATCAATCCCGGCGTCCCCGTGATCCGCGGCCAGATCGAGCCGCAGTTCCTGCCGCAGATGGTCGACTACCAGACCAAGGAAGCGCCCGGCACCATCGTCATCGATACCAACAACCGCTTCCTCTATCTGGTCATGGCAAACGGCAAGGCGCGTCGCTATGGCGTGGGCGTCGGCAAGCCGGGCTTCGAGTGGGCCGGCGTTCACAAGGTGACCCGCAAGTCCGAGTGGCCGGACTGGACACCGCCGTCGGAAATGATCAGCCGCGAGGCGGCGAAGGGCCATTATCTCCCGGCGCGCATGGATGGCGGACCGGAAAATCCGCTCGGCGCCCGCGCCATGTATCTCGGTTCCACGCTCTATCGCATCCACGGCACCAATGCCCCGTGGACGATCGGAAGCGCCGTTTCCTCGGGCTGTATCCGCCTGCGCAACGAGGACGTCGTCGACCTTTACGAGCGTGTCAAAGTGGGCACGCGGGTCATCGTGATCTGAATTTTCTTATGGCGGCAAGGACACACCTTGCCGCTTACCCCCGCATTTTCAGGGTTTCCAGCTTGAAATCCCGGTCGATTCCGTTAGCTTTGCCGGCGATCGTGCCTTGAGAGGGAAATCGAAATGAAGAAAGTGTCTCTGCTCGTGGCGGCCGTTGCCGTTGCGATGTCGGGTATGGTGGCCGTTGCCAGCGCCGAGCCCGTGATGACGGCGACAGACGCCGTTCGTGGCGTCAAGCACAGCCAGCAGGTCAAGCCGCAATACAAGAAGCGCGTCGTCCGCCTCATCACCAATGAAGCGCCGGGCACCGTGATCGTCGATACGGTCAACAAGTATCTCTACCTCGTCGAAGGCCGCAACAAGGCCACGCGCTACGGCATCGGTGTCGGCCGCGAAGGCTTCGGCTGGTCGGGCGTGGTGAAGATCGGCCGCAAGGCTGAATGGCCGACCTGGACGCCGCCGGCCGAAATGCGCGCCCGCGAGGCCCGCGCCGGCCACAACCTGCCGGCCGTCCAGCCGGGTGGCCCGGACAATCCGCTCGGTGCCCGCGCCATGTATCTCTACCAGGGCGGCCGCGACACGATTTTCCGTATCCACGGCACCAACCAGCCCTGGACGATCGGCCTCAACCTGTCTTCCGGCTGCATCCGCATGGTCAATGACGACGTTGCCGATCTCTACGACCGCGTTCCCGTCGGCACCAAGGTGATCGTCGTCGGTCCCGGCAACAAGCAGGGCAACGTCGCCTTCGACGACCGCGGCATCGACGTTCTGAGAACGATCTTCGGCGGCTAAGGCCTCATGTCATGAAAAGAAGGGCGGCTGGAATTCCGGCCGCCTATTTCGATCCGCAGCTGACCTTGCCATTGAAGGCCTGCGGCGCCGTACCGCCCTCGATCGCGAGTTCGTAGGTGCCGGCAAAGGCCTTGGCATTGTTGCGCTGCTCGGCCGACACGATCAGATTGGCCGTCTGGCCACCCGCCGCTTTCCCACCATCATAAAGAACCTCAAGCCTGAGCTCGCCGGCATGCGACCAGTGGTTCGTCAGGCTGTCGGAATCGAGATCGATCCGGCCCAGCGGCTGCGGCGCGGTTTCGTTCTTCAGAATGAGCGCACCGCGGAAGTGATTGAGCACGTGCCCGTTCTCCGCCTTGAAGCCGCTTTCGACAGTGAAGCGCACATTCTTGTCGTCGGCGGAACAGAAGAAACGGCTGTCGGCGTGTGCGACTTCGGTGGCGCCAACAAGAGCGGTGAACGCCAGGATGAAACGATGCATGCTTGAGCTCCAAATGCCGCCGGACGATCCGGCCGCGTCAGGCTAGCCCGAAACCCTTAAATTTTTCTGGCCGCTAATTTTGTTGACCGTCAACTTGGCTGGCCTTCAATTTCTCCGGCCTCTCGCCGCCATAGGCCCAGTCGAGCAGCTCGACCGTGTGCAATATGGGGATCGCGGTGGCGGACGCGATCTGGGTGATGCAGCCGATATTGCCAGTCGCGATGATATCGGGTTTCGTCGCCTCGATATTCTTCACCTTGCGGGCCTTCAGCGCGTCGGAAATATCCGGCTGCATGATGTTGTAGGTGCCTGCCGAGCCGCAACAGAGGTGACCTTCGGCCGGATCGCGCACGGTAAAACCCGCCGCCTTCAACAGCTGCTTCGGCGCCATGGTGATCTTCTGGCCGTGCTGCATCGAGCAGGCGGAGTGATAAGCGACCGTCAGCCCCCTCGGCATGTGCGAGGGCAGATCGAGCGTCGCCAGGTATTCGGTGACATCGCGGGCAAGCGCGGAAACGCGGGCGGCCTTTTCGGCGTAGGCTGGATCGAGCCGCAGCATGTGGCCGTAATCCTTGATCGTCGTGCCGCAGCCGGACGCGGTGATGATGATCGCATCGAGCCCGCCCTCCTCGATCTCGCGGGTCCAGACATCGACATTGGCGCGGGCGCTTGCCAGCGCCTGTTCCTCGCGGCCCATGTGATGGACCAGCGAGCCGCAGCAGACTTCCCCCTTGGGCACCACGACCTCGACGCCGAGGCGGGTGAGAAGCCGGATTGTCGCCGCGTTGATGGCGGGGTCGAGCACCTGTTGGGCGCAGCCGGTGAGGATCGCCACGCGGCCTCGCTGCTCGCCCTGCTCCGCCGTGTGAATTGCCGGCGTTGCCAGATGGGAGGGTGCGGGCAGGCTGCGCGGGGCGAGCGCCAGCATGGCGGCGAAGGGTTTGAGAGCCTGATGGCGACGAAAGAGGGCTTCCAGCGGCCTGCCGAGGCGGGCCAGTCGAAGCGCCATGCGGAAGCGGCCGGGATAGGGCAGGACGGCGGCCAAGATGCCGCGCGTCAGCCGGTTCATGAAGGGGCGCTTGTAGGTCTTTTCGATATG
Source organism: Rhizobium sp. NPDC090275 (assembly GCF_044772225.1). NCBI lineage: Bacteria > Pseudomonadati > Pseudomonadota > Alphaproteobacteria > Hyphomicrobiales > Rhizobiaceae > Rhizobium > Rhizobium sp. NPDC090275. Next base: position 263,396 of record NZ_JBIVYL010000003.1, on the reverse strand, counting down.
GGCGCGGGCGTGATCGACGAGGTGCATGTAATCGACGCCGGAGGGACAGGTCGTCACGCAGGCGAGGCAGGAGAGACAGCGGTCGATATGGGTGACCACCTCCGTGTCGGCCGGGCGGTCGTTTTCCAGCATGTCCTTGATGAGATAGATGCGACCGCGCGGACTGTCGAGCTCGTTGCCGAGCGTGACATAGGTGGGACAGGTGGCGGTGCAGAAGCCGCAATGGACGCATTTGCGCAGGATCTGCTCGGAGGCGGCGACATGGGGATCAGCTAGCTGGGCGGGGGTGAAGTTGGTTTGCATGTCAGGCTAACGGGCCCCTGTTGTCGTGCGCGTCGCGGGGCGGAACAAACCCCTCCCCAACCCCTCCCCACAAGGGAGAGGGGCTAACCTAGGGGGGCCGTCCTGCTTCATTCTCTCGCTAGCGGGTGTTGAATGGTCGCGATCTCTGGCAAGGACGTCGCGCCCAGCAAGCCCCTCCCCCTTGTGGGGAGGGGTTGGGGAGGGGTTCTTCCCGCACATAGCTGGAGACCACACCATCACTATCCCCCCATCTTCCCCGGACTGAAAATCCCCGCCGGATCGAACTTCTCCTTCACCCGCGCCGACAGCAGCGCCACGGCATCGACCTGGGGCTCAAACGCCGGTGTCGCCGCGCGCATCGCATCAGGCGCGCGCATCAGTGTAGCGTGGCCGCCGCCGAGTGCGTGCATGAAACGTCGCAGCAGGTTCGCTTCGGCGTCCGCTTCCATGCGCATCCAGACGAGACCGCCCTGCCAGTCGTAGAAGGCGTCGACGCCGGTCTCTAGCCTCAGCGCCGCGACCAGCTGATGGCCGATCGACGGCGCGACCGAGACACGCCAGACCGGGCGCGGGCCGCCGTCGGCGTAGGGTTTCACGTCGCGGATCTCGCGCCAGAGGGTGGCGCTGTCGTCCTCACCGAGGCGCGCGACCGGGCCGAAGGCGGACATGGCGGCGGCCAGTTTCTCGGCTCTCGTCGCAACGGAGGCCGGCAGACCTTCGATGCGCAGCACGGTCGCCTCGCCCTCGGGCAGACGATTGCCGAGAAAGCTCCAGGCGACGGTCATGGGCAGGTGGGCGGCGCCTGAGACCTCGACCGGCATGGCCATTGCGGCGGCCATGGCGTTGGCTGCCTCGGCGTCGTTGAGGCCCGAGATCACGATCGTCGCTTCCGACTTCGGCCTCGGCGGCACGCGGAAGGTGACCTCGGTGATGAGGCCGAGCGTGCCGTGCGAGCCGGCCATCAGCTTGACAAGATCGAGACCCGTGACGTTCTTCATCACCCGACCGCCGGCCTTGATGGCCTCGCCACGTCCATTGACGAAGCGGACGCCGAGCAGGCTGTCGCGGGCGGCACCTGATATCAGACGGCGCGGGCCGGAGACATTGGCCGCGAAGACCCCGCCGATGGTCGGCTCGCCGGATGTGCCCATGAGGGGGCGGTGATCCATCGGCTCGAAGGCCATGGTCTGACCGCTCTTAGCCAACGCCGCCTCGATTTCGGCAAGCGGTGTTCCGGCGCGGGCGGTGAGCACCATCTCGCCGGGGTTATAGGCGACGATGCCCGAGAGCGCGGTCGAGCGCAGGCGGTGTTCGGCTGTGACAGCATTGCCGAAACCGGAGCGGGTGTTGCCGCCTGCGACGGCAAGCGGCGTGCCCGCCTGCGCATGGGCGCGGATGATCTCGGCGGCCTCTTCCTCTGTACCTGGGCATAGCTCGATCATGCGGGTTGGCGCCCTTCGAGCGGGAAGACCTTGGAGGGATTGAGCAGCCAGCCGGGATCGAAGGCGGCGCGGACGGCCATCTGCTGGGCGAGATCGGCATCGGAATATTGATGGCGCATCAGATCACGCTTCTCGATGCCGACACCGTGTTCGCCGGTGAGGCAGCCGCCGGCATCGACGCAGAGCTTCAGGATCTCCATGCCGGCCGCCTCGGCGCGGGCGGCGTCCTCGGGATCGTTGGCGTTGAAGAGGATGAGCGGGTGCATGTTGCCATCGCCGGCGTGGAAGACATTGGCGACGCGCAGGCCGTGACGCTCGATGATCTCGGAGGTCTTCTTCAGTACGTAGGAGAGCTGGCTGAGCGGCACGGTGCCATCCATGCAGATATAATCGGCGATGCGGCCGGTGGCGCCGAAGGCGGATTTGCGGCCCTTCCAGATCAATGCCGCTTCCGTCGCCGACTGGCATTCGCGCACGGTGCTGACGCCATGACGGCGGGCGATGTCGACGATATCCTTCAGCATGTCGTCCATCTCGGCTTCCGAGCCCTCGACTTCGACGATCAGCAAAGCGCCGACATCAAGGGGATAGCCGGCCTTGGCGAAGGCCTCGCAGATCTCGATCGCCGGCTTGTCCATGAACTCGATGGCGACGGGGATGATGCCGGATGCGATGATATCAGCGACGCAGGAGCCCGCCTCCTCCGAGGTCGCGAAACCGAAAAGCACCGGGCGGGCCCCTTCCGGCTTGGCGATCAGGCGCACCGTGGCTTCCGTCACGATGCCGAGCTGGCCCTCGTGGCCGCAGACGAGGCCGAGGAGATCATAGCCGCCGGCGTCCAGCCCCTTGCCGCCGAGATCGATGACCGTGCCATCGACCAGCACCATTTTCACGCCGAGCAGATTGTTGGTGGTGACGCCGTATTTCAGACAGTGGGCGCCGCCGGAATTCATGCCGATATTGCCGCCGATGGTGCAGGCAAGCTGCGAGCTCGGATCCGGCGCATAGAAGAAGCCGTCGGCGGAGACGGCTTCGGAAATGTTGAGATTGGTGACGCCGGCCTCGACGACCGCGGCGCGATTGAACAGGCCGATCTCGATGATGCGGTTCATCTTCGAGACGCAGACGACAACAGCATCCTCTTGCGGAATGGCGCCGCCCGAGAGCGACGTACCGGCGCCGCGCGGGACGACGGGGATGCCGTATCGATGGCAGTATTTCATCACCGCCGCCACTTCAGCCGTGCTGCGCGGAAGCGCGACCGCAAGCGGCATGCGGCGGTAGGAGACGAAGGCGTCGGTCTCGAAGGGCATGAGTTCGCGCGGCTCGGAGACCAGGCATTCCGGTGGCAGGAGATCGGCGAGATCGGCAATAATCTGCCGGCGGCGCGCCATGACATCGGCGCGCGGGGCGAGAAACGAAATGGCGTCGGACATGCCTTTCCTCCCTTCTCCATATCAGGCGAAACCGGCTGTATCCTCCATACTGCCAAGGCTTCGGGCTTAACACTTTCCCCAATTCGGCGCAAATGCTAAGCACTTATGACAAAATAAGAAATTATCGGGGCGACATGACCAATCTGGGGGATCTCGAAATCTTCGCCAAGGTGGCGGCGACGGGCAGCATGTCGCTCGCCGGGCGGGCGCTCGGCTTCTCGCCGGCGGTGGTTTCCAAGCGCATCAAACGGCTGGAAGACCGGCTGGGCACGCGGCTCTTGCAGCGCACGACGCGGCAGATTTCGCTGACCGAAGCCGGCCAGGGTTTTTATGACCGGGTGCTCGGCATTCTGGCCGGGCTCGAGGAGGCGGAGTTCTATATTTCCGGCCGCTCGGCGCAGATGCATGGGACGCTGAAGGTCTCGGCGCCGACCTCGTTTGGTCGCATGCACATCGCGCCGCATCTGAAGCGCTTCATGGACGCCCATCCCGATCTCGCCATCAACCTGGTGCTCTCCGACGAGTTCAGCGACATCGTCGGCGGCGGCTTCGACCTGGCGATCCGCATCGCGGAGCTCACCGATTCCAGCCTCGTCGCCCGCCGCCTCGCCCCGGTGCGCCGGGTGCTCTGCGCCTCGCCGGATTATCTCAAGGCGAATGGCACGCCTGACAGCATCGACGATCTCAAGCGGCATCGCTGCCTGCCGGCGCACAATAACGATGTCTGGCGGCTTGAGGGGCCCGAGGGCGCGCTGTCGATACGGCCGGAGGGGATGCTCACCACCAATTCCAGCGAGGTGATCCGCGAGGCGGTGATTGCCGGCCTCGGCATCGCGCTGCGCTCGACCTGGGATATCGGCGCGGAGCTGAAATCCGGCCAGCTGGTGCAGGTGCTGCCGGCCTATGAAGGGTCGCGCAACGTGACGCTGTCGGCCGTCTACCCAAGCCGCCAGTTCCTGCCGGCCAAGGTGCGGCTGTTCATCGATTATCTCGCCGAGCTTTATGGGCCGGTGCCTTACTGGGAGCGGTGACGGTCAGTTGGCCAGCCGCTCGATGACGTGATCGAGCAGCGCGCGCAGCCGCGCCATGCGCTTCATATCGCGGTGGTAGCCCACCCAGGTATCGCGCCCCGGCGGCGTTTCGCCGAGATCGACCCGCTCGATCGCGCCCATGCTGTCGCCAAGCGGACGCGGCAGCACGGCGAGGCCGGCGCCGTTGGCGCAGAGCGTTGCCTGCACATCGCGATTGTTGCTGCGAAGCGCGATCGACGCCTTCGGCAGCAGGCGCTGGAGCCATAAGACATCGGGCATGCCGCCGAAGGCTTCATCCATGGTGACCAGGCGTGCGCCCTCCCCGCTTCCTGCGACCGGATGCGGCAGGCCGCGCTTGATGTAGAGGCCGTATTCGATGCGCAGCAGCCGGCGGGAGATCACTTCCGGCTCCGTGAAGGGCGCGATGCGGAAGACGAGGTCGGCCTCGCGCCGGGAGAGGCTGAGCAGGCGGCTATCGGTCAAAAGCTCGACGACGACCTTGGGATAGGCGAGCGAAAACTCGGCGATGGCGGGCGCCAGCATATGGGTGCCGAACCAATCGGAGGACGAGAGACGCAGGAAGCCGGTGAGGTCGCTGGCGGTGCCGGCGAGCTCGCGCTGCAGGGCAAGCGCCTCCTCCTCGATCCGCTCGGCATGGGCGAAGACCGCCACGCCTTCGTCGGTCAGCACGAAGCCATCGGCCGTGCGCTGGAAGAGCGTCTGGCCGAGCGCTGCCTCAAGGGCGCGCAGACGCCGGCCCATGGTCGGTTGCGTCAGCCCAAGGCTGCGCGCCGCCGCACCCAAGGTGCCAAGCCTGGCAATGGCCAGGAACAGCCTGAGATCGCTCCACTCCATGGTCATCCAAACATTTTTGCATGATATTCATACATTATCTATGATTTCCATTCGATCTTCAACGGCGCATCCTTCTTTCACAAACACGAAAGGAGTGTTCCATGTCTTCGAAATCCACGATGAAAGCGCTTGTCGTCGACGCACCGCAGGGCGCGTTTCGCCACACCGAAATCGCCCGGCCCGACGCTGCCAAAGGCCAAGTGCTGGTGCGCATCCAGGCGAGCGGCGTCAATCCACTCGACACCAAGATCCGCGCCGGCAACGCCGCCCATGCCCGCCATCCCCTGCCCGCTATCTTCGGAATCGACATGGCTGGGATCGTCGAGGCGGTCGGCCCTGATGTGACCGGTTTCCGGCGCGGCGACGCGGTCTACGGCATGACCGGCGGGGTCGGCGGCATTCAGGGGTCGCTGGCCGAGTTCGCAGCTGTCGACGCCGATCTCATCGCGCTCAAACCGAGCAATCTGTCGATGCGGGAAGCCGCCGCGCTGCCGCTCGCTGCGATCACCGCATGGGAAGGGCTTGTGGACAGGGCGAAGGTCGCGAGCGGCCAGCGTGTCCTCGTCATCGGCGGTGCCGGCGGGGTCGGGCATGTCGCGGTGCAGATCGCCCGGGCTGTCGGCGCCGATGTCTACGCGATCGATGGCGCGGCGAAGGCGGACTATCTCCGCAGCCTCGGCGCCACGCCGATCGACCGCGCCGTCGGCACCATCGAGGATCACGTCGCGACCTATACCGCGGGGCGTGGCTTCGATGTCGTCTACGATACGGTCGGCGGCGCCGGGCTCGACATGGCGTTCAAGGCGGTCGGCCGGTTCGGCCGTGTCGTCAGCGCGCTCGGATGGGGCACGCATGCGCTGGCGCCGCTCTCCTTCAAGGCGGCGAGTTATTCCGGCGTATTCACGCTGCTGCCGCTGCTCACAGGCGAAGGCCGTGCGCATCACGGCGAGATCCTTCGCGAGGTGACGCGGCTAGCCGAAGCGGGCAAGCTGTTGCCGCGCATGGACAGCCGGCGGTTTTCTCTTGCCGATGTCGTCGAGGCACACAGGTTGATCGAAGGCCGTGAGGCTGAGGGCAAGCTGGTGATCGAGATCGATTGAGGCTCGCGCGCCGGGGCTCCTGCGGCCCCGACAGCGGCTGGAAAGCCTACCGCGCCAGATCGAGATAAGCGTTTGCCACCATCGCGTCGATATCCGCAGGGACCGGCACGATGCAGGCTTCCGGACCGACGCCGCGCTTGGCGACGCGCTCCAGGCAGCGGACCTGTAGGGTGAAGCCGAGGTCCATGGATTCCACCGAGTTCCCAAGCGGGCGCGGGCCGGCGAGGTTGGCCATGTGGCCGCCGCCCAGGATGTGGATGGCGCGGCCGTCCTTCATATGCAGGGTCTCGATGCCATCGGCCTCATAGCGGTCGGTCGCGACGACGTCCTCGTGGGCGCGGAAAGCGGTGACGTCGATCTCGTTGGGGAAATGGCCGCCGTTCATCAGGATGGCGCCGTTCTTGATCAGCGGCAGGTCCTTCAAGGTGATGATATCGGGATGGCCGGTGACGGTGACGAGCACGTCGGCGGAGCGGATGGCGTCATCGCGCAGCGGTGTGACGAAACCATCCAGATGCGCTTCGAGCGTGGTGACAGGATCGATATCGACAACGCTCACCTGCGAGAAGGCATTGCGGAGACAGGCGGCCGTGCCCTTGCCGCAGGCGCCATAGCCGAACACGGTGACGCGCTTGCCGTTGGTGGAGCGGTTGGTGAAACGCATGTAGCTCTCGAACAGGCTCTGGCCGACGGCATGCTTGTTTTCAGCGAATTGCTTGATCGGGCTGTCGTTGATGACGAGGATCGGCATGTTTAGCCTGTCACGCAGCGGCAGCAGACGGGTGCGGCCGGAGGTGGTCTCTTCGGTGCCGCCCAGGAGATTGGCGTAGGGGCTTTCCGCGGCGATGGCGAAGAGATCGCCGCCATTGTCGAGCAGCAGATCCGGCTTTTCGGCCACCACGGCAACAAGGCTCTGGTAGTGCGCGGCGGGATCGGTGGTCTGGGTAGCGAAGACGGTGATGCCCTGGCGGCGCAGATAGTCGACCGTCGCGGGCTGGGTGCTGTTCAGGTTGCCGGTGCAGACCAGACGCGCGCCGCCGGCGCCGAGCGTCATCAGAAGCGCCACCGTTTTCGGTTCGAGATGGATACCGGTGCCAATCGTCAGCCCCTCGAAGGGACGAGTGTCGCGGAACTCCGCCGCCGTTGCCTGCAGCAGCCGGCAGCTCCCTCCGATCCAATCGATGCGCGTTGCTTCCGATACCATGAACCATCCTCCTGTTTTCGACGCATTGATAAGCCGAATGGCGGGTGGCGACCAAGGATATTTTTCGCCGAGAGTGACGCAAACACGACGACTCATTGCGCCGGATCACCTGTCCCAGCGGGCTTTGAGTGGCTAAATTACCCCTTCAGGATGTTAGCCGGGCAATCTTTTCTGTGGAGAACCGACGCAGAATCGCCAATGTTTGGGCCTATCGGCATGCGTCATCACGTCATCATTGATTATGACGAAAGCCAATATCATATTCTTTGGTACTCGACGTGACGGAAATAGAGCATTCGATGGCGGTTTTTTGAAACCGAAGCCAAAACGAAAGGCTCTATTGATAGTATCAAGCCTGAACCGAAAGCAAACCACGCACATGGATCGCGCAAGCTTTCCATGAGACACTAATATACGCACCCAACCGATAAAGGTGACCCGACCGTTGAGCCTACTTGCCCGCCTCGCCTCCGATGTCCAGCTGATGTTCCGGCGCCCTCCGCGCCAGCAGTATGCTGCGCTCTGCTACCGGACGAAGGGCAAGACCGGCGCGCTCGAAGTGCTGCTTCTGACCAGCCGCGATACCGGCCGCTGGGTGATCCCCAAGGGATGGCCGATGGACGGCAAGACCTCGTACGAGGTCGCCGCCCGCGAGGCCTACGAGGAAGCCGGCGTGCGCGGGACGGTCGAGAGCCAGACGATCGGCTGCTACCACTATCCCAAGGTGCTGAAGAACGGGCTGAAAGTGAACTGCAAGGTTCAGGTCTACGTGCTCGAGGTCTCTACGATCGCCAAAAACTTCAAAGAGAAGGGCGAACGGCGCTTCGACTGGGTTTCCTGCGATGAAGCAGCCAAGCGCGTCAACGAACCCGAACTGCGCGATCTCTTTCTGCTCTTCAAGCGCCGCATGGCCGAGCCGCTTGAACCGTTGACGCTGCATCAGATTCCGGCTGAATGATTCCTGCCATCTTGCGCTGCTAGAATTCGCGGCGCAAAAGCGGGCCTCAATCACAAGGAACAGCATGGCCGACCGTCCCACCGTCCTCACCAAACGAACGCTCGACAAGGATCTCGACAAGCTCACGCAGGTCGAGGACGCGTCGAAATACGTCTCGCGCAAGCTGGTGGCGCCGGGGATCGGTCTCGTCTTTCTCGGCCTCGCGATGCTGTTTGCCGCGATCTACGTCTTCGATCGCCCCGGCGCCGGCCTGGTGATCGCGGCGGCCGCCCTTGCGGCTTACATGGCCATGAACATCGGCGCGAACGACGTGACCAACAACGTTGGCGCTGCCGTCGGCGCACGCGCCATGACCATGGGCCAGGCGCTCGTCATCGCCGCTATCTTCGAGATCCTCGGCGCGACGATATCGGGTGGCGCCGTGGTGAAGACGATCTCGTCGAGCATCGTCGACGCGTCGCAGATTCCGCCCGCCACGCTCTCCTGGATCATGATGGCGGCGCTGATGGCGGCCGCACTCTGGATCAACCTCGCGACATGGCTGAACGCGCCCGTTTCGACCACGCACTCGATCGTCGGCGCGGTGATCGGCGCGGGCGTGGGCGCGCTCGGGCCGGGGCCGGTCAACTGGCGGGTCCTGGCCGAAATCACCTCCAGCTGGATGACCTCGCCGCTGATCGGCGGCGTGATTGCCGCCGGCATGCTCTATCTCGTCAAGACGCTGATCATCTACCGCGAGGACAAGATCACCGCGGCCAAGCGCTGGGTGCCGGTGCTCATCGCGATCATGGTGGGCGGCTTCACGGCCTACATGATCCTGCAGCTTGAACGCATGAACGCGTTCTCGGCGTCAACGATCATCCTGCTCGGCATTGCCGCGGGCGTGGCCGGCTGGCTGGTGGCGCGGCCGCTGGTCAACATGCGGGCGCAGGGGCTGGAGAACCGCAACAGCTCGCTGCGGGTGCTGTTCCAGATGCCGCTGATCGGTGCGGCGGCGTTGCTGTCTTTCGCGCACGGCGCCAACGATGTGTCCAACGCCGTCGGCCCGCTCTCGGCGATCGTGCGCGTTTCCTTCGAGCAGCCGCTCGTGCGCGGGCTGGCTCCTCCGCTCTGGGTGATGCTGATCGGGGCACTCGGCATTTCGGTCGGTCTGCTGCTCTTCGGGCCGCGCCTGATCCGCCTCGTCGGTGAACAGATCACCAAGCTCAATCCGATGCGCGCCTATTGCGTGGCGATGGCGACGGCCTTCACCGTGATCGTCGCCTCCTGGCTCGGACTGCCGGTCAGTACGACGCATATCGCAGTCGGTGCGGTATTCGGCGTCGGCTTCTTCCGCGAATGGTACACCCGGAACTCCAAGCGCCGGATCGAATATATGCGTCGCAAGGCCGAGGTCTGGATGCTGGAGGAGCCCGACGATCCCAACACCCACGAGGTGCGCAGGCGCCGGCTGGTGCGGCGCTCGCACTTCATGACGATCATCGCCGCCTGGGTCATCACCGTGCCGGCATCCGCTTTGCTTGCGGCCGCGCTCTATTGGGCTATGGTCGCGCTCTTCGTTTAGCCAGGACATTTCGATGCGCGCCAATTTCAGAATGCAACGGCTGTTCGTCGCCGCACCCCTCTCCAAAGGAGTGGCTGCGGAGGCGACGCCGGACCAGTATAATTATCTGGCCAATGTGCTGAGGATGGGCGATGGGGCCGAGATCCTCGTCTTCAACGGCCGCGACGGTGAATGGAAGGCAAGGCTTTCGCTGCCGACCCGCAAGCGCATCATGATCGTGCCGGAGGAGCAGACCCGGCCGCAGCCGGAGCCTTCCGACCTGCATTATCTCTTCGCGCCGCTGAAGGTGGGGCGGCTGGATTATCTCGTGCAGAAGGCGGTCGAGATGGGCGCCGGCGTGCTGCAGCCTGTGATGACGCAGCATGTGCAGGGCAAGATCAACAATCTCGACAAACTCCGAGCCAACGTCATCGAGGCAGCCGAGCAATGCGGCATTCTCGGCATCCCTGACGTGGCCGAGCCGGTGCGGCTCTTCGACATGCTCGACGGATGGCCGAGCGACCGGCGGATCATCTATTGCGACGAGGGCGATGCCGGGCAGAACCCGCTGCCGATCCTCTCGGCGGTGAAGGAGCGCAAGCTGGCGCTGCTCGTCGGGCCCGAGGGCGGGTTTTCCGAGGACGAGCGCGCGCGGCTCAGGAGCCTCGATTTCGTGACCGCGATCCCGCTCGGGCCGAGAATATTGCGCGCCGATACCGCAGCCGTTGCCGCCATGGCAGTGATACAGGCGGCACTCGGCGACTGGAACCAATAGCCGCGTGGGCAACGGGCCACAGTTGCTGGTATTTTTTTGATGGCTGGTTGAAACAATTTCACTTGCAACATACGTGCCAGCGGTCCTAATCACCCTTCCTACTGTCCGGATACTTTCCGGGCGTTTCCCGAATACAGGTTACTTGAATGGCTCGCGATACCACCGACCAGACCCCGCTCTCTTCGGTTCAGGAGCTGACCGATTATCTTGCGGCGGGAAACAAGCCGGAAGAGAAGTTCCGCATCGGCACCGAACATGAGAAGTTCGCCTTCTTCCGCGCCGATAACAGCCCGGTTCCCTATTTCGGCGAAAACAGCATTTCGGGCCTGCTGAAGGGTCTCGAAGCCAAGAGCGGCTGGGAGCCGATCCTCGACGGCGAGAACATCATCGGCCTTGCCGAGCCATCGGGCATGGGCGCGATCTCGATCGAGCCGGGCGGGCAGTTCGAACTCTCGGGCGCGCCGCTCGAAAACATCCACCAGACCTGCAAGGAATCCAACGCGCATCTGGCCGTGCTGCGCGAGATCGCCGAGCCGATGGGCATCCGCTTCCTTGGCATCGGCGGCAGCCCGAAGTGGACGCTGGCCGAAACCCCGATCATGCCGAAGTCGCGCTACGGCATCATGAGCCGCTACATGCCAAAGGTCGGCACGCAGGGTCTCGACATGATGTATCGGACCTGCACGATCCAGGTGAACCTCGACTTCTCGTCGGAAGCCGACATGCGCAAGAAGATGCGCGTTTCGATGAAGCTGCAGTCGCTGGCAACGGCGCTGTTTGCCTCCTCGCCCTTCACCGAAGGCAAGCTCAACGGCCTGCAGTCCTGGCGCGGCGATATCTGGCGCGACACCGATAACAACCGCTCCGGCCTGCTCGACTTCACCTTCCGCGACGATTTCGGCTTCAACGACTATGTGGAATGGGCGCTCGACGTGCCGATGTACTTCATCGTCCGCGACGGCCGCTACAAGGACTGTACCCATATCACCTTCCGTCAGTTCATGAACGGCGCGCTGAAGGGCGAGATTGCCGCCTGGGAGCCGACGATGGGCGACTGGACCAACCATCTCTCGACGCTGTTCCCCGACGTCCGCCTGAAGCGCTTCCTCGAGATGCGCGGCGCCGATGGCGGCCCGTGGCGCCGCATATGCGCGCTGCCGGCCTTCTGGGTTGGCCTGCTCTACGACGCAACCGCACTCGAGGCGGCCGACCAGCTGACCAAGGACTGGGGCTTCGACGAGGTGAACGCGCTGCGCAACGCGGTGCCGGCCGAGGGACTGAAGGCCGCATTCCGTGGCCACACGCTTTACGATACGGCGCGCGACGTGCTTGCCATTTCCAAGGCGGGCCTCAAGGCGCGTGGCAAGCTCAACAGCGAAGGCCAGGACGAGACGATCTTCCTGTCGCCGCTCGATGAGGTCATGGCCAAGAAGGCGACGCTGGCGGAAGACCTGCTGGCGCTCTACAACGGCCGCTGGAACGGTTCGGTCGAGCCGGTGTTCACCGAATACCAGTACTAGAACCAGGCTCTAAGCCCTTCTGCAAAAAGCGGTTTGCGCATTCCTTTTTCCGGCTATAGTGACGCGATCATGCGTCGCGAACCGGGAAAGGGCTTTTCCATGCTGCCACTCTTCGACATGATGATGCAGGCGCAGAACGGCGCGGCGATGGACGCGATCTCCAAGCAGTTCAACCTGGCGCAGGAACAGGCGACGCAGGCGATGGCCGCGCTGATGCCGGCTTTCTCAGCCGGGCTGAAGCGGAGCAGCAGCAACCCCTACGATTTCATGGGCCTGATGCAGGCGGTGTCCTCCGGCAACTATGCCAAGTATTTCGAGGACATGAGCAAGGCGTTCACGCCGCAGGGGATCTCCGACGGCAACGACATCCTGGCGCAGCTCTTCGGCTCCAAGGACGTGTCGCGGGCAGTCGCGGCGCAGGCGGCGCAGATGACCGGGATCGGCCAGGAAATCTACAAGCAGATGCTGCCGATCATGGCCGGCACGCTGATGGGCGGGCTGTTCAAGCAATCGATTGGGCAGATGAACGCGCCGGTGAACCCTTTCGTCAACACGGCGATGGGCGAGAGCATCCAGCAATGGCTGCAGGCAACCGGCTTCGCGCCGAAGCAGACGCCGACGCCGCAGCCGAGCATTTTCGACAATCCATTCACGCAGGCGATGCAGCTGATGTTCAGCGCGCCGAAGCCGGAGCCTGAAAAAGCGGCACCGGCCAATCCCTTCCTCGACAATCCCTTCACCAAGGCATTCCAGGAAATGATGGGAAGCTTCGCGCAGCCGGCGCCACAGAAGCCGTCGGAAGCGCCAAAGGCGAGCGAAAAGGCTGAGAAGGCGCCCGAGGCCTCCAGCTACATGGACATGCTGAACACCATGTTCGACAGCGGGCTCGAAGTGCAAAAGGGCTACCAGAAGAACATGGAGGCGATCTTCGAGAGCTATATGCCGAAGACGTCGCCCTCCTCTCCCAAGCCCTGACAGCAGGCATAAAAAAACCCGGAGACGACTGGGAGGTCGGCACCGGGCAAGAGGCAGGGTTATTGGCTATCACCCTGCGGGGAAAACTGGTTTAGGCTCAATCCTGATTAAGCCGGTGAAGCGAGTTACGGCCGCGATTGCGCGCGGACCGCGTCAGCTGATCCGACGGATCCTCGAAGAAGGTCGAGGCCAGGAAGGCCGCGTCGAGATCGGCCCGCGAAAGGCCGATATCCTTCAACTGGTTGTCGTCGAGCTCGTGCAGCGCGTTGATCTCCATACGATTGCGGAACACGCGCAGTACGGATGCCAGCGTTGCGAAACCGGCGACGAGACGCTGCGAATAGGTCTTGGTCGCGGGGTTGCAGTCGAGTTCTAATATCCGGTCTGTCGTGCGCATGGGATGATCCTTTCATGGGCGCGCAACAACCCGCCCTTTCCGCGCGATCAGGCACGGAGAGGCAAGTTGGTTTTCGAGCGGACAGGCCGATTTGCCTGGCCATCACTTTGATTGATTTGCAGCCACAAGATGCCAAACGGCTATTGATCAGTCCAACGAATGTTTCTAATGATTATCATCAGAGATGTTTATAGGTGAGAACCATGGCCGCGCCTCTTGATATTGACCAGCTGCAGACCTTCATCGCGATCATCGATTCCGGCAGCTTCACCAAGGCCGCCGACCGGGTCTACAAGACGCAATCCGCCGTTTCGATGCAGATGCGCCGCCTCGAGGAGCGGATCGGCAAGCAGCTGTTCATCAAGGACGGCCGCGGCAACCGGCTGACGGTCGAGGGCGAAAAGTTGCTCAACTACGCCCGCCGCATCATCCGCCTCAACAACGAGGCAATCGCAGCCTTCGACGACAACCGGCTCGAGGGCACGCTCAGGATTGGCACGCCCGACGATTATGCCGAGCGCTACATGCCGGAGATCATCGGCCGCTTCGCCAAGACGCATCCGAATGTCGAACTCTACATCGTCTGCGAACCATCGGTCGATCTGGCCGAGCGCATGCACAGGGGCGAACTCGACATCGCGCTGGTGACGCATAATCCGCGCGTGCGCATGTCGGACGTGGTGCGGACCGAACCACTCTGCTGGGTCGGCTCGGCCAACCATCCGATCCGCGACGACGCGCCGGTGCCGCTTGCCGTCGGCCGCCGCGACTGCCCGTGGAGACAGACCGCCATAGCCGCGCTCGACGCGGGCGGGCGCGAACATCAGATCCTGTTCACCAGCTGGTCATGCACCGTCATCGCGGCGGCGGTTCTCTCCGGGCTTGCCGTTTCGACAATGCCGGAATCGGCGCTGCGCACGGGCATGAAGGTGCTGACCCAAGCGGACGGCTTCCCAGCGCTCCCCCCGGTGCAGATCGGCATCATGAAGCGGCCGGGCGTCTCGATCTCGCTGATGAACGCGATCACCGCGCACATCACCGCCTGCCTCGACAACATCACGCCTGCCGTGGTGGAGGACAATCTCGACGCGGAGGTGAAAGGCACTTACGTGCGCGCGCAGCCGCGCCTGAAGGTCGCGAACACGGTGACCAGCTGGTAATCGGCACAAGCTGGTAATTGGGATCAGCCCGCGACCATTTCCGCCGGCATGGATGTGAAGAAGGACCTGCGCACGAGGGATTTGCATTCCTGCAGAATGCGGGCCGCGAAGCAGGGGTCGCTCGTCACGGCAAGCCTGACCGACGAGCCGATCAGGTGGCTGAAGAGATAGGTGCGCGCCTCGCTATCGACATTGCTGAACTCGGGCGCGATGCGCTGGGCCGTTTCGCGAAAGATCCGGGCGATGCGGCTGTTGTGTTCCACATTGAGCTGCGAAAGGTCCTGATCGGTCTCGGTGCCGAGCCAGATGCCGAGGCTCGCGGCATCGTTGCGATAGTCCTCGTAGTGCCAGTCGATTGTGGCTTCGAGCACATCGAGCGCTTCCGGTACGGATTGCACAGACGCGAAAGCATCCGCCACCCTTGCGCGGATGGCCAGCGAATGGCGATCGAACAGCGCTTTGACGATCGCGGCCTTCTCGGGGAAATACTGGTAGACCGAGCCGATCGGTACGTTGGCGGCAACCGCGAGTTCGGTCATGCGCATGGCGCCGACACCCTTGGCCGCGATCAGCTCCGAGGCGGCGGACAAGATCAGGTCCAGCCTCTGAATACTGCGTTCCTGTTTCGGCTTCCTGCGGAGGCCAATGCGATCGAAGCTCCCGACGTTCATGTCGTTCCCCATCCCTCTTATTCGCAGACCGGACACTGCCCAAAACCGGCCCTTTCGGCCGATATGACATGCAGGCCTTCATGAGGCGTAAACGAGAAAGCTTGTATTCTAACGATCGGCAAAAGCTCAACCAAACCGGGGTGATAAGCCCTGATTTGGTCGGTTCCGGAGGGTAAATTTACGCCATTTTCAGGCCGAACACAGGCCGCGACACGCTGCTAGCCGTGTTGCTTACAGAAAACCGGCCGCATCGCTGATTCGTGGAGACAGACGATGATTCCCGACCGCTCAGCCGTTCGGGAACATTATCCAGACGGCAAGCCAGACCCACATGACGCCGAGCACGAGATAGCCGGCGGCAAAGAGCGGGCTGCGGTAGCGCAGGTTATTGCTGGTGACGTGGACGAAGGCGTGGACATAGCGCAAGGCAACGAAGATCCAGGCAAGCACGAGCGCGATCAGGTTATCCGCTTCGGTCATGTATAGAAGGATGCAGCAGGCGTAGAACAGCACCGGCAACTCATACTGATTGGCCAGGCTGTTCTTGACGATCAGGCTCTCGGTAGGCTCGCCACGGTTTTCGCGATAGTCGGATGCATGCACCTTGCCTAACTTCAGCATCTTCTGGCGGCGATAGCCGAGCAGCATGTAGAGCATGTAGACCAGCGCCGCATGGGCGATGATGGGCCAGAACATCTCATAGCCTGTCATTCCGGTCATATGCTCGTCTCCTTTTGCCAGTTTTCTTTTGGTGTCAGAGCTTTAGAGCAAACGAACCGGCGTTTCCAGTGTCGGTTGGGCCAGCGGCGTCAGCGATCCGTCGGCGGCACGATGCGGTAGACGAGAAAGCGCAGGATGACGATGACGCAGACGGTCAGGCTCGCGAATTTGAGGCTCGACGCCCATGGCAGCAATGCCGCGGCGAAGCTCCACTCGGCGCCGCCGGCGAAGAGGTTGTCGGTCAGGATGTTCTCGGCATAGTCGGAGAAGCCGTAGATGAAAGGCAGCGCATAGATCGCGGCGATCATCAAGGGATGCATCGGACGATTGAAGTAGCGGCCTGCGGGGCGCAGCTTGGCGAGAACGGTAAAGAGGAACGCCGTCAGCACGAAGGGCAGGATCAGATCGGGCCCGCGATGCATGGCGACAAGCAAGTCGCGCGCTTCCGGCTTTCGCTCGAGCAAGCCGCGCATGGCGTCGATATCGCTCGCATCATAGCGACCCAGCCGCGCTTCGAGCATCGCGGCGTGGGTCATATCCTGAAACGGCAGGACGTAGCCCAGGAGCATCCAGATGAAGATGCCCAGGGAGATGGCCGCGAGCAGCGCGACGACCAAGGTCGGAATACGGCTGCTCGCGTCGTTCATCAGGCGCCGGAACCCGGGTAGTTCGGGCTTTCGCGGGTGATGGTCACATCGTGCGGATGGCTTTCACGCAGGCCGGCGCCGGAGATGCGCACGAAGGTCGCGCGTTCCTGGAAGTCCTTGAGGTCCTTGCCGCCGACATAGCCCATGGCAGCCTTCAGGCCGCCGGCGAGCTGATGCAGAACGCCGGAGACCGGCCCCTTGTAGGGTACCTGACCTTCGATGCCCTCTGGAACGAGCTTCAGGGTGTCGCGCACTTCCGCCTGGAAGTAACGGTCAGCCGAGCCGCGGGCCATGGCGCCAACGGAGCCCATGCCGCGATAGGCTTTGAAGGAGCGGCCCTGATAGAGGTAGACTTCGCCCGGGCTTTCATCGGTACCGGCAAGCAGCGAGCCGATCATGACGGCGGATGCGCCGGATGCGATCGCCTTGGCGACGTCGCCGGAGAACTTGATGCCGCCATCGGCGATGACGGGGACATCCTGGGCGCGGGCCGCTTCGACCGCCGACATGATGGCGGCAAGCTGCGGAACGCCGACGCCTGCGACGATGCGGGTGGTGCAGATCGAGCCTGGACCGATACCGACCTTGACCGCATCCGCACCTGCATCGATCAGCGCCTTGGTGCCATCCGACGTGGCGACATTGCCAGCCATGACACGCACGGAGTTGGACAACTTCTTGACGCGCGCGACGGCGTTCAGAACGCCCTGCGAGTGGCCGTGGGCGGTATCGACGACGAGCAAGTCGACGCCGGCCTCGATCAGGCGCTCGGCGCGCTCGAAGCCATCATCACCGACGCCGACGGCGGCTGCGGCGCGGAGGCGACCCTGGGCATCCTTGGAGGCGTTCGGGTTGAGCTGCGACTTCTCGATATCCTTGACGGTGATGAGACCGACGCAACGGCCTTCGCCATCGATCACCAGCAGCTTTTCGATGCGGTGGGCGTGCAGCAGGCGCTTTGCTTCCTGCTGGTCGACGGTTTCCTTGACCGTGACGAGGCCCTCGCGGGTCATCAGCTCATAGATCTTCTGGGCGGGATCAGAGGCGAAGCGGACGTCGCGGTTGGTCAGGATGCCAACGAGGCGGCCGGACTTTTCGACAACAGGGATGCCGGAGATGCTGTGGATCTTCATCAGCGCCAGTGCATCGGCGAGCGTCGCATCCGGGCCGATGGTGACAGGGTTGACGACCATGCCGCTTTCGAACTTCTTGACCTGGCGGACCTGCTCGGCCTGCTCGATCGGGGTCAGGTTCTTGTGAATGACACCAAGGCCACCGGCCTGCGCCATGGCGATCGCGAGCCGGCTTTCGGTGACCGTGTCCATGGCGGACGAGATAATGGGTATGTTGAGTTCGAAATCGGTGGCAATGCGCGTTGCAACGCTGGTCTGGCCCGGGAGGACGTCGGAGTGACCAGGCTGAAGCAGCACGTCATCGAAGGTGAGTGCGTCTAAACCGGTCGGCGTTTCAATGATGCGAGCCATGGCCAATTCCTTATAAAAGAAAAATGCACCCTCACCCGGAACGTCTTATCCGCACCGGCGATGTGTAAGGTTGCTTTGGAAGTTGGCGAGGGCTGGTACCACGTCTATGGCGTTAAGGGAATAGTAAAAAATGTGGCCGGCCATGGGTGGGGTAAGCGAGGTTCGAGAACGGTCGCCATGCGCTCTCTTGCGCCGAAAGCACGTCGGCTAAGGTTTCGCGCCGCCCTCACCGCATCCTCATCGCTATGCCCGTCACAGGGATGCGGCGCGGTCAAGTCCTTGAGCGCAATGGACTCTTCTCGCCGCGCCGACGCGCTTCGGCTGGATTCCTGTGACGAGCACAGGAATGAGGACGGAGAGAGACAGGCGCGCCTTCCCGCCGAAAAACACATCCCAAGAACACGACAAGCCCGGCGCGGTGGCCGGGCTTGGTATGGCTGCCATGCAGCAGGATCAGAGGTCGAACTGGTAGGTCTTGGGAACGAAGCGGTAGCCGCTTTCGTAAACTTCCGCATAGCCGACGGCCGGGAACGGCATGTGATAGCCGAGGAACGGCACCTTGTCGGCTGAGATCATGTCGAACACCTTCTTGCGGGTGGCGGCTGCCTGAGCCTTGTCCATATCGAAGCGGACTTCCCAGGTCGGGTTCTGCAGCGACAGGATGTAGTGGTTGGCGGTGTCGCCGGTGGCGATCAGGCGCTTTCCATCCGACTCGATGTTGAAGATCATGTGGCCGGGCGTGTGGCCAGGGGCCATCATCGCGGTGATGCCGGAGGCGATCGTGTCGCCCTCGCCGATGAAGGTCATCTTCTCGGCCAGCGGCACGACATTGGCGAGAACAGCCTTCTGGTTACCCTCGGCCGGCGTTCCCTCGCGGGCCTTGTCGGTCCAGAAATCGTACTCGGTCTTGCCGGCGATGTAACGGGCCTTGGCGAAGGCCGGTTTGCCGCCTTCCATCAGGCCGCCGATGTGATCGCCATGCAGATGGGTGAGCGCGACGATCGTGATGTCGTCGGTCGAGTAACCGGCGGCCTTGAGGCCGGCTGCGAGTTGGCCGTTGCCCTTGGCGCGACCGCTTTCGCCGAAGCCGGTGTCGACAAGGATCACCTCGGAGCCGGTATCGACCACGAAGGGCGCGAAGGTGTTGACGAACTTGTCCGTCGGCAGGAAGTTCTTGACGAGCAGCGCCTGAACGGTTTCCGGCGTCTGGTTGGTGCCGAAAGTCTCATTCGGCTTTTCGCCAACCACGCCACCGTCCTTGACGACGGTGAACTTGAAGGAGCCGAGCTTGAACTGATTGAACTGGGGCTGCGTCGTCGCATCCATCTTGGTGTTATCTCCGGTTGCGGCCATCACGGCCGTCTCTTTCAAAATCATGGGCGCGGCCAGCAGGCCAACGCCTGCCGCTACAAACGCGCGCCTGTTCATCCCCATCGAAATCGCCATGTTCCATCCTTTGTAATAACGCACGGCACATTGGCGCGCCGCCCCCATCGTCATGACGGACCACCCTTTATCGCAATCCGCCGAAACGAACATATGTCAATTCCGCGCGTTGAAATCCCTGAACCATCCGTCTCACGCAGACGTGATGCATTCGCATTTCCTAAGATGAATGCGCACTTGGCAGACGCCGGTGCGAGGACTAAAGAGCAGTGGCTTTCCGAGCCGCCTTTGCTAGACCCCCAAGGCTTTCGCGCATGAACCGCATCGTTCCCCTGATCCTTGCCGTCGCGCTCTTCATGGAGCAGATGGATTCAACCGTCATCTCGACCGCGCTGCCGGCGATCGCCAACGACCTGCATGTCGGGCCGATCACGCTGAAGCTGGCGCTGACATCCTATATGGTGTCGCTCGCCGTTTTCATCCCGATCAGCGGCTGGATGGCGGACCGGTTCGGCGCCAAGCGCATCTTCCGCCTCGCCATCTGCGTCTTCGTCGTCGGCTCGATCTTCTGCGCGATCTCGTCGGGCCTTATCGAATTCGTCGTCGCCCGCTTCCTGCAGGGCATGGGCGGAGCTATGATGACGCCGGTCGGCCGCCTGGTGCTGTTGCGCACCACCAAGCGCAGCGATCTGGTTTCCGCCATGGCGCTGCTCACCATTCCCGCGCTGGTCGGGCCGCTCGCGGGACCGCCGCTCGGCGGCTTCATCACCACCTATTTCACCTGGCACTGGATCTTCCTGATCAACGTGCCCGTCGGCATCATCGGCGTCTGGCTGGCGACGATCTTCCTGCCCGAGGTCGAGGCGACGGCGCCGCCGAAGCTCGACATCACCGGCTTCGTGCTCACTTCGTTTGCCGCCGCCGGCGTGGTCTTCGGCCTCTCCGTTGTCAGCCTGCCTGCGCTACCGCCGATCATCGGCATCGCGGCGACCGCAATCGGCGTCGTCTGCGGCGCGCTCTATGTGCGCCATGCGAGACGGCACCCGGCACCGATCCTCAATCTGCAGCTCTTCAAGAACCCGACCTTCCGGGCGTCGACGACAGGCGGCACGCTGTTTCGCATCTGCATCGGCGCCATGCCTTTCCTGACGCCGCTGATGCTGCAGCTCGGCTTCGGGCTGACGCCGTTCCAATCCGGCCTCATCACGTTTGCCGGCGCGATCGGCGCGATCACCACGAAGTTCATGGCCAAGCGGGTGTTCGCGGCGGTCGGCTTCCGCTCGACGCTGTTGACGGCGGCGGGCGTGACCACACTGGTGACTGTGACAACAGGCTTTTTCACGCCGACGACGCCGCACCTCGTCATCATCCTGGTGCTTTTGATCGGCGGCTTCTCGCGTTCCTTCTTCTTTACCGGCGTCAACGCGCTTGCCTATGCCGATATCGACGACGCGCAGGCGAGCCAGGCGACCTCGATGAGCTCGGTCATGCAGCAGATCAGCCTGGCGCTCGGCGTGGCTGTCGCCGCGGCGATCCTGGAGACCTCGATCTTCATTCGCGGCGAAGCGCTGCAGGTGGTGGACTTCCACATTGCCTTCTACGTGATCGCGCTGATGACCGTGGTCGCGACCATCCCCTTCATCCGCATGGACAAGCATGCCGGCGCGCTGGTCTCCGGCCATCGCGTCAAGCCGCTCGCGGCAACGGTGCTGGAGGCGGAACAGCAGGCGGTGAAGTAAGCGTCCGCGACGTTTATTCGGCGGCCGGCTCCGGCGCCTCGCAGACGGCGCTCAGCTTGTTGCCATCGGGATCGCGCACATAGGCAGCATAGAAATTGGCGTGAAAGGGGCGCAGGCCCGGCTCGCCCTCGCTGACGCCGCCGGCTGCGATGGCCGCGCGATAGAAGGCATCCACATCCGCCCGGGTTTCGGCCGCGAGCGCAATCATCGTGCCGTTGCCATTCGAGGCGCGGCGGCGGTTGAAGGGGGTGACGATCCACAAGCGACAGCGGATATCGCCATCGGCGGCGTAGCCGATCTCTTCTTCCGAGTAGCGCTGGCGGCGATAGCCGAGAACGGGAAGCACGACATCATAGAAATGCCGGGCCTGATCGATGTCGTTGGTTCCGAGCGTGACGTAAAGCAGCATTGATATCCGCGGTCATTCCGGTCTTGGCCCAATGATGGGCTGTCTTGGGAGTGTCATACTCCACCCGGAATGGTCTCGAAATCAAGCCTCGGTTTCGTCGGCCTGAGCTTTGCGTCCCTTGAAGCCCTTGGCGAGCAGGAACATCTCGACGGATTCGGCGCGCGACGACGCCGGCTTGACGTGGACGACCTGCTTGAAATTCTGCTTCAGCAGATTGAGCAGATCCTTTTCCGTGCCGCCCTGGAAGGTCTTGGCCAGGAAGTGACCGCCCTCGCCAAGAACCTCGATCGCGAAATGCGCGGCGACTTCGCACAGATGCATGGTGCGCAGATGGTCCGTTCTATGGTGGCCCGTGGTCGGCGCCGCCATGTCGGAGATGACGAGATCGGGCGTGCCGCCAACCGCTTCCATCAGTTTGTCAGGTGCAGTCGGATCGAGGAAGTCGAGCTGCAGGATCTTGACGCCGGGGAGCTGCGCCATCTCCAGGAAGTCGATCGCTGCGACGCGGATGTCCTCATCCGTCGAGCCGGTGACCTTGGCGGCAATCTGCGACCAGCTGCCGGGTGCGGCACCCAGATCGATGATGCGGCGCGCACCCTTCAGGATGCCGTGCTTCTCGTCGATCTCAAGCAGCTTGAAGGCTGCGCGGGCGCGGTAGCCCTCGAGCTGGGCGCGCTGCACATAGGGATCGTTGATATGGCGCTGCAGCCACTGGCGCGAGGACGCCTTCATTTTCTTGTTCTTGACGCGCTGGCCGAGCTTGCGGCCGGTGCGGTTGCCCGCAATGGTTGGCTTGGTCATAGCTGATCCCCTATTTGCCGCGCTTACTTGCCGCGTTGACCGCGGCGGTGGCGATGGCGCCGCCAGACGCCGTCATCCGCCATCATGTCGGTGAGAAGGCCTTCCCTCAAGCCACGATCGGCAACGCGCATGCGCGGGCTTGGCCAACGGCGGCGAATGGCCTCGAGAATGGCGCATCCGGCGAGCACCAGATCGGCGCGATCCGGCCCAATGCAGGGATTGGCGGCGCGGCTGGCGAAATCCCAGGAGAGGAGCTTCGCCTGCATGGCCGAGACCTCATCATCGGACAACCAGATGCCATCGACCTTGCGCCTGTCGTAGCGCGGCAGATCGAGATGGACGCCGGCAAGCGTGGTAACCGTACCCGAGGTGCCGATCAGGTGAAAGTCGCCGAGATCGCCATCGATGACGGGGCAATCGAAGCCGGAGAGCATGCCCTCGACCTCAAGCACCATGCCCTCGAAGACATCCGGCGTGACATCGCGGCCGCCGTGGCGCTCGGACAGTGTCACGACGCCGACGGGAAGCGAGGTCCAGTGGGTGATGTGATTGGCAAGACGACTGAAGCGGCTGTCGCCGATGCGGATGACGGCGATTTCCGACGAACCGCCGCCGATATCGAAGAGCACGACGGAGCGCGTCTCACGGCCGACCAGCGAGGAGCAGCCGGAAACGGCGAGCCTGGCTTCTGTTTCGCGATCGATGATCTCAAGCTCGAGCCCGGTCTCGGCGACGACGCGCTGGAGGAACTCCTCGCCATTGCTTGCCTGGCGGCAAGCTTCGGTGGCGATCAGCCGCATCCGGCGGATCTCGCGGTTCTTGAGCTTGCCGGCGCAGACGCGCAGCGCATCGACGGCGCGGTCCATCGCATCGTCGGACAGACGCCCGCTCGCAGCCAACCCCTCGCCCAGGCGCACGATGCGCGAGAAGGCATCGACGACGCGGAACTGGCCCGGACGGGTCGGCTGCGCGATCAGGAGACGGCAATTGTTGGTGCCGAGGTCGAGTGCTGCGTAGAGCTCATCCGGCCAGGGATGGGCGGAAGCCGTCCTTTCGCCGCGCTCCTGATGATGACGCTGGACGCGATTGTCGTTTTCGCCGCGCGCTTCCTGCGCGGGACCGCGGCCGACATTCGGCTGATTCGCGGGTGCTTGCGCGGGCTGATGGCCTGATGGTTTTGCCTGCGCCAGCGGCCGACCCTGCAGGCCACGCTTGCCGCGATGCTTGCGACGGCCGCGCCTTCCCGAAGCCGCGTCGCCATCATGCGTTGCCGCACGATTGGCGGATGCGGCCTGATCACCCTGTTGCTGCTGTCTTGGAGCACCCTCGCCCGAGGCACCGGAACCGCGACGGCGGCGCTTGCGCTTGCGGGCCGATGTCTCGGCCGCAATGTCCGTTGGACGTGCATCCATTGGGCGCGCTGCCTCGCCGGCAATGCCGGAGGGGGCATGCGAAGCGGCCTGAGCTGCATTGCGGGATTGCCCGCCACGCTTGCCCTTGCGGCGCCTGGATTTTTTGCCATCCTTGCGCGCTGCCGCCGACGCCCCGTCAGATTGCGACTTAAAGCCGCCTTCGGGGTCTTCCACGTTGTTTTTCCACCGCGCCGCGCAAGTCCTGAAGGATGAACTCCCTGAGGTATGCTGCTGGCGCTCATTCGATTTTGCGTTGGCGCGAAGATACCAGCGCTCGGCCAAAACGACAAATTCTTTTTCCCAACCCTCAAGAATCCGCCTTTTCCAACACTCCACAGCACCGCTCAAATTTTTTTCAAACAGCTATTTGCATTCCGCGATGATTTGGTTATAAGCGCCGCACAGCAGCCAAGCACGCTTCGGCAGCGACTGCTGGGGAATAGTTCAATGGTAGAACGACGGACTCTGACTCCGTTAATCTTGGTTCGAGTCCAGGTTCCCCAGCCAATATCTCTAAATCCCCTTAATTCCTTGATTTTCCGGTCGTGCCGGATGTCGTTTTCGCACCATTGGCAACTTGATGTCTAGAACTGCAACCCAAAGGTGACGCCCACGCGGAACAAGCGGCGGTGTCAAGGGTGGCAGGCAGGAAAATTCCTCATGGCGGTCTGCCACGACGTCGAAAATGTCATCCACCGCGCAACGCCGTCACGCCATCTGTTGAGATTCTTCGCGGTCCGGCGCCCGCTCATCCCTTTCGAAACAGCAAGCTACAACTTCAAATATAAGCTCCACGCGGAAGATCTCTAAGCCTTCCGGCATTCGTCGAGCAGGGAAATAGTTGGCCGATTTTTGCTCCGCTCGCGGCCAAACTATTCCGCCGCCACCGCGGCAGGCTTTTGCGCGCCAGCTCGCACCACTGGAACGAGCTTGAAGTGGTCTTTGTAGCGCGCGATTGGTTCCTCGAGGTACTTCCAGGACAAATGTGCGATTGCAATTGAAAGTGTTACGAGAACGGCAAAAGCTAGCCAACTTCTTTCTGTAGCAAACTGCAAAAAGGGAATACGCGCCAAGA
Organism: Rhizobium sp. NPDC090275; assembly: GCF_044772225.1. Taxonomy (NCBI): domain Bacteria; kingdom Pseudomonadati; phylum Pseudomonadota; class Alphaproteobacteria; order Hyphomicrobiales; family Rhizobiaceae; genus Rhizobium; species Rhizobium sp. NPDC090275. Next base: position 238,353 of record NZ_JBIVYL010000003.1, on the reverse strand, counting down.
TGGCTGGGAGGAACATATGATAGACAAATATTCCATAGCTGATCTTTCCAAGGTATCTGAGCGGCTTCAACTTCAACCAATCAAGCAAGCTCGATTGGCTTGGATTAACCGCAAGCGCGATAATAGACGCACTCCAGGTGGATGCCACAAACGGATAAAACAATGCATTCGGGAATCTGACCAGCGTCAGCGTTGCCGACAGTGCTGTGAAGATGACGGTTGTGATGATTAGTGTTCGTCGCGCTTTCAACTCGGTCCACAGCCAGTTCAAGTCTTTGCGGCGCTCGATTTCTACCATCAAGGCTCCCGTAGCGAGACTGACGAGGTTTCCGGGAAAAAGTACCGTTAGCGTAGGAGGCATTCCGTGGAAATAGACCATCCCCCTAAACAACAGGGTAATCGCAGCGCAGCCAAGAAAGAGACCGACGATCCTCGTTGGACAAAGTGAAACAATCAGGATGAACCAAAGAAGGTAGAACTGTTCCTCTGTACAAAGGCTCCAAAAATGATCTGCACCCGTTCCCCATCCGCTCAGCCCGATTTTAAAATTTGTCAAATATAGCGAATGTATCCAGATATTTTCCCGAATATGTGGTAATCCCAAAATTAGGGCGACCAGCAGCGCCGAAAAAAATGGAGGCGAAAGCCGCAAAAATCTCCGCCAATAAAAGTGGACCGCCGCTGATTTTGGCGTGAACCCATCATAGTTTACAAGAATTCGTGTGATCAAATAGCCGCTAAGCACGAAGAAAAGAGTTACCCCGGCACCGCCGGGACTGAGAGTGACAAGGTGGGTGGGAGCGAAGTGCTCAAACAATACACCTGCAACTGCGACGGCGCGAAGGCCATCAAGGCGAGGCAGGTACAACAACTGTATGCGATCGCCCAAAACGATTCCTTCCATCTGCAAAATTTGACCCCACCAAACGGTACTTCAGGAACGAAGCCTTTCACCCTAGCTTTTAGTTTTCCGAGATAATCCCTTCGGGGGAAGCAGATGACTGGTGCAGCTATTGATAGTTTGGTCTGCCCCGTGAAAGTGATCCTTCTTGAAGTGTGCTCATACCGATCCTCCAGAAATTCGACTTTCTGGATTCCAAAAAACGACAAATCTCACCCAGAGCACCGAGCGGTGTGACCTCCATAGAAATCTAAGCGGACGTTTTGACAGACGAAATGAAAGCTGCTGCTATACCAGTTCAGTCTAGCCTTGCGAATACGTAGATTCGCGCGCAGATTGCGATGCCGATGACTGGAGCACGCGTATGGATTTCATATCTTGGCTGTTTGGGCTGATTGGCCTTGCCAATGACCGCACGATGCGTGCGAGTGACAAACGTGCCGAGGTATCACGACTTAATGCCGAGGTCGCTGGCGAACTTGGCAAAGCTCTCGACATTCTTTCTCTGGCGACGCCGCGACTAAAGCGCCTCTCATCCCAAATTGCGACTGAACATCCCGAAATAAACCTTAGCATTGTGAAGTTTCTGGATGAGCAACGAGCCATGGCTTTAGCGATGCTCAAACAAACGGAGGACAACAAGACGAAAATCACAGAGGCGCGCGGATTTCCCGATTGGGACAAGGCAGTGCGCGATTTTCAAGAATGGCGTATTGCCGCTTCGCGTATCCCGCCATGGATTCAAGGCATTGTCGACCGCTATGATTCTGTGTTTATTGAGAATGGGATACGTTGATAGGCTGATGAATTTCGTTTGATGCCTGTGTTCCCAACGGCACCACCCCTCACCCCCGCCGCAGCGTAAAATACCGCTGCGCCGTCTCCGCCCGGTTGCGCAGCGCCAGCGGGAACGCATACTCGCCGCAGACTTCGAACTCGAACCCCGCCTCGACCAGCGTGTCGGTCATCACCTCGGTCAGCTCCGTGGTCGTGCGGTAGATGGCGTTGTAGACTTCGTCGAGCTCTTCGGAGAAATGCTCCTTGAGCGTCAGGCGAACATCGAGTTCGGAAAGCGATTCGCGGACGTAGATCGCGGCGTTCGGGGCTGCGACCTTGGCGATCATTTCGAAGCTGTCGTGGACGGCTTCGTCGTTCAAGTACATGAAGAGGCCCGTGATCAGGACAACGTCGAAAGGCGGTTGCAGCCTGAAGTCTTCGACTGCAATTCTGGGGACTTCGACGGCCTGAAACTGGATATTGCTGTCGTTGCCGATATCGGCCTCGGCACGGGCGATCAGTTCCTCGGAGAAATCGAAGCCGAGATACCGGTTGCCGCCGTCGTTGTAGAAACGCGCGAGGCGACCAGCGCCACAGCCGAGTTCTAGAATCTTCGACGGGCGCTCGAGGCGTGGCAGGAGATGCGTCTTCTCATGGATGTCGCGGTCGACGGCGATCGTCGAGCCCTCGGATTGCAGCATTACCGCGTTGACGGCATTGCCTTCCTTCCTGGCGCGACCATTGAAGAAATCGCGCACCTTCAAGGCGTCGATGCTTTCCTGGTCCTTGTATATGCGGCTCATGCTCGGTTCCGTTTCTTACCTGCACGGTTGAAGTGTAGCTCGATCCCGAGGATTCGCTTGTCACGCGTTAAGCCTTTGCATCGCCGGGCGTCGCAAAGCCGCTCGCAGGTGCGCGCGACATGCTTCAGCCGGCCAGCGCTTGGAGATTGAAGTGGTGGAGATTGTCTCTCGCCAGCGCCAGGTCCTGCTCGCTGTCGATCTCGTAGGCGATCACCTCATATGTGCGGATCGGCAGGAACTGCCTGAGGTGCTCGTAGACCGCCGTGTTGCCGATGTCGGCAAAGTAATCGACCGGCAGCCAGGCGATGTTCGCCCACTCATATTCGGTCGGATCGTCGCGACGGAAGCTGGTAGCAAGACCATCCTCGCGCGTTAAGAAGACCGCGTCGCGGGTCTTGGTCTTGGTGATCCCGAGCTGCGCCACGCCGGGCTCGCAGGATGCGAGGAAGGCTACGAAGCTTTCCGGCTCGATCAGCATGTCACCATCCATGAACAGACAATCGCCCTTGATGTAACGGCCGCCGAGCTCGTAGCTGTGCAGCGTGGTGGTGCTGCGGAAGCCGGGATTGCGGACGATAAGCACATCCGGGCGGATGGCGCGGATCGCCGCGATGACGGCCTTTTCCTCGAAGCCGACGATGACGCGGACGTCCTCGACATCCTTCAGCAGCGACAGCAGATGCTTGATGATCTTGACGCCTTCGATCTCGACCAGGCACTTCGGCTTGCCATGGCCCAGCCGCGAGCCGAGGCCGGCCGCCGCGATTACAGCGTGTTTAACAGACGGCATAGCGACTTCCCATCGAGAGCGACATAGTTGGACACGGAGACCAGTGCGTCGGGCGCGCCATGCAGGCCGGTGAAGGCGATGCCGATATCGGCGACGTCGAAGAGCGGCACGTCATTGAAACCGTCGCCGATGGCGACGAGGCGGTCGAACTCTTCCTTTAGCTCAAGGCCGGCGACGTTCTTGCGCATGACCGTCTCGAGGCCGGTAATCCAGCCGTCTTTATCGGTCGTGGCTGTTGAGGTGTAAAAGCGGCAGCCGAGGCGCTCGGCCAGCGGCGCGATCCAGAGATCGAGATTGCCAGTCACGACGAAGCAGCGATCGCGGTTTTGGCGGATGAACTGCTCGATATCGGGGTCGAACTCGACTTCCGCGACGATCGAGCGGATCCGATCGAGACCGGCGCTGCGCAGGATGGCGAAGCGCAGGCGAAAGGAATCCTCGAAGGGTATCATGCCGGACATGGTGAGTTCGGTCAGGAGCCGCATTTCGGATTCAAGGCCAAGCTCGGAGGCGATCATCGGCAGCAGTTCGGCGCGGGTGATCGTGCCATCGAGATCGAAGGCGAAGCCGGTGCCACGCTTTTGACCCTTAACCGCGCCCGTCTCGGCGACGACAGGTAGTGTCAGTACATGCTGTTGCGCGCGGTACATGCTCAGGACCTCGATATCTTTATATCGGCTGCAATGGAATCAAGAATGATGCTGGCGGCTGGCTCCGTGCGGGGAAGCAGCACCTGCAGAAGCTCCTCGCGCTCCTTCACCAGCTTCCAGGGCTTACCGTCTTTGTAATCGAGCGCCACCTGGCGCAGCTGATTGAAGGTCTCGACGCGGTGTCCCGCGCGTTCGGCCAGCCTTCCCAGCGCATTGAAGGGCGCATGAACGCCGGAATCAATAAAGATCAGCGGCTTTTCGAAGAGATGATATTCATGGAGGAACGATACGCCGTCGGTGATCATCAGATCCGAAGCGTCGAACAGCTCGCCATAAGTGCCTTCACAGATGGTGCAGTTCGGCAGGGCCGACCATGCGTCAAGATAGTGCTGATAGGCGCCGTTGCGGAAGAGGCCGCTCTCCTCGGCGCCAAAGGCCAGCGCCGGATGCGGCTTCAGCACGAACTGGATGTCCTTGGCTGACCGCGCCCAGGCCAGCATCTGCTCGTAAATCTTATGGAAAACACCAAAGCCATAACCGTTGACGGCCAGCGAATGGTGCGGCGCCCAGATGACGCGGAAGGTGCGACCGTTCGGCTCAGGGATCGGCCATTCGCCCTTGCCCTTGGCTTCCATCAGCTTGTTGAGCTTGGGGTAGCCTGAAAGCACGAACTTGTCCGGATCAGAGTGCGCAAACGAACGGTAGTAGGACTGCGTCATCTCCGTCTCGCAAAAGACCTTCCACGCGAGGCGGTGATATTGCTGATCGTAGTTGTCGGGATAGGCCTCTTCAGAGGGGTCCGTAGCGTTGGGATTTGCGAGCACGCCCATGCCATATGGAACGACGCAGATACGCGCGAACGTGATCTCGAGCGTGCGCAGGCCATGAGGGACCGGCGAATCCCACTGCTGCTGGCGGAACACCACATCAGGCATGAGATTGCGCAGGACATCCAACGCGTCGTAGGACTGCATATTCAAGCGGATGTGCGGGATGTTGAGGGCGTTCAGGCCTTCGTGCACCTCATCTTCGCCCGTGAATTCGGCCCGTCCGAGCTGGCTGTTATCGATAGAGACGACCATCGGATGATAGCGATCATCGTGGGTCATGGCCGAATAAACGTCAGCAAGCGCATCCCACATCGGAATCGACTGGACGATGAAGACGCACCGGATTTTCTGTGTGGCGGGACCAAGACGGCGCAACGTCATCTGGCTGACTTGCTTGACGGTATGCCCATTAACGGCCAGCTGGGTCAGCCGGTGGTCGAGACGGGTCAGGACCTCCCTCGTCAGGGGAATCTTGTCCTGCGCGTTCTCCTCGACCGCCTTCTTGACGATCTCGTTCACCTGACTGGGCAGTGCCTGCAATTGGCCATGGAACGTCTGCAGCAGCTTGGCGATTTCGAACTGAACGGCCCCCTGAACTTCGATGCGCTCACCAAGCTGTTCCACCTGCGCTTTCAACGACGCCAGCTCGGCCAGTGTATCGGTGGCGCTCGCAGTCGATTCAGTCTTTGGCATGCCATTGGCCTTCACGTATCGCAACGGACATTCGGGCGAACAGCCGAGGCAGGTGGGTTCCTTATCGGCCGCAACCTATGGCTGGAAGCTTTCGCCAGACTGGACAGCATGTCGGGCCTCTTGTCGGCGACAACGCCCGCGTGACCCCATCGCGCATTTATAAGATTTTTATATTGGCGGCTTTTTCCGCGTCTCGAACCTTAATGCGCTTCGGCCGCATATTGATGGCCGGGCGATCGCAAGATCTTGCCCGAGACACCAGGGACAAGCGCATGGCCCACCGGCCGGCGTCGCGTCTCCATTTCGAAACAATTCAAGGAGTGATGGTCGATGATCGACATCGTTCTGCTCGGTATCACGATCCTGTTCTTCGTGCTCTGCGCCGCCTACGCACACGTCTGCGACAGCCTCTAGCGGGAGAAACACAGTGATATTCGACTATGTCCTCAGCGGTGCCGTGACCGTGTTCCTCACCGTCTACCTCACCTATGCCCTCATCCGCCCCGAGCGATTCTGATCTCTCATAGCGCCGGGTATTGAAAGTTAATTAAGATGACCCTCAACGGATGGCTTCAGATCCTGCTTTACTGCGGGATCGTTATCGCGCTCGTCAAACCGCTCGGCGGCTACATGACGCGTGTCTTTTCGGGCGAGCGCACGCTTCTCTCACCCGTCCTCGCTCCGATCGAGCGGGGACTTTACGCATTGTCGGGCACCAGCGAGCGCGAAGAGCAGCACTGGACGACCTATGCGATCTCCATGCTCGCCTTCAATCTGCTGGGGGCGCTGGTGCTCTATGCGCTGCTGCGACTGCAGGCCGTGCTGCCCTATAATCCTGCCGGCATGGCCGCAGTCGGGCCAGAGCTCTCCTTCAACACCGCCGTGAGCTTCGTCAGCAACACCAACTGGCAGAACTACGGCGGCGAAAGCACGATGTCCTATCTGACGCAGATGGCAGGGCTCACGGTGCAGAACTTCGTCTCGGCGGCAACCGGCATTGCCATCGCGCTTGCCTTCATCCGGGCGTTTTCGCGCGCATCCGGCAAGGCCGTCGGCAATTTCTGGGTCGATATGGTGAGAGCCACCTTCTACATCCTCCTGCCGCTCTCAATCGTCATGACCCTTGTCTTCGTAGCACTCGGCGTACCGCAGACGCTTGGCGCCTATGTCGAGGCGACCACGCTCGAAGGTGTCAAGCAGACGATCGCGGTCGGTCCCGTCGCCTCGCAGCTGGCGATCAAGATGCTGGGGACCAATGGCGGCGGCTTCTTCAACGCCAATTCCGCGCACCCGTTCGAAAACCCCGATGCGATCTCCAACCTGATCCAGATGGTGGCGATCTTCGCGATCGGTGCCTCGCTCACCAACGTCTTCGGCCGCATGGTCGGCAACCAGAAACAGGGCTGGGCGATCCTCGCCAGCATGTTCGTGCTCTTCCTCATCGGCGTCGGCGTCACCTATTGGGCTGAAGCGGCCGGCAATCCGCTGATGCATGCCTTCGGCCTTGAAGGCGGCAACATGGAAGGCAAGGAAGTGCGCTTCGGCATCACACTCTCCTCGCTCTTTGCCGTCATCACCACGGCGGCGTCGTGCGGCGCGGTCAATGCCATGCACGGCTCGTTCACCGCACTTGGCGGCCTGATCCCGCTCATCAACATGCAGCTCGGCGAAGTGATCGTCGGCGGTGTCGGCGCGGGCTTCTACGGCATCCTGCTCTTCGTCATCATCGCCATCTTCGTGGCCGGCCTGATGGTCGGGCGCACGCCTGAATATCTCGGCAAGAAGATCGAGGCGAAGGAGATGAAGATGGCCGTGCTTGCCATCCTGTGCCTGCCGCTGACGATGCTGGTGTTCACGGCGATCGCAAGCGTGCTGCCTTCGGCCGTCGCCTCGGTCGGCACGGCTGGACCGCACGGCTTCTCGGAAATCCTCTACGCCTACTCCTCCGCCGCCGCCAACAACGGCTCGGCCTTCGGCGGGCTGACGGGGAACACGCCCTGGTACAACGTGACGCTCGGGATCGCGATGCTGGCCGGCCGTTTCCTGGTCATCATTCCGGCGCTCGCCATCGCCGGCTCGCTGGCGGCCAAGAAGACGGTTCCGGCCTCGAACGGCACGTTCCCCACGGATGGCCCGCTCTTCGTTGGTCTACTGACGGGCACCATCGTCATCGTCGGCGGCCTGACCTTCTTCCCGGCGCTGGCGCTCGGTCCTGTTATCGAGCACCTGATGATGATCTCGGGCCAGACGTTCTGAGGACATGACCATGCTGATCCGCCACTTCAGGCGCCACAAGCTCCCTGCCCGTTCCGGTCTTCCGGGGCGGGCGGGCAAGACCGGGGCCAGATCGATAAAGGGCTCCGACGTGGCGCTTCTCATGCTGGCCGCCCTTCTGGTTGCGGCCGCTCTCTACAAACTGATTTTCGGCCAGAGCTTCTGATCGGAACCGATATCGATTCACAGAGGGTGCGGTGAGCCCCTCCCCCTTGTGGGGAGGGGTTGGGGAGGGGAATTTCTTTCGCGGAAAACCCCTCCCGCCTGCCGGCCACCCTCCCCACAAGGGGGAGGGTTAAGAGCGCGGCGCCCGCCCCATTCAATAATTGTCTCAAACGCTGGAGTTCTCTTATGAGCCAGGCAAAATCCGTGAGCATCCTCGATGCCCGCATTCTCATTCCGGCCTTCGGCGCGGCTTTTAAGAAGCTGAACCCGAAGGCGCTTGCCAAGAACCCCGTGATGTTCGTCGTCGCCACGGTTTCGGTTCTGACCACCGTCCTCTTCATCCGCGATCTCGTGACCGGCGGCAGCAATCTCGGCTTCTCGTTCCAGATCAACCTGTGGCTCTGGTTCACGGTGCTGTTCGCCAATTTCGCCGAAGCAGTCGCGGAAGGCCGCGGCAAGGCGCAGGCGGATTCCCTGCGCAAGGCGCGCACCGAAACGCAGGCCAAGCTTCTGACCGCCAACAATGGCAGCGGCTATCGCATGGTGACGGGAACCAGCCTGAAGGTGGGCGATCTCGTGCTGGTCGAGGCGGGAGATATCATCCCCTCCGACGGCGAGGTGATCGAAGGCGTTGCCTCCGTCAACGAGGCAGCGATCACCGGTGAATCCGCGCCCGTCATCCGTGAATCGGGCGGCGACCGCTCGGCGGTCACCGGCGGCACGCAGGTGTTGTCCGACTGGATCCGCGTGCGCATCACGGCGGCGGCCGGCTCCACCTTCATCGACCGGATGATCGCGCTCGTCGAAGGTGCGGAGCGGCAGAAGACGCCGAACGAGATTGCGCTCAACATCCTGCTTGCCGGCATGACGCTGATCTTCGTGCTTGCCACGGCGACGATCCCAAGCTTTGCTGCCTATGCCGGCGGCTCGATCCCGATCATCGTGCTCGTCGCGCTGTTCGTGACGCTCATCCCGACGACGATCGGCGCGCTTCTCTCGGCAATCGGCATTGCCGGCATGGACCGCCTCGTGCGCTTCAACGTGCTAGCAATGTCCGGCCGCGCGGTGGAGGCAGCGGGCGACGTTGACATTCTGCTGCTCGACAAGACGGGCACGATCACGCTCGGCAATCGCCAGGCGACCGCCTTCCGCCCGGTTCGTGGGGTCAGCGAGCAGGAACTGGCCGATGCGGCGCAGCTCGCCTCGCTTGCCGACGAGACGCCCGAGGGTCGCTCGATCGTGGTGCTCGCCAAGGAGAAATACGCGATCCGCGGCCGCGACATGACGAGCCTGAAGGCCACCTTCGTGCCCTTTACCGCGCAGACCCGCATGAGCGGCGTCGATGTCGAAGGGTCTTCGATTCGCAAGGGTGCCGTCGATGCGGTGCTCTCCTATGTCGACGGTGGTTCCGCCATCGCTTCGGGCAACACGGCGATCGCACTGCGCTCGAACTCCGACACGGTGCGCGAGCTGCAGGCCATTGCCGACGAGATCGCCAAGGCGGGCGGCACGCCGCTTGCCGTTGCCCGCGACGGACGCCTGCTCGGCGTCATCCAGCTGAAGGACATCGTCAAGGGCGGCATCCGCGAACGTTTCGCGGAACTGCGCCGCATGGGCATTCGCACCGTCATGGTGACCGGCGACAACCCGATGACGGCGGCGGCAATCGCAGCCGAAGCCGGCGTCGACGATTTCCTGGCGCAGGCGACGCCTGAGAACAAGCTGGCGCTGATCCGCGAGGAGCAGGCCAAGGGCAAGCTGGTCGCCATGTGCGGCGACGGCACCAACGACGCACCGGCGCTGGCGCAATCGGATGTCGGCGTCGCCATGAACACCGGCACGGTGGCCGCCCGCGAGGCCGGTAACATGGTCGATCTCGATAGCGACCCGACGAAGCTCATCGAGATCGTCGAGATCGGCAAGCAGCTCCTGATGACACGCGGCGCGCTGACGACGTTTTCGATCGCCAACGACGTGGCCAAGTATTTCGCCATCATCCCGGCGATGTTCCTGACCTTTTATCCGCAGCTGACGGCGCTCAACGTCATGGGCCTGTCGACGCCGCAAAGCGCCATTCTCTCGGCGATCATCTTCAACGCGTTGATCATCATCGCGCTGATCCCGCTTTCGCTGCGCGGCGTGCGCTACCGGCCGATCGGCGCCGGCGCGCTGCTGTCCCGCAACCTGCTGATTTACGGCCTCGGCGGCATCGTCGTTCCATTCGTCGCCATCAAGGCGATCGACATGGCGATCACTGCCATCGGCCTCGTCTAAGGAGTTACGTCCATGCTCAAGCAACTTCGTCCCGCGATCGTGATGATCGTCGCCACCACCGCCATCACCGGCCTCGTCTATCCGCTCGCCATGACGGGCGCCGCGCAAGCGCTGTTTCCCGCCCAGGCGAACGGCAGCCTGATCGAGAAGGACGGCAAGGTGATCGGCTCGTCGCTCATCGGCCAGGCCTTCACCGGCGACCAATATTTCCACGGTCGCCCGTCGGCGGCCGGCGACGGCTACAACGCGGCAAGCTCCAGCGGCTCCAACCTCGGGCCGACCAGCCAAAAGCTGATCGACCGGGTGAAGGCCGACTACGAGGCCGCCAAGGCGAGCAACCCGAACGCGCCGGTGCCGGCAGACCTCGTCACCGCGTCGGGCAGCGGTCTTGACCCGCACATCTCGCCTGATGCCGCCTACTTCCAGGTGCCGCGTGTGGCCAAGGCCCGAGGTGTGGACGAGGCCAAGGTGAAGGCGCTGGTGGATGGCGCCGTGGAAGGTCGGGAGCTTGGTTTTCTCGGCGAGCCTGTGGTCAATGTTCTCAAGTTGAACCAGAGGCTTGATGCTTCTATGAGTGAGTAAAACAGCCAGAGGCCCCCTCACCCGCCTCCGCTGCGCTCGGCCACCCTCTCCCCGAGGGGAGAGGAGAACCGCAGGCGTCACGGCTCCTCCCTTCTCCCCCACGGGGAGAAGGTGGCCCGAAGGGTTCAGGTGCAACAAGTTGCACCGGGGATGAGGGGGCCAGTCCATCGACCGCCAGGAAAGCACAACGCCGCATGCCAGACGACAACCGCGAACAGGCCGGACGGCCCTCGCCCGAGGCGCTTCTTGAAAAAGCGCGGGCGGAGACGCGTGGGCGGTTGAAGATCTTTCTGGGGGCAGCGCCCGGCGTCGGCAAGACATATGAGATGCTGGCCTCCGGGCGCGCGAAGATCGCCGATGGCGTCGATGTGGTGGTTGGTATCGTCGAGACGCATGGCCGCAAGGAGACGCAGGCGATGCTTGCGGGCTTCGAGATCGTGCCGCGCGTGTCAGTCGACTACCGGGGCCGGCGGCTGGAAGAGATGGATATCGACGCCATCATCGCCCGCAAGCCCGACCTCGTGCTGGTCGACGAACTCGCGCACAGCAACGCCGAGGGCAGCCGACACCCGAAGCGCTACCTCGATGTCAAGGAACTGCTCGATCGCGGCATCGACGTCTATTCGACGCTCAATATCCAGCATGTCGAGAGCCTGAACGACGTCGTCTCGCAGATCACCCGCATCCGGGTGCGCGAGACGGTGCCGGACAAGGTGATCGACATGGCCGACGACGTCGAGATCATCGATCTCACGCCCGACGACCTGATCAAGCGTCTTCATGACGGCAAGGTCTACATGGCCAACACCGCCGAGCGGGCGCTGACCAACTATTTCACGCCGGGCAACCTGACGGCGCTGCGGGAACTGGCGCTGCGGCGCACGGCGCAGCGGGTGGACGACCAGCTTTTGAACCACATGCAGGCGCATGCGATATCAGGCCCGTGGGCCGCGAGCGAGCGCGTGCTGGTGTCGGTCGATCACCATCCGGCCTCGGCGTCGCTGGTGCGCTATGCCGCGCGCATGGCCTCGCGGCTGAGGGCGCCATGGGCCGCCGTCTATGTCGAGACCAACCGCTCGATCAACCTCAGCGAGGCCGAACGCGACACACTGGCCGCCAATCTCAGGCTGGCCGAACAGCTCGGTGGCGAGGCGATCACCGTTCCCGGGCGCGAGACCTCGGAAGAGCTGATCCGCTACGCCGCCTCCAACAACGTTACCCACATCGTGATCGGCGCGCCGAAGCAGCCGACATGGCGGGAGTGGTTCTCGCCGTCTGCCGCCGATCTTCTGATCCGCAAGGCAGGCGATATCAGCGTTCACGTCATTTCGGGCGACGATCACAAAGCTGGCGCGCAACGCGGCGTCAAGGCGGCAGCGGCCCGACCAGCCTTCGATCTGCGCGCCTATCTGCTGGCAATCGTCTATGTGGCGATCGCGCTTGTCGCCGGCATCGTGCTCGACCAGGTGCTCGACGTGCGCAATCTGGCGCTGGTGTTCCTGATGGCGGTGCTGACCTCGGCGGTGTTGCACGGGCTACGGCCGGCACTGTTTTCCTGCCTGCTCGGCGCTTTCGCCTTCAACTTCTTCTTCCTGCCGCCGCGCTACACGCTGACGATTAGCGATCCGGAAAGCGTGCTGGCGCTGTTCTTCTTTCTCGGCGTGGCGATCGTCGCCAGCAACCTGACGGCAACAGTGCAGCGGCAGGCATCCGCGGCGCGGCAGCGGGCGCGCACCACCGAGGATCTCTATCTCTTCTCGAAGAAGCTCGCCGGCACCGGCACGCTTGACGACGTGCTCTGGGCGACGGCCTTCCAGCTGGCGTCGATGCTCAGGGTGCGCGTCGTGCTGCTCTTGCCCGAGAACGGGACGATCGCGGTGAGGGCCGGCTATCCGCCAGACGATACACTTGACGACGCCGACATCGCGGCCGCGCGCTGGGCGTGGGAGCACAACCACGCCGCCGGACGCGGCGCAGACACGCTGCCGGGCGCCAAGCGGCTCTATGTGCCGCTGCGCACCGGACGCGCCGCCGTCGGCGTGATCGGGCTGGACAGCGACCGCCGCGACGGGCCGCTTCTGACGCCGGAACAGCAGAGATTGCTCGATGCGCTGGCGGACCAGGCGGCACTGGCGATCGAGCGTATCCAGCTCGTCGCCGACGTCGACCAGGCGAAGCTGGCGGCAGAGGCCGACCGGCTGCGCTCGGCGCTGCTGACCTCGATTTCGCACGACCTGAAGACGCCGCTTGCCGCCGTGCTCGGCGCCTCCACAACGCTACGCGACTATTTCGCCTCGATGAGCGAGGAGGACCGCAAGGATCTGCTTTCGACCGTGGTCGACGAATCCGAGCGGCTGAACCGCTTCATCGCCAACCTGCTCGACATGACGCGGATCGAATCCGGGGCGATGGAGCCGAATTCGGCTCTGCATGATGTCGGCGACATCGTCGGCAGCGCGCTTCGCCGCGCGGCCAAGATCCTGTCGCATCACGGCGTGCACGTGACCATCCCGGCGGACCTGCCGACTGTCAGGGTCGATCCCGTCCTCTTCGAGCAGGTGCTGTTCAACCTCATCGACAATGCCGCGAAATATGCGCCCGAGGGTTCGACCGTCGAGATCAAGGGATGGGCCAACAATGGCATCGTGACCGGCGATGTGATGGTGCAGGTGGCCGACAGCGGGCCGGGCATTCCTGATAATGATCTCGACCGCGTGTTCGACACCTTCTACCGCGTGCGCAAGGGCGACCAGGTGCGGGCCGGCACAGGACTTGGCCTCTCCATCTGCCGCGGTTTCGTCGAGGCGATGGGCGGCACCATCACCGCGTCAAATCGGCCCGACCGCTCGGGCGCGGTCTTCACCATCAGGCTGCCCCGCCCCCAAGAGATCACGAATGACATCACGAAGCTGGAAGATATGAAATGACCGGTTCGCCCGTGAAAATCCTCGTCGTCGACGACGAGCCCCCTATCCGCAAGCTGCTGCGCGTCGGTCTGACGGCGCAGGGATACGAGGTGCATGAGGCGCCGGATGCGGCGACCGCTCGCGCGCTTGCAGGCGAAGTCGGCCCCGATCTCATCGTGCTCGATCTCGGCCTTCCCGACACGCCGGGCCACGCGCTGCTTGGCGAATGGCGCGAACAGGGGCTGACCACGCCCGTCGTCATTCTCTCTAGCCGCACCGATGAAGGCGGGATCGTCAAGGCGCTGGAGACGGGGGCGGACGACTATGTGACCAAGCCGTTCGGCATGAACGAGCTCGGCGCGCGCATCCGCGTGGCGCTGCGCCACCGGCTGCAGCAGCAGGGCGAGAAGGCGGTGTTTCGCACCGGCGGGCTGTCGATCGATCTGGTCAAGCGGATCGTCAAGGTCGACGAACGCGAGATCAAGCTGTCGCCGAAGGAGTACGATATCCTGCGTGTGCTAGCGCAGTATTCCGGCAAGGTGCTGACGCATCAATTCATGCTGAAGCAGATCTGGGGACCGGCGGCGGATGTGCAGTATCTGCGTGTCTATGTGCGCCAGCTGCGGCAGAAGATCGAGGCCACACCCGACCAGCCGCAATACATCACCACCGAAACCGGCGTCGGCTACCGGCTGCGCGAGGCCGACCTGCCTGCAACCGAAAGTGCTTCACCAGAGGGGCGATGAGGGATAGAGCAGTGATCGGTTGATACAGAAGAATGGACCGCATCATGACCGATACCGTTACCGACCGCTTCCTGCGCTATGTCGTCATCGACACGCAATCCGACCCGCAATCGCCGAGCCAGCCCTCCACCGAGAAGCAGAAGAACCTCGGCCGCGTGCTGGTCGATGAACTGCTGGCGATCGGCCTTTCGGACGCGCATCTGGACGAGCACGGCTATATCTATGCGACCATTCCCGCCAACACGGACAAGCAGGTGCCCGTCATCTGCTTCTGCTCGCATATGGACACGGCGCCCGATTTCAGCGGCACCAACGTTAAGCCGCAGATTCTGCGCGGCTACGAGGGCGGCGATATTCGCCTAACCGGCGACCAGCAGCAGGTTATCCGGGTGAGCGAGCATCCGGAGCTGAAGAACCAGATCGGCAACGACATCATCACGACCGACGGAACGACGCTGCTCGGCGCCGACGACAAGGCGGGGATCGCCGAGATCATGACGGCGGCGCAGTTCCTCGTCTCCAATCCCGATATCAAGCATGGCACGATCAAGATCCTGTTCACGCCGGACGAGGAGATCGGCCGCGGCGTCGATAAGGTGGACCTGAAGAAGCTCGGCGCCGACTTCGCCTATACGATGGACGGGTCGACGGCGGGGCATATCGAGGACGAGACATTTTCGGCCGACGGCGTCGAGATCACCATCCAAGGTGTCGCCATCCATCCGGGCTTCGCCAAGGGGAAGATGGAAAACGCCATCAGGATCGCCGGCGCGATCATCGACCGGCTGCCGAGAGATATCGGCCCCGAGACGACATCGGGCCGGCAGGGCTTCATCCATCCGACCGGCGTTACCGGCTCGATGGAGAAGGCTGAGATCGGGCTGATCATCCGCGATTTCGACAATGCGGGGCTGACGGCCAAGGAAGAGATGCTGGAAGCGATCGTCAGGCAAGTGATGGCCGGCTATCCGGGCTCGACCTACACTTTCGAGGTCAAGCAGCAGTATCGCAACATGAAGGAAGTGGTCGATCGCCACCCCGATATCGTCGAGAACGCCATCGAGGGCATTCGCCGCGCCGGGATGGAACCGAAGCGCGGCAGCATTCGCGGCGGCACCGACGGCTCGCGCCTCTCCTTCATGGGCCTGCCCTGCCCCAACATCTTCGCCGGCGGCCACGCGTTTCATTCGCCGCTGGAATGGGTGAGCCGGCAGGATATGGAGCGGGCTGCGAAGACGATCGTGGAGATTGCCAGGGTTTGGGAGGAGCGGGCTTAAGCGCCCGCGCACCAATCTCACGCCAATGAAAAATGCCGGACGTCACCGCCCGGCATTTTATTATCCCCGCAGACCCGGCGCTTCCTGGCCGGTGCGCTCGACGTACTCTGTATAGCCGCCGCCATACTGATGAATGCCATCGGGCGTCAGCTCCAGCACGCGGTTGGAGAGCGCCGCTAGGAAGTGGCGGTCGTGGCTGACGAAAAGCATGGTGCCTTCGTATTGCGACAGCGCCTTGATCAGCATTTCCTTGGTGTCGAGATCCAGGTGGTTGGTCGGCTCGTCGAGGACGAGCAGGTTGGGCGGGTCGAACAGCATCTTGGCCATGACCAGACGCGCCTTTTCACCACCGGAGAGAACCCGGCACTTCTTTTCGACGTCGTCGCCGGAAAAGCCGAAGCAGCCGGCGAGCGCGCGCAGCGGCGCCTGGCCGGCCAGCGGGAAGCTATCTTCCAGCCATTCGAGAACCGTGCGTTCGCCATCGAGCAGGTCCATGGCGTGCTGGGCGAAATAGCCGAGCTTGACGCTCGCGCCGAGCGCAACCGTGCCCTGGTCCGGCTCGGTGGAGCCCGTGACCAGCTTCAGCAGCGTCGACTTGCCGGCGCCGTTGATGCCCATGATGCACCAGCGCTCCTTGCGGCGAACCATGAAGTCGAGGCCTTCATAGATCGTGCGGCTGCCGTACTTCTTGTGGACGTTCTTCAGGTTGATCACGTCTTCGCCGGAGCGCGGCGCGGGAAGGAATTCGAAGGCCACCGACTGGCGGCGCTTGGGCGGCTCGACGCGGTCGATCTTTTCCAGCTTCTTGACGCGGCTCTGCACCTGCGAGGCGTGTGAGGCGCGCGCCTTGAAGCGTTCGATGAACTTGATTTCCTTGGCAAGCATGGCCTGCTGGCGCTCGAACTGCGCCTGCTGCTGCTTCTCGTTCTGGGCGCGCTGTTGTTCGTAGAAGGCATAGTCGCCGGAATAGGAGGTGAGCTGGCCGCCATCGATCTCGATGATCTTGCCGACGATGCGGTTCATGAACTCGCGGTCGTGCGAGGTCATCAAAAGCGCGCCGTCATAGTTCTTCAGGAACTCTTCCAGCCAGATCAGACTTTCGAGATCGAGATGGTTGCTCGGCTCGTCGAGCAGCATGACGTCGGGGCGCATCAACAGGATGCGGGCGAGCGCCACGCGCATCTTCCAGCCGCCGGAGAGGCCGCCGACATCGCCATCCATCATTTCCTGGGTGAAGCTCAGGCCATCGAGCACCTCGCGGGCGCGGCCCTCGAGCGCGTAGCCATCCAGCTCCTCGTAGCGAGCCTGTACCTCGCCGTAACGCTCGATGATGCGGTCCATCTCGTCGAGCTTGTCGGGATCGACCATCTCGGCTTCGAGTTCGCGCAGTTCGGCGGCAACGACGCTGACCGGGCCGGCGCCCTCCATGACCTCGGCCACGGCGCTACGGCCAGACATTTCGCCGACATCCTGGTTGAAGTAGCCGATGGTGACGCCTTTTTCACCGGCGACATTGCCCTCATCGGGCTGCTCCTCGCCTGTGATCATGCGGAAGAGTGTCGTCTTGCCGGCGCCATTCGGGCCGACGAGGCCGATCTTCTCGCCCTTGTTGAGCGCCGCCGAGGCCTCGATGAAGAGGATGCGGTGGCTGTTCTGCTTGCTGATATTTTCGATGCGGATCATGGGAAGCGTGGTCCAAAACAGGTTTTCGGCGCCCTTATGCCACGCAACACCTGAGATGTCGCCCGTTTTCCGCAGTGCACCAAATGTTCAGGTCCGACCGTTTCCCTGTGGTGACAGCGCTGCGGGACTTCCAAACATCAGACGGCACTGATACGTTCCATATTTGTTCCCGAGTCGCGTTTCCATCGCGGCGCGTATGCTAGAGGCTGAAGAATAGATGCAGGCGGCGGCCTATCTCGAGAAACTGAACGAGCGGCAACGTCTTGCCGTGGAGCATGGGGTCGGTCAGGGACCGGATACGACGGGCGGTCCTCTGCTGATCATCGCCGGCGCCGGATCGGGCAAGACCAACACGCTGGCGCACCGGGTGGCGCATCTGATCGTCAACGGCGCCGATCCGCGCCGTATCCTCTTGATGACTTTTTCGCGAAGGGCGGCGTCCGAGATGGCACGGCGCGTCGAGCGCATCTGCCGGCAGGTGCTCGGCGCCAATTCCGCCGTGATGACCGACGCGCTGACCTGGGCCGGCACTTTTCACGGGATCGGCGCGCGACTGCTCCGGATCTATGCCGAGCAGATCGGCCTCAATGTCGATTTCACCATTCACGACCGGGAAGACAGCGCCGACCTGATGAACCTCATCCGGCACGAGCTCGGCTTCTCCAAGACCGAAAGCCGGTTTCCGACCAAGGGCACGTGTCTGGCGATCTATTCGCGCACGGTCAATTCCGAGACGCCGCTCTCCGAGGTCCTGAAGACCTGGTATCCGTGGGTGGCGACCTGGGAAGAGCAGCTGCGCGAGCTGTTTGCCTGCTACGTCGAGGCCAAGCAGGCGCAGAACGTGCTCGATTACGACGACCTCCTGCTTTACTGGGCGCAGATGGTCAGCGATCCGGAACTGGCAGCCGACATTGGCGGGCGCTTCGACCATGTGATGGTGGACGAGTACCAGGATACCAACCGGCTGCAATCCTCCGTATTGATGGCGCTGAAGCCTGGCGGGCGGGGCTTAACCGTCGTCGGCGACGACGCGCAGTCCATCTACTCCTTCCGGGCGGCGACGATCCGCAATATTCTCGACTTCCCTAGGACATTCGAGCCGCCGGCCGATATCATCACGCTCGACCGCAACTATCGTTCGACGACGACGATCCTTGCCGCCGCCAATGGCGTCATCGAACTGGCGCGCGAGCGCTTCACCAAGAACCTCTGGACCGACCGGCAATCGGAAGAGCGGCCGAAGCTGCTCACCGTCAAGGACGAGAACGACCAGGCGAACTACATCGTCGAGCAGGTGCTCGCCAACCGCGAAGTGGGTATGACGCTGAAGCAGCAGGCAGTGCTGTTTCGCACCTCCTCGCACAGCGGCCCGCTCGAAGTGGAGCTGACCCGGCGCAACATCCCCTTCGTCAAATTCGGCGGGCTGAAGTTCCTGGATTCGGCGCATGTCAAGGACATGCTGGCGATCCTGCGCTTCGCGCAGAACCCACGCGACCGGGTCTCCGGCTTCCGGCTGCTGAAGATGCTGCCCGGGATCGGGCCGCAGACGGCGGGCAAGATCCTCGACACGATCGCCGCCGACCCCGAGCCGCTAATGGCGCTCGCCGAAATTCCGCCGCCGGCCAAGACCGGCGAAAGCTGGCCGGCGCTGGTGCAGCTGCTGGAAGGATTGCGCAAGTCGAACGGGCCGTGGCCTGCCGAGATCGCGCAGGCGCGCGAATGGTACGAGCCGCATCTCGACCGCATCCACGAGGACGCCGACACCCGCAAGGCCGACCTGCTGCAACTCGAGCAGATCGCATCCGGCTATGCCAACCGCGAGCGCTTCCTCACCGAACTGACGCTCGACCCGCCCGACGCCACCAGCGACCAGGCCGGCGTGCCGCTGCTCGACGAGGATTATCTCATCCTCTCCACCATCCATTCGGCCAAGGGACAGGAGTGGCGGGCGGTGTTCATGCTCAACGTCGTCGATGGCTGCATCCCCTCCGACCTCGCCGTCGGCACGACGCAGGAGATCGAGGAGGAGCGCCGGCTGCTCTATGTCGGCATGACGCGGGCAAAGGACAGCCTGACGCTGATCACCCCGCAACGCTTCTTCACCAGCGGCCAACACGGCCAGGGCGACCGGCATGTCTATGCGTCGCGCACACGGTTCATTCCGGTGACGCTGCTGCAATATTTCGAGACGGCCGCATGGCCGGTGGTGGTCGCGACGCCTTCGGAGCGGAGTACGCAGCAGATAAGGGTGGATGTGGCGGCACGGATGCGGACGATGTGGCGGTAGGTTTTTCCGATAGCACACCTGCGCGCGCCGGGTACGATGTCATCCTCGACCAAAGAAATCCGCCAGCCTACCCAAAGGCTTAGGCGTCCGGCTGTGATTTTCCATCCCCGCACCTCGACGTCATGGCCATAATCGCCCCGTCATCGCGCAGGGAGCCGGGTCGCGAACCGGATCTCGATCGTCCATTCAGGAACCGGCGCGTGGTGATGGTTGCCAAGGAGATTTGAGGCCGTCAGGGCCAAGGATCTTCCGGCAAGGCTGACCCGGGAGACGCTCCTGCCGGATCGGGCGAACCGGAAACCGAAGCGATCGGGCAGGCATCATGCCTGACAACCCATACCACCGATAGAATATGCCTGCCCTTCCCAGCCTAAAGGCCAGCCGTCGCGGAGCCCCGCGCGGTGTGTTGGCGTGCAAATTGGTTGGCCGTATCGCCATGTCCCACTCACACCGCCAACTGCATCCTCACATCCCCCGCCAACGCCTTCATCCGCTCCGGCGACGCATGGCCGATCAGCATGAAGGCGTGGGTCTTATCCGACCAATAGACGACGTTCATGCCCTTGCGGGCTTCGACGTCGGGCGGCTTGATGCCGTCGTCGGAGCGGACGATGCAGAGGGCCAGGGGGCCCGTCTCGGGGTCGAGGTAAGCGAGCTGGGCGAGTGGCTGGTCGTCATATTGCAGGAGCAGCGCCCGTTTGAAATCGACGCCCTGAAGCGCGATCGCCTCCGGCGAGAGGCGCAGGCCGAGCCTTGCTTCGACGGCCGACAACTGCCCGGATTGCGCCGCAAGCGACGGCACCGGGCCGGCCAGTGTTTCGGGCGTGTAGAGCGCGATGTAATCGGCGACCGTGGCGCGCCATTCGCTGCTTTCATCGGTGGCGGCGAGCTGCCGGCTCAGGCCGATGAAGGCGCGGTCGGCGATGACGCCGGCAACCAGGCAGGCGGCGAGTGCGCCGAGGAAGCGACGGCGGCTGGGGGCCGGCGTTGCCGCTGATGTGGCGGAGAGACGCGAGAGAATGGCTTCGAGCTCGGCCTTTGGCGCCTGAGCGAGCAGCGGATCGAAGGCCTGCGCGAAGGGCAGGCTGGCGCGGGACAGGAACTCGAGGCGGGAGGCCAGCTCGGCGTGCGTTTCCAGGAGTGCTTCGAGACGCGCAGCCTCAGCAGGTGGCAGTTCGCCGTCGAGATAGGCGGTCAGCTCCTCGTCGGAGGGGATCGTGGTCTTGTCGGTCATCGTCCGCCCTCCTCTTTCAGATTGCCGGCAAGGGTCGCGCGGGCAGCGGCCAGCCGGCTCATGACGGTGCCGATCGGAATATCGAGCACGGCGGCCACCTCCTTGTAGGACAGGCCCTCGACATAGGCCAGGAAGACCGCGGCACGCTGCGCATCGGGCAGCGCGCCAACGAGACGAAGCACCTGAGCGGCCATGACATGCGTCTCCGTTTCGCGCGCGCCATCGACGACGAGCGCCTGCTCGGCGTCGACGAAGCCCTGCCCTTCGCGGACCCGCCGCGAGCGGATTTCATTGAGCCAGATCGAATGAAGAATGGCAAACAGCCAGCGATCGAGCCGGGTGCCCACCTGAAACTGCGTGGCCCTCTCCAGAGCGCGCACGCAGGTCTGCTGCACCAGATCGTCGGCCACGTCGCGGCGATGCGAGAGCACGAGACCATAGCGCCAGAGCCGCGACAGGTTTTCCGTCAGACCGCTCCTGATATCGGATTCGCTTGCGATGGCCGCCTCCGCCACGGGGTTTGCCGAAGACCGCGCTGGACGAGCCGGCGCGGTCTTGTTGGCGTGACTATAGGCAGGAAATGTCGTGTAGGCGACGACCATCGGCATGTTCCTCGTCACATTATCGGGTGTTCGCGCCTCACACTTCAGACTTTGGGCCTCAGATCTTCGACGGATCGGTGATCGCTTCATTGAGATCGCGATATTCCTCGCAAGACGTGCCGCACAGCGTCTTGATGGTGCCGAGCTGCTCCTTGGCGAGATCGATGCGACCCTTGATGACATAGGCTTCACCGAGATATTCGCGGACCTTGGCATATTGCGGATCGAGCTGGACCGACTTCAGATAGTAGCCAATGCCCTCATCCGTGCGTCCAAGCTTACGCGTTGCGTAGCCGCGATAGTTCAGCGCCTCGGCGGTGTTCTGGTTCTTCAGCGTGTCGAGCATGGCCAGCGCCTCATCGTAACGACCGGCCTTGGCCAGCGAATAGGCGTATTCGGTGCGGTTGTCGTCGGTGATGTTGGCGCCCGACTGCTTGACGCATTTCTGCGTCTTCTTGTCATAAACCTCACCCTTCTTGCAGGTGGGCGTGGTGGCGCCGCCGCTATCGTCGCCGCCGGCTGCGAAAACAGGCGCGGTGAACGCGAAGGCGGCGATCGCGCCGCTGATGAGAACGGATGCAATTCGGGAGGTTGCTGAGGTCATGATGTATCTCCTTCGGGACAAGACGGGTTGGTCTGGAAGACAGGGTTGCGGCGAATGAACACCGCAGCCGGCGGGTTTATTCGGCAGGCGTGCCGAATTTCCCGATCACCGTTTCGTGAGAGCCAGCGGCGAATAAAGCCCGGTCTGGCGTGTTTGCTCCGCGTGCGCCGGGGGATGAACAGGAGCATTTTCGTGAACGAGACCGTCAAACTACTCAGCCTCGCCACCGCGGCACCACTGCATGTGATCACGCAGGAGGAAGCCGCGGGGACGTCAGCGCGGCTGTTTTCCAGCCGGCTGAAGGACTTCGCGCATCTCGTGCCGGTCTTCACGAATGCCGGCATCCGCACGCGGCACGCCGCGCGACCGCTCTCATGGTTCACCGAGCCGCATGGCTGGGAAGACCGGATGCAGGCCTATCAGGACGAGGCGCGCAGCCTGTTTCGCCGGACCGTCACGGCGGCGCTCGATCAGGCTGGCCTTAAGGGAACCGATGTCGACTGCATCGTCACGGTTTCCTCGACAGGCATCGCGACGCCGAGCCTTGATGCTCAGCTGGCCTCCGAGATCGGGTTTCGCACGGATATCGAGCGCCTGCCGGTGTTCGGGCTCGGCTGCGCGGCTGGCGTTTCGGGCTTTGCGATCGCGGCGCGGCTCGCCAAGGCGCGGCCCGGAGCGACCGTGCTCTTCGTCTCGATCGAGCTTTGCACGCTGGCCTTCCGGCTGGACGAGCTGACGCGGGCGAATATCATCGCCACGGCGCTGTTCGGCGATGGAGCAGCGGCCTGTATCTTGCGGGCTGGGCCGGAGGGGCTTGCCGCGGTCGAATCCACCGGGGAGCATCTGTTTCCCGATACGCTGGGGATCATGGGCTGGAAGATCGACGATACCGGCTTCGGGATCGTGCTGGCGCAATCGCTGCCGCCCTTTGCGGAGAAGGAGTTAGGCCCGGCGATCGACGGCATTCTTGATCGTAACAGGCTGAGTCGGGATGATATCGACCGCTTCATCTGCCATCCCGGCGGGGCGCACGTGCTGGCGGCGCTGGAGACGGCCTTGTCTATCCCGTCCTCGGCGCTCGACCATGAGCGGGCGGTGCTTGAGGAATACGGCAACATGTCGTCGCCAACGGTGCTGTTTGTGCTCGAGCGGGTGCTGCGCCAGGGATTGCCGAAGCGGGCGGCGATGATTGCGATGGGGCCGGGCTTTTCGGCCAGCTGCGTGACGTTGACGAGGGCCTGACCATGTGGCCCTCGATCCTCATCCTCGGTTTCGTGACGCTGCAGCGGCTGGCGGAGCTTGTCATCGCCCGCCGCAACGCCAGAGCGCTGATGGCGCGCGGCGCCCGCGAGATCGGCGCCGACCACTATCCTGTCATGGTGGCGTTGCATGTTAGCTGGCTTGCCGGGCTCTGGCTGTTGGCGCCGGGCCATCCGGTGCAGCCGGTGTGGCTCGTGCTCTTCGTCGTGCTGCAGCTTGGGCGGCTCTGGGTTCTGGCCACGCTCAAGGGGCGATGGACGACGCGGATCATCGTGCTGCCGGGGGCACCGCTGGTGTGTGAGGGACCGTATCGGCTGCTCTCGCATCCGAATTATGCGGTCGTGATCGGCGAGATCGCGGTGCTGCCGCTGGCGTTCAACATGCCTCTTTATGCCGCCACCTTCTCCATCTTGAACGGGCTGATGCTGTGGCTTCGCATCTCGGTGGAGAACCGCGCGCTGAAGACGGCAATGTTTTTGAAATGAATGCGATTTTTCATTTGCACGCGGCTTGGCGGAGGGGCATTTTCCATGCCTAGACTATCGTGGGTTTCGTGGGAAAATGACGAAGAACGTAATCGTGCTTGGAGCCGGCATCGTCGGCGTATCGACGGCCATTCATCTGCAGCGGCGCGGACGCCAGGTGACATTGATCGATCGCAAGCCGCCGGGCAACGGCACATCCTTCGGCAATGCCGGATTGATCCAGCGCGAGGGCGTGGTGCCCTACGGCTTTCCGCAGCAGCTCGGCCTTCTCGTCCGCTACGCCTTCAACAACCGTATCGACGCGCATTATCATCTGAAGGCGCTGCCGGGCCAGCTGTCGTTTCTGGCGCGCTATTGGTGGCATTCCAACGCCAAGCGCCACCAGATGATTTCGAAGGCCTATGCGCCGCTGATCGCGCATTCGATCTCCGAGCACAACGACCTGATCGAGGCGGCAGGCGCCGAGCATCTGATCCGCAAGAACGGCTGGATCGAGGTGTTTCGCACCGGTGAGAAGCGCGACGCGGAATTCGCCGAGGCCGAGCGGCTACAGCGGGAATTCGGCGTCGGCTTCGACAAGCTGGATACTGGCGATCTGGCGCGGCTTGAGCCGGATCTCAATCTAGGTTTCGTCGGCGCGTTGAAGTGGCGCGATCCGTGGTCGGTCATCAATCCGCAGGCGTTGACGGCAAGCTATCTGCGCTATTTCGAAAGCATCGGCGGCCGCTTTATCACCGGGGATGCGAACTCCTTCGGCAAGTTCGGCGCCGGCTGGAAGATCGCGACCGATGAGGGTCCCGTCGAAGCCGATGAGGCGGTGATGGCGCTCGGGCCATGGGCGGCGGTCGCGACGAAGCGTCTCGGCTACGCCTTCCCGCTAGGGGTCAAGCGCGGCTATCACATGCATTATTCGGCGAAGGGCAACGCGGTGCTCAACAACACCGTGGCCGACACGGAGCTCGGCTATCTGATGGCGCCGATGGAGAACGGAATCCGGCTGACGACGGGTGCCGAATTCGCGGCGATCGACGCGCCGAAGACGCCGGTGCAGCTCGACCGCGCCGAAAAGGTGGCACGCGGCGTGTTTCCGCTCGGCGAGCGGCTCGATCCCGAACCCTGGATGGGCGCCCGTCCCTGCACGCCCGACATGATGCCCATCATCGGCAAGGCGCCGCGCCACGAAGGCCTGTGGTTCGCCTTCGGCCACGCGCATCACGGGCTGACGCTCGGACCGGCGACCGGCAGGGCGCTGGCGGAGCAAATGACGGGCGAAAAGCCTTTCGTCGACATCTCCGCCTACTCGCCGCAGCGGTTTAATCCCTAACGGCCGTCGCTTTCCGTATTTAAGGTCGCAATGAGGACAGGAATCCGCCCTGGCGGCGGATGACGCAACGTGATTCCTACACAGCTGGCGGGATAGTCCTTAAAACAGGCGGGAAACTAGGAAATCCCCATGTCCATCGCTTCTTCCTCCGCTCTCGACGCCAGAGAGCCCGCGCTCGGCACGCCGGGCCTCGGCTCGCTGCTCGTTCTCATTCTCGGTACGCTGCTGCTCGGCTATTATTACGGCCCGGCACAAGGTGCGCTGTTCCTCGTCGGCGGCGCGCTCGGTATCGCGCTTTATCACGCCGCCTTCGGCTTCACCTCCGCCTGGCGCGTCTTCATTGCGGATGGACGCGGGCGCGGGTTGCGCGTGCAGATGATCCTGCTTGCCATCGCCGTCGTGCTGTTCTTCCCGTTTCTCGCCAGCGGCACGCTGTTCGGCCATGAAGTGAAGGGCTCGGTGTCGCCTGCCGGCATCGGCGTCATCGTCGGCGCCTTCATGTTCGGCATCGGCATGCAGCTTGGCGGCGGCTGCGCGTCCGGCACGCTGTTCACCGCCGGCGGCGGCAATGCGCGCATGCTGGTGACGCTGTTCTTCTTCATTGTCGGCTCGGTGCTCGGCACCATCAACTTCGACTGGTGGGTCAGCCTGCCGTCGCTGCCGCCGACATCACTGGTAACGAGCTTCGGCGCTGCCGGCGGCATTGCGGTTTCGCTGATCATCTTCGCCGCCATCGCCGGCTTGACCGTGCTGGTCGAGAAGCGCTGGCACGGATCGCTGGAGGTCGCAGCCCCCTCACCGCGCCGCGGCTTTGCCCGCCTCCTCCGTGGTCCATGGCCGCTGGTGCTCGGCGCGGTCGTGCTGGCGCTGCTCAACTTCGTGACGCTGTCGATCGCCGGCCGGCCCTGGGGCATCACCTCGGCATTCGCGCTGTGGGGCGCCAAGGGCGCGCAACTGATCGGCATCGATCCGACCGCCTGGGCCTACTGGCAGACGCCGGCCAACGCCAAGGCGCTCGCCACCAGCGTGTTTGCCGATGTCACCTCGGTGATGGACTTCGGCATCATCGCCGGCGCCATGCTCGCTTCATCGCTGGCCGGCCGCTTCGCGCCGAGCTGGGATATCCCGCTGCGCTCGGTGCTGGCGGCCGTCATCGGCGGACTGCTGCTCGGATACGGCGCGCGCATCGCCTATGGATGCAACATCGGCGCCTATTTCTCCGGCATCGCCTCGGGCAGCGTACATGGCTACCTCTGGGCCGTGGCCGCCTTCGCGGGCAATGTCATCGGCGTGAAGCTGCGGCCGTATTTCTTCTTCGAGAAGAAGATCCTGCTGCGCAACGACGGCTAGTCGATGCCCAATGCCTTGAGATCGCGGAGCGCCGTCTTCGCGATCTCGTCTATCGTTCCATCGATATCGACGGTCACGACGCCGGCCTCACCGGTCGGGATCTCGAGCGTTGCCAGCTGGTTTTCAAGCAAAGAGAGCGGCATGAAATGGCCCTTGCGGGCACCCATTCGTGCGGTCAAAAGCTCCTTTGAGCCGTGCAGGTAAACGAAGAAGAGATTGCCATCGACGGCGGCGCGCAGGCAGTCGCGGTAGCTCCTCTTCAGCGCCGAGCAGGAAACGACAATACCCTCGTTGCGGTCGAGCGCTGTCTTCATCGTCTGGCCGATGATGTCGAGCCAGGGTAAGCGATCGTCGTCGGTGAGTGGGGTGCCCTTCGACATCTTCTCGACGTTGGACGCCGGATGCAGGGCGTCGCCTTCGGCGAACTCGACGGCAAGGGCTTCCGCTATGGCCTCGCCTACAGACGACTTGCCACAGCCGCTGACCCCCATGACGATGATGGCATGGGGGCGCGTGTTTTGTGCTGACATTCCAGAAACTCTCCTCACCTCGGCATGATCCGCCGTGTCAGGAGACCCAAGCTTACGACGCGATGGCCGCATTCTTGCGGGCGAGACGTGCCCTGATGGTGTCGACATCGGCGCGCGGCGTCGCCGCGAACAATGTCTTGGTATAGCTGTGCTGCGGGTCGTTGAAAACCTGATCCCGCGATCCGTATTCGACAGCTTCGCCGTAATACATGACCATGACGTCATCGGCCATGTAGCGGACGACCGAGAGGTCGTGGCTGATGAAGACGTAGGTCAGGTTCAGCTCGTCCTGCAGGTCGGCAAGCAGGTTCAGCACCTGTGCCTGGACCGAAAGGTCAAGCGCCGAGACCGGCTCGTCCAAGACCAAAAGCCGTGGCTTCAGCATCAGCGCGCGAGCAATCGCGATACGCTGACGCTGGCCGCCGGAGAACATGTGCGGATAGCGGTTGAAGTGGACGTCCTGCAGGCCGACCTTCTTCAACATCGACATCGCCAGTTCGCGGCGTTCGGCAGCGGGCGTGTTGGTGTTGATGATCAGCGGCTCCATCAGGATATCGCCGATCTTCTTGCGCGGGTTCAGCGAACCATAGGGGTTCTGGAAGACGATCTGCACCTTGCGGCGCATTTCGGGCGTCAGATCGCCGGCTGCGATATCCACCTTCTTGCCGTCGATGAAGAGTTCGCCGTCGCTTGCCGGATCGATCATGGTGATGATGCGGGCGAGCGTGGACTTGCCGCAGCCGCTTTCACCGACGATAGCGAGCGTCTTGCCCTCATCGACCTTGAAGTTCACGCCCTTGACGGCGTGCACGGTCTTTTCCTTCTTGAACAGGCCGCCCGGCAGAAAGTAGTTGCGGACGATGTTCTTGCCTTCGAGGACTGGCGTCATTGGGCCGCTCCCTCACTCGTCTGTTTGAAGATTTCGCCGATGGTCGGCAGGCGGTCGCCGGTGGCGTTGTCGGGCAGAGCCGCGAGCAGCGCGCGGGTGTAATCGCTCTTCGGGGCTTCGAACAGCGACAGCACGTCGGCCTCTTCCATCTTGCGGCCCTTGTACTGCACGATCACGCGATCGGCGGTCTCGGCGACCACGCCCATATTGTGGGTGATCATGATGAGGCCCATGCCGTGTTCCGTCTGCAGGCGCATCAGGAGATCGAGGATCTGCTTCTGGATCGTGACGTCGAGCGCGGTGGTCGGCTCGTCGGCGATGAGGAGCTTCGGGTTGCAGGCGATCGCAATCGCGATCATCACGCGCTGGCACTGGCCGCCCGACATCTGGTGCGGGAAGTGGCCGAGGCGCTCGGCCGGGTTCGGAATGCCGACGGCCTCGAAGAGCTCGATGGCGCGCTTGCGGCGCTCCGCCTTGCCGAGGCCGAGGTGAATGCGCAGCACTTCCTCGATCTGGAAGCCGACCGTGAAGCACGGGTTGAGGCTGGCGATCGGCTCCTGGAAGATCATCGACATGTCCTTGCCGATGATCTTGCGGCGCTCGGCTCCCGACATGCCGAGCAGATTGCGGCCGTCGAAGACCAGCTTGTCGGCGGTAACCTTGGCGGTCCAGGGCAGAAGGCCCATGGCTGCCAGCATGGAAACGGACTTGCCGGAGCCGGATTCGCCGACGATGGCCAGAACTTCGCCGGCCGAGACCTTCATCGACACGCCATCGACGGCGCGGAAGGTGCCGGTCGAGGTCTGGAACTCGACGACGAGATTTTCGATTTCGAGAAGTGCCATATCAGGACCTCTTCAGTTTGGGATCGAGCGCATCGCGCAGACCGTCGCCCATCAGGTTGATGGCGAGAACGGTGATGAGGATGCACAGGCCCGGGAAAGTGACGAGCGACGGCGAACTCTGGAAGAACTCGCGGGCGTCGGCGAGCATCGTGCCCCACTCGGATGTCGGCGGCTGGGCGCCCATGCCGAGGAAGCCAAGGGCCGCCGCGTCGAGGATGGCCGCCGAGAAGGCGAGCGTTGCCTGAACGATCAAGGGTGCCAGGCAGTTCGGCAGGATCGTCTTGAACATCAGGCGAAGCGTGCCGGCGCCGGCGACGCGGGAGGCCACGACATATTCCTTCTCGCGCTCGCTGATGACGGCGGCGCGGGTCAGGCGGACGAAGTGCGGCTGGTTGACGATCGAGATCGCGATCATGGCGTTCAACAGGCCGGGACCGAGAACGGCGACCAGCACGAGGGCCAGAAGCAGCGACGGGAAGGCCAGGATGATATCCATGACGCGCATGATGATCGTATCGGTGCGGCCGCGGAAGTAACCGGCGATGAGGCCGAGCAGGACGCCGGCGACAGCCGACAGCGAGGCGACGACGAGGCCGATGAACAGCGAGAAGCGCGTGCCGAAGATCAGGCGCGAAAGCATGTCGCGGCCGACGGCGTCGGTGCCGAGCAGATAGGCGCTGTTGCCGCCTTCCGACCATGCCGGCGGCAGGCGCTGGAAGCCCGACGGTACGTTCGGATCATGCGGGGCGACGACGGATGCGAAGATCGCCAGCAGGAGAACGAAGACGAAAACGACGAGGCCGATGACCGCGCCCTTGTTGCGGGAGAAGTAGTACCAGAACTCCGAGAGACCGGAGGGCTGGGCAGACGTGGTGTTTGTCGTGCTCATGGGCCGCTCCTAGTGTCTGATGCGTGGATTGATGAGACCGTACATGAGATCGACGATCAGATTGACGAGCATGATGATGGCCGCGATCAGGAGCAGACCGCCCTGAACCACGGTGTAATCACGCTTGAAGACCGCATCGACCATCCACTTGCCGATGCCCGGCCAGGAGAAGATGGTTTCCGTCAGGATCGCGCCACCAAGCAGAACACCGACCTGCAGGCCGATCGAGGTGACGACCGGGATCATGGCGTTGCGCAGCGCATGCACGCCGACGACGCGCAGCGGGGCCAGGCCCTTGGAGCGGGCGGTGCGGACGTAATCCTCGCCGAGAACCTCGAGCATGGCCGAGCGGGTCTGGCGGGCGATGACGGCCAGCGGAATGGTGCCGAGAACGATGGTCGGCAGGATCAGCGACTGGAAGGCCGACTTGAAGGCGCCGGCCTGACCGGACAGCAGACTGTCGATCAGCATGAAGCCGGTGACCGGCTTGAAGAAGTACATCAGCGAGATACGACCTGAAACTGGCGTCCAGTGCAGCGTATTCGAGAAGAGAACGATGAGGAGCAGGCCCCACCAGAAGATCGGCATGGAGTAGCCGACAAGGGCGACGCCCATGACCCCCTGGTCGAACCACGTCCCCCTCTTCACCGCGGCGAAGATGCCGGCGGGAATGCCGAGGATGATGGCGAACAGGATGGCACAGAGCGACAGCTCCAGCGTGGCCGGAAACAGCGACATGAATTCCTGCAGGACCGGGCGCTTGGTGACGATCGACGAACCGAGATCGCCCTGAACGAGATTACCGAGGTAATCGATGTACTGGACGTAGACGGGCCGGTCGAGGCCGAGGTCGTGCATGATTTCAGCGTGGCGTTCCGGCGCCATGACGCGCTCGCCCGACATCAGCATGACCGGATCTCCGGGCAGCAGGCGGATGAACGCGAAGGCGATGATGGAAACACCGAGGAAGGTGGGGATCAGGACCGCTAGGCGCCCGATGAAAAAACGAAACATATCATATGTCCATATTAGTCCGGCGGTCAGGTATCAAACCTGACCGCCGGCCAAGCCCGATCTTGTCGGGCATCTTTGCATAGATTTGGTTATTCGGCGATATCAACGCCGTCGAAGCGGTGAACACCGACCGGATCCTGCACGTAGCCGGAAACCTTGGCGCTCATCGGAACGAATTCCGTCGAGTGGTCGAGGGTTGCCCAGGGTGCTTCCTTCTTGAAGACGACCTGTGCTTCTTCGTAGAGCTTCGTGCGCTCGGCAACGTCAGCGGTCTTCTTGGCCTTCTTCACGAGGGCGTCGAATTCCTTGTTGCACCACTGCGCGCGGTTGTTGCCGCCGACGGCTTCGCAGCCGAGCAGCGTGTCGAGGAAGTTGTCCGGATCACCATTGTCACCCGTCCAGCCGAGGATAGCAGCGCCATCGCGCTTCACGTCCTTGGAGAGCTTCAGGTATTCAGCCCATTCGTGGGTGACGATGTCGACCTTGACGCCGACCTTTGCGAGGTCAGCCTGCATCAGCTCGGCGGCGCGACGTGCATTCAGCATGTACGGACGCGAAACCGGCATTGCCCAGATCTTCATCGAGAGATCCTTGACGCCAGCGGCTTCAAGCATCTTCTTGGCTTCGTCGGGGCTGTAAGCGTCGTCCTTGACGGCGTCGTTGTAGGACCACATCGTCGGCGGGATCGGGTTCTTGGCAACCTGGCCAGCGCCCTGGAAGACGGCATCGACGATCGCCTGCTTGTTGATCGCCATGTTGAGCGCCTTGCGCACTTCAGGCTTGTCGAACGGCGCCTGCTGGGTGTTGTAGGCGAGGTAGGAAACGTTCAGGCCCGGCTGTTCCAGAACCTTGAGGCTGGAATCGGCCTTCAGATCCTTGACGTCCGCTGCGTTCGGGTAAGGCATGATGTGGCATTCGCCGGCCTTGAGCTTCTGAGCGCGAACCGAAGCGTCAGGGGTGATCGCGAAGACGAGATCGTCGATCTTTTCCTTGCCCTTGAAGTAGCTTTCGTTGGCCTTGTAGCGGATGACGGCATCCGGCTGGTAGGCGACGAAGGTGAACGGACCGGTGCCGAGCGGCATCTGGTTCATCTGCTCCATCTTGCCATCGGCCTGCAGCTTGTCGGCATATTCCTTGGAAACGACCGATGCGAAGTCCATGGCGAGGTCGGCGAGGAACGGTGCTTCCGGATGGTTCAGCGTGAACTTGACGGTCAGGTCATCGACCTTTTCGACCGACTTGATCAGCTCGGGGAAGCCCATGCCGGCAGCGTATTCGTAGGAAACGCCGGCGACGTACTTGGCCCAGGGGCTGTCGGCCTTCAGCTGGCGGTCGAACGAGAAGACGACGTCGTCGGCGTTCAGGTCGCGGGTCGGCGTGAAGAACTCGGTGGTCTGGAACTTGACGCCCGGATGCAGCTTGAAGGTATAGGTCAGGCCATCATCGGAAACGGTCCAGCTGTCTGCAAGGCCCGGCTCGACTTCGGTCTTGCCATGCTTGAACTCGACGAGGCGGCTGTAGACGGTACGCGACGAAGCGTCGAAGGTGGTGCCAGCCGTGTAGATTGCGGGATCGAAGCCTTCCGGCGATCCTTCCGAGCAATATACAAGCGTCTTGGACCAAGCGGTCGACGCCATGGCCGAAGCCAAAACGGTCGCTGCCAGAAGGACAGAGATCTTTTTCATGATTTCGTTTCCCAGGTTTGTTCTTTTATACGTTTGTCTGATCGCAGAGCGCTCCTCCCGATCGAGCGCCGATGGAACGACATTTGATTGTTTAAATCAACGACCGGGCCGGAAAATTTTTCCAGCCGAACAACTTTAGTAATTTTACGCCGAAAATTGGTCACATTTAGCAATATTCACGCTGGATAACCCTTTTTTTGGTCGCATTTAATGTTGCGCATATCACCGGTAGTGCAAATACCGGTCCTCGGGATAGGCGCCTGTCATCAGAATCCAAAAACGAAACAACCGCAGCCATGATCCATGACTGCGGTTGTGAAGAATAACGCCACGCTACCTCAGGCAGCCGGCGCGACGGCACGAGGCTTGGGCTGATGATGGTTGCCATCGAGGCCGAGTAGGAAGTTGATCTGCGGACGAGCCTTGACCAGATCGTCGATCGAATACTGCGTCAGCACGTCGAAGAAGGCGTTCAACGCCTTTCGCAGCGCCGAGTTCAGGCCGCAGCTATCGACCAGCGGGCAATCGACTTCGCCGTCGTCCTCGAAACATTCCGCCATGGCGAAGCTGTCTTCGGTAACCCGGACAACGTCGAACAGGCTGATCTTGTCCGCCGGCTTGCCCAAGCGGACACCGCCGTTACGGCCACGCACGGTCTCAACCAGACCGGCCTTGTTCAGCGGCTGCAGGATCTTGAACAGGAAGAGTTCGGAAACGCCGTAGGCCTTGGCAATTTCCGGAATCCGGCTGAGACTGCCTTCATTGGCAGCGCAGTACATCAACATGCGAACAGCATAGTTGGTCTGCTTAGTCAAACGCATGCCGATCTCCAGATTCGTTCTCGTTAGGCACTGTATATAGTGCCTTTGATAGTTTTGAACAATTCCAAAATAGAAAAAGATGAAAAAATGAATCACGTTATAAAAGCGGGGAGAGTGCGCCCCTAAACGAAAACGGGCCTCTTGCGAGGCCCGGTTCCAAAGCTCAACTGTTACAAATGCTTACTTCATCGTCGGCATGACGAACTCGGCACCGTCCTTGATGCCTGATGGCCAGCGAGCGGTGATCGTCTTGGTCTTGGTCCAGAACTTGATCGAGTCCGTGCCGTGCTGGTTGAGGTCGCCGAAGCTCGATGCCTTCCAGCCGCCGAAAGAGTGGTAGGCGAGCGGAACAGGGATCGGAACGTTGATGCCGATCATGCCGATGTTGATGCGAGAAGCGAAGTCACGCGCCGCATCGCCGTCGCGGGTGTAGATCGCGACGCCGTTGCCGTATTCGTGCTTCATCGGCAGATCGAGGGCTTCCTCGTAGTTCTTGGCGCGAACGACAGAGAGAACAGGTCCGAAGATTTCGGTCTTGTAGATATCCATATCCGGCGTGACGTGATCGAACAGCGTGCCACCGACGAAGTAACCGTCCTCATAGCCCTGCAGCTTGAAGCCGCGGCCATCAACGACCAGCTTGGCGCCTTCTTCGACACCCTTGTCGATGAGACCGGAGACGCGAGCCTGGGCTTCCTTGGTGACAAGCGGACCGAGGTCAGCCTTGTCGTCCGTATAGGGGCCGATGCGCAGCGCCTCGATCTTCGGCGTCAGCTTCTCGACGAGGCGGTTGGCAGTTTCCTCACCGACGGGAACGGCAACGGAGATCGCCATGCAGCGCTCGCCGGCGGAACCGTAGCCAGCGCCCATCAGAGCATTGACCGCCTGATCCATGTCGGCGTCCGGCATGATGATCATGTGGTTCTTGGCGCCGCCGAAGCACTGCGCGCGCTTGCCGTTCATGGCAGCGGTGCCATAGACGTAACGGGCGATCGGGGTCGAGCCGACGAAGGAGACGGCACCGATATCCGGGTCCGTCAGGATCGCGTCGACGGCTTCCTTGTCGCCGTTGACGACGTTGAGGATGCCTGCTGGCAGGCCGGCTTCGATCATCAGTTCGGCGAGGCGCATCGGCACGGATGGATCGCGCTCGGAAGGCTTCAGGATGAAGGCGTTGCCGCAGGCGATAGCCGGCGCGAACATCCACATCGGGATCATGGCCGGGAAGTTGAACGGGGTGATGCCGGCGCCGATGCCGACGGCCTGGCGCATCGAGTACATGTCGATCGCGGGACCTGCGCCCTCGGTGAACTCGCCCTTCTGCAGGTGCGGAATGCCGCAGACGAATTCGCAGACTTCGAGACCACGGATGATATCACCCTTGGAGTCTTCGATCGTCTTGCCGTGTTCCTTGGAGAGCATGACGGCGAGCTCGTCCATGTGCTTGTTCAGGAGCTCGACGAACTTGAAGAAGACACGGGCGCGGCGCTGCGGGTTAGTGGCTGCCCACTTCGGCTGCGCGGCCTTGGCGTTTTCGACGGCGGCGCGCATCTCCTCGACGCTGGCGAGCGCTACGGTTGCCTGAACTTCGCCCGTTGCCGGATTGTACACATTGCTCGCGCGGCCGCTCGAGCCGACGACGTGTCTACCGCCGATGAAATGACCGATCTCATGCATGGATGTGTCTCCTCTGGGTTCACAGTCTTTATTGGATGAGCCAGCATCGCACTTCAATTTGCACAAATCAATGAACAGGTTTAAGCAACCGTTGTGCAAAAATTAAAGCCGGAGGCCGATTTGGACTGGGATGATGTGCGTATGTTCCTGGCCGTGGCCCGAACCGGACAGATCCTTTCGGCCTCCAAGCGGCTGGGCGTCAACCACGCCACGCTGAGCCGGCGGGTGACGACGCTGGAGGAGCGGCTGAAGACGCGGCTGCTCGTTCGGCGCACCAATGGCTGCGACCTGACGGCGGAGGGCGAGATGTTTCTGCATGCTGCCGAGCGCATGGAGACCGAGATGCTGAGGGCGCAAGCGAGCCTCGGCCATCTCGACAGTAGCATCGCGGGAACGGTCAGGATCGGCGCGCCCGATGGCTTCGGAGTGGCGTTTCTCGCACCTCGGCTCGGCCGGCTGATCAAGCGACATCCGGAGCTCAGGATACAGCTGGTGCCGGTGCCCCGCTCCTTCTCGCTGTCACAGCGCGAGGCCGATATCGCGATCACACTGGAACGGCCGGAACAGGGGCGGCTCGTCTCGTCGAAGCTGACGGACTATACGCTGGGCCTCTACGCCTCGAAGGACTATCTGCGCGCGAACGGCACGCCTCAAGATATCGACGCGCTCAAGGATCATCCCCGGATCGGCTATGTCGAGGACCTGATCTTCACGGCGTCGCTGAATTTCTCATCGGCGGTGATGCGCAGCTGGGACGCCGGCTTCGAGATTTCGACCGCAACCGGGCAGACGGAAGCGGTTCGCTCCGGCGCCGGCATCGGCATCCTGCACGACTACATTGCCCGGCAGTATCCCGAGCTGATCCGGATCTTGCCCGATGTCTCGATCGAGCGTGCCTACTGGACGACGTATCACGAGAGCGCACGCGATCTCGTTCGCGTGCGCACCGTCGTCGATTTCCTGCAGGAACTGGTGGCTGCCGACAGGCAGATGTTCCTGTAGTTACGTCCGCACGCGTTACGCATGCTTGGGTGGCTCGTCGTTTTCATCCGGGTTGGGATTGGGCAGCTCGTCGGGCAAGCTGTCGGGCTCCGGCTCATGGATCGGAGGCTGCGGCGCCCAATCGGGTCCCGGCATCGGCGGCGTGCCGGGCAAGGGTTCGTTTGGCACGGACATGATCCGCTCCTTTCTTCGATGTGTCTTTAAAGGTGTGGCGGCTTAAGGCCGGGCGGCTTCGGCTGCGCGCATCGGCATGGCATCGATGATGGTGAAAAGCTCGGCGGCCGTTATCGGCTGGCCAATCGTGAGCTTCACCGTTCCATCCTTGCCGACAAGGAAGGCCATGAATTCTCCCGCCGGCGGGGCAGCCAGATCACGGGCGAGCGCATTTGCGTCCAGATCCCTGACCGTGCCGAAAAGCGCGCGCACGGTGTCGCCGGCCACCTTCAGCACGACGACGTCGCGCTCTTCGAGGCCGGGCCTGTCCGCCATAAGCTGGTTCTCCTGCCGGGCGCTTCGGGCATTGTCCTTGTCGGGAAAGATCACAATGACGCGGCTGTTCCAGCGGAACTGCGCAAGGCTTGCGACAACCGATGTGTCGGCTTGGGTCTCCAACATACACACGCTCCTTTGAGAGAAGGAAAACGTGCGCTGCCAACCGTAGTTCCATTATTGGCCGAGAAGGACCGGTATCGCCTTGCGATCACCCGCGCCAGGACCGGCGCAATTGCCATATGCTGCCGAACAGCAGGACGAGAAGCGGCAAGCTGCCATAAGACAGGTGAAAACCGGCAAGCGGCACCGCGGCGAGGCCGCCGTCGTCCACCGTCATCGGGAGATGAACCCATCCGATCAGGTAGACGGCGCGGGATGCGGCAATGGCGGCCATGATCAGACCGGCGAGATCGATGAAGCGCATATGCTCGCGCACGGCCGTCGCGAAGACGCCGAAAAAGGCAGCGGCAAAGGTCAACAGCATAAGATAGGTCGCCCCCCCGAGCAGGCTGAAGTCATGCAGCAGGATATCGTCGGTCGTATCCGGGAGGCCGGTGTCGAGGATCGGAAGCACGACGGCCAGAACCGCGCACACGAGCAGCATGCCGCGCTCCAGGAGTTCGCCGCGATCGAACAATCGATCGCAGATGCGAAATGCACGTCGTTCCATGATGCCATCCCCACGATACCGTCCCGCGGCCGCTCAACATGATGTAGCGCCCGGAGGAACATTCGCCCTCAGGTTGCTAATCTATCTTATATGGAGGGAGGTAAAACTACCTCTGGCATCGGCCCGTCCCTGGGGTTCGGGCAACAGGGTTAATGAACCGCTAAGCGAGGATGCAAGCGGCAGGACCGGCGAAATGCCGCCGGTCCCGCAAGAACAACTGGATTATTCCAGGCCGAGCGAAGACAGCGGCAGCTGCAAGGCAGCGGCGATGCGCTTGATCTTGGCGGAATCCGTATCTTCGCCGCTTTCGATTTCCTCGATTTCAGCGACGAGCAAACCACACGTCACGGCGAGATCGTCAACGCTATAGCCAATGGTCTCACGTGCCGTTTTCAAAACAGCGGCTGCGTTGACCGGAGGGATTGGCTGGGCGTTGGATTTATCCAGATTGCTGAGCGAAATGGACATATAAGTCTCCTTCTAAAATCACTCTGAATTAACCCCCGGCGGGAAAATGGCATTCTCGTTCACATTTTGCAACGCAATATAACGCAGGGGGCGCGGGGCATGGCGATGATATTGATTAGCAACGCCTTTTATACAAGGGTGACTCACGAAAAATACCTGTCGGGCGCGGCGACAGGACTTTGAGAGGCCATGTCAGGCACAGCCTGGAGAGGCGGACGACTCGTCTGAACGCTCGATTTTCCCTTGATGGAGCATGTTGCGGAGCGTCATTTGCAGGCGTAAAATCATGACATCGGCGCCTGCGGTGAGGTCGCCTTGATGCGACCATTGTTTGATCCGGCGAGCGCCCCTTTGGAGCGCGTATGACCATGTTCACGAAGGATCGCAGAGACGCTGATCAGGATATCGAAAGCTACAGTCCGCTGTGCCGATCGCATGGCGGCGCTGAGGTGCTGGCGCTTCTGCCCGATCCGATGACCGCCCGGCTCTGTCTCGACCTTGCCGAGGACGCGGCGCATGCCGTCCATGGCTCCATGGCCGCCGCCCATATCGGATCGGAGCCGATGACGCTGGTCTTCTCGCCCGAGGAGATCGATTTGATACAGTTGCGCGATCACGCCGAGGGCTCATCGCGGCAACGTTTCGAGCAGGTCGGCCGGGCATTCGCCACTTGGCGCCGGCGCCACGCGCAGCGACGCACGGTTTTTCTCGACGATTGCCGCGGCGATGTCGCGCGTTGCGTCGCCACCGAATGCGCGGCGAGCGAGCTCGTGGTGACATCGAGGCACGGGAACGCCGATGCGCGCGACGCCTTTCTCAGCGTCGTGTTCAACCAGCACAAACTGGTCCTGATGCCGCCCGCCAGCGACTACTACCAGGGCAATCTGTTCGGCCATGTGGTGATCGGCTGGAGACAACAGGGACACGCCGAAGAAACGCTGATCGCCGCCAAACGCTGGCTTGCCGCCGCGAAACGGATCACGCTCGTCTGCATCGACGACACCGACGGCAAGGCCAAGACGAGCGCGGAGGCCCTGCTTGCCCGCCTTGCGCTTCAAGGCCAGGTGGTCGAGATATCGTCGAATGGCCGTTCGATCGGCGAGACAATCGTGGAATTCGCCAAGGCGCAGAACGCAACCTGCCTGCTGATCGGCGCCTTCAAGCACGGCTATCTTCTGGAATTGCTCTTCGGCCGGATCACCCGATACGTGCTCTCGCACGCGACCATGCCGGTGATGATGAAGCATTGAGGCGATGTCTCGAAGGAGACGAAAGCCGGATACTTATCTCATTATCGTGGAGAGAATGGTACGGTTGGGGGGTCTCGAACCTCCGACCTCAGGTGCCACAAACCTGCGCTCTAACCAACTGAGCTACAACCGCACAAACGTCGCTTGGCGCGACGGGGGTGACATACGGGGACTTGAAATTTAATTCAAGCCCTATCTGTCCTTAATATACAAAAAGGCTGGACGAAGGGTCCAGCCTTTTCGTTCGTCTGTCATAAAAATCAGGCAGCCTTAAACGAAGCCATGACCTTTTCAGCGGCTTCCTTCGAGGGCTTGGCAACCTTTTCGGCTACCAGCTTGGAGGTTTCCTGCATGGCCTTGGCCTGTTCGATCGTCAGTTCCGTCTGCTTGCGCAGGAAAGAGGTCTGCAGTTCGAAGAATTCGGCCACGGACTTCACCGAGAGGAGCGCGTCCATGTGGGTCAGCGAGTTCTCGGCATTGGTGCGCAGGGCGCCGATCGCCTGATGGCCGATTTCGGCAGCGCCGGCCTGGGCCGTCTGAACGGTGGATTCGAGCGTCTTGCTGGCTTCTTCGCCGGCTGCCTTCATCTTGGCATAGGCGTCGCGCGACTGCTGCGAACCCTTTTCGGCGAAATCGCGAAACGAGTCAGCGAACTTCGCGGGGTCAAAAGAGGAGATAGAAAATACGTCTTCCATTTTCGCCATTGGTGCTTGCTCCTTGTGTCTCGGCATCGTGAAAGCCTCGTTTGTTAGGTAAGTATCATATAGCGCATCTTATTGTGCACTGCAACATAATTGTGCGACGCAACCGACGTTAACCTTTTCGGCCGAAAGCCATTGGTCGTGCTGGACCGGTTTGCGCCCTGTCGTTATTAATAGACCGTTAATTTGCCAGGCCCGAAGACTAAAGGTCCGCTGATGCCCGCAGTCCAATATCCGTTCATCGACATCGCCGTGCATCCGCGTGTGCGGGAGCACTTTGCCCGCGGGGAAGCTCTGGTGCTTTTCTCGGCGGACCTTGCGCGTGCGCTCTGGGCGAACGGCGCGGGTGCGGAGCTTTTCGGGCATGCGGCCGTCTATGATCTTCTGGATCAGGGTGTCAATCGCGGCGATATCACCTATCGCCAGCTGGAAGTCACCGCCCGGCAGCTCTCAAGGACCGGTGATACCAGGAACTTCATGATCCGCATCGCGCAGGGTTTCCAGCGCGTGGCCGTGCAGGCCTCGGTTGAACTGATTGACGTTTCCGGCGAAGCGGCGGTGCTCGTCTCATTGCCGGTCGCGACGCGGGCGCTGTCGACGGAGCAGTCGGCCGCGCAGATGCTGAAGGGGCTCGACGATCCGGATACGCATATGGCCGTCATCGGTGGCGAAGGCGAAATCGTTGCCGCCTCCCCCGGCTTTTCATCCCTCGGCGTGACGCAGCCGACGGCCAAGGCGCTGGCGACGATGGCTGGAGCACATCCGCATGGACTGATCAAGCGACCGGTCGCAACAGGCAAGGGTTACCTGCCGGCCGCCGTCGGGCGAATCAGCAGCGAGCCCGCGCTTTACCTGCTTTTCGCGGTCGAGACCGTGCTCGGGCGTCTGGACCCGACGGACACGCCGGACTTATCCACAAGCCCCGTTAACCATACCGTTGTCGCCCCGACCTCGACATTCGCCGACGCGATCGATGCCGTTGCCGAGATCGAGGATATCGAGGACGCGCCGGACGAGAGCATTGCCGACGATACCGACATCGCGGAGGCTTCGGCTGTTGCCGCCGAGGCATTCGAGGCAGAGACCGTGCCTGCCGGTGACGAAGCCTACGAGGCGGGCGTGATCGAGCCTGATATGGCCCGCGACATTGACGAGGAAGCGGCCGGGCCCGCTGACGTCGAGACGCTGGCGGATTCTGATCCGGAGCCCGAGGCATTGCTTGCGGCAGACGATGCCGCCGACGATATCGAGGATGCCGAGGCGCCTGCAACTGCCGAGGAGACGGTAGCGTCCGATGATGGCGAGGCTGACGAGGCATTCCATCCGGGCGAGACGGTTGCCGATGACGACATCGCGGCCTTCGAGCCGGATGTTGTGAGTGCTGAGCCGGTGGCTGCTGCCGAACTGGGCGATGGTGAGGTCGCGAGCGACGATGGCGTGGCCGATGAGGCGCCGGCACAGGCGGAGGAGACCCACGTCGCCGATCTGGATGATGACGCCGAAGTCGCGCCCGCCACCGCAGAGATCGCTCCCGAGGCTACGCAAGTGGCGGCCGAGAACGGCCGCTTTGTCTTCAAGCCGAACAGTCGGGCGACGCGTTTTGTCTGGAAGATCGACGCCGAAGGTCATTTCAGCGAGGTTTCCGGCGAGTTCGCGGAAGCGGTTGGTCCGCATGCGGCAGACATCATCGGCATCGCCTTCAGCGATGTGTCGGCGCTGTTCAATCTCGATCCCGAGGGCAAGATTTCCGAGGCGCTGGCGCGCCGCGACACATGGTCGGGCAAGACCATTCACTGGCCTATCGAGGGCACGAGCCTCGCCGTGCCGGTCGACCTGGCGGCGCTGCCGACCTATACGCGCAGCCGCGAATTCGATGGCTTCCGTGGCTTCGGTGTCGTGCGCCTCTCCGACGCGGCGGAAGATCCGCTGGCGCTCGGCCTGACATTCGGCCCTGATGGCATTGCTTACAGCGACGCTGTACTAGATCAGCAGGACGACGAGACCGTGGCGGATGAGCATCAGCTCGTGGAAGAGCCGCCTGTTGAGGACAGCATCGACGAAGCGCCGGTTTACGTGGAGACAACGGACGCTGCCGAGGCAGCCAAGGACAATTTCCTGGCTGAGGAAGAACACGCCGTCGAGGACGATACGCCGGCTCCAACGCCAAGCGTGGAAACACCACGCGCCGAACCGCCGGTTTTGCGCATCGTCGAAACGCCGAACCGCCGACTGACCGACAAGATCGTGCAGCTGCATGGCGTCGGCCCCGGCCTGACGAACGCCGAGCAGGCGAATTTCCGCGAGATCGCCAAGCGTCTCGAAGCGTTTGGCGTGAATACGCCGGATGAGGATGGCGAGGCGAAGCAAGCGGCTGACGAGGCGCAGACGGTGACCGACGAGGCACCGCGCACGGACCTGATTGACGAC
Organism: Rhizobium sp. NPDC090275; assembly: GCF_044772225.1. Classification (NCBI taxonomy): domain Bacteria; kingdom Pseudomonadati; phylum Pseudomonadota; class Alphaproteobacteria; order Hyphomicrobiales; family Rhizobiaceae; genus Rhizobium; species Rhizobium sp. NPDC090275. The sequence goes on along the minus strand of NZ_JBIVYL010000003.1, from coordinate 196,496 downwards.
AAGGCAGCGCAAGGCGATGAGGTCGTTGCCGAGACGACGGATCAGCACGAGGACAGCGCCGAGGTCTCGGGATCGGATGAAGCTGAGCAGCCGGTATCCAGCGACACCGCAGACAGCGATACTGTACTAGGTGATGCCGAGGTCCCCTCCTCTTCCGAGCATTCGGCGGACGAGCCGCTCGACGACACGCCTGTTGCAGCCAATGACGACAGCGACGACGTTACCGAAGGTCTTGAAGAAACGGTGAGCCAGATGGATATTCTGGCGAGCTTCATTCCGCCACGTGTGAAGATGACCGATGGTTTCTCGGCAGGCATGATCGATCAGTTGCCTGTCGCCGTGCTCATTCACGCCGGCGATCAGCTCATCCATGCCAACCCCGAATTCATGCGCCTGACGGGCTACAGCTCGCTGCAGGATCTGGCCGATGTCGGCGGCATCGATGCGCTGCTGCAGCGCGACGACATTGACGACGCCAGCGCGCGCCATGACGGCATGATGCTGGTCACCATGGAAGACGACCTCGTGCCGGTGTCGGCGCGGCTGCAGTCGATCCGCTGGGAAGACAGCACGGCATTGATGCTGGCCTTGATGCCTGTCGTCAGCGAGCGGCCGGCGCCTGCCCCGGAAGTTGCTCCTGCTATCGACGGACGCGCCGCCGACCGCATGGTCGAGAAGGTCGCCAAGCTGCAGGTGGAAGTCGAGGAACTGCGCTCGATCCTGGAAACCGCGACCGATGGCGTCGTGGTGATCGGCGCCGAGGGCGACATTCGCTCGATGAACCGATCCGCCAGCGCGCTCTTCAACTATGACGAGGAGGACACGCGCGGCAAACCCTTCGTGATGCTCTTCGCGCATGAAAGCCAGAAGGCCGTGCTCGACTATATCAACGGCATTTCCAGCCATGGTGTCGCGAGCGTCCTCAATGATGGGCGCGAGGTGATCGGCCGCGAGGCATCAGGCGGTTTCGTGCCGTTGTTCATGACGCTCGGGCGGCTCACCTCCTCCAGCGGCTATTGCGCCGTGATCCGCGATATAACCCAGTGGAAGCGCACCGAGGACGAGTTGCGCGGCGCCAAGAGTGCCGCCGAGACGGCCAATGCCCACAAGACAGACTTCCTCGCACGCGTCAGCCACGAGATCCGCACGCCGCTCAATGCCATCATCGGCTTCTCCGACATGATGGCCGGCGAGCGCTTCGGGCCGATCGGCCATCCCCGTTATGTCGAATACGCCAACGACATCGGCCGTTCGGGCCGGCATGTGCTCGATATCGTCAACGATCTGCTCGACATCTCGAAGATCGAAGCCGGCGAGATGGATCTCGATTTCGACTCGATCAATCTCAACGAAGCGATCTCGGAAGCCGTGGCGCTGCTGCAGCCGCAGGCCAACAGCCAGCGGGTGATCATCCGCACGGCGCTTTCGCATGCGGTTCCCGATGTGGTCGCCGATCTGCGCTCGATCAAGCAGATCGCGCTCAACATCCTTTCCAACGCCATCCGCTTCACGCCATCGGGCGGGCAGATCGTCGTGTCGACATCTTATGAGTCGAATGGCAGCGTCGTGCTTCGCATCCGCGACACGGGCGTGGGCATGACCCGCAGCGAGCTAGACCAGGCGATGAAGCCGTTCCGGCAGGTGTCGACGCAATCGCGCCATCGCGGCGAAGGCACCGGCCTCGGCCTGCCGCTCACCAAGGCGATGGTCGATGCCAACAGGGCGATCTTCGCGATCAACTCGACGCCCAACGAAGGGACGCTCGTCGAGATAGCGTTTCCGTCGCAGCGGGTTCTGGCCAGCTAAGAAAAAAGGCAGCCAATGGGCTGCCTGAGAGTTTGGGTGCTGTTCAACAAGGGCTTAGGCGGTCTAACATCATGTTGCGGGAGCAGAGGCTCCAAGCTGCCTCGTTCATATGCAGCCCCAAGTTACTTTTAGCTTTGACGACGCTTTCTTAACGAAAGGTTGCCAACGCCAGGAAGCTCTGCCCGGTCATATATTGTAGTTTCACTATCATTTTAATTATTCAGGCGCGCAGCTCTTCAATATTTGAAAATAAATCAAGGGCTTGCGGATTGGCGAGCGCCTCCTTGTTTTTCACCGGCCGTCCATGCACGATTTCGCGAACGGCGAGTTCGACGATCTTGCCGGACTTGGTGCGCGGAATATCTGCGACTGCGATGACCTTGGCGGGGACGTGACGTGGCGAGGCGCCGCTGCGGACTCGCGCTTTGATTGATTTGACCAGCTCATCGGTCAGCGCAACGCCGGATGCCAAGCGCACGAAGAGAACGACCCGGACATCGTCCTCCCAATCCTGGCCGATGCAGAGCGCCTCGGCGACTTCGGGCATCTGCTCGACCTGATTGTAGATCTCCGCCGTACCGATGCGCACGCCACCCGGATTGAGCGTCGCGTCCGAGCGGCCGTGAATGATGATACCGTCATGCTCGGTCCATTCGGCGAAATCGCCGTGGCACCAGATATTGTCGAAGCGCTCGAAATAGGCAGCGCGATATTTGGCGCCATCGCTGTCGTTCCAGAACATGACCGGCATGGACGGGAACGCCTTGGTGCAGACAAGCTCGCCCTTTTCGCCGCGCACCGGATGGCCGTCGTCGTCCCAGACATCCATGGCAAGGCCGAGCCCCGGCCCCTGGATTTCGCCGCGCCAGACCGGCTGCATGGGATTGCCCAGCACGAAGCAGGAGACGATGTCGGTGCCGCCGGAAATAGATGCGAGCTGAATGTCCTCCTTGATGCCCTCATAAACGAAGGTGAAGCCTTCCGGCGATAGCGGCGATCCGGTGGAGCTCATCAGGCGGAGGCTGCTCAGGTCGTGCGAGCTGCACGGCGTCAGGCCGCTCTTGCGCACGGCATCGATATATTTCGCCGAGGTGCCGAAGACCGCGAACTGTTCGGCTTGCGCATAGTCGAAGAGCACATTGCCATCCGGCGCGAAGGGAGAGCCGTCGAAGAGGCAGAGCGTGGCGCCGACGGCGAGCCCCGATACCAGCCAGTTCCACATCATCCAGCCGCATGTCGTGAAATAAAAAAGCTTCTCGCCGGCGCCGAGGCCGCAATGCAGCCGATGTTCCTTGAGGTGCTGCAAAAGCGTGCCGCCGGCCGAATGCACGATGCACTTGGGCACGCCCGTCGTGCCCGAGGAGAACAGGATGTAAAGAGGATGCGAAAACGGCAGGCGCACGAATTCGACCGGGCGAACCGGATAGGCGGCGATGAAGGCATCCAGCGTTCGGGCACCGTATACGGCCTGCGCGACATCTTCGGCGTCACCCGCATAGTGCACGACGATGGTGGGAACGCCGAGCTTTGCTGCGACCGCTGCCACCTTCTCCGTGATTGGCTGCAGCTTGCCGCCATACCAATAGGCATCGCAGGTGACGAAGAGCTTCGGCTCGATCTGGCCGAAGCGATCGAGCACGCCCTGCTCGCCGAAATCGGGGGAGCAGGAGGACCAGATCGCGCCGATCGAGGCGGCTGCGAGCATGAAGGCGACCGTTTCGGGCACGTTCGGCATCATCGCCGCCACGCGATCTCCTGATGCGATGCCTTCGGCGCGCATGGCCTGCTGCAGTCTCGAGACCTGCTCGCGCAACCGGTCCCAGCTCCAGCGATCCTCTACCTTGTCTTCTCCGCGAAAGATGATCGCGTCGCCGGCCCCTTCGCCCGAGAGCAGGTTTTCGGCGAAGTTCAGCGTCGCATCGGGAAAGAAGCGGGCGTCGAGCATGATCTCGTCATCGACAAGCACCCGATCGCCGCGCTCGCCCTTGACGCCACAGAACTCCCAGACCGATGTCCAGAATTTGGCGCGGTCGGCGACCGACCAGGCATGCAACTCGCCATAAGTGGATAGGGAGAGACCGAAGTCCCGGTTGCACGTCTGCATGAATGCGAAGATCGGGCTCGCTTCGACAGAGGCTCGCGAAGGGATCCAGAGTGGCTTATCGTCACGCATGCAGAACTCCTCTTGTTGCCAACCTATATAACACGCCATGAAGACGGATAAAGGTGGCGGCCGATCGGGTCGCCCGGCTATCTATTTGCAACCGCCCGGCATTTGATATATCCGGAATTTCAGTACATTAACGGGCAGACGTCGAAAGACTGGCGAAACGCATGGGTACGTCCCGACCACCGCCGCGGCGGATAAAAATCAGGCCCGTCTCCCGCTGGCTGCCGGGTGTCGCCCGCGTCGGCACGATCTCGCTGCTGGTCTTTCTCGCTGTCTTCGTTTCGCTCCGCGTTGCAGGACCCTATGTGATCTCGACCGGCCTCGTGCGCTCCGGCATCGAGGACCGGCTGTCGCGTTGGACGGGCTACAATGCCGAGATTTCCGGTCGGCCTGTCATCGAGTTCTGGCCGACGCCGCGCATCACCGTCAACAAGATTGCGGTGCGCCAGAAGGACACCAACAACAAGCTGCTGGGCACGATCGAAAGCGTCTCGGCCGAGTTCAGCCTGATCGATGCCTTTAGAGGCAAGGCGAGCTTCCACGAGTTTCATATCCTGCGCCCGAACCTGCTTTTGACCCGCGAGCGCGATGGCACCATCGACTGGACGAATGACGGCCAGCTGGCACAGGCGATCGCCGGCGCGCAGGAAAAGAACGGCGAAGAGACGCTCGACACGACGCTGGATGCTGATATCGGCACCATCACGGTCGAAGACGGCACCTTGAACGTGACCGATGTCGCCAGCGGCAAGACATATCGCTTCGATGGCGTGACCGCCGATATCGGCTGGCCGCGCCTGTCGAGCCCGATCGGCGCGGTGCTGATCGCTCGCACCAATGGCCTGGACCTGAAGCTCGACTTCTCGTCGCGCAGCCCCCTGCTGACCTTCGGCGGCAAGAATGCACCGCTGAGGGCCGCGCTGACATCGAACCTGGTGACGGCCAAGTTCGATGGCGTGGCCAACATCGCCCATCTGTTCAGCCTGCAGGGCACGATGTCCGTCGGCATTCCGGATCTGCCGGCCTTGCTGACATGGGCGGGACGCGCGCTGCCGGATGCGGCGACGCTCAAGGCATTTTCGATCGACAGCGATGTGACCTCGTCGGCGAACGGCTTTCGCTTCGACAACCTCACGCTCGGCATGAATGCCTCGAACGCCAATGGCGCGATGGATGTGAGCTTCGTGCCTGGCAAGCGCGCCAAGCTCGGCGGCACGCTGGCTTTCGACCAGATCAATTTCAAATCCCTGTTCGACGCCTTCGTGGTGCGGCTTGCCGCCGGCGAAGATCATGGACCGCCCGATGGCGGCGCCTTGCAGCAGCTCGATATCGACTTGAGGCTATCAGCCAAGCAGGCCGACCTCGCGCCGTTCAAGCTTTCCAATGTCGGCGCGAGCATCATCGTCTCCAGCAACGAGGCGCGGTTCGATATCGGCGATAGCCAGTTCGAAGGCGGCGCGCTGACTGCTCATATCGAGACCAAGCGCGGCGACTTCGATGGCGGCGGCAAGCTGCAGATGTCGATCCGGGGCGCGGATTTCGCCAGCCTGATCGAACGCCTCAACCTCAAGGGTCCGTTGCCGCTTGCGACCGGTTCGCTCGACCTCTCGGTCAGCACCGCGCTGCCGATCTGGAAGGCGGGGCCGGCGGATGTGACTGGCAACATTCATTTTCGCGCACAGGCAGGCTCGCTGCCCGGGTTTGATTCCGAGGCGGTGCGCAGCGAAGCGGCGAAGGCGGAGTTCTTTGCGCTGAGCGCTGTATCGCATCGCTCCTTCGCGTTCGATCGCCTTGATATCGCGGCCGATCTCGATGACGGAGCCGCGCAGATCAAGCGCGGCCGGATCGAAGGGCCGCAGGAAACCATCACGCTGTCGGGGGTCATTCCCTACAAATCGAGCGGGCTTGCGCTCTCTGGCAAGATCATTGCCACCGATCCCGCAAACGACGCGGCCTTTCCAGCCCTGCCATTCTTTGTCGGCGGTTCTTGGCCGGATCCGGTCCTTTCGGCGCTGCCAAGCAACCAGCAACCGGGCAACCAGCAGCCGCCGCAGGAAGGCGCTACGAAATAATCACGGCGCGTTGGCCGCCGCCCGCTCATCCCTCTCGCGCTGCAGCTCGCGCCGCTTGGTGATGACCGATGTGCAGACGACGCCGACCGCAACGATGCCGATCAGGATGGTGCAGACCGCGTTGATCTCGGGCGTGACGCCGAGGCGCACCTGGCTGTAGATCTTCATCGGCAGCGTGGTAGCACCCGGACCGGACGTGAAGCTGGCGATGACGAGATCGTCCAGCGACAGGGTGAAGGCGAGGATCCAGCCGGACGCCACGGCGGGCGCGATGATTGGCAGCGTGATCTCGAAGAAGGTGCGCACCGGCGGCGAGCCGAGATCGAGCGCTGCTTCCTCGATCGACCGATCGAAGGTCAGCAGACGCGACTGCACGACGACGGCGACGAAGCACATGGTGAGCGTCGTATGGGCCAGCGTGATGGTCCAGAAGCCGCGGTCGAGACCGATTGCCACGAAGAGCAGCAGCAGCGACAGGCCTGTGATGACCTCGGGCATGACCAGCGGCGCGTAGACCATGCCGGAGAAGAGCATGCGGCCGCGGAAGCGCGTGTAGCGCACCAGCGTGATGGCGGCGAGCGTGCCGAGGATGGTGGCCGCCGTTGCCGAGAGCACGCCGACACGCAACGTCACCCAGGCGGCGTCGAGCAGCGCCTGGTTCTGGAAGAGCGACACGTACCACTTGGTCGAGAAGCCGCCCCAGACGGTGACGAGCTTCGATTCGTTGAAGGAGAAGACGACGAGCAGAACGATCGGCAGATAGAGGAATGCGAAGCCGAGCGTCACGGACGCGACGTTGAAGCGGGTCCATTTCATCATGGTCTATCTCCCCTGCTCATCGGCCTTGGCCTGCACATTCTGGAAGAACACGATGGGTATCACCAGGATGAGAAGCAAGATGGTGGCTACCGCCGAGGATACCGGCCAGTCGCGGTTGGAATTGAACTCGTTCCACAGCGTCTTGCCGATCATCAGCGTCTGCGATCCGCCGAGCAGATCGGGGATGACGAACTCGCCGACAGCAGGGATGAAGACCAGCATGCAGCCGGCGACGACACCAGGAAGCGACAGCGGGAAGGTCACGCGCCAGAAGGCCGTTATCGGCGGGCAGCCGAGATCCTGCGCCGCCTCGATCAGCGTGCCATCCATCTTCTCGAGTGACGAGTAGAGTGGCAGCACCATGAACGGCAGATACGAATAGACGATGCCGATATAGACCGCGATGTTGGTGTTGAGGATGATCAGCGGGCTGTCGATGATATGTAGCGATTGCAGCAGCTGGTTCAGCAGCCCCTCGGGCTTCAAGATGGCGATCCAGGCGTAAACGCGGATCAGGAAGCTCGTCCAGAACGGCAGGATGACCAACATCAAGAGCGTCGGGCGGATGCTGCGCGGGGCATTGGCCATGCCATAGGCGATCGGATAGGCGATCAGCAGCGTCAGCAGCGTGGAGATGCCGGCGATGATGACGCTCGAGAGATAGGCGTTGAAATAGAGCGGATCGTCGATCAGGTAGTGATAGTTGTCGAAGGAGAAGCTTGCGATCTTGTCCCAGACATCGGCCCAGCTGTCGGAGAACGAAAAAGCCGGATCATAGGGCGGCATGGCGATCGCTGTCGTCGACAGCGAAATGCGGAAGACGATGAAGAACGGCGCCAGGAAGAAGAGCAGCAGCCAGACGTAGGGAACGATGATGACAAGGCGGTTGTAGACGGATGATCCGAGCTTGCCCATGGCGTCAATCCTTCAACAGAACGCCGGCGTCCTCGGCGAAGGTGACCCACACTTCCTGATCGTAGACGAAGGGATCATCGACCGCGCGCTGTGCGTTCAGCGACGATGCCTTGACCACCTTGCCGCTCTTCAGCTTCACATGGAAAACGGTCATGTCGCCTAGATAGGCGATGTCCCAGAGCTCGCCCGAGGCGGCATTGATGCCGGGATTGACCGGCGGGGTGCGCGTGACCTTCAGCTTCTCGGGACGGATGGCGAAGCCGGCTGGGCTGCCGACGGCCAAGGGCTCCGCGCCCGACAGCTTGATGGTCAGGCTCTCGTCGATAGCGATCTCGACGCCGCTGGCATTGGAGGCCGTGACCTTGCCGTCGAAGATGTTCACGTCGCCGATGAAATCCGCCACGAAGCGGGAGTTCGGGGCCTCATAGATTTCGGCCGGCGTCGCCACCTGGATGACCTTGCCGTGGCTCATGACCGCGATACGGTCGGCCATGGTCATCGCCTCTTCCTGGTCGTGAGTGACGACGACGAAGGTGAGCCCGAGGTTCTGCTGCAGGTCCATCAGTTCGAATTGGGTTTCCTCGCGCAGCTTCTTGTCGAGCGCGCCAAGCGGTTCGTCGAGCAAAAGCACCTTCGGGCGCTTGGCAAGCGAGCGGGCGAGCGCCACGCGCTGGCGCTGGCCGCCGGAAAGCTGGTTCGGCTTGCGGGAGGCGAATTTCTCCAGCTTCACCATCTTCAGCATCTGAAGCACGCGTTCGCCGATCTCGTCCTTGCCCATGCCATCCTGGCGCAGGCCGAAGGCGATGTTCTTTTCGACCGTCATGTGCGGGAAGAGCGCGTAGGACTGGAACATCATGTTGACCGGGCGCTTATAGGGCGGCGTTCCGGCCAGATCGGTGCCGTCGAGGATGATCTCGCCCGAGGTTGGCTGCTCGAAACCAGCCAGCATGCGCAGCAGCGTGGACTTGCCGCAGCCGGATGCGCCGAGCAGCGCGAAGAACTCGCGGTGATAAATGTCGAGAGACAGATCATCGACGGCGGTGAAATCACCGAAGCGCTTGGTGACGTTCTTGACCGAGATGAACGGCTTGGCGGCCGGATCGGCCCAAGGCGCAAAGGAACGGCGAATATTGCCGAGTGACTTCATGATTTTTCCCCGAAAACTGACCTGATCCAATGCGCCACTAAAAGAAATGCCCGAACCATCAGGTTCGGGCAGATCAGTGCATTACTGACCGGTGACGACTGTCGTCCACAGTCGCGTCACTGCACGCTGCGCTTTCGCATCGAGCGGCGGAACGGTGAAGAGCTTCGCCATGACCTCGGGCGTCGGATAGATCGCGGTATCGTCGATCACTTCCTTGTCGAGCAGTGGCTGCGATGCCTTGTTGCCGTTGGCGTAGAAGACGTAGTTCGATGCCTTGGCGGCGACCTCGGGCTTCATCATGTAGTTGATGAATTCATGCGCTTCCTCGACATGCGGCGCATCCTTCGGGATACCGAAGACGTCGAAGAAGATCTGCGCGCCCTGGTTCGGCACGGAGTAGTCGACCTTGACGCCGGAGTTGGCTTCGGTCGCGCGGTCGCGGGCCTGGAAGACGTCGCCCGAGAAGCCGAGCGCGATGCAGATGTCGCCATTGGCAAGGGCGCTGATGTATTCCGACGAGTGGAACTTGCGCACGAAGGGACGAACGGCCATCAGCACGTCCTGCGCCTTCTTCAGGTCCTCGGTCTTGGTGCTGTTCGGATCAAGTCCGAGATAGGCGAGCACGGAGGGGATGACGTCGGTCGGGGAGTCCAGCATGTAGATGCCACAGTCCTTGAGCTTGGCAGCCTTTGCCGGATCGAAGAGAGCATCCCAGTTCGGCTTCTCATCCGTGCCGAGCGCTGCCTTCACCTTGTCGACGTTGTAGCCGATACCTGTCGTGCCCCACATGTAGTCGATGGCGTATTCATTGCCCGGATCGAAGGACGCCACACCCTTGGTGACCACGTCCCACATGTTGACGAGGTTAGGCAGCTTCGACTTGTCGAGCTTCTGGTAGACACCCGCCGCGATCTGGCGCTGCATGAAGGATACCGTCGGCACCACGACGTCGTAGCCCGTCCCGCCGGCCAGAAGCTTGGCTTCCAGCGTCTCATTGCTGTCGAAGGTGTCGTAGACGACCTTGATGCCGGTTTCCTTGGTGAAATCTTCGAGGATGGAACTGTCGATATAATCGGACCAGTTGTAGACGTTGACGACGCGATCCGCGGCGACGGATGGCGTGATCGAAAGCCCAGTCACGAGAGCCGTGGCCGCGAGCTTTGCGAGAATTGACCTCATGCTATCTCCTGCTTTTTGTTTGGGCACCGTTTTCCGCGGATGCCCTCCCTCTGGTTTTGGTTGCAGACTAGAAAGGATTTCTGGAGCCGACAAGCGCAAAATCCTGCACTCTCAATGATTTCGCCGTAACTAAAAGTCGAAGCTGCTGAGGCCCGAGACCATCTCATCAAGCCCCAACGGACGTGTGACAGGCGGCTCGGCGCGCGAAAGACATCCCCGCCTTTCGCAGAGACGACAGCCGGAGCCTGCCGTGATGGCCTTTTGCGCGGAAACCGCCCGGCCGTAAACCGTCCCCTCGCCCGCCGAAGCATCACAACCGACGAGAAGCGCCGTGCGGCGGACGCGCTCGCCGAACGGCGCGTTCGGCCCTTCCAGCGTGCGGGATATGGTGAGGTAGCGGTTATTGTCCGGCATCTCGACCATTTCGGCGAGGATCTGCCCGGGCTGGAGCAGCGCGACATGGACATTGAGCTTGGGACAGTCGCCGCCGAAGCGCAGATGCGGGAAGCCCTGCGATCCCGCGCGCCGCAGCCGATGGCCGGCGCCGTCGATCTCCATGGTGAAGAAGGAGACCGCCGACGTGCCGGGGCGCTGCAGCATGGTCAGCCGGGTTGCCGCCTGCGCAAAGGAGACGTTGAAGCGCACGCGCAGGATATCGATGTCGTAAGACGCCGCCTGGGCCGCGGCGAGGAAGGGCGCGTAGGGCATGGTCAGCGCCAGCGCCGCATAGCGCGCGAGTTCGAAGCGGGCGATGCGTTTGGCCTCCTCGGTAGAGAGCATCAGGCCTTCGAGCTCGCCAAGAATCGCCTCGCGCAGCGCCAGCGTCGCGACTTCGATTGCGATCTCCTGCGCCTGATCTGCCGGCGACAGGCGCTCGGAAATGAAGAGCCGCATGGAATGACGATCGAAACGGCGGCGCAGATCCGGCATGACGTGGATGGGAAGGACGCGCACGCCGATGCCGCGCTCGGCGCGCAGCCACTCCTTGAATGTCGAGATGATATCGCGGGGGTCGGAGAGCGCATGAAGGAACGTCTCGGCCGCCGTCTCGATGCGCGGGAAATAGGCCGAGCGGCGCTCCAGCACGTCGCGCACTTCATCGGCCGGCAAACGCGCGCCCGACAGCGGCACCTGGCCCTCCCCTGCACTCAGAAGCGTGAGATCGGACAGGCGCGCGGCCTGTTCCCGGTAGGCGCGGTAGAGCTTGATGACGCCGCTTGTCGCATTGGGTGCTGCTTCCGCGACTTCAACCAGCTCCTGATCACCCGGCAACTCGCCCGATAGCAGCGGATCGGCGAAGACTTCCTTCAACTGAGTGAGGCTGCCGCCGCTTTCGGCGCGCAGCTCCTCCAGATCGACCTTGTAGACCGCCGCGAGCTTCAGCAGCAGCTGCACGGTCAGCGGGCGCTGGTTGCGTTCGATCAGGTTGAGATAGGACGGCGAGATCTCCAGCGCCTCGGCCATCGCAGCCTGCGTCACGCCGAGGCCGTTTCGGATACGGCGGACCTTTGGACCGGCAAACATCTTGCGCTCAGCCATGTGACAATCCTTTACAGAATATCCGGGTCGCAGAATTTACAAAACTTGACAAATTTACTGCCCAATTCTGTCACGTCCTTTGCATCGCGACCAGTTTTCCGTCACCTGAGTTCAGTTAACTCTGGCAATTTGCGCCTGATTTGTAAATCCTGTCAATCAGCATCAAAGGAGGAGAAGACCATGCCTACGCTTGCACGCGTCAAGGAACGCGCAGAGGAACAATCCACCAGCATGACGCCGGATCAGCAGGGCATGATCCGCATGCTCGCCAACGATCTGCACCGGCTGAACCAGTCGGTCATGAAGGCGGTCGACGCCGGCGTTTCGGTCGAGATCGTCCGCTCGGCCCGCCATCACGGCGGCGATGGAAACTGGGGTGATCTGTTGATCCCCGTTATCGTTGCAGGCAGGGTCTAACCTAGCCCCTGATCCGGCCTGTGACGCGGCGCCTCAGCTTCGGCTGGGGCGCTTTCCCGCAAAGAGATCGCTGTAGCTCTTCAACAGCTTGGTCATGCGATCGGCGACGGTGCGGATTTCCTGGCGGTGGCGGTCCTCGTTGTTCATGACGATCCATTGCTGATGGCGCAGGTCCGGCAGCTCCGGGCCGAGACGCTGCAGGTCTGGATCGAGATCGCCGACGAAGCAGGGCAGTACCGCCTTGCCGGCGCCCGCGCGGACGAGATCGAGCAGCGAGCGCGGGCGATTGACGGTGGCGACGATGGCACCTCCAGCATTGCGGTGCGGCCAGCGCAGATAGTTGGAGATCGCGTCCTCCTCCCCAACAGCCAGCCAGCGCTCTTCCTGTTCGCCGGCATTGCGCCTGGCATAGACCGCGTAGGCCACCTCGCCCAACAGCCGCGCGGCGAGATTGTTTTCCTCCGGCTCGAAGGCGCGGATGCCGATGTCGATCTCGCGGTAGTTCAGGTTGGCGCGCGCCTCGCCTATCGTCATCGACACCGCGAAGTGGTCGCCGGGCATGCGGATGGCGCCGAAATTCTCGGCCATCAGCCAGGCGACCCAAGTGCCGGCGGCGATCCGCACGGTTGCTCCGACGCTGCTTGCCTGACGCCAGGCATCCACCTTGCGGGCGGCGGCCTCCATGTCCTTCAGATGATCGAGCAGGGCCTGGCCATCCGGCGTCAGCCGGTAGCCGGTCTAGCTGCGAGAAAAGAGCGTTCGGCCGATCTCCTGCTCAAGATCAAGCATCCGCCGGCCGACGGTGGCAGGGCTGAGCCCGCTTGCGGCAGCCGCCCCCGTCAGCCCGCCGAGACGCGCGACCTGCAGGAAGAGCTGAAAGGAATCCCATTGCGTGCTTTTCATGAGTGAAAAACATAATGGGGTTTCTTTCGTTTATGAAGCGAATTTTGACGAATATCCTGTGTCCATCTTCACTTCAGAAAGGACACGGTCATGATTGAGTTGATCGCCTTCATCGAGCTCGCCAAACTCAACGAGAGAAATTTCGACCCGTATCGTGCACGCGAAGAGGAAGCCTTCTACCAAGGCTACGGACAGTCGAGGCTCGAGCGTTTCGCCGCTCGCCTTCTCGCCGTGTTGCCCATGAAAAAGGGCCACCCAGAGGGCAGCCCTTCGATGATCAAACCTGATGGAGAACCGATCAAGCAGCGTTTCGCATGCGGACCTGCTGCGGGGCCGAAGACGCATCGATGCGGAACTGTTGTATCAGCGACATGAGCGCATCGGCTTCGCTCGCCAGCTGGCGGCTCTGCTCGGTGGTATCCTCAACCATGGCCGCGTTCTTCTGCGTCATCTGATCCATCGCGTTGACGGAGCTGTTGACTTCCTGCAGGGCCGCCGACTGGTCGGCGCTGGCGGTGGCAATGGTTTCGACGTGCTTGCTGATAGCGATGATCTCGCTGCTGATCGAGGCCAGCACCGAACCGGTCTTCTGGACCAGTCCGGAGCCTGCCGCGACTTCGCGGGTCGAGGTTTCGATCAGGCTCTTGATCTCGCGCGCGGCATCGGCCGAGCGCTGGGCGAGTTCGCGCACTTCCATGGCGACGACGGCAAAGCCCTTGCCGGCTTCCCCAGCGCGCGCGGCCTCGATGCCGGCGTTCAGCGCCAAGAGGTTGGTCTGGAAGGCGATGTCGTCGATCACCTCGATGATCTGCTCGATCTGCTTGGACGCCGCTTCGATGCGGTCCATCGCGGCAACGGTGTCGCCGACCACGACAGTCGAGCTGTCCGCCGTCTTCTTGGTGACGATGACGGCGCTGTTTGCCTCGCGGGCGCGTTCGGCCGACGAGCGGACGGTGACGGTGATTTCTTCCACGGCAGCAGCGGTTTCCTCCAGGCTTGCAGCCTGTGCCTCGGTGCGCTTGGAGAGCTCATCGGCGGACTGCAGCATGGAGCCGGAATTGCGGTGGATTGTCACCGCGTTGTCGCGAATGCGCGAGAGCGTATCCTGCAGGCGTTCGAGCGAGGCATTGAAATCCACGCGCAGCTGTTCAAGCCGGCCGACGAAAGGCGTTTGGATCATTTCCGATACATCGCCGCGCGACAGGCGACCGAGGCCGGCGGCCAACTCGGTGACGGCAAACTGGATCTGGTCGTCGAGCGTGCGCTTTTCGGCATCGTTGCGGCTGCGCTCCGCGTCGCTGAAGGCGCGCTGCTCGGCGGCCTGCGTTTCCAGCGTGAGCCGAGCGCGGGCGCCGTCCTGGAACAGGGCGAGCGCCTTGCCGATCGCGCCGAACTCGTTCTCCTTCTCCGTGCACGGGATCTTCGTGTCGAGATTGCCAGACGAGATCGTGTTGATGGCGCCCGTCAGCGTCTCGAGCGGGCGGATCGTGGCGCGGATCGCGAAGTAGGCGATGACGCCGACGATCAGCAGGACCGCGAGGCCGACGCCAACAACCAGGGTCAGAAGCTGCTGCAGGCTGCTGTAGTAGACCTCCATCGGGATGCCGATGAAGAGGACGCCAACGGTGGCGCCCGCTGCACTCTTGACCGGGAAATAGCCGGTCATGAACTTCTTGCCGAAGAGATCGGCCGGGCCGTAATAGGCTTCACCCTTGGCGAGAGCCGCCTGCGCCGGATGGCCGGCAGCCAGCTTGGTGCCGACGGCGCGCTCACCGTTTTCCTTCTTCACGTTCGTCGACACGCGAACATAGTCATCGCCCTGACGCTCGAACACCGTGGCATAGCCCGCAATGGAGGCGGCGGTGCGATCGACTAACGCATGGTCGCCAAGCGACGGCGGCAGCTTCTCTTCACTGACCGCCACGAGCTTGTTGTCGCGAACATCGACCTTTGCTGCCTGATCGCCGGCCGCGTACAGCACCGCCATTGCGCGGCTCGCATCCTTGGCATCGGTGACCGCGCTGGTCATGACATACGCGCTAAGATTGTAGTAAGTCGCAGAAACAATCGCCGCTGTACTGAATACCAAAAGAGCAAGCGTAATCGCGACGATCTGCCGAACAATAGACGCTGAGAAAAAGCGAAGCATACAAAGACCCCTGAGGAATAATCGGGGCCGAAATTAGTGGGAAAGATTTAAGATAAATTGCAATGAAACTGACGAATGTCACCGTTAAGACCGCAAGAATGCATAGGTGATTTCCTGGAGACTCATGCATTAGAGGATATGCAAATGGCCCCGTTTCCGGAGCCATTGCATATTCGCTTGAAAAGTATCGGGCGCAATCAGGCTGCGCGGTACACCTTTTCCTGGCTGCCGCTGTCGATCTTGAACTGCCTGACGAGACCAAGCAGAGCATCGGCTTCGTTGGCGAGTTCGCGGCTGGCGGCCGTGGTTTCCTCGACCATGGCGGCGTTCTGCTGGGTCATCTGGTCCATCTGGTTGACCGTGGTGTTGACCTCCTGCAGCGCGCCGGACTGATCGTGGCTGGCGCGAGCTATGACCTCGACATGCTCGCTGATGGCGACGATCTGCGTGCTGATCTTTGCCAGCACCGTGCCGGTCTGCTGCACGAACTGCGAGCCGGAGTTCACCTCGTTGGTCGACTTGTTGATCAGCCCCTTGATCTCCTGGGCAGCAGCGGCGGAGCGCTGCGCCAGTTCGCGGACTTCCATGGCGACGACGGCGAAGCCCTTGCCAGCTTCCCCGGCACGCGCGGCCTCGATACCGGCGTTGAGCGCCAGGAGGTTGGTCTGGAAGGCGATCTCGTCGATAACACCGATGATCTGCTCGATCTGCTGCGAGGCTTCCTCGATGCGGGTCATCGCGTCGATCGCATTGTTGACGACGGTCGCCGAGTCATCGGCGCTGCGCTTGGCCTGGCGCACAACCTGATCTGCCTCCTTGGCACGCTCGGCGGACGAGCGCACGGTGACGGTGATCTGGTCGACGGCGGCTGCCGTCTCTTCCAGCGAGGCGGCCTGATTTTCGGTGCGCTTGGCGAGATCCTCGGCCGACTGGGCCATCTGGTTGCCATTGCCCTGGATCATTTCGACGTTATCGCGGATTTGGCTCATGGTTGCCTGGAGGCGCATCATCGAGCCGTTGAAATCCTGGCGAAGCTGTTCGAGGCGGCCGATGAAGGGCGTGTCGATCGTGGTCGAGATATCGCCCTGCGACATGCGTTCGAGACCAGAAGCAAGCGCGTTGACCGCGAATTCGATCTGGCGGTCCATCTCGCGCTTTTCGGCGTCGTTGCGCTGGCGCTCGTGCTCGGAAGCGGCGCGCTCCTCGTCGCTCTGCTCCTCGATGCGGATCTTGGAGATCGCGTTTTCCTTGAAGATGCCGAGTGCGCGGGCCATGTCGCCGATTTCGTCGTGGCGCTGTTCACCTGATATGCTGGTGTCGAGCGCGCCATCGGCGATGCGGCGCATGGCTGACGTGATCTGGCCGATCGGC
The DNA here is from genome assembly GCF_044772225.1 of Rhizobium sp. NPDC090275. Classification (NCBI taxonomy): domain Bacteria; kingdom Pseudomonadati; phylum Pseudomonadota; class Alphaproteobacteria; order Hyphomicrobiales; family Rhizobiaceae; genus Rhizobium; species Rhizobium sp. NPDC090275. The sequence continues at coordinate 180,009 of NZ_JBIVYL010000003.1, read as the reverse complement.
CGCTGCAGTGTCAGGACAAGGGCTATACCGCCGACAACCGAGAGCAGGATGCCGAGACCGGTCGTGAGAACGGAGATGCCGTTGGCCTGTGTGCGCTCGACGCCGGCGGTCTGCTTCTGCAGCTCAGCGAAGGCGGTAAGCTCGCCCCAGACGGCGTTCAGCTGCGTGCGGGCGGAGGCGTAATCGGCGACGCGCTGCTCGATGGTGGCGACCAGGCTTTCGGCATCCTTGTCCATCGAGGCAAGTGCCGGCGACATGGCGGCGACGATATCTTCCGCGAAGTTCATGCCCTTGGCGCTGGCAAGCAGCGTGTTGAGGTTGGTGCCGAGGGTGGCGATTTCCTGGTGCAGGCGAACGCGGTTGTCCTTGTCCGGCTTGGCGGCGAATTCGCCGAGGACGAGCTGCAACGAATAGATCGCGCTTTCGAGGCGGCGCGTGTCTTCCAGCACGGAGTTGGTCTGGGCGATGCGGCTGTCGAGCTCGACGAAGGTGGTGGTGGCGGCACGCATCATCTGCGTTGCCGTCAGCTGGGTGTAAGTCGACATCTGGCGGAAGCGCGAAACGAGACGGCCGAGATTGGCGATGGCCTCATCGGTGCCGGCGTCGGCGGCGGTCGCCTGCGCCTTCACGTCGCTGATCGTCTGAGCGAGCGACTGCGTCATGCTCTTCTGGTTCTGCGGAACGGAGATCTCGATCAGGCGCTGAGCTTTCAGGATGCCCGGGAGCGCGTCGGTGACCACCTTGAGCTTGTCGGCCGGCAGTTGCGCCTTGCCGAAATCGGCCATCACGGTCGCCAGCGCATCGCCGCCCTTCAGGAGTCGGTCGGCGGCGCGGAGCGTCGCGGTGGCGTTGCCTTCGTCGTTGCGAATGTTTTCCTGCAGCTGCTGGGCGTCGTAATTGACGTTGAAGCGGCTGGAGATCATCACCTTCTGGGCTTCGTCGATCGACTTGCGCAGGGCGACTTCCTGTTCGTGCAGGGTCCAGAGCTTGCCGACGGTGTCGTAGATACCATTGGTTCCATCGGTCGCGGCCTGCAGATTGGCGCGGCCGGCATTGTCGCCGATCTGCTTCAGCGTGGCGCTCAGCGTCGCATGCTGGGTGGAGACATCGGCGTAGAGCTTGTCGCGCGCTTCCTCATTGGTCACACGCAGGAAATCGTCCATGGAGCCGAAGAGATCCTTGAAACCACTCAGCGACTGAAGGACGCTGTTGGAGATCTCCATTCGGCCCTGAAGCAGGCCGGACGCATAAAGGCCGGTGAAGCCGACTGCTGAAATGCTTAAAACAAACGGCAAGACAAAGATGAGGACCTTGGTCTTGATCCTGAAACGGGAAAGAATCCTGTCAATAAACATGGGGGTTCCGGCCTTCCATACACCACTCCTCCCACCGGCGGCGAGATTGCGCGTCGGCTGAGTGCATCGAACATTTTGGAACAATGGGGGATCGCGAGCGCATGCTCGGACGGCAATCATTGCCTGTCACGCTCCGCAAGATGCGAGGCGCCCATAAGTCATACTAAAGCTTTGCCGAAGATGCGTTAATTTTTATATAAGCTTAGGTAGCCGGATATCGCAGCAAACCGGGCGTTCGCGCGCTTATAATGCAGGCGCATCGGTGCGCCGCAAGGTCTCGTCGTCTTGAAAGGGAGTGCCTTAGAGCATTCGCGGAAGGAAGAGCGCCATGACGGCGGCGGCGGCACTGGCGGCCAGGACGAAGTAGCGGATTGCGACAAGCCGTGTATCCGGCTGAGCCTTGGCAATTGCGATGGCGCGGGCGCGTCGTGTGTTCTTGTTCATCTGCAGAACCTCACTTCTCTATGTCACAACAATCCAACAAAAGACTGTGCTCGTAAAGCCTTATTTAGGAAGCCAATTTAAGCACGTCATCGGGACAGGATGGCGCACCCTGCTTAAGAACTCTTGAATCCTTCAACTGGTTTCATCTCTACGAAGAATAAGCTTTATAGACTGTCACCAGCCGCGACACCCGACGCCCAGGCCCACTGGAAATTGTAGCCGCCGAGCCAGCCGGTGACGTCGACGCACTCGCCGATGAAGTGGAGACCAGGGACTGCCTTGGCCTGCATGCTGCGGGAATCGAGTGCTGATGTGTCGACGCCGCCAAGCGTGACTTCGGCCGTGCGATAGCCCTCGGAGCCCGAAGGCTTGATCGTCCAGTTCTGCGCGGCATCGACGAGGCGCGCCAGCACCTTGTCGGACATGTCTGCCATGTTGCCGGTGACGCCGGCGCGCTCGGTCAGATATTGCGCCAGGCGCTTGGGGAGTACCTCGCCGAGTGCGGTCTGCGCCGACTGGCGGCCATTCGCCTGCTTTGCCGCCTTCAAATGCGCGAGGAGATCGACATCGGGCTCGATGTCGACGGTGATCTCGTCGCCCTCGCGCCAATAAGACGAGATCTGCAGGACGGCCGGGCCGCTGAGGCCGCGATGGGTGAAGAGCAGCGCTTCGCGAAAGGCGGTCTTGCCGTGGCGCAGTTCGGCGGGGGCCGCGATCCCCGAGAGCGGTGCGACGCTTTCGAGCAATTGCGGGTCGAGCGTCAGCGGCACGAGGCCGGGGCGGGTTTCGATGAGGGGCAGGCCGAACTGTTCGGCGATGCGGTAGGCGAAACCGGTCGCGCCCATTTTCGGGATCGACTTGCCGCCGGTGGCGATCACCAACGAGGTGGCGTGATACTCGCCCTCGGAGGTCGACACTCGAAAGCCGTCCTCGGTCTTATCGACCGCAACGATCTCGGTGCGCAGCTCGAGCCTGGCGCCCGCCGCCTGCATCTCGTCCAGCAGCATGCGGATGATGTCCTTGGCGCTGTCATCGCAAAACAGCTGGCCGAGCGTCTTCTCATGCCAGGCGATCTTGTGCCGATCGACCATGGCGACGAAGTCCGATGGCGTGAAGCGGGCGAGCGCCGACTTACTGAAATGCGGATTGGCCGAGAGGAAATTCTTCGGCGAGGCGTGGATATTGGTGAAGTTGCAGCGACCACCGCCGGAGATGCGGATCTTGTCGCCGGGCGCCTTGGCGTGATCGAGCACCACCACCGAGCGGCCGCGCTGGCCGGCGCGGATGGCGCACATCATGCCGGCGGCGCCCGCACCTATGACGATCACATCGCTTCCTCGCTGCACGGCTGTTTCCTTCGTCGAAAGGCGTCTTCTTTTTCCATCAATAGGCGAAAGTCAACGTGCCTCCCCCCTCGCCAATTGCCAAACTCCGGTTATTATGGCTGCAAGATCAACGCAAACCGGTGTGTCATGTCCCCAAAAAAGACGACGCTGAAGCCTGCCAAGAACGTTCCCGCCTCGAAGAAATCTCCCCCGGACCCAGGATATCTTCGCGGCGTGGCCTCCTGGAAGGAAGCAGCGCAGTTCTTGCGGGCACGCGGGATCGAAGACATCGAATGCATCACGCCAGACCTCGCCGGCGTGCCGCGCGGCAAGATGATGCCGAGCTCGAAATTCACCTCCAACACGTCGCTGGCGCTGCCTTCGGCGATCTACCGCCACACAATTTCGGGCGAATATCCCGAGGAAACCGAAAGCTTCCGCTACGAGCCGCGCGACAGCGATCTGAAGCTGGTGCCGGATCTTTCGACGCTTTCCGTCGTGCCGTGGGAAACGGATCCGACCGCGCAGGTGATCTGCGATATCGTCAGCGCCGATGGAGAAGAGGTCCCCTACACGCCGCGCAACGTCTTGAAGCGGATCATGAAGCTCTATCACGACCGCGGCTGGAAGCCGATCGTCGCTCCGGAGATCGAGTTCTATCTCGTCGCCAAGAACGACGACCCGGATTATCCGCTGCATCCGCCGAAAGGCCGCTCGGGCCGCGCCATTCTCGGCGGCCAGGGCTATTCGATCGCCGGGATCAACGAATTCGACGAACTGATCGACGACATCTACCATTTCTCGGAGAAGCAGGGTCTGGAGATCGACACGCTGATCCACGAGGAAGGACCGGCGCAGCTCGAGATCAACCTTCGCCACGGCAATCCGATCGAGCTTGCCGACCAGGTCTTCATGTTCAAGCGGACGATCCGCGAGGCGGCGATGAAGCACGGCATCTACGCCACCTTCATGGCCAAGCCGATGCAGGGCCAGGCCGGATCGGCGATGCACATCCACCAGTCCGTCATCCACGAGGACACGGGCAAGAACGTGTTTTCTAACCCCGACGGCTCGCCCTCGAAGGAGTTCTTCCACTTCATCGGCGGCATGCAGAAATACGTGCCGAGCGCGCTCTGCATGCTCGCCCCATACGTCAACTCCTACCGCCGCCTGACGCCCGACATGTCGTGCCCGGTCAACAACGCCTGGGGCTATGACAACCGCACGACGGCGTTCCGCGTGCCGGTTTCTGATCCGCAGGCTCGGCGTGTCGAGAACCGGCTGCCGAGTTCCGACGCCAACCCCTATCTGGCACTGGCGGCTTCGCTTGCCTGTGGCCTGCTTGGCATCATGAAGGAAATCGAGCCGACGGCGCCGACCGAGGATTCGGCCAATGAAGGCTCTATCGACCTGCCGCGCGGCTTGCTTGAAGCCGTCGCGCTGATGGAGGATGAGCCGGCCTTCGAGGAGGTGTTCGGCCGCGAGTTCATCGGGCTCTACGCCGGCGTCAAGCGCGGTGAGTTCGAAACCTTCATGCAGGTGATCAGCCCGTGGGAACGCGAATTCCTTCTGCTCAACGTGTGAGGGTGGCACCATGACATCCGAACAGAAATGGCAGAGCCCGATCGCGCCCGGCATTTCGTGGTATCAGGCAACGGCGGGCGAGCGGCCCACCTATCCTGAACTCGACGGATCGAAGACATGCGACGTCGCCATTATCGGCGGCGGCTATACGGGGCTGCAGGCCGCCTATCATCTCGCCAAGGCGGGCGTGTCTGTTGTGCTCATCGAGGCCTGCCGGTTCGGCGATGGCGCCTCCGGACGCAATGGCGGGCAGCTTGGCACAGGGCAGCGTTCGTGGCCGGAGGAACTCGAGGAGGAAATCGGCTTCGAGCGCTCGAAGGCGCTGTTCGATCTGGCCGAGGACGCCAAGAAGCACCTGCTTGATTTTGCGACCGAGCACCAGATCGACATCGATTTCATGCCCGGCCAGATGAACGTGGCGCACAAGGCGAGCTACGAGAAGGACTTTCGCGACAACGCGGAGATCGCAGCCAGCCGCTACGGCTACCCGCACGCCACCTTCATGGACAGAGCGGAAACGCAGGAGCGGCTGGGATCGACACGCTACTTCTGCGGCGTACGCGACACCGGCACCGGCCACATTCACCCGCTGAAGCTGTTGATCGGGCTGGCGCGGGCGGCGGCCGCTTCCGGCGCTCAGGTCTTCGAAATGACGAAGGCGACGGCGATCCGCCAAGGCGGCGGCAAGGTTACGATCGATACGCCGCGCGGACAGATCATCGCCGACAAGGCATTGATCGCCTGCAACGGCTATATCGACAATCTCGAACCGATTACCGCCAGCCATGTCATGCCGATCCGCTCCTTCATCGGCGCGACCGTGCCGCTCGGCGAAAAATCCACGGTCATTCCGGGCAGCGAGGCCGTTGCCGATTCGCGTTTCGTCGTGCGCTACTTCCGAAAATCCAAGGACGGTCGGCTGCTGTTTGGTGGCCGCGAGGCCTATACGGCGGACAATCCGCGAGATATTTCCGAGCACATCCGCCGCCAGATCGCTGAAATCTATCCCGAACTCGGCAATGTCGAGATCACCCATGCCTGGGGTGGATCGGTCGCGATCACCATGCCGAGGCAGCCTTTCGTGCGCGAAGTCATGCCCGGCGTCACCTCGATCGGCGGCTATTCCGGCCATGGCGTGATGCTTGCGAACTATTGCGGGCGGCTCTATGCCGAAACTGTGATCGGGAAATCCAGAGACCTCGAGCTGTTCAAGGCGCTGAAAATCCCGGCCTTCCCGGGTGGTCCGGCGATGCGCGCGCCCCTGCTCTTCCTGGCGCTTTCGTGGTTTGCGCTGCGCGACAAGTTTTAGTCAGATTGCGGATTTCCTCACGAGGCTTTTCGATCTAAAACCAGTGCCGGACAAATTCGTTGCAGCGCACACTGGCTTTTTTAAATCGATTAGATTAAAGAGGCCATGAACCAGTCTGATTGAGAGATAGCCTCATGAGCAGCCAAATCATTCCCGTTGAACCTTTCGATTACGTCGTCTTTGGCGGCAGTGGCGACCTTGCCGAGCGCAAGTTGCTGCCGGCCCTCTACCATCGTCAGATCGAAGGCCAGTTCTCCGAGCCGACCCGCATCATCGGCGCTTCCAGAAGCGCGCTGACCCACGAAGAATATCGCAAGTTCGCTAAGGACGCTCTGAAGGAGCATCTGAAGAAGGGCGAGTACGACGAGGCTGAGGTCGCCAAGTTCTGCGAGCGCCTTTATTACGTGCCGGTCGATGCCCGCTCCGACGCCGGTTGGGACCAGCTGAAGAAGCTGCTCGACGAGGGCAAGGACCGCGTGCGGGCCTTCTATCTGGCCGTCGCACCCGGCATCTTCGGCGACATCTCGCAGAAGATCCACGACCACAAGCTCATCACCAAGACCACCCGCATCGTCGTTGAAAAGCCGATCGGTCGCGATCTCGCTTCCGCCCTGCAGCTCAACGACACGATCGGCAAGGTTTTCAAGGAAGAGCAGATCTTCCGCATCGACCACTATCTCGGCAAGGAGACGGTGCAGAACCTGATGGCGCTGCGCTTCGCCAACGCGCTCTATGAGCCGCTGTGGAACGCCAACCATATCGACCACGTGCAGATCACCGTTGCCGAATCCGTCGGCCTCGAAGGCCGTGCCGGCTACTATGACACCGCCGGCGCGCTGCGCGACATGGTGCAGAACCACATCATGCAGCTCGTCTGCCTGGTTGCCATGGAAGTCCCGTCTTCGATGGACTCCGAAGCGGTTCGCGACGAGAAGCTGAAGGTGCTGCGCGCGCTGAAGCCGATCGACGCTTCGAATGTCGAGCAGACCACCGTTCGCGGCCAGTATCGCGCCGGCGCTTCGGCGGGCGGCCCGGTCAAGGGTTACCTCGAAGAACTCGAAGGCGGCGTGTCCAACACCGAAACCTTCGTCGCCATCAAGGCCGAGATCAACAACTGGCGCTGGGCTGGCGTTCCCTTCTACATCCGCACTGGCAAGCGTCTTGCCGGCCGCATGTCGGAGATCGTCATCACCTTCAAGTCGATCCCGCACTCGGTCTTCGACCAGTCGGCCGGCCGCATCAACCAGAACCAGCTGATCATTCGCCTGCAGCCCGACGAAGGCGTCAAGCAGTCGCTGATGATCAAGGATCCGGGCCCGGGTGGCATGCGCCTGCGCAACGTTTCGCTCGACATGAGCTTCGCCGATTCCTTCCAGGTTCGTAACCCCGACGCCTACGAGCGCCTGCTGATGGACGTCATCCGTTCGAACCAGACGCTGTTCATGCGCCGCGACGAAGTCGAGGCAGCGTGGCAGTGGGTCGACCCGATCCTCAAGGGTTGGGAATCCACCGGCCAGAAGGTTCAGGGCTACACCGCCGGCACCTGGGGCCCGAGCCAGTCGATCGCGCTCATCGAGCGTGACGGCCGCACCTGGCACGACAACCTCTAAGGATCGAGAGAATGGCAGCGACCATGCACAATTTTGCCAACGCCGCCGAACTGGCGCGCAACCTTGCCGACAAGGTCGCTGCATCGCTTTCGACGGCCATCGCCAAGAAGGGAACGGCGGAAATCGCCGTTTCCGGCGGCTCGACGCCGAAGGCATTCTTCCAGGAACTGTCGACGCGCGATCTCGACTGGACGAAGGTGACCATCACCCTCGTCGACGAGCGTTTCGTGCCCGCCGACAATCCGCGCTCAAACCATCTGCTCGTGATCAGCAATCTCCTGCAGAACAAGGCGAAGGCGGCAAAGTTCCAGCCGCTCTACCAGCCGGCGGCAACGGTCGAGGAAGCTGCAAAGCTTTCGACGGCGGCCACGGCTTCGATCGGCAATCCGTTCGATGTCGTCATTCTCGGCATGGGGGGCGATGGCCACACGGCTTCGTTCTTCCCCGGCGGCAGCAATCTTGCGGTTGCTCTGGACCCGAAGACGCCGCGCGGCATCATCACCATGGACGCTGACGGCGCAGGCGAACCACGCCTGACCTTCACCTTCTCCAGCCTGCAGGATGCAGGGCTGCTCGTTCTTCACATCGAAGGCGACGGCAAGAAGGACGTTCTGGCGAAGGCCGAGGGTGCCGGCGACGAGGCGGAGATGCCGATCCGGGCAATCCTTCGCCGCGCCGCGACGCCCGTCGACATTTACTGGGCTCCGTAAGCCGACGGCCTTAATGGCCAACACGGCTTATAGCCGCGAACAGACAATCGAATACCAGCAAACGACAAGGATCTCCCATGTCCGCTCATTCGCGCGTTGCCGCCATCACCAACCGTATCGTCGAACGGTCGAAACCGTCGCGAGAACTCTATCTTGAGCGCTTGCGAAACGCGGTGGGCAAGAGCGTGGTGCGCTCCTCGCTCGGCTGCGCGAACCTGGCACACGGCTTCGCGGTCTGTTCCCCCGCCGAGAAGGATGCACTGGCCGGCGACCGTGTTTCCAATCTCGGCATCATCACTTCCTACAACGACATGCTCTCGGCGCATCAGCCGTTCGAGACCTATCCCGCGATCATTCGCGAGGCGGCAGCGGAAGCCGGCGGTATCGCGCAGGTGGCGGGCGCCGTTCCCGCCATGTGCGATGGCGTGACCCAGGGCCAGCCGGGCATGGAGCTCTCGCTCTTCTCGCGCGACCTGATCGCCATGGCTGCGGGTATCGGCCTGTCGCACAACATGTTCGACGCCGCGCTCTATCTCGGCGTCTGCGACAAGATCGTTCCGGGTCTGACGATCGCCGCGCTGACCTTCGGCCATCTGCCGTCGATCTTCGTACCGGCGGGGCCGATGACTTCGGGCCTGCCGAACGACGAGAAGTCGCGCGTGCGCCAGCTTTATGCCGAGGGCAAGGTCGGCCGCGCCGAACTGCTGGAGGCCGAATCCAAGTCCTATCACGGACCGGGCACCTGCACCTTCTACGGTACGGCGAACTCCAACCAGATGCTGATGGAGATCATGGGCTTCCATATGCCCGGCTCCTCCTTCATCAATCCCGGCACGCCACTTCGCGAAGCATTCACCCGCGAGGCGACCAAGCGGGCGCTGGCGATCACCGCGCAGGGCAACGAGTTCACACCTGCGGGCGAGATGATCGACGAGCGCTCGATCGTCAACGGCGTTGTCGGCCTGCACGCCACCGGCGGCTCGACCAACCACACGCTGCACCTCGTGGCCATGGCGCGCGCCGCCGGCATCGAGCTCACATGGCAAGACATCGCCGAGCTCTCCGAAGTGGTGCCGCTGCTTGCCCGCGTCTACCCGAACGGACTTGCCGACGTGAACCATTTCCATGCGGCCGGCGGCATGGGCTTCCTGATCAAGGAACTGCTGAAGCACGGCCTCGTGCACGACGACGTGCGCACCGTGTTCGGCCATGGGCTGCAGGCCTACACGATCGATCCGCGCCTGGGTGAGGATGGAAACATCGTGCGTGAGCCCTCCCCGGAAAAGAGCGTCGATCCGAAGGTGCTCGCGAACATCGAGACGCCGTTCCAGGCGAATGGCGGCCTGAAGATGCTGCGCGGCAATCTCGGCAAGGGCGTGATCAAGATTTCGGCCGTAAAGGCTGACCGTCACGTCATCGAGGCGCCGGCGATCGTCTTCCACAGCCAGCAGGAGCTTCAGGACGCCTTCAAGGACGGCAAGCTCAACCGCGACTTCATCGCCGTCGTCCGCTTCCAGGGGCCGAAGGCCAACGGCATGCCGGAGCTTCACAAGCTGACGCCGCCGCTCGGCGTTCTGCAGGACCGCGGCTTCCGCGTGGCGCTTCTGACCGACGGGCGCATGTCCGGCGCGTCGGGCAAGGTTCCGGCGGCAATCCATGTGACGCCGGAGGCCGTCGACGGCGGACCGATCGCGCGCATCATGGACGGCGACATCATCCGTCTCGACGCGATCGCCGGCACGCTCGAGGTGCTTGTGGACGCTGCCACCATGGCCGACCGCAAGCCTGTCGTCGCCGATCTCTCCGACAACGAGTTCGGCATGGGCCGCGAGCTCTTCGCCCCCTTCCGCCGCGCCGTCGGCGCATCGGACAAGGGCGCCAGCGTGCTGTTTCACTAAGGCGGGCGATTTATCGCTATAAACAACAAGGCCCGCGAGACGATCTCGCGGGCCTTGTCGTTTCAGACGTAGAAATCGGCGATCAGCCGCGAATGTCGAGCACGCGGTCGCGGTGGGCCGGGTGGGTGCTGTAGACGAAGATCTTGTTCAGTTCCTTGTCGGTCAGCATGCGCAGGAAGCGAACTTCCACTGTGTTGTTGGGATTAACACGGGTCAGCATGCAGCCGATCTTGGTGATGCGGGCATCGGGAAGATCGAGATAGAACTGACGCGGGAGGTTGAATTGCGTCAGGATCGCAAGGACCGCGCTGCTCTTGGAAATGCGGATGATGTCGCAACGGCGCGAGGCCATGTTCATCACGCCCTTCTCGGTATACTCGAGACGCGCGGCGTTCATCGTGTCCTCCATCTTGAACCGCACTTCGCGGTCATACATGAAGGATTCTTCCTTGTTTAGAAAATGGCCTGATGACTGGGGGCTCGGTGTCGCCACTGTAGTATTCCTCTTACGCAATGAGGAAAGACTACCAAGCGATCTTTAACAGAAGGTTCGAACAGCATAGCGCCGGGCCGCATTATTCACACGGCCCGGGAGCGATTTACAACTTACTTGCGATAGGTGCGGCCTTCCGCATCGAAGAGGTGCAGTTTCGAGCGATCGGCCGAGAAATGCATTTTCTGTCCGCGCTTCACATCATAGATGCCGGGCAGCTTGACGATGATCGGCTCGTTCTGGACCGAGCCCTCTATATAGAGCAGCGTCACCTCGCCGAGCGCCTCGACGATCGAGACTTCACCCTCGAAGAGATAGTCGTCGGTTGGGCCAGCGATGCGCAGGTCTTCGGGGCGAACGCCGAAGCTGGCGGTCTTGCCCTTTTCGGAGGCTGCCGTCGGAATGTCGAGCGTGACGGACTTGCCGCCGGTCAGCGTCACCGTGGTCGTGTTGCCGGCTTCCGTGACGGTGGTCGGGATGACGTTCATGGCGGGCGAGCCGATGAACTTGGCGACGAAGAGATTGGCCGGACGCTCGTAGAGCTCCAGCGGCGCGCCGACCTGCTCGATATTGCCGGCGGACAGCACGACGATGCGATCAGCCAGCGTCATCGCCTCGACCTGATCATGGGTGACGTAGATCATGGTCGTGTCGGCCATCTGCTCGTTGAGACGCGCGATCTCGATACGGGTGGCGACGCGCAGTGCCGCGTCGAGGTTGGACAGCGGCTCGTCGAAGAGGAAGACCTTCGGGTTGCGGCAGATGGCACGGCCGATGGCGACGCGCTGGCGCTGGCCGCCCGAGAGCGCCTTGGGCAGGCGATCGAGATACTTGGTGAGCTGCAGGCTTTCGGCCGCCGCGCGCACGCGACGATCGATTTCCTGCTTGTTCTCGCCGGCGATCTTCATGCCGAAGGCCATGTTGTCGTAGACGGTCATATGCGGGTAGAGCGCATAGGACTGGAACACCATGGCGATGCCGCGCTTGGAGGGCGGGACGTCGTTGACCAGCTGGCCGTCGATGTACATGTCGCCGCCGGTGATGTTCTCCAGGCCAGCGATCATGCGCAGCAGGGTGGACTTGCCGCAGCCCGACGGACCGACGAACACAACGAATTCGCCCTCCTTGATATCAAGATCGATGCCATGGAGCACGTCCACGGCACCGTAGGATTTGCGAATGTCCTTGAGTGTCAGTCCAGTCATCGAGTTCTCCTCCTCCAGAAGTCTCTAGGCGAGCCGAGCGAAATACGCGCCCCAGGCGGGTATATCGATCTTGTCGCCATAGTTATTGCTGACGAAACCATGGCCCGTCAACGCCTGCCAGTTGCCTTCAGGTAGAGCGACCAAGGCTTCGGTCGCGCTCATGTTGAAAACGCAAAGCAGCTTTTCGTTGCCGTATTCGCGCTGGAAGACCAGCATGTCGCCCTGCGGCTCCATGAACTTGATCTCGCCCTTGGCAAAGGCCGGGTGCTGCTTGCGGAAAGCGATGAAGCGGCGATAGTGCTCGAGCACCGAGGTCTCGTCGCCCTGCTGAACGCTGACGGCGCGCAGGATATGTTCGACCGGGACCGGCAGCCATGGCTTGACGGTGGAGAAGCCACCCTGGGCGACCTGGCTGTCCCAGACCATCGGCGTGCGGCAGCCATCGCGGCCCTTGAACTCCGGCCAGAACTGGATGCCGTAGGGGTCCTGCAGGTCCTCGTAGGCAAGATCGGCTTCCGTCAGGCCGAGCTCCTCGCCCTGATAGAGGCAGACGGAACCACGCATGGTCATCAGCATCGCCGCATATTGCTTGGCGAAGGCATCGCGGTCGGCAACGAGCGAGCCCCAGCGGGTCACATGGCGCACGACATCGTGGTTGGAGAGCGCCCAGCAGGCCCAACCATCGGGGGCGGCGGCGGCGAAATCGTTCATCACGTCTTCGATGCGCTCGGGCGACAGCGGATCCGGCGACAGGAACTCGAAGGCGTAGCACATGTGCATCTTGTCATCGCCCGACGTGTATTCGCCGACGATCTCGAGACCGCGCTGGCTATCGCCGACTTCGCCGACAGCGGCGATGTCCTGGAACTCCTCGAGCACCGCGCGGAAGCGCTTCAGGAAGGCGATATTCTCCGGGCGGTTCTTGTCGTAGATGTGTTCCTGGAAATTGTAGGGGTTCACAGCCGGCGCCGTCGAGGCGTTGCGGCGCTCCGGCGCGAGCGCCGGATTGTCGCGCAATTCCTTGTCGTGGAAGTAGAAGTTGATGGTGTCGAGGCGGAAGCCGTCGACGCCGCGCTTCAGCCAGAAGCGGACGACATCCAGCAGGCGGTTCTGAACCTCAGGGTTATGCAGGTTGAGATCCGGCTGCGAGGTCAGGAAGTTGTGCATGTAATATTGCATGCGGGTCGGATCCCACGCCCAGGCGGAGCCGCCGAAGATCGACAGCCAGTTGTTGGGCGGCGTGCCGTCCGGCTTCGAGTCGCTCCAGACGTACCAGTCGGCCTTGGCGTTGGTGCGGCTGGACCGGCTCTCTACGAACCAGGGATGCTGATCGGACGAATGCGAGATGACGAGATCGATCATCACGCGGATGCCGAGGCGGTGGGCTTCGGCGATCAGGGAATCGAAATCAACCAGCGTGCCGAAGATCGAGTCGACATTCTCGTAATCGGAGACGTCGTAGCCGAAATCGCGCATGGGCGAGGTGAAGAAGGGCGAGATCCAGATGGCGTCGGCGCCAAGGGCCGCCACATGCGGCAATCTTGCGGTGATGCCCTTGAGATCGCCGATGCCGTCGCCGTTCGAATCCTGGTAGGAGCGCGGATAGATCTGGTAGATCACCGCGCCGCGCCACCAGTCCTTGTCCGCCGTCAGGTTGGATTGAGATGCCATGCTCATATGTGGTCCTGTTGGATATTGTCTTCTGAGTGTCCTGGGAAATAACTAGCCGCCCTTGACCGAACCCGAGAGCAGACCACGCACGAGATAGCGCTGCAATGCGAAGAAGACGAGCAGCGGTACTATAATCGTGATGAAGGCCGAGGCTGTCAGGATTTCCCAGTTGCCGCCACGCGAGCCGAGCAGCGCGTTCAGCGCACCCGTCAGCACGAGGTGATCCCTGTCGGTGCCGAGGAAGACCATGGCGACGAGCAGGTCGTTCCAGACCCAGAGGAACTGGAAGATCGAGAAGGAGGCGAGCGCCGGGAAGGACAAGGGCAAAACGATGCGGGTGAAGATCTCGAAATCGCTGGCGCCATCGACGCGGGCGGATTCGATGATCTCCTTGGGCAGGCCCGCGATGTAGGATCGCAGGAGATAGATGGCGAGCGGCATGCCGAAGGCGGTGTGCGCCAGCCAGATGCCGGGATAGGTCTTGGACGGCGTATCGAGCAGCATGCCGACCTGATTGTAGAGCCTCAGAAGCGGGATCAGCGACATCTGCAGCGGCACGACGATGAGGCCGACGACCAGCGCGATGAGAAGCGCACGGCCGGGGAACTCCATCCAGCTCAGCGCGTAGGCTGCGAAGGCGGCGATCAGGATCGGGATGATCGTGGCCGGGATGGTGACCGTCAACGAGTTGATGAAGGACTGGCCGATCCCCTCGCCCGTCAGCACCGTGCGATAGTTCTGCAGCGTGAACTCCGGTGGCGTGGCGACCGAGACGTAGACGCGGCGGCCGCCGTCATCCGGGCCGAAGGCGGCGTTCTTGGCATAGCGGTAGCTGCCGTCTTCGTTGACGGTGAGCGTGAGGCCATCGCCGAGATCGGCGGTCTCGCCGGCCTTGTAGGCTGAGGGCTGGGCGACGCGGGTGCCGAAGGCATTGATCGAGCGTCCCTCCTGGCCATCCAGCACGTTGCCAGAGATGACGTAAGCGGGGCCATCCTGCTTCTGCTGGTCGACCTGGCCGAGGCGGGCGGCGACGGTGCGCGATGAGCCGGAAAAGGCCGTCCACCAGCCGGAGACGACGATCTGGTCCTTGTCGCGCAGCGCGCTGACGAAGATGCCGAGCGTCGGGATCAGCCAGATGATGACGATCAGGAGGACGGCTGCATGAACGAACAGACGGGCCGGGCCGATCTTGAAGAAATCGCGGGTCAGGGTCATCTCACTTGCCTCCCATTTCGCGATTGGCGCGGCGGACGTTCCACACCATGATCGGTGTGACGGCCAGCATGATGATCAGCGCGATGACCGCACTTCGGCCGCTGTCGCCGCCTCCCCGGAACATCCAGTTGAACATGAGATTGGCGAGAACCATCGTGTCCCACTGACCGTTGGTCATGGTGAGAACGATATCGAAGACCTTGAGAACAAGGATGGTGATCGTGGTCCAGACGACGGCGATCGTGCCCCAGACCTGCGGCACCATGATGCGCCAGAAGATCTGCCAGCCATTGGCGCCATCGATGACGGCGGCCTCGATGGTCTCTTCCGGAATGCCGCGGAGCGCCGCCGAGAGGATGACCATGGCAAAGCCGGTCTGGATCCAGATGAGGATGATCATCAGAAAGAAGCTGTTCCAGAAGGGCACCGAGATCCACACCTGCGGCGTGCCGCCGAAGAGCTGGACGATGGCGTTGAGCAAGCCGATCTGCGTGGCGTTGCCGCCGCGATACTCGTAGATGAACTTCCAGATGACGGAGGCGCCGACGAAGGAGATCGCCATCGGCATGAAGACGATGCTTTTCGCAATATTGCCCCACCAGATGCGGTCGGTCATGACGGCGATGACGAGGCCGAAGAAGGTGCAGGCGGCGGGTACGACGGCGAGCCAGAGGATGTTGTTGAAGATCGACTGGCGGAACTCGCGGTCACCAAGGGCCCACTGGTAATTGCTGAATCCGACGAACTCAGCCCCGGAGCGATCGTAGAAGGACAGGATCACGGTCGCGACCACAGGATAGACGAGATAGACCACCAGCAGGAAGAGCGCCGGGAACAGGAACAGCCACGGCCTGATGACGGAGCGGCGGTTGAGGTTCTGCGAGGCGGCGCGAATGTCGCCGTCCTTCACCGGAAGCGCCATATCAAGGAGCTTGTTCGAGAAATAGAAATAGGCCGCGCATGCGAATACGGCGACGACCACGACCCCCAAAGCGGAAACCAGCTGCGATAGCATTCATCCCTCCCCTGATGCCTACGTCTTTTTGAAATCACGCCGCCCGATCGCCGCTTGCTTCGGACGCAAGAGGCGGCGATGGCCGGCGCTTTGACGGCGTCCGGCCAGGCATTAAATCCATGCCGCCCGATCAGGCGGCATGGAGATCGGGCGATGTTACTTGATGCCGTCCCAGGCGCTCTGGATTTCCTTGGCGGTATCCTGAGCGGACTTGCCGCCGACGAAATCGACCATGCCGGTCCAGAAAGCGCCGGCGCCAATCTTGCCGGGCATCAGGTCGGAACCGTCGAAGCGGAACGTCGTTGCCGTCGTCAGGATTTCGCCTTCGCGCTTCATCTGCTCGTTGGCGTAGGCAGCCGTGTTGACGCCCTTGTATGGGGTCAGGAAGCTCGACTGCGCCATCCAGACTTCATGCGCGATCGGCGTCTTCAGGAATTCCACGAAGGCGCGAGCGGGCTTGGAGTCCTTGGCGATCGTGACCAGCGTGCCAGCGCCCAGAACCGGCTTGCCGAGTTCCGGATGCGAGGCGAAGGTCGGCATGTAGAAGAAGTCCGCATCCTGGCCCATCTTCGTGCCTTCAGGGAAGAAGGACGGGATGAAGGACGCCTGATGGTGCATGTAGCACTTCGGCGGCACCGCGAAGAGGCCCTTCGGGCTATCGCGGAAGTCGGTCGAGGCCACAGCCTTGACGCCACCATCGACGTACTTCTCGTTCTTGGCGAACTTACCGAACTCGTCGATGACGGCAACAACAGAGGGATCATCGAACTTTAGTTCGTTGGTGGTCCATTTGTCGTAGGCTTCCGGCGGCTGCATGCGCAGCATCAGGTCTTCGATCCAGTCGGTTGCCGGCCAGCCAGTGGCGCCGCCGGAACCGAGACCGATGCACCACGGAACGCCGCCGTCCTTGACGATCTGCTCGGAGAGAGCCTGCAGCTCTTCCATCGTGGTCGGAACCTTATAGCCCGCTTCCTTGAAGTTTTCAGGCACGTACCAGACCAGCGACTTCACGTCGGCTTTGTAGGGGAAGGCGAAGAAGGCGTCCTTGCCGTCCTTGCCCTTGTAGGTGCCGTAGCCGACCCAGCTGTCGCCGGCGCCGTAATTGTCCTTGATCCACTTGGAATTTTCATCGCCGAGCGGCGCCAGGAAGCCCTTGCTGGCGAGATCGGCGAGAAGGCCGGGCTGCGGCAGGATCGCGATATTTGGCGGCGAGCCGGCCTGCGTGTCGATGACGATCTGCTGTTCGTAGTTCTCCGAGGACGAATATTTGGCGTCGATGCCGGTCGCCTCGGTGAAGTAGGCGAGAATGCTGCGGAACAGCGTCTCGTCCTCGCCGCGCCACGGCCCGAAGATCGTCAGTTCCTGACCCTTCAGGTCGGCATTGGCCGCCTTGAAGTCATCGTAGCTCTTCCAGTTGAACTTGGCGTCCTCGCCCGGCGCGAATTTCAGATCGGCCGCGGACGCGCCGCCGGCCAGAAGCGCTGCCACGGCAACGCCCATCAAAAATGACTTTTTCATGTGATCATCCTCCCATCACAATCTCAATCACGCCCCGCAACCGAAATTCCAAAGCGCTTTGACAACGAACTCATTTCACTTTCGGCATAAAAGAGTCAAGGCAATTCGCAAAACCCAGCTTTGGGCCTTTGGATATCGCAATGCAGCAACGCCTATGGGGCAATATGGAGCGATTTTTCTTGAGTCAAGCCGCGCAGCTGCTACATTGCTAAAAGCGCTTTGGATGCCATTTGGGAGACATGACCTCCAAGGCGTTGGAGGAAGTTTAACACGTGAATCTGAAACAGCTATCGGAAATGCTGGGCCTGTCCCAGACGACGGTGAGCCGTGCGCTGAACGGCTACCCCGAGGTCAACGAGGCGACACGCGAGCGGGTGCTGCGCGCCGTGCAGGAGACCGGCTATCGTCCCAACAAGGCGGCTCAACGGCTGGCGACCGGCAAGGCGGGCTCAATCGGCCTCGTCATGCCCACTGCGCCAGGGCATTATTCCGACGTGCATTTCGGCGAATTCCTGACCGGGCTTGGCGAGGAAGCGGTAAGGCACGACTTTCATTTCGTGATCATGCCCGCCGATCCAGATGACGAGGTGGGCGCGCTGAGGCGGCTGGCGATCAGCGGCAATGTCGACGCACTGTTCGTCGCCTATATGCGCGGGCACGATCCCCGGCTGCCGCTCCTGAAGTCGCTTTCCATGCCGTTTCTCGTGCATGGCCGCTCGTTCGGGATTGAGCCCGATTACCCCTATCTCGACATCGACAATGAGGGCGCCTTCTACGATGCGACGCGGCTGCTGCTGCAACTCGGGCATACACGCTTCTGCCTGCTGAACGGGCCGGAGCATCTGGATTTCGCGATCCGCCGCAAGAAGGGTGTCGTCTCTGCGCTCGCCGAGCGCGGGCTGGAGCTTCCCGAGAATTGCACCAGCCACATGTCGATGACCGACGAGCACGGGCAGTTCGCCATGGAGCGCTTCCTGCAGCTACCGGAGCCGCCGACGGCCATTCTCTGTTCCAGCACGGTACTGGCGCTCGGCGCCATCCGCGCGGTAACGCAGGCGGGGCTGAAGCTTGGCGAGGATATTTCGCTGATCGCCCATGACGACGTGCTGCCGCATCTGAAGCCGGAGAATTTCTCCGTGCCGCTGACCACGACGCGCTCATCGCTGCGCGCGGCGGGTGTCCGGATCGCCGAGCGGCTGATCGGGACCGTCAAGCAGGACGGCCCCTTCCCCGAACAGGAACTGTGGAAGACGGAGCTGATCGTGCGGGCGTCGACGGGTGCCGCGCCGCGCTAAAATCAGAACTTTGGCGGTGTCTGGCCGGCGGCGCGATGCGCGGCAATCACGGTGTTGGCCATCAGCATGGCGATGGTCATCGGGCCGACACCACCGGGGACCGGGGTGATGACATCCGCGACTTCGGCGGCCTCGGCGAATGCGACATCGCCCACGAGGCGCGTCTTGCCCTCGCCCTTTTCGGGCGCTGCGATGCGATTGATGCCGACGTCGATGACGGTGGCGCCGCGCTTGACCCAATCGGCCTTGACCATCTCGGGGCGACCGACAGCGGCAACCAGGATATCGGCGTTGCGGCAAACAGACGGGAGGTCCTTGGTTCTCGAATGCGCGATGGTCACCGTGGCGTTGGCGTTGAGCAGAAGCTGCGCCATCGGCTTGCCGAACAGATTGGAACGGCCGACGACAACAGCGTTGAGGCCGGAGAGATCCTCGCCGTGGGTGCGGCGCACGAAGACCATGGCGCCTGCGGGCGTGCACGAGACGAGGCCGGTCTCGAGATCGCCGACCGCCAGCTTGCCGGCGTTGACGACGTGAAGACCATCGACATCCTTCTCGGGCAGGATCGACTGGATGATCGGCTCGGAATTCAGGTGCTTGGGCAGCGGCAGCTGCACGAGGATGCCGTGGATCGTGTCATCGGCGTTGAGCGAGGCGACGAGCGCGGCCAGGTCTTCCTGCGTCGTCTCGAGCGGCAGCGTGTGCTGCACGGACTTGAAGCCGCACTCCTTGGCCATCTTGCTCTTGGAGCCTACGTAAGCGTGGCTTGCCGGATCGTCGCCAACGATGATGACCGCGAGACCGGCCTGAACGCCGCTCTGCTTGTCCAATGCCGCGGTCGCCGCCTTCACCGTGTCGATGACCGAAGCTGCAACCTGTTTGCCGTCGATTACTGTCGCCAAGACCGTCTCCCTGCCATTGCCCGCCATTCTAGTCGGCGGCATCGGGCACAATTTGCCTGTCCACGCCCTATCCTGCCTGAAACGAGAAATGCAAGAACAATCATGCCGCAGGTGAGCGACGATCAGGCCGTCGGCGCGTAGGAACGCAGGCGATCGCGCATGGCGGCGATCTCGGCGCGCAGCGTTTCGACCTCGTCCGAGGTGTCTTCTACCGAGGGCTCCGGCACGGGAGCGCGCGGAATATCGACCGACGGCTCGATCGCGGCGACGGGCTCGATATGCGCGACGGCTTCGCCCGCATCCACGCGTCTGCGGAAACCGGCAAGGCCGAAGGCAAGACCGGCCAGCGCGCCGAGTGCCGGGGCGAGCCACGGGCTGCGGCCCGGCTCGATTGCTGTGACCACGGGCGCCTTGATGACCTGCACATGCGCGCCATCGGTGCCGATTGTGCCGGTGCTCAGCTGATCTTCGAGACGCTGGCGTGCAACGGCCGATTTCTCGCGCAGTTCCGTCAGCCTGGCGAGATCGACGCCGGTGTCGCGGCTTTGCGCGATCAGCGTGTTGCGCTGGTCGCCAAGCTGCCTGACGGCGGCGACCGTTGATTTGACTTCGTCGGCGGCATCGCGCGACAGCCTGCCGAGTTCCTGGCCGATGCTGGCGCGCAGGCCATCGACTTCGGCCTGCTGTGCGATCAGGCGCGGGTGCCGGGGGCCGAGGCTGGCGGCAAGCTGCGCGAGCGTCGACTTCGCGACGGCATAGCGACCACGGCGATCGTCCAGCGCGGGCGAGGTGATGTCCGCGGCGAGCGCACCGGTTAGTGCATCGTCTGCTGTCGCGGTCTTCAGCAGGTCGGCGCGCGTCTTCGCAGCCACGACCTTCTGCTGTGCGTCCTTCAAGGTCTCGTTGGCCTGCACAAGCTGCTGCTGCAATCTGGTTGCGACCTCGACATTGCCCTCGCCGTTCTGCTTGGTGAATGCCTCGAGCTCGGCGTCGGCGACCGCGCTTGCCTTTTTCACCGCGCCGTCGTTGACGCCTGCTGCCGACACCGGATGGGCGACGGTCGAGACGAGATAGGATGCGATGCGCGCGGATTTCGCAGCACTTGCCGTCGTGACGCTGAAGCCGATCGTTCCCGATTTGGGGTCGGCGGATGCGCGAATGGCGGCGGCGAGAGATGCTTCGGCGCGCGAGACGGGATCGGCGGCAGCGCCACTTGCGGAGAGGAGATCGACCACGACATTGAACGCGCTGCCGCTGGCGCCGGCAAACTCGGCGTCGCGGTCGAGCTGCAATTTGGCGACGGCCATGGCGATCGTCTTTTGCGAGATCAGCGCATCGCGCGCGGCGCTGACCAGCGCCCGATGATCCTTGGCCGGGCCTTCGACGCCGAGCAGGCTCTGCGCCCGAAAGCCGGATGGCTCGCTTGGGATCAGCGTTCCGCCAAGCGCGCCCAGTGCGCACAGTGCGCCGGCTGCGATCAGCGAGCGGCCGCTGCGCGCGGATGCCGGGGCCGGATGCTCGACGGCGGGATGCGATGTGGATTCGACGTGGAATTCCTGTGCGGCCAGATCATCGATCAGGTCGTCCATCGCTGCATCGTCCATCGCAGTTGCGTCGACGGCAGCGCTGATGAAGGCGGCGCTGGGGGCGGCATCGTCGATGGCCGGATTTGGCGCCGTGGCGGCGTCGTTGGCGGCCTCGAGCCTTTTGCCGAGGATGGTTTCGATGCGGCTGACGAGGGGCGCGGTGGTGTCTTGCGGTGCGGGTTCCTGGAATTCCGGCATTCGCTGCGCCTGAAGAGCCCGTTCGATGACCCGCAGGAGCTCGGCTTCCGGCACGGCCATTTCGTCCTGATAATGGCCGTTGGAAAAGCCGTTCGAGCCGGCTTCATCCTTCGGCTGGGATGACCATGAGTGGGTGGGACGTCTCGAATGATTTTCGCGCATCACCAAGTCTCGTGCATGGAACGATCGAACCCATCGCAGTCGCGTGTGGTTAATCGAGCCTAAACAGGCTTGGCAAACAAAAGGTTAATTTTCACTCAATCTTGACGTGTATCGCCGATTTCCGAGCGCTTCATGATCACCTTGCGGCGGCTGAACCGGTACTTGGCGACGTGATAGAGAAAGACCGGGATGCCCAGCGCGTAGCGGCGCCAGAGACGGCCGGGTTCCTGGACGAGCCTGTAGGCCCATTCCAGGCGCATCGAGCGCACCAGCTTTGGCGCGCGCGGCACCGAGCCGGAGACGAAATCGAACAGGGCGCCGACCGTCAGCACCAGGCGCGCGTGATCGGCGCGGATGTGCTTGTGCGCCCACTTTTCCTGCAGGGGGGTGCCCATGCCGACGATGATGATGTCGAGATCCTGCGCGGCAATTTCGGCGATCACGCCTGAGGGGTCATTCTTGTCGAAGAAGCCGTCAGAGATGACGACGAACTCATGCCAGGGCGCATGCGTACGGAAATTGAGTGCCGCGCGCTCGACCACGGCACGGGTGCCACCAATCAGGCCGATGCGACGTGGCTGCTCCATGAAGGTCAGCAGTGCTGGCACGAAATCGGTGCCGTTCAGATTGGCCGGAAAAGGCGATCCATGGGCGATCTGCGAGGCGATGTTGAGGCCGATGCCATCGGGCAGGACGAGGTTCTGCGAGAGAATGTCGCGATACTCTTCGTCGCGCAGCGCCAGAAGCATGTTGTGCGCGTTGACGAAGGAGATCGACGTCTGGCCGACGGGCATGGAAAGGAGCTCGTTGATGAAGACGAGCGCGTCATCCCAGCCGAGATCGCAGACAGGCAGATCGAAAATGGCGCGACGAGAGGCGAGGACCGCGAAATTCGCGATCAGATTCATGCCCGCTTCTTGACGATAATGCTTCATGGCTCGGAGATCCCGGTAACACTGAGGTCTGCCTGGGATCAGGCGCCAGCTTCCAATCTGGAATGCAGCGCGCATGTCTGCCCATCACGGGACGGTATAACAGGGCTCCCTCAAGCAACCTTTAGGAAAACCCGTCGACTTTGCTCAACGATATCAGGGATTTGTTAACCATCACGGATGGCTGGTCGCGGTGATGAGGCCACCGCAACGACAAGCGGGTGTCAACCGCCGGCGGCCGGGTCCTTGACGGGCTCTGGCGGCACGACGTTGACCGGCTTGCCCATCTTCTTCGGCTGGCCGGAGGCGTTGGCGGCGACGTCCTCCTTGGAGAGATAATCAAGCTGCTCCAGCAGAACCTGGTCGATGTACTCGCCGCCCAGATGCGTGTTGAGGTCTTTCTTGATCATCTCGCGGAAGGCGTTAGGATCGAACGACTTCATGTTAGCGATATCGACCATCTTGTTGCCGACGAGCAGCGAGAAGAGTTCGTCGGTGGTCATCTCGGTCAGCGGCAGGGTCGCGCCCTTCAGCATGTCCTTCTTGACCATGAACGACACTTTTCCAAGGAAATAGCCGCTGACTGCACCATCGTGGACAACAGGGATGGTGATGGACTCGCCCTTAACAAGCTCGACGAGGCTCTGCTTCGACTGATCGGGAGCCGGGGCCGGCGCCGTTGCCAGATGCACCGACATATAGACCGCCACCAGCGTGATCACGCAGACCCAGACGCCTGTAAGAACGAGTTTAATCATCAGTGTTCACGCGCCAGGAACTGTTCCTGGGAATAGGTGCCGTCGGCATCCGCATCCTGAACCGCGTTCTTCAGGAGATCGGCGACGGTGCGCACGGCTTCGAGGTGAGCCTCGACGCGGCGGGCGTTGAGCGCCAGCTTTTCCTTCAGGCCATGCAGCTGTTCGAGGTGCGAGGCTGCGAGTTCCTTGGGATCCGTATCGCTGAAGAGCATCGACAGCTCATAGAGGCAGCGGCTCTTGTGGGCATTCGACACCTTGAGATCGAACTGCGGATCGCTGCCGATGCGCGTGTTCTCGTTGTCGATGATCATTTCCAGGCGTCCAAGAACCGATTTGATACGGTATTCGTTCGAGATTATTTCCATTGTTTTCCTCGATTCCCTTAGGCGTCGCTTGCGGACTTGTTGTCCGTCGATGTCACGCCAAACGTCTGGCGCTGTATTTCATTGATCATGCTGACCGCTGCATTGCGGTCATCCTTGTCGGTAGTGGCGTTGACGACCCTACCTTCCTGTTTCTTCAGAGCATCGTGATAAAGCTGCTTGGCAACGCCGATGCCATCGCCCTTGGCGATGGTGTTGCCGAGCTGTTCGGCCATCATGCCCTTCCAGATATCGCCCGTGGCGCCCTTGCCGTAGACGTCTTCGCTCTCGTTGGGCAGCATGTTCTTGATGAAATTCTGCAGCACCATCGCTTCGAACTTGCGATAGGTCTCCGGAATTTCTTCCTTCTTGCCGGTGCGATTCTGGACGTCGCTGAGGCCCGCCTTGTTGGAGGCGCGGTCGAGAATGTCCACCGCCGAGGTGAAGCCCTTGCCTGCTTCGGCAAGGCTGTTGGCCGCGAATGCAGCCTGGTTTGCCTTCAGTTTTTCCTGAGCGGCCTGAACCTCCATGGGGTCGGCCGCCTTGACAACATCCAGCACCAGATCACTCGGGGGTGAAATCGCCACGTCATAATCCTCTTGATTTCAGATCGAGGGGATTATGAGTTTTGAAGCTTGCTGGAGGCTGGCGTACCGTATTTTTGATCGATGATATCATAGACCGCGTTGTCATCGGCCTCGCGGCGCTCGTCTTCGAGCGCTTCGCGCATACCGTCTTCCAGCCGGTCACCCTTGGCGCGCTCCTGCTGAACACGCATCTGGTGAACTTCCTGCATGCCGTTCAGCTGCTTGTCCTTGATGCCAAGCCGGTTGAAACGATCAGCATAGCCCTGCGAGAAGGCGTGATGCACCGGGTCCATGGAGCCGAGCGCATGGATCACGCTGTCCATCTCCTCGCTGACTTCGGCGCGCTGGCGCGTGGTCTCGGCGAGATCGAACTCCGCCATCTGTTCGAGATGCCGCTGGACGGCGACGAGGCGTTTGAGCTTGTCCGAGCGCGTCTTTTCAGCCATCCGCCTACTGCCCGATAAACACGCTGGTGAACGACTGGCCGAACTGGCTGATCATCGCCGCGACGGCGAAATAGAACAGGAAGAGGCCACCGAACAGCAGATAAGGCGTGGAGATGAAGTAAACAGGGATCTGCGGCGCCAGCTTGTTGATGAAGCCGATCGCGACGTTGAACAGAAGGCCGTAGATCAGAAACGGGCTTGCGAGCCGCAGCATGATGAATGTCGTGGTCGACAGCGTGTCGGTGAACGAGATGAGCGTCGCCCGCATCTGCATGGCGCCGCCAAACGGCATCGATGTGTAGGAATCGATCAATGCCCTGAAGACGATATGGTGGAAGTCCATCATGAAGAGAATCATCATGCCCGCGAAGATGATGAAGCCCGAGATGGCGCTTTCCTGGCCTTCTTCGAAGATATCGGCGGCGCTCGGCTGGGTGTAGCCGATCATCATGGCGGCGATGTTGGCGGCGAACTGAAGGCCCAGCGTATAGAGGCGGGCCAGCATTCCGAACATCACGCCGATCAGCGATTCGCTGAAGATGAAGCCGATATAGGTCGCATTCGAGGTGCGGACGGCCGGATAGACGGTGTCCCAGAGGACGGGCATGATCGCCAGCGACAGCGCGCCGGCGATGAAGACTCGCAAGACCGAAGGGATACGCGCCGAGGAAAAACCCGGCATTGTCAGCACACAGCCACCGATCCTGCAGAAGATCAGAAAGAGCGCCAACACGGTCCCTTGCGGGTCAGTTATCATGAAATAGAGCCTAGAATCTTTATCTCGATGCCCTTTGCCAGTTCCACATGCGAGAGAACCGGGAGCGTGGCGAACAGGCGTTCGATGATCATGCGCACATAGGACCGTGTTTCCGGCGAGGTGACAAGGGCGAAAGGCAGGCCGCGATCCATGAATTCACGGATAACTTTGCTCGCCTGCTCGCTGAACTCTTCCAGCATGCGCGGATCGATGTCGAATTCGACGACTTCGCCCTTGTTGTCGCGCTTCAGCGCCTGGTGGAAGGCGAGGTCCCACTTGCTGCCGAGGCGTAGCACGCGAAGCACGCCGTTGTCGGCAAGGTCGCCGCAGAGTTGCTGCGCCATGCGCACGCGAACGTGTTCGACGATCTGCTCGGTCTTGCGGACATGCGGGGCAAGCTCCGCCACGGCTTCGAGGATGAGATGCAGGTTGCGGATCGAGACGCGCTCGGCAAGCAGCAGCTTCAGCACGGCCTGCAGACCCGAATAGGACATGTGCGAGGAGCAGATCTCGTCGGCGAGCTTCTTGTACTCGGGATCGAGGCGATCGATCAGAACCTTGAGGTCCTTGTAGGAGAGAAGCGCCGGCAGGTTGTTGCGGATGACTTCGCTCATGTGGGTGAGCACGACGGAGACGTTGTCGATCGGCTGGAAGCCTTCGCGCTTCAGGTCCTCGGTGAATGCCTCGAGCACGGAGACAGCCGGCATGCCGAAAGCGGGTTCGCGGATCTCGTCGCCCGGCACGCGCGGCTTGCGGCCGGAGCCGGTGACGACGAGCACTTCGCCGACGCGCAGCTCGTTGGAGGCGACCGTCGTGCCGTGGATGCGGATCTGGTAGGACTTCTCGGTGATGGCGATATCGTCGGTGACCTTGATCTCCGGAACGACGAAGCCGTACTGGGTCGCGAACTTCTTGCGCATCTTGCCGACGCGGAATGCGAGTTCCTGGTGGGCGCCGAGAAGGCGAGAGGAGACCATCTTCCCGAGTGCCAGCTCGATTTCCGAGGTGCGCAGCACGGACTTGACCGAGTCCTTCTCCAGTTCCTTGTTCTCGACGACCTTCTTTTCTTCCTGCTCGCGCAGAATCTTGTTTTCCGCATCGATCTGGCGCGGGATGAACCAGGCGCCGAAGGCGAGAACGCCACCGAGGAACATGAACGGGATGAACGGCAGGCCGGGCATGAGACCGAGCACGATCATCAGCACCGCGGAGACCGACAGCGCGCGCGGATAGCCGCTCAGCTGATCGACGACGGCCTTGTCGGTCGAACCGACGGTGCCGCCGCGCGAAACGAGAAGGCCGGCGGCCAGCGAGATGATGAGGGCCGGCATCTGCGACACCAGACCGTCGCCGACGGAGAGCTTCACGAAAACGTCGGCCGCTTCGCCGATCGGCATGCCGTGGCGGAAGTAGCCGATGATGATGCCGCCGAAGACGTTGATGGCGGTGATCAGAAGGCCGGCGATGGCGTCGCCGCGCACGAACTTGGACGCACCGTCCATGGCACCGAAGAAGGAGCTCTCCTCTTCGAGTTCCTTACGGCGGCGCTGCGCCTCGCGCTCGTCGATGATGCCGGCCGAAAGGTCGGCGTCGATCGACATCTGCTTGCCGGGGATAGCGTCGAGGGTGAAGCGGGCGCCGACTTCCGCGATACGCGTCGCGCCCTTGGTGATGACGATGAAGTTGATGGTGATCAGGATCAGGAAGACGATCAGACCGATCACGAAATCGCCGGACATGACGAGGCTGGCGAAGCCGGCGATGACGCCGCCCGCGGCATCGTGGCCTTCATTGCCGTGCGAGAGAATGACGCGGGTCGTCGCGATGTTCAGCGACAGTCGCGTCATCGTGGCGATCAGCAGGATGGTCGGGAAGGACGAGAATTCGAGCGGCTTCTGAATCCACAGCGCCACCATCAGGATCAGCACGGACAGCGCGATCGAGAACGCCAGGCCCATATCGATGAGGAACGGCGGGATCGGCAGGAAAAGCACGCAGATGATGACGACAATGCCAAGGGCAAAGCCAACGTCACGCAGGCTGGGGCCGGCTTTCGGAAGGGGGAGTGCGGGTGGTTGCGCCATATCGATTCCATCTCTTCATGAGAAGTGCGGGCATGATGCCCGCCAATTCGAATCGACAGTTAAATGGCGAAGCTTGCGCGAGGGTGGCTCAGAAGCCGGACTGGATGCGCGAGAAGACGAGATTGGTAAAGATCGAGATCTGCGAGCCTACGAAGGGAGCGGAGATGCCGATCGTCACCAGAACCGCGACGATCTTCGGGACGAAGGTGAGCGTTGCTTCCTGGACCTGGGTCAGCGCCTGGAACAGCGCGATAACGAGACCGACGATCATCGCCGCGGCCACGGCTGGTCCTGCGGAAACGAGAACCGTCCAGATCGCCGCCTGGAACAGATCGAGTGCGTCAGCTTCATTCATCCAGGCAACCTCATATCGCCTTTCGGTCCGTCCGCAACCCGGCCGGACCGTCGTTCAGTTTCTTGTCGGTCAGCTGCCGGTCGTGGTCGAAGCCGGTGCCTGATCCGCGACGGTGATTCCCGCCTGGACAAGAATACTCTTCCCGTCGGTGGTCGTCGCGATAATTCCGTCGGAATACACTTTTACGGAATCGACGGTGCCGGCGACGGTGCCATCGGCGCTGGTCATGTACTTGCCGACATAGCTGCTGGCCTGCGTCAGGCTCGAGCTCGCCAGAAGCGTGTCCAGCTTGGTGTTGGTCTGGATGGTCTGCTCGACCTGCGAGAAGCTCGCGAGCTGCGCCATCTGCTGGCTGGCGTCGACGGGTTCCGTCGGATCCTGGTTCTTCATCTGGGCGATGAGGAGCTGCAGGAAGTTGTCGTAGTTCAGCGTCGCCTTCTGCTGAGCCGTCGATGTCGTTGTTGTCGTCGACGTGGACGTTGCCGAACCTGTTGCGCCTACCGCCATGGTGCGATCTCCTTGCGAATCTGCTCAACCATTGCAGGGTGCATTTCCTGGTTGTTCAAAATGTTGTCTTCGATAACGTAGAGACCGCGGATGGCCTTCAGGGCGTCGAAGGCGCGGCCGGTCGAAACCAGACCGTCGATGCGCTTCAGCTCGGCCAGAACTTCCTCGTTCTTGAAGCAGGTGAGCAGCATCGTTACCGACTTGCGGAACATCGCCGTCGACTGATCCTTGCCCTCCGGGTTGATCAGGATCATCTGCGCGATGAAGTAGAGCTGGCGCAGAGGCGTGGTCGCGTCTTCCGGCTGGAGAACGTGGTTTTCGAGAAGGAACGTTACATCATTCAGGAATTCCAGCGCGACCTTGCGATCGACGCGCAAAACCGCACCGTTGATGAAGATCTTTTCCCCGGCTTTTAGCGAGATACGAAGCGTGCTTTTCATTTAAGTCCATCCCTGATGATGGTGGTAACGTCAATAATGCCTTGAAAGTTGGTCGACTGCCGTTTCCGGATCCGGTCGCTTTCTTTCAAGATCCAAATAGCGATCGAGATCAGATTGGCGCGCAACTGAACTTCGAGCTGATTGTCCGGATGCTTGAGGTCTTCGATAAAGCTCACCCAAACGCGTCGGGTGTAAAACAATGCATCGATAGCCTCACGGCCATACTTCTCTTTGTCCCGTGCAATCGCGAGCAGCTCGATGGACCGGTCGAGAACTTGACGTTCCCGCTCCTTTGCATCGGCCACCGAGTCTTGCATGACCTCGGCGTAAGAGAACTGATACATTCATGCATCCTTCTTTGTACTTGTACTTCTACCGCTGATCATCAGAGGTAGTTCACGAGGCTCAACTGCTGAATTTTTGAAACGATCGTGTATGCGGTTTCGAGCTGCGTCTGCAGGGTGTTGACCAGTGTGGACGCTTCCGACTGATCGACGCCCTGAAGGTCGACGAGCTTGTTCTGAATGATGCTGGACTGCGCATCGAGGGCGTCGTTGGCCTTCGTGACGCGCTCCTGCGACAGACCGAGCTGGCTCGCCTGCGTGACGATACCGGTCGTGCCCTGCGCGGCGTAGCCGATTGCCTTCGATGTGGTCATCGCCAATGCGTCGCCACTGAGGCCGGTGCCGGCGAGCGCCGAAACGGTGATCGACGCGAGCGCGAAGTAGCGCATGCCCTCGGAGTTCGAATTGGTCGACGAGGTGACGGTCTCGGAGTTGCTGATCCGGCTCGTCATGTTCTGGTTGGACGCGCTCGACCAGTCGGCCCATGCCGGCGGCGTCACGTAGGCCAGCGGCGGCGTGGGCGTTCCGACGCCAACCGGCGGGAACGGCAACGGCGTCGAGGTCGCGTTCAGCGTATCTTGCGAGAACATCGGCTCGACGAAGTTGGAGATGAACGTGTCCATCTCGTCGCCTGTCAGCTCGGACTTGGTCTTGCCGAGGCTGCTTGCCCAGGCATCGAGATTCTTCTGGATCGCGTCGGTTGCAGCATCCGTCTGGTCGGTCAGAGGCTGGATGTCGGTGTTGATGCCGGAGAAGAGATATTCGCCGTTGAGCATCGAGTTGCCGGTGTCCATCAGCGACGACAGCGCATCGCCCGCCGACTGCATCGCAACGGTGATGCTCGTGTTGTCCTGGCTGCCCTGCAACGCGGTCAGCTTCGAGACGAGCGCGTCGCCCGCCGTCTTCATGCTGGTAAGGCCGAGCTGGGAGGCTTCGAGACGGCCCGATACAACCGAGTTGCTGCCCTTCAGCGCCTGGATGCGCGTGACTTCGGCGCTGAAATTGACACTCTTCGCTGCGCCAGAGCCCAGCGAGGCGCCGATATCGGCGTAGACGCCGGTGGTCGCCTCAAGCGAGGATTTCACGAGCTGGGTCTGCGACTGACGAATGGTCAGTCGCATCGCGTTTTGAATAGCCGAACTAGAAATAAATGAACTTTTCATGGGCTTACCTCGCAATGTCCAGCAGCGACTGGTACATCTCGTTGACGGCGTTCAATATCTTGGTCGCCGCCTTGTAAGACTGCTCAATATCAAGCAGCAGTGTCAGTTCCTCGTCAAGGTTGACGCCTGTCTCATTTGAGTACGCCTCGGTTGAGCGCGAGAGGGCAGCGGTTGTATTTTCCGATGCCGTCGTTGCGTCGCTTCGCATCTGTTCGAGCCAGCCGACCGAATTCTGCGCATAGCTGATGATGCTGACATTCGAGGAGATGCCGGCGTCCGAAGAGAACGTCTGTGCCGAGCCCAGCGCGGTGTAGAGGTCGTCGAGGTTGTCGGAGAAACCGCTCGCGCCTTCCGTGTTGAGGTTGGTCAATCCGGTGATGGAGCCGTCGCGCAGCTTCATCGGATCGCCACCCTGGCTGGTGATTACCGCTGTGTTTACCGTAATTGTACCGGCGATGCCGTTGATGACGTCTGGCGTGGTCGGAGTATCGCCGTCGAGACCCGTCGAGGTCTTCCAGACGAAGAGGCCCGGCTCCGTCGTCGTGCCATCGGTTTCCGAGAACATCGTCACCAGCGACTTTGCGATCTCGTCGAGCTGCGACTGGAAGGTGGGCGCGACGTCGTCGCGGATCTGCAACAGGGATTGAAGGCTGCCCTGAGCTGTCGTCGTGGACCCCTGCCCGCTTGAGAGCGCCACGCCGTCGATATAGACGCCGTTGCCTTTCGTTCCCGTCGTATAGGTATCCTGCGAAACGAAGGTGACCGCGCGCGGAATGGTGTCGAAGACAACCGTTCCGTCGTTGGTGTAGAGCGCCATATCGCCATTGGCGCGATCGGCGGTCTTGACGCCGACGATCGAGGAAATCTGCTTCAGCAGCTTGTCGCGCTCATCGAGCGCGTCGGCAGGATTGCCACCGCTGGCGGTCGCGCCCTTTACTGCGTCGTTGGCCGTCTTGAACTGCGCGAGCAGCGTATTCAGCGTGTCGACCTGGGTCGCGATCTCCTTGTCCGCGTTCTGGCGGATAAGCTGGACGGACTTGGTCGCGTCATTCAACGAGTTGGTGACATCCTGCGCCGCCGTGACCGCACTCTGCGCGGCAATCGCGCTGCTCGGCGACGTGCGGAAAGCCTGGAGCTTCTGCTGGAAGGTCGAGAGATAGGTGGCCGGCGACGTCTCGTAGTCGTTGCCGCCGAGCACCGATTTCAGGTCGGTGAGGCCGCTCAGCAAGGTCTGCTGAGCGCTATCACCGGCGCTTGCCTTCAGCCACTGCCGCATCAGGGCGTCTTCTTGCGCCCTGCTGATCTTCACAACCTGCGCACCATTCAGCGAAGTCGTGACCATCGCCTGACGGCGAACGTAATCGCTGTTGCTGGAGTTCGAGATATTGTTCGATACGACACTGCTCTGCGTGCCGGTATTGTTGAATATGCTCTGCGCGGTGTTCAGTGCTGATGTAAGCGACATGGCTAACCCGTTACCCTACTTATCTCTTGAGGTTGACGAGAACGTCCATGATGTCGGACCCCGTCTGGAACACCTTGGAGTTGGCAGTGTAGCTGCGCTGCGATTCGATCATCTCAGTCAGTTCGCCGGCGAGGTCGACGTTCGAGCTTTCGATCGCACCCGACTGGATGGAACCGAAGCCGTTGGTCTGCGGGAAGCCGGTGACCGTGACGCCCGAGGTGCCGTTGGCGCTGTAGACGTTGCCGCTCATGAGCGTCATGTTGTCAGGGCTTGCAACGGTTGCCAGCGGAATGCGATAGAGCGCCTTCGACGTGCCGTCGGCATACTTCGCCGAAACCGTGCCGTCCTTGCCGATCGATACGCTATCGACCGGGCTGGCAGCCTGACCGTTGGGCGTACCCTTGCCGGAGAAATCGGAAGCGAGCTGTGTGAAGCCGGACAGATCCATCTGGATCTGGCCTGTCGTCACCGGATCGTCGATCAGAAGCGAGTTGCCGGAAACGAGGTT
The DNA here is from genome assembly GCF_044772225.1 of Rhizobium sp. NPDC090275. Lineage (NCBI taxonomy): Bacteria > Pseudomonadati > Pseudomonadota > Alphaproteobacteria > Hyphomicrobiales > Rhizobiaceae > Rhizobium > Rhizobium sp. NPDC090275. Next base: position 147,806 of record NZ_JBIVYL010000003.1, on the reverse strand, counting down.
GCCCGACGCATCGAATTCCATCGTACCTCCGCCGACGGCGTCCGTCGAATACGGGAAGGACGTCGTGCTACCGACTGTCGCGTCGGCGTGGCGGTAAACCGAGACTTCCCAGGTGCTGGCTGCGCCCGTTGCAGGCGGCGGTACGGTAGCGTCGGTCTTGGTGAAGTAGAAATCGTACTGGACGGTGTTGCCGAGCTTGTCGTAGCCGACCATCGAAATCTGCTTCGTGTCGCTGGTGACGGGAGCAGTGTTGCTGCTCGGCAGGTTTCCGGTTGCTACTTCGGCGCCCGAATTCAGGTTGCCGGAGAAGGTACCGGCCGTGGAGGCGATAGCCGTCAGCCCTGATTGAGCGACGTTGACCGGGACCAGTCCGGAGAAGCCGTTGACGACGACGGCCGGAGCACCCGAATCGTAGGAATAGCCCATCAGCTTGAAGCCGGCCGAGTTGACGAGATTGCCCTCGTCATCCTTCGTGAAGTCGCCAGCGCGGGTCAGGACCGGAACGCCATCCGGGCTCTGAACGATGAAGAAGCCGTCACCGGAGATGGCGAGGTCGTAGCCCGAGGTCGTGTAGGAGATATCGCCCTGCGCGGAAACCGACTGGCGAACCGACGTCTGAACGCCGCCCGAATTGTAGTTGCCCGAGCTCGAAGGCAGGACAAGCGACGAGAAGGCGGTCGATACCGACTTGTAGCCTGTCGTGTTTACGTTCGCAATGTTGTCGGCCACGGTGCTGAGGCGGTTCGCCTGCGCGTTCATGCCGGACACCGCCGTCTTCATGCTGCCGAAAATGCTCATCTGAAAACCTCGATTCCCTTAGTAGGCTTGAGAGTATCCGGTGGGCCTTGCGTGAAGCTGTCTGGCAAATGCGTGATCGGAGAAGATCGAAGCCTAGAGAGCCGCGCCCACCGAGGACGCCAAAAAAACTATTCCCAATCAATGCAGTAGCCGAGGAAGCGCTTGGAATCGACGGGGTCGACGCCGAGCTTCTTGCGCAGCTTTTTGCGAAGCTTGGAAATGTGGCTTTCAACGACGTTCTCTTCGACTTCCTCGTCGAAAATCCCGTAGATGGCATTGAAGATCTGGGTCTTGGTGACGCGGCGACCGCGGTTGGCGATCAAGTATTCGAGGATGCGGCGCTCGCGGCGCGGCAGTGCGAAGACTTCGCCGTGGATCTCGGGATCGCGGCCATCGGAGAAGACGCGAATGGCGCCGATGTCCGTGTGCGTGGAAATCGCCTTGAGGCGGCGGCGGATGGCCGCTGCGCGTGCAAGAATTTCGCGGGGGTGAACCGGCTTGCGAACGACGTCGTCAACGCCGCAATCAAAAAGTGCAAGGGTGTTTTCGAGCGACGGCTGGTCGCTGACCGCGATGACTGGCGCCATCGACCGATCGCGAATGGCGCGCGGCAGCTCGAACGTCTGCTGGCCCTGGCCAATCAGAAACGCCTCGACCGCTGCGATATCTGAATCAGCAGCCGTCTGCACCCACTCGCCAAACTCGTTGGGATCAAAACCGGTCGAAGGAATACCTTCTCGACCAAAAAGGGAAGTGTAGCCATCCTTCACGAGCTCACGCTCATCAACCACTACGATCATTCGTCCGCCTCCGAATCACTTGTGGCACATCGATGACCTATGGGTACGAATCGCACGATTCTGGGACAAGCTGTAGGAACTCACTGGCAGAAATTAATAGTTGATTAAGAATTGCCCCCCGATTTGCTCTACATTTAGTGGGTAGGCAGAATTATGCACACAAAAGTTTCGTGGAAAAGTTAACGTGTCCTAAATTGTGACTTGCCTTGCCACATTGGCCCGAATTCTTGCCATATTATGACACATTTCCGGTTTGTTCTTTTTTCGCTATCTTTGGGCGAGTTAGCTACGACAAAAATTGCTCGCGTTGGGAGTCCATTTCCCATAGCCCGTGGCGACCAGATTGGCGATGACGCGGCAGACATATTGCTTCTGCGCGGGGTCATTATTGGGGCCGGCGTGGTAGCGGGCGACCGCCATGGTCCAGGTCTCGTGGCGATCGTGCAGGTTCTTCAGGAACCGTGCCGCGTATTCCACATTGGTACGGGGGTCGAACATCTCCTCCAACGACCGAAAATTCTCCCCGTGGTAGAACTGGTTGATCTGCATGCAGCCGACGTCGATCAGCTTTGCGCCTGACCTGTGAGCCGTATCCACCTGCCTCAGCGCATCGCGCTCCGAGGGTGGGAAGAAGGGCTTGCCCTCTATGTTCAACGCATAGGGGTAGAGCGAACCCTTGCGGCCCGTTTCGGTCAATCCGACGGAATAGAGGATGCCCTCGGGGATACCGTACTTCAGCGCGGCCGACTGGATCTCCTGCTCGCAGGCGCCATCGGACGCCCGCGCGTCAGAGGTATACGTCGCCAGCGCTGCCGCTGCCAGAGGAGCCAGAAGAAGCGCTCGTAGCGTCGCTCTCACCTGTAACATTGAAGCCCCCTGCACTGCGCTGGCCTGTTTGATTTTGGCGCTCGCGCGCCTCGCCGCCCTGCCCCTGGGCGGAGCCCTGCTGCGAGCCGCTCTGCGCGTTCGCCTGGCTGCTGGTATCGGTGTTAGCGACCGGCGCCATGCTGACGCTCACGCCGTCGATGGCGTAGCCCTGACTGCGCAGAGACTCCAGCATCTTCGTGTGGTCTTCCCTGAGCTGCCTGTAGGCGGCTGCGGTCTCGACCTTGAGATCGACGTTCAGCGTATCACCCTGCAGCCTGAGCGTCGCGGTGACGAGGCCGAGATCGATCGGGTTCATCTGGATCTTGAGCGTGTTGACGACCTTGCCGGTGCTGCTGAGCTCAGCTGCGTTCGACAGGGACGACGAAGCCTGCATGGCGTGCGCCCACTCCTTGTCGCCGGCGATCGCCGCCGTGACAGCCGCGGAATTGGTGTTCTGCGCGAGGCCGATATAGCGGCGGGAATCGAGGATCGTGACCGTCTCGACATTCGCCTTTCCGCCAACGTCAGCCGCATCCTTCTCGATGCCGAGATGCATGTCCATGGATGTGCCACGGCTGTCTGCGCGCGTCAGCCGGAAGGTCTGGCCAACCGTATCGCCGGCTGCGGTCGCGCCAGGCATGTCCACGTCGGACGCGGCGTCGCTGGCCGAGGTCAAGGCGCTGGCAACATCGGCGACGGCGTCACCCTTGGACTTCTGCTTGCCGGAAGACTTGTCCTTGGCGTCGGTAGGCGCGGTGTCCTGCGCCTGCTGTCCGAACAATGCCGCAGCGGCGACCGATGCGCTATCGACCGGCGCGTTTCCGAGCATGCTCAGGACGTCCGAGACAGCACTGTCGTCGGCCGCTCCGGGCTTGGCCTCGGTCTTGACCGGCTTGCCTGTCTTGTCATCCTTGGATGTCGGCGCGGCGATCTTGTCGGCAACGTCTTCGGCCGTACCATCGACCTTTGTGTCGTCGATCTGCTTGCGCAGCGACTTGATATCGACGCGGCCCGTCTTCTGAACGTCCTTGCCGGCATTGGCCGTCGTCGCATCGGCTTCCGCCTGCGCCAGTGCGGCCGAGTTGCCGAGATCGATCACAGCCTTCGGGTTCTGCCGGTGCGGTGCCGAGCCAACGGCGCCATTGCCGCCATCGGCAGTGCCGGCCGGCTGCTGGCCATCGGCCTTGGCGCCCGGGTTGCGGTCGGAATTGGCATTCGCCTTGTTGAGGACGTCCGAGAAGCCACCGCTGCTGTCCGTGTCCGAACCCTTGCCGGCCGGCCGGCCGGCCTTTGCGCCTGCGGCGGCATCCGCGGCTCCAGCCGGAACGCTGATATCCATCATATCAATTGCTTTCTTTGTTCAAAAGGCCGTCGATCTCATCCAGCTGAGAGCGGCTCGAGGTCACAAATGAGCTGAATGCGGGGTCGGCGTTCTGTGGATCAGCTGACTGCGATCCGGCTGCCGGCGCGGCGTCGGGAACCGCCCCCTCTCCGGCCGATCCTCCCCCGGCCGCCTGTTCAGAACTGGCTTCTTGACCATCTGGTGTATTAGCAGAGCCTTGCGTCAGGCTTGCAGCGTCTGGTTGTCGAAGCACCTGCTCGGCCACTGAGCGCGCAGCAGCTCGCAAGATCTGGTCGCGTGGGGAAAGCGCCTTGTCGGCGATCGTCGAGATATCGCGCGCGGCGGTATCGATCTTGTCCGTCGGGATCGCGGCCATGCCGCCGTAGAAATCGGCCAGTGCGCCAAAGGCGTTGTTGTTGTCGCCAGACAATGCCTGCGCGCGGCCGGCGGCCATGCGGGCGAGTTCGCCCTTGCCCGCGATCGCGGCAGCACGCGCAATGCGCAGATAGATTTCGCGCTGACGCGCATCATCCATGAAAGAGAGGATGCCGATGACATCATCCGGCTTCACATCATGATCGTGATCGACGAGCAGCTTCACGAAAAGATCGGCGAACTGGCTGGCATAGGGCGAGTGCAGGAAGCGACGGACATAGCGCTGCGAATATTGCAGCCCCTGGTCGACCAGCCCCTTGTCGACGCAGATCGCGACCGAGCGGCGGAGAGCCGCTTCTTCGATGATCGTGCCGGGCGCATTAAGGCGCGCGAGATCGTAGAGCTTCAGCGCTTCTTCCGGGCTCTTGGCGATCGTGACATTGCCGCCGACCAGCGCCAGATAGGGACCGATCTTCTTGTCCTTATATTCCTGCGCGGTATCGACCAGCGTCTTGGCGACAAGGAGGCCCTTGCCGCTCAGATATTTGCGTAGGATGTCAGTCACGCGGTTGTCGAAATAGCCGTTGACGTCGCGCGCCACAAGATATTCCAGCGTTTGCGGATTGCCGCCGCTCATCGCGTAGATCAATGCGGCATCGACATTGCGGTCGTCATCGAACACGGCTGGGTCGACGGCGCGCAAGCGCTTGTCGATCGTGCCAAGCATGAAGCGCTGCATCTCGCTGGCGGAATGGTCGCCGAGCACGACGGAATCCTGCACGAACTGCAGCGAGCGCAGCATCTTGTAGGGGGCTGTGTCGCCGCTATCGTCCGTCGTCGGGACGATGGGTAACGCCTCGGCAGGCGCCGCCGCGTCGCCGTGTCCGGCAGACGATGCTTGCGCTTCGGTGGGTGCTGGCGTCTCCGCATGCGCTGCCGGCGGCTCTGCGGATGTTTCCGCATGCCCGACCGCCGGTGTTTCGGCTGGTGCCGGGGCGTGTCCGGCCGGCGTCTCGGCATGGGCGGCGGGCGCTGCCGCTTCTTCCGCGCGCACGACGCCGGTCGCCGTCAGCGCAAGGCTGAAAGCGAGGGGCAGAAGATGCCTGTGCTGCCGGCGCTTCATCGATTATCCCTGATCGGCCTGGAGAAGAATTTCGATACGACGGTTGGACGCGTTGAACGGATCGGCGGCGTCCTTGAGCTTGCGGTCGGCAAAGCCGGAGACCTGCGAGACGCGCTTCTCATCCAGCCCGCCGCGCACCATCATGTAATAGGCGGCCTGGGCGCGATCCATCGAAAGGCGCCAGTTCTCGTTCTCGCCCTTGTACTGGCGACCGTCGGTATGGCCGCGAATGGCGACGACGCCATTCTTCTCCTTCAGCACTTCGCCGATCTTCTGCATCGCGAGGACCATTTCCCGGCGCGGTACGGCGGAGCCGACGTTGAACATGGAATCGTCGCTCTGGTCGGAAATGCTGACCAAGAGGCCGCCCTCCGCCGGGGTGACGGTCAAGCCTTCGGCGAGCTTGCCGGCGATACCGCCGATCTGCTGGGCGATCTGCTGCTGGAGATCCTTGGCTTCCTGCTGCTGCTCGACCGCTTTTTGCTCAGGGGTCTGCGTGTCAGGCGCTATGCCATCCTTGTCAGCGGTCTTGTCACTCGTCTTGTCGGTGGTCTTGTCCGCCGCTTCAGGGTTCTGAAGGTCTGCCGGCTTTGCAGCCGCCTGCTCGGCCTTCGCGTCTTCGGCCTTGGCGAGCTCGATCGCCTGCTTGGCCGGATCGTCGGCTTGCGTCTTGTCGGCGCGCGTCACCTCGATCTGCTTCGTCCAGAAATCCGGATCGAACGGGTCGCGATAGGCTTCACCACCATCGGCACCGGTCGCAGGGCCGGAATCAGCCGCACCGCCCTCGCCCTTGGCGCTGACATTGGCCTGCTGACCCACTTCCTGGGCGATCTCAGCAAGGACCGAGTAGGGGTTTTCGAAGAAATCCGCTTCGGAATAGTTCTTCTGGTCGCCAGACGTCGAGGTTTCATCCTCACCGCTGGCAGCGGACGCGCCCTGGTTCGGCTGGTCCTCTTTTTCCTTCGACTTGTCGGCCTTCTCCTGCCCGTCAGCCTGGTCGACCGGCTTTTTCAAGCCCTTCTCGGTCGGCTTTTCGTCCGAGAGCTTGATCGGGTTGAAATAGGTGGCGACGGAGGCCTTGGTTTCCTCGTTGGCAGCATTGACCAGCCACATGACGAGGAAGAACGCCATCAGCGCGGTCATGAAGTCGGCATAGGCGATTTTCCAGGCGCCACCATGGGCGCCATCGTGATCACCACCACCATGTCGCTTGATGATGATGACCTCGTTCTTGCCGTGGTGATGATTTTCGCTGTCGCTCATTCCAGAACTTTCTTGACGCTCGCCGCCCAGGCAGACATGCGGGTTACGAGTACCGAGTCATCAAACTCGGCGATCAGGTCGATGTCGTCGTTTTCGTGATGCCGCAGCAGGTCTGCCTTCTCGCCGAGTTCGTTCTTCAAGATATTGAACAGCTTTTCCGGGCCTTTGACGGTGATCGTGCCGATCTCGCCGTCCAGAACGGCTTCGCGAAGCTGTGCGGCCAGTTCGATGGCAGCTTTTTCGGCAAGCGCTTCGGTCAGGACAGGCGCCAGCGTGCGGGCGACTGTTGCACTCACAAGATCCGCGACCTCGGTGGAGATTGCGTTGATCCGCGATGCGACCAACTCGGCGATCTCGGTCTCGTAACTGTTACGCAGCTCTTCGATTTCGCGCTGGTGGACAAGGGCAACGGTCTGCGCCTCAGCCTCGAATTTCTCCGTGAGCTCGGCGGTCGCCTTGGCCTCGCCCATGGCGTTGGCATCGCGGCGTTCCGCCTCGATATCGACTACCGGTTCGGGTGCGATGTCGTCAAAACCGCCGAAGCCTCCGAAATCGTCGGAAAGAGGCGTATCGGCCACTGATGGGGCGGCGACGGCGGGTTCGCCGAAGTCTTTCAGACGAGACAGCAGCGCGCTCACTCAACCCACCTCGTATCAGCAGAAGCCTGCGACATGCCGCGCCTCACATTGCACCAAACAAATCTTTCGCGCGGTTTTTCACCACGCCCGTTGTCCCTGACCCTAGGAGGCCAAACTTGTGCGAAGATGAAGGGCGCCGCCGCATAGCGCACGACGGCGGTTCGCAAATCACTGCAGCAGGAGCAGAACCTTGCTGGCAGCGGTGTTCAGGATCGAAACCGCCTGCACGCCCATCTTCTGCTGCGTCTGCAATGCCGTCTGGCGCACGGACGCCTCGTCCATATCGGTATCAACAAGCGCACCGACGTTCTTGTCGATCAAGTCGGCCATGTTTGCCGTGTAGTCGATGCGGTCGTTGATGCGGGCGCTCATCGTGCCGAGGCCGGCCGCGGTTGTGGTCAGCGTCGAAAGAAGCTTGTCGACAACAGCCATCATGTCGTCGACCTGCTCGGTCGTCGTATTGTTGTCGAGCTTGATCTCGTCACCGTCGGCGCCAGTGACCGATCCGGCATTGAGCAGATAGTAGTTGCGCGGCGCGGTCGAACCGGTGTCGTTCAAGGCGCTGGCATCGACGGACTTGGTCAGCAGGCCGCGATTGGCGTTGCTGGTGTCGATCATGACGGTCTGATCAGCCGGGAAGCTGATGTTCTGCGGCTGATACTCGCCCGTCGGCGCCCGCGTGAAGCCACCGATGACCGAACGCGAAGTGGTCAGCGTTGTATCCTGGTTGAACAGCCAGTTTTCACCCGCGATGCTGGTCGACTGAACCGTCGTCTGCATCTGCTGCTTGAGCTGCTCAATCGTCGTGTTTAGCTTTTCCTTGTCGACGCCGTCTTCCTTGGCGCTGACAAGTGTAGAGCGGATGCTGCTCAGCTGATCGATGAGGCTGTCCATCGCGGTATAGGCCGTGTCGACCTTGGAGGCACCAACGCCGAGCGCGTCGTGAATGTTGGTCATGGAGCTGCCATCGGAGCGCAAGACGCTCGCAAAGGACCAGTAGGTCGCGTCATCCGCCGCCGTTTCGACGCGCATGCCCGATGATACCTGCTGCTGGGTCGTCGCTGCTTCCTTGTTGATGATCCGCAATGCGGCGAGAGCGTTTACCTGGGCGGAGCTGGTGATTCGATAGGTCATGTTTGAAGCTCTATGGTAGAGGAGAGGATAGACCGGACCGCCGGCAGCGACAGGCGTGGCTTCATGCCGCCAACCGGACTTTTTCCGATCGGCTCGTCGCTAAACAAATCAATTCTTAAGTGAAGTTAACCAAGGCCCACAGCCAGCGCAAGTAGCCGACAAACGGTCCCGCAAGCCTCGCGCAACCTTGATTCTCTTTTCAAAAACAAAGAGAAAGCCGCATCTTTCGAGACGGCTTTCAAGGCTCTGACGCTTGTCTTCACGGCGTCGATGACGCCTTTGGACCAACTTAGTTCTGGAACAGCGTAAGGATGTTCTGAGCGCTCGAATTGGCGATCGACAGCGACTGAATTGCTAGCTGCTGCTGTGTCTGGAGCGCCGTGAGCTTGCTCGATTCCTCTTCCATGTCGGCATCGACGAGACGGCCCACGCCTGAATCGATCGAGTCGCTGAGATTGGAAACGAAGCTGTCCTGGAGGTCGATACGGGTGGAGATCGATCCCAGCTGCGAAGCGGCCTTGGTAAGCGCGCTCAGACCGGTTTCGACGTTGCTAAGCGTCGTGTTCAGATCCTCCACGCTGAGGTCCGAGATGTCCATGTTGTAGATCGAGCCGTAGGAGCCATATTCCGAACCGATGACGCCGGTCGTGGTGTCGATTTCGCCGGTCGCCTGCATGCCGAAGAGCACGTTTCCACTAGCGCTGTCGTCGAGATTGTAATCAGTCGTCTGAACAGAAACCTCGCCATTCGCGCCGCGAACGAAGGATGACACGACGCTCTTCGTGCCGTTGCCAGCCACCCAGTTCTCACCGGAGAAGGATGCGGACTGCGCGACGCTCAACAGTTGCTGCTGGAGCTGCCCGATCTCGTCCTGGATCTTGGTCTTGTCGACACCGTTTTCGGTGGCCGCGACAACCTTGGCCTTGATTTCGCTGACGATGTTGATGGCATTATCCATGGCGGCATAGGCGGTATCGACCTTGGCGGCACCCAGGCCGAGCGCGTCGGAGACGGCGGAGAGGGCCTTGTTGTCCGAACGCATCGTGGTTGCGATCGACCAGTAGGCGGCATTGTCCTTGGCTTCGGCGACGCGATATCCCGAAGACACATTGCCCTGCGTCGTCTCAAGATTGGTGTTGATGCCACGGAGTGTCTGAAGTGCGGACATCGCCGCGACGTTGGTCAAAATGCTTGACATGAAAAGAGCGCCCCTTGTTGGCAAACTATTTTAAAAAAGGGACATCCCGGTCCACCGCCGGGTACGGTTCATCAGCCTCATGCCTGCTAACCGCTTCTTAAGCTTGGTTAACATACCGTTTAATGATGGCCACAAGACATGAGTTTGGTTAACAAAAAGTTAACGGCAATAAAAAAGCCGCGCTCCGGAGAGCGCGACTTTCGAAAACCACCCGCAGAAGCGGCGGCGTATTCCTTCGCTGGCGCCTGGCGCCGGCGATTTTAGCGGAACAGCGAGAGGATGTTCTGCGACGAGGAGTTGGCGATCGACAGCGACTGAACAGCGAGCTGCTGCTGGGTCTGGAGTGCCGAAAGCTTGCTGGACTCTTCTTCCATGTCCGCATCGACGAGGCGGCCAACGCCGGAGTCGATCGAGTCGGAGAGCTTAGAAACGAAGTCCGTCTGCAGATCGATACCCTTCTGCAGCGAGCCGAGCTTGGAGCCGAGCGAGGTCATGTCCTTCAGCGCGCTTTCAGCGTCGGTGATCAGGCCGTCGATGTCACCCTTGGTGTTCGTGGTGGTGATCGAGAAGGTGGACATCGATTCGGTGATGGTACCCGTGCCATCACGGTCGAGGATGCCCGAACCGCCAGCGAACAGCAGGTCGTTTGCGCCGGCCGTGTAGCCAGACGTGCTGACGCTGACGCCACCGGTGGCATCGCGGATGAACGAGGAAACGACGGACATGGTCTTGCCGGTGCCGGAGCTGGAAACCCAGTTTTCGCCGTTGAACGAAGCCGATGCCGAAATGCTTTCCAGCTGCTTCTGAAGCTGCTTGATTTCGTCATTGATCTTGCTCTTGTCGACGCCGTCTTCGGTCGCGGCAACGAGCTTGGCCTTGATCTCGGATACGACGTCGATCGAGCTCTGAACGGCGGTGTAAGCCGTGTCGACCTTGGCGGCGCCCATGCCGAGAGCGTCGGAAACGGCCGACAGAGCGCCGTTGTCGGACTTCATGGTCGTAGCAATCGACCAGTAAGCGGCGTTGTCAGAAGCCTTGCCGACGCGGAGACCAGACGACACAGCGCTCTGCGTGTCCGAGAGGTTGCTGTTGACGCTACGGAGCGTCTGCAGCGCTGCCATTGCGGAGTTGTTCGTGAGAATGCTGGTCATTATAAAAAGCCCCTTTTTCGGCAATTTTTCATACGAAGGGACATTCCGGATTCTTACCGGAAACGGCGGACAGCTTCATGCCTGTTGACCGCGCTTCTTGCTGATCAACTCACCGTTTCGATGAGCCCATAAAACCGCAACATAGTTAAGAAAGACTAAATCCGCGGGGAAGAAATTTAAGAAATAACTTGCACTTAGCTCGAGACGTCCCCTGGCCAAAAAAAATGCGGCCGGGGAACGCCCGGCCGCACGAGATTTCAGATATTCTGCGTTCGCCGCTATTAACGGAAGAGCGACAGGATGTTCTGCGAAGAGGAGTTTGCGATCGACAGCGACTGGATCGCCAGCTGCTGCTGGGTCTGGAGTGCCGAAAGCTTGCTGGACTCTTCTTCCATGTCGGCGTCGACGAGACGGCCAACGCCGGAGTCGATCGAGTCCGAGAGCTTGGAAACGAAGTCGGTCTGGAGGTCGATGCCCTTCTGCAGCGAGCCGAGCTTGGAGCCGAGCGAGGTCATGTCCTTCAGAGCGTTTTCAGCGTCGGTGATCAGGCCGTCGATCTCACCCTTGGTGGTCGTCGAGCTGATGGTGAAGCTCGAGAGCGAAGACGTGTTGGTGCCGGTGCCGTCGCGGTCGAGGATACCCGAACCGCCTGCGAACAGCAGGTCGTTTGCGCCGGCCGTGTAGCCAGACGTGCTGACGCTGACGCCCGTGGACGTGCGGATGAACGAGGAAACGACGGACATGGTCTTGCCGGTGCCGGAGCTGGAAACCCAGTTTTCGCCGTTGAACGAAGCCGATGCCGAAATGCTTTCCAGCTGCTTCTGGAGCTGCTGGATTTCATCGTTGATCTTGCCCTTGTCGACGCCGTCTTCAGTGGCAGCAACGAGCTTGGACTTGATCTCGGATACAACGTCAATCGAGCTTTCGACGGCGGTGTAAGCCGTGTCAACCTTGGCGGCGCCCATGCCGAGAGCGTCGGAAACGGCCGACAGAGCGCCGTTGTCGGACTTCATGGTCGTAGCAATCGACCAGTAAGCGGCGTTGTCAGAAGCCTTGCCGACGCGGAGACCCGAGGAAACGGCGTTCTGCGTGTCCGAAAGGTTGTTATTGACGCTACGGAGCGTCTGAAGCGCTGCCATTGCGGAATTGTTGGTGTTGATGCTGGTCATATTACGTCCCCGAAATTCGATACCATAGAGGACATTACCGGACTTACTTACCGGCAATGACGGTTCGGCTTCATGCCACTTGGTCATTCTGCATTGGGACCAAACCCGTCATGTCGAGGATGAATTTCGCAGCAAAACCTTGCAGACTGATTAATGAGCATTTTTAGTTTTTCGAACAAATACAAATGGTTAATCGAATATTAAGTCCGCTCTCGCCTGTTTAACACAATCGATCCAGGGCCCTGACTTCCTGCTTCGGGCAAGCTTCACCTGCCATGAACAGGTGCAATGGCACCCGTGCGTCCGCGGTCAAGCGGTGCGTGGCGAGGTGCTCGACGTCTAACTGAACGAGGGTTGACCGTGAATCATGTGGTTTCGTTTTCCGCAGCATCGAAAGACTTCCAAAGCGGGAACTACGTTCGGTCGCTGGCAACTCTGAACACGCTTCTGGAGACGCAGCAGGACGCGAAGACCTACGCCCTGCTGGGCCGAACACTGGTGCAACTCGGCATGAAGGGCGATGCGGCGTTGGCCTATGCGCTCGCCGGCGACAAGGCTGGAGACAGCGGCGCCGAGTTCTCTCGCAAGGCTGCCCTTCTCCACTTCGAAGCCGGCAATGAAAACGAAGCGCTCAGGCTTGGCCTTCGCCATATGATGAACCGTAGCCTGGATGCGGAAATCGCCTATGTGCTCGCATCGATCTACCTGAAACGCGGCAAGGACGAATTGCTGAGCCCCTTCTCGAAGGTGCTGGCCGAGAGCAGCAACATCGAGCACACCCTGCTTGCCGTGCGCATGTTGAGGACCAATCCATCCGACGAAGCGCAAGCATTTCTGGCCCGCAGCCTTTTCAAGCGCTTCCCGCACCACCTCCGCTTCCGTCTGCTCTATCTGATCTTCAGCCGCCATATCAGCGACCTGAATGCAATCACGCTTCACAAGCCTCTGCTCGACAAGCTTCTCGCGAAGGGTGAGCGCGAGTTCCTGAGCTACGAAGGCGAATTCTACAATCTCCAATGGTGCGGCAACGAAGAGTTCAACATCCAGGCAGGAGCGTTGGGCGTTCTTGCGCCGGGCCAGGCCGCGGCACGCCGCGCGGCTCCGCATCAGTGGTCACAGAAGATCCGCGTCGGCTATCTCTCAAGCGACTTCTTCGAGCAGCATGCCACGATGAAGCTTATCGGCCGGGTGCTGGAGCTGCATGATCGCGACCGTTTCGACGTGACGCTCTACTGCCATACCAACGCCAAGAACCTCGAAAGCAACACGTTCGACCGAAACCGCTGGGGCCGCATCGTCGAAGTGCGCGACCTTTCCAACGAAGAAGTCGCCGCACGGATGCGGGCAGACGGTATCGATGTTGTCATCGACCTCAAGGGGCCGACATTCGAAACGCGCTGCCAGATCCTAAACCATGGCTGCGCGCCCGTTCAGATGTCGTGGATCGGATTTCCCGGCAGTACGCAAGGCACCGACCTCGACTACGTCATCGGCGACCGCTTCGTGCTTCCCGAGACGTCGAAGCCCTACTACCACGAAAAATTCGTGCATCTGCCGGACACCTACCAGCCGAACGACCCGATCGGTCGGCCGATGCCGCAGCCAGTCAGCCGCGCGCAATACGGCCTGCCTTTCGACAAGTTCGTCTTCGCGTCCTTCAACGCATCTCGCAAGCTTACCCCGGAGACCGTCGATGTCTGGTGCAACATCCTGCGCCGGACGCCCGACAGCGTACTCTGGATCATGGCCGTGTCGAAAGCGAGCGAAGCCAATCTCCGGGACTACTTCAAGAAGCAGGGTATCCCCGCCAAGCGGATCATCTTTGCTGGCCACAGCGACCAGTATCAGGACCATATCAACCGCCAGCAGGTGGCCGATCTGGCGCTCGACACATGGCCCTATAACGGCCATACGACGACCTCCGAACAGCTCTGGGGCGGGCTGCCCGTGCTGACGCTCAAGGGCACGAACTTCGCATCGAGAGTCAGCGAGAGCCTGCTCAACGCGCTCGGACTGCCGGAGCTGGTGACTGCCGACGTCAAGGCTTACGAAGACACGGCCGTCGAGCTCTACAACAACCCGGATCGCGTTGCCGGCTTCAAGCAGACGATCGAGACCAACCGGCTGCTCAAGCCGCTCTTCGATGCCGAGCGTTTCTGCCGGCATCTGGAAACAGCCTACGAGATGGCTGTCGAGCGCGCCAAGCAGGGGCTGTCTCCCGATCACATGGCGGTACCGGCGCTTCCCGAGCGGACTGCTCCGTTCCCGATCACCGCTGCCTGAGCAGTCCACTCAAGGCTCATGCAATACCAAAAGGCCGGCGATCAGATCGCCGGCCTTTTGCTTTGAAGAGTTGAACGGTGTCGTCCGTGTGCAGCGTATCAGTTGAAGGAGCGAACCAAACTGCCGACCAGCAAGTTCCAGCCGTCGATCAGGACGAAGAACAGGATCTTGAACGGCAGGGAGATCGATGTCGGCGGCAGCATCATCATGCCCATGGCCATGGTGATGGTGGCGACGATCAGGTCGATGACGAGGAAGGGAAGAACGACCAGGAAGCCGATTTCGAAGCCGCGCCGGATTTCCGAGATCATGAAGGCGGGAACGAGCACGCGATAATCGATCGTTGCGCCGGTATCGACCGCCTGGCCGCGCTCACGGGCAAGATCGACGAAGAGCGCCAGATCCTTGTCGCGGGTGTTGCGTGTCATGAAAGTGCGGAAGGGCTCGGCGATACGCTCGACAGCCTGTTGCTCGTTGATCTGGTTGGCCAGAAGCGGCTGAACCCCATCCCGCCATGCCTGATCGAAGGTCGGTTGCATGACGTAGAAGGTCATGAACAGCGACAGCGACAAGAGGATCATGTTCGAGGGAGTGGAGGCGAGGCCGAGGCCGGTGCGCAGGATGGAGAAGGCGATGACGAAGCGGGGGAAGCTCGTCACCATGATCAGAATGCCGGGCGCGACCGACAGAACGGTCAAGAGGCCGAAGGTGCGGATGATCCATGCCGCAACCGAACCGTCCACCGGCAGGTTGAGCAGGTTCGACGGGAGCTGCTGCGCATGCGCCAGCTCCGGGACCGCCATCATGGCAGCCAAGATCACTAGGAATCGAATCATTCGATGACGAAGGTCCTGAACATGACTTTCGATACGCGTCCCTGCGCCCGAAGGTCAACACGCTCCTGGATGTCATCCCTAAGATATTCGAAGCCGCGCGGACCCTCGATCTGCTGCAGCGAAACGGTCCGGATATAGGCCATGATATCCTGATGGATATCCTCGGCGAGCTTCACATCCGGCGGGCCGGAGAAGAGCAGCGCCACTTCGAGGCGCACCCAGTTCTCCGAGGGATAGGCGAGGTTCGAGGTGATAGGCTCGAGCTGAACGACGTTATTAGCTTCCGTCGAGATCTTCTGGAGCCCCGTCTCGCCGGCCTTTGCGGGTTCGGCAGCAGCAGGCTGTTCGGCCTGCTGCGCGGATTTCACGCTGGGCGCGATCATGCCGCCGACAACCCAGCCACCGCCGCCGCCAAGGAGGGTGAGGACGGCGAGACCGATGATCGTCATCATCATCGCCGACTTCTTCTTCGGCTGGCCCTCGGTGCCTTCTGCGTCTGCCATTTTGCCGGACCTTAGAGTGGCGAGAGGATATCGACGGCCTGCTGGCCGCGCGGCGGCTGCTGCACTTCCATCAGGCGGCCTCTGCCACCATAGGAGATGCGCGCTTCGGCGATCCTGTCGTAGGAGATTTCGTTGTTGGCGGTCACGTCCTGCGGACGCACGATACCGGCGACGTTCAAGATGCGCAGTTCCTGGTTCAGGCGCACTTCCTGCGAGCCGCTGACGACAAGGTTGCCGTTCTCGAGAATACCGGTGACGACGGCCGCGACCATCAGCGTCAGCTTGTCGGTGCGCTCGATCTTGCCCTTGCCATCCGTGCTCGTGTCTGAACCATAGGTGACGTCGGTTTTCGACGACGGGTTCCAGCCGAGAATGTTGGCCTGCGCGTCCCAGTTCAGGCCGCTGCTGTTGGTGCGGCTGCGGTTCGTGTTGTTTTCGAACGAGCCCTTGTCATTGATCGAGATGTTGACCGTCAGGATATCGCCGACGTTGAGCGCGCGGGCGTCCTTGAACAGCGCGGCCTTGGAATCGCTCCAGAGCGAGTAGCCCTGGGCGACCTGGCGCGGCTGCTTCGGATACATCGACATCTGCTGCGTCTGGCCATAGGCGAGACCGCTGCCGATCGGGCTCATGGCGGGCGCACGGCCGATCTCGTTGATCGCCTGCGGGGATTGGCAGCCGGCCAGAATGGCAACAGCGGCAATCGCGACCGGGAAACGCTTCTTCATGAGGGGTCCTTCGACGTATTGGGATCGGACGCGCTGGCGATGATGTTGGCGATGACCGCAGCCTTCTGCGGGTCCATCTCGTTCAGGATCAGGCTCGACTGGGTGGCGTTCAGCCGCATGATCACGGCGGCCGCCACTTCGACCTTCACTTCCTGAAGCTGCAGCGCCGCGGCGTCCGGCTTCATCTTCTTGTAGATATCGGTCAGCCCGGCCTCGGCCTGCTTCAGGAAGTCGTTGCGACGCTTCAGCCAGTCCTGATACTCGTCGCGGCGCTTCGTCATTTCGGCCATGCGGCTATCGACGTCGGCCCGGAGCTTGTCGAGTTCCTGCTTCTGGAGCAGATAGCGCTGATCGCGCGCGGGCTCGGCGATGTTGCTGCAGAACTGCTTGATTTCTTCCTCGGAGGTGAGCTCGCCGCCTGCGGAGGTGCGCGCTTCCTGCGCGAAGGCACCAGGGATGGTCAGCATGACGACGGCGGCCGCGGGCAAGACCAGGCGCTTAGCCAGTTCCGAAACGGTCATGTTCGCAAAAGAGATCTTCGTCATTGCAGGACAAGCTCCGCTTGCAGCGCACCGGCCGACTTGATGCCCTGCAGGATGGCGATGATGCCATCGGGCTTGACGCCGATGTTGTTGAGGCCGGCCACCAGCGTTTTCAGATCAGGTCCGTCGAGCAGGGCGACATTGCCACCCGTCTGCTGGGCCTGGATATCGGTCTGCGGCTGGACGGCGGTGACGCCGCGCGAGAAGGGCTCCGGCTGAATGACCTGCGGCGTCTCGGTGACCTGCACGGTGAGCGTGCCATAGCTGACCGCGACCGGTGAGACGCGGACATCAGCCCCGATGACGATCGTCCCCGTCCGCTCGTTGATCACGACCTTGGCCGGCGTATCGGTTTCGACCGCGAGATTTTCGATATCCGCCATCAGGCGCGTCAGGTCCGCTTCGCGAGGCTTCTGGACGATGACCTCCTGCGCATCCTTCGGCTCGGCAACAGGGCCGCCGAAGCGCGCGCGGGCGTAGCCGTTGACCACGTCGGCGATACGCACGGCAGTGGAGAAATCCGGATTGCGCAGCTGCAGGACGAGGTTGATCGAATCCTTGAAGCGCGACGGAAGCTCGCGCTCGATGATGGCGCCGCTCGGCACGCGACCGGCCGTCGTCACTCCTTCGGTAACCGTTGCGGCCTGGCCCTGCGCCGTGAAGCCGGAGACCACAACCGAGCCCTGGGCGACGGCGTAGATCTGGCCGTCGGCGCCCGAGAGCGAGGTCATGATCAGCGTTCCGCCGCGCAGCGACGTGGCATCACCCAGCGAGCTGACGTTTACGTCGAGCCGGCTGCCCGGGCTTGCGAACGGCGGCAGGTTGGCGGTGACCATGACTGCCGCGGTGTTCTTGGCGTTCGATTGGCCGCCCTGCGTAGAGATGCCGAGGTTCTGCAGCATCGCGCGCATCGACTGTTCGGTGAAAGGCGATGCACGGAAGCCGTCGCCCGTCCCCTGGAGACCGACGATGAGGCCGTAGCCGATCAGCTGGTTGTCGCGGCCCGCCTGCAGCGAGGCGATATCCTTGATACGCGAGCTCATTGCCGACGCCGGCGTGACAGCCAGGACGTTCGGCGCGAGCATTGCGAGTGCGATGAAAAGGCGAAATAGGATTTTCATTTTGCAGCCACGTGTATGGTGCCGTTCGCGAGCACGGTGCCGCTGACGATGACGCCGGAGTCCATGTTGCGGACACGGACCATCTGGCCGGTCATGCCGTCTTCAAGCGGGGAGCCGGCGGCCGAGATCGCCATCGCGCCAACCGTAAAGACCAGGCGGATCGAAGAACCGCGCGTCACGGTATAGGGTTCGCGGAGCGCCGAGACGGAAATCGACTGGCCGGGGAGCAGTGTGCGCTTGGAGATCATGCCGTCCACCTCACGAATGGACTTGGCGTAATCGCCCTGCAGGTTCGGGTTGGTGACTTCGACTTCCTGTAGCTGGGCGCTGGAGATCGTTTCGCCGGGGTAGATGATGGTGGTCGGAATGACCGCGTAACCCATGTTGGCGGCGGCAAAAGCCGTCGGCGCCGCAAGGCTCATGGCCGCAACGAGTGCGGCTTTCACCCATCCACGAAGATGTTCTACCCGGCAAAACGTCATGTTTCGGCCCTTCCCTGTTACTTCAGGTTCTTGCTGACGATGGAGGCCATTTCGTCGGCGGTGGTGATGACTTTCGAGTTCATTTCGTAAGCGCGCTGCGCCGAGATCAGCTCGGTGATTTCCTTCACCGGGTCGACGTTGGACGATTCCAGGTAGCTCTGCTTCAGATAGCCGTAACCCGGATCGTCAGGCGTGCCGACGACAGGCTGGCCGGAGGCCGGCGTTTCCTGGAAGAGGTTGTCGCCGAGCGGCTTCAGGCCTGCTTCGTTGACGAAGTCGGCGATCTGCAGCTGTCCGAGAGTCGTGGGCGTTGTCTGGCCCGGCAGCACCGCGGTGACTTCGCCGGAGCGGCTGATGGTCAGCTGTGTCGAACCGACGGGAATGGTGATGTTCGGCGCGACGGTGTAGCCGTCGACGGTGACGATCTGGCCGGTTTCGTTCTTGTTGAACGCGCCGGCGCGGGTGTAGAGCGTCGTGCCGTCAGGCGCCTGGATCTGGAAGAAGCCACGGCCGATCAGCGCCACGTCGAGGTCGTTGCCGGTCTGGGCGAGTTCGCCCTGGATGTGCAGGTTGCGGACAGCCGACGTCTGGACACCGAGACCGATATTCGCGCCTTCGGGCACGATCGCCTGGTTGGCGCGGTTGGAGACGCCCTGCGCGCGTTCGGTCTGGTAGAGCAGATCGGTGAACTCGGCGCGGGCGCGCTTGAAGCCTGTGGTGTTGATGTTCGCGATGTTGTTCGCGATGACCTCAAGGTTGGTCTGCTGGGCATCCATGCCCGTTGCTGCAATGGCAAGCGCTCTCATGGCTTAATCCTCAAATCAACTACATCTGCATCTTGGTTACTTCGAGGAAGGCCGAAACGACCTTGTCTCGAATGGCAATCGCGGTCTGAAGGGTCTGCTGCGCCTGCATGACGGCATCGACGACTTCGCGCGTTGTGGCGGTGCCCTTGATGCCTTCGAAGGACATGTTTTCAGCGCCCTTGATCGAATTGACGGCGTTGGTGGCCGCGTTGCCGAGGACGGATGCGAAGCTGGCATCGTTGGTGGCGCTCTGCGCCGACGACGAGGCCTGGGACTTGCCGAGATCGACGCCGCTCAGATCGCGCGTGATCGACAGGGAGCTGAGGCTGTTTACGCTATTAATCATTATTGGCTCTTCAGAAGGTCGATGGTCGACGAGATCAGATCGCGGGACTGCTTGATGGTCTGCAGGTTGGCGTCGTAGGAGCGGTTGGCTTCGCGCATGTCGGCCATTTCGACCAGCATGTTGACGTTGGGAAGCTTGACCACGCCTTGGGCGTCCGCGGCAGGATTGTTAGGGTCGAATTCGGTGCTGAACTTCGATTCATCGACGCCCAGCTTCTTGACGTTGACCGTCGTGACGCCGTTGGCGCGATCGACCGCTTCGCCGAAAGTAATCGTCTTGCGGCGGTAGGGATCAGCGCCGGGCGTGTCGCCCGTGGAGCGTGAGTTTGCGATATTTTCGGACACGATACGCAGGCGCGTCGATTGCGCCTCGAGACCCGAACCAGCGATTTTCATTGCTGCAGACAAAGGATCCATGATCTTAGCTCTTCACCGTCATAAGCATCATTCGGTTGAAAGACCCCACCAGCGAGGTGTTCAGCTCATACTGGCGCTTGATTTCGCCAGACTTGGAGAGCTCCTCGGCCAGACCGACCGTGTTGCCCGATTCCTGCACGCCCATTTCCTCGTCCAGAGCGGCATCCTTGATGTCGATGTCGTTCTTGGTGCTGAGGTCGTTTCCGCTCAGATGCGCGGCATTGGTCCGCGCCATCGCAACGTCCGAATGGTCGAGAACGGCCTGGAACGGCGTGATGTCCTTGGCGCGATACTTGGGCGTGTTGGCGTTCGCGATGTTGCCGGCAACGACTTCCTGACGAATCGTCAGCCATTCCGCCTGCCGCGAGGCCAAGTCGAACAGTTGAATCGGTTGCATGGAACTCTCCTTTTTACTGCCGTGAACCTAGGTGGGTAATCTTGCGTCAGACTTACGGAGAATGCGTTCTTGCTCCATAAGGGCGAGCCGGCATCGGCGGAGGCGAAAAAGGCTCCACCGCAGGTGCGGAGGAGCCTTGGAAACCGGCATTTTCCGAAATCGGCTACGTCAGTAGACTTCGCCTTTGGACGTGATGATCACCCACTTGCCGTCGCGCTGCTCTAGCGTCGCGAGCCGGCTCTCATCCGGCAGGATCGAGCCCACGCGCACGACGTACATGCCCGACGTGTCCTCGATCAGCGCGCGGCCATTGGCGACATGCAGCAGGCGGAAGGCCGACTTTCCGGGGAATGGCTGATCTTCTGCAGGCGCGCCCTTGTTGTCTTCCTTGCCGATGGAGGAGACCGTTGCGGTCGTCAGCGGATCGACGGGGACCTCCGGCTTTACTTCCGGCGGGTTCTTGTTGGCCATCGCCAGCGGTGAGACGCTGAAGACATTGCGCGCCGGCCAGTTCGGCAGGTCGCGCGTGCGGTCACCCTCGGCGATATTGAGACCGAACTTGTTCTCGTTAAAGAACACGTACCACGGAAAGATCGCGGACGCGCCGGCAAGCAGCAGGCCGGTGATCGTGAGAACGCGATCGTTGAAGGTCGACCGGCGACGGCCCTGCGGCTTCAGCGGTGGAATCTTTTCGTCATCGTCGAAATCGGTCACGTGTGGTCTTTCTATCTTCAAGCGTCGGCTATCGTCTAATTCGGTTATCTGCGCACCGGCTGGTTGCCGATGCCGGCGGCCGCCTTCAGGGCTCCCGCCAGATCGGCAAAGGAATCCGGGGATGGCTGATCGCCGGGCGATTGCTTCAATACGTCGTAAATGACGGGCACCTGCTTGACCGCCATGTCGAGATCCGGATCGGCGCCCTGCCGGTAACCGCCGATCAGGCGAAGGTCGCGGGTTTCCTCGTAACGGTGAACCAGAGCCTTGAGACGCGAGACCAGCTTCTCCTGATCCGGCGTCCAGGCCTTGCGCGCCAGACGCGAGATCGATGCGAGCGGATCGATCGGCGGATAGCGGCCCTCATCGGCGAGGCTGCGCTGGAGCACGAGGTGGCCGTCGAGAATGCCGCGGGTGGAGTCGGCGATCGGGTCGTTGTGATTGTCGCCATCGACGAGGATCGAGATGATGGCGGTGATGGTGCCCGTGCCCTCGGGGCCGGGGCCGGCACGCTCGAGAAGGCGCGGCAGTTCGGTGAAGACGGATGCCGGATAGCCGCGCGCGATCGGCGGCTCGCCGGAGGCGGTCGCGACTTCGCGGATGGCGTGGGCGAACCGCGTGACGCTGTCGACGATTAGAAGCACGTTGTCGCCCTGGTCGCGGAAATGCTCGGCGATGGTGATCGCCGTCAGCGGCGCCATCTTGCGCAGCATCGGGCTTTCGTCACTGGTCGCCACAACCACGACCGACTTCTGCATGTCGGCGCCGAGCGTATCCTCGATGAATTCGCGCACCTCGCGGCCACGTTCGCCAACCAGCGCGATCACGACCTTGTCGAAGGCGTCGGCGCGCGCAAGCATGGAGAGCAGAGTCGATTTTCCGACGCCAGAGCCGGCGAAAATGCCGAGGCGCTGGCCGAGGCACAGCGGCGAGAAGATGTCGATCGCGCGCACACCGGTCTTGAAGCCCTTCTCGACACGCTGGCGTGTCATCGACGGCGGTGCGGTGTTGGAGATCGAGCGACGCTTCAGTCCCTCGACAACGGGTCCCTTGCCGTCGATCGGCTCGCAGAGCGAGCTGATGGTCCGACCGCACCAGCTGTCAGACGGCGCGATGCGGAAGGCACCCTTGCGAATGACGGTGTCATGGATGCCGATCGGTTCGCCTGGTTCGATGGGGCAGACATAGGCAAGATCCGGCTCTACGCGCACGACTTCACCGAGATGCACGCCCGTTGAAGACTTGTGGGCGACGAACTCTCCCAAGCGCAGATGGCGCGAGAGGCCCGTGACCGTGTAGTGACCGGTCGCGATCGTCTGCACATGGCCGCCGGGGGCGATCATGAAGTCGGGATTGGTGTAGCGTGCCGAAAGCGCTTCGAGATGAGTGAGCTTCTTGGAAAGCGCCGCCTCGGTCAGCTGTTCATTGCCCATGGGTCAAACCTTCCGCTTAGCGGCTGCCACCAAGCGTCTTGATGGCTTCGCCGAAGGAGGATTCGCTGTCCTTGGTGAGCGAGGTCATGCTTTCGAAGGCACGGTTGACCTCGATCAGCTGAGTGATTTCGCGCATCGCATTGACGTTCGAGTTTTCGAGATAGCCCTGCTGAACGCCGACATTGAAGCGGTCGGTGACGGCGGTCGGCGTCTGAGTGGTCATGATGCCGCTGTTTTCGTAACGAAGGTAACCCTTGGAAATGTCAGCCTCGAAGAGGCCCAGCGAGGCGACCTGCCGGTTGTTCTGGTATATCATGCCGTCGGAGCCGACCTTCGGCTCGCCAGCGGTTCTGTCGAGCATGATCGGCGCGCCGCCGGTGTCGAGTACCGGATACCCGCGAACCGAAACCAGCTCGCCGGTGTCTGTCAGCGTGAAGCGACCGTCCTTGGTCAGCACCCGGCCTGCCGGCGTGTTGAGTGAGAACCAAGCATCACCCTTGATGGCGAAATCGAGCATGTTGCCGGTGTGGTTCATTTCACCATTGTCGGCGGACAGGTAGTCGTTGCCCTGCGAGACATATGCGATCTTCGCGTTGAGCTTGTTGTCGGTCTCGCCAATCAGCTGGTTGAACTTGACCTCGGTGCCGCGAAAGCCTGTTGTGTTCACGTTTGCCAGGTTGTCCGCGATGGTGTCGAGGCGACGCATAAGTGCCATCTGCGACGACAGCGAAACATAAAGACCGGATTGCATCGGGGTAGGCTCCTGGCATTGGCGATGAACGTTACGAAACCCGGGCGTTTATGGTGTGTTCGGCCCCGATTCCGCTGAGGCGGCATCTCAGACATGGGCATGGTGACCCATTCGTCATCTGTAGATTGTCAGCAAATCCTTGCGCGAAGCTGGCATCTGAAATGCTTGGCAAAAAGCTTGCCGGAAAGCTTAATCGTCAAGGCGAGGATCAGCCTCACGCAAGCCAGCCCTCCTATCCCTTCGGTTGAAAATAACGATCAGGTTTGGACTGGCGATGAATATCATTATCGGATTTGTGATTGTCTGCGGCTGTATCGTCGGCAGCTTCATGGCCATGGGCGGTCACATCGACGCGCTCTGGCAGCCCTTCGAGCTCGTCATCATCGGCGGCGCCGGCATCGGCAGCTTCATCATGGCCAACCCGATGAAGGTCGTGAAAGACTCGGGCAAGGCGCTTGGGGAAGCCTTCAAGCACTCGGTTCCGAAGGAGCGCAACTATCTCGATACGCTCGGCGTTCTCTATTCGCTAATGCGCGACCTGCGCACGAAGTCGCGCAACGAGATCGAAGCTCACATCGACAATCCGGCCGAATCGTCGATCTTCCAGTCCGCGCCGACCATCCTGAAGAACAAGGAAATCACGGCGTTCATCTGTGACTACGTTCGCCTGATCATCATTGGCAACGCCCGCAGCCACGAAATCGAAGCGCTGATGGATGAAGAGATCAACACGATCCTTCACGACAAGATGAAGCCCTATCACGCCATCCAGACGATGGGCGACGCGTTCCCGGCAATCGGTATCGTCGCGGCCGTTCTCGGCGTCATCAAGGCCATGGCGCACATCAACGATTCGCCTGAAGTTCTCGGCCACCTGATCGGCTCGGCGCTCGTCGGCACCTTCCTCGGCATTCTCTTGTCCTACTGCGTATGTTCGCCGATCACCTCGCAGATCAAGATCGTGCGCTCCAAGCAGCACCGCCTCTACGTCATCGTCAAGCAGACCCTGCTTGCCTACATGAACGGTTCGGTTCCGCAGGTCGCTCTCGAATACGGCCGCAAGACGATCTCGGCCTACGAGCGTCCTTCGATCGACGCCGTCGAGCAAGAAATGATGAACCCCGGTGGTGAGAACAAGGCGGCCTAAACGGACATGAACGCTCAACTCCAGAAACCATTGATGGACGACGCGCTGCTCGCGAAGCTGACAGGCAGGCTGGGCGACAAGGCGACGGTGGAAAAGCTCTGCGCCGCGTTCGGCGACGTCTACCGGGTATTTCTCCCCGATGTCATCAAGAGCGAGACCGACCTCGACGTGCAGGTCAACTATCTCGGTTGCCACGCCGGCTACAAGCACGACCTGGTCGCCGATCTCGGAGACAGCGTTACCCTCGTCGACGGATCGCTTCGCAACTGGTCGCCCGACTTCACGCTTTCCTGCGGCAACGGCTTCGTCATCACGCTGATGGAGCATCTGCTCGGCGCATCGCCCGAGACGGTGGAGCAGCCGGCGGATCGCCTGCTATCGATCATCGAGCTGGAACTTGCTGTCACCGTGTTCGAGAAGATCGCCAACGTCCTGCGCTCGGCCGTCAACGCGCCTGGCGGGTTCGAGCCTAGCCTCGAGCCTCCGCACGCCGCCGAGACGCGGCCGAAGGCTCCCGACGACAAGCCGGATGAATTTGCCGCCGCGATCAACATGTCGATCACGCTGTCAGGCATCACATCGGAATTCTCGCTGATCGTTCCCCAGGCCGCGCTGTTGAAGACGACTGTGGTCGCACCGCGCGCCAAGAACGCATCGGCCAACTCGTCGGAATGGACGGAGCAGATGAGCGAGCAGGTTCGCCGCTCGCAGGTGACGCTGGAAGCCAAGATCCATCTTCAGGAGCTGACGCTGCGCACCATCTCCAAGCTCGCGGCCGGCGACGTCATTCCCTTCCTCGACAGCGGCGATGTCCGCGTCGATGTCAGTGCCAACAGCAAAGAGCTTTACGTTTGTGAGTTGGGACGTTCGGGCGAGAATTATACCGTCCGGGTGAAGGATACGATCAACTCGGATGACGACCTCATCCGCTACTTAATGAATTAACCGATTTCGGCCCCTGCCCCCAAAGGCAGGTTGAGGCAAGTTTCAACTGGAATAGTGATTTCATGGCGACGAAAAAAACAAAGAGCACCGATCTCGAGCAACCAGGCAACGAAGCCGAGCTTGATCAGGCTATCGATGATCTGCGTGGCGTTCTGAAAACCGACGCGGAAGGCGGCATGCCCGACTTCGGCGGCGACGGTCTCGACGCGTTTGGCGGCGGTACCGACCTGTCTGCCTTTGGCGGCGATCTGGAAACCGGCACCGACACGGATTTTGGCGGCGGCGATTTCGGCGGCTCCACGGACTTCGGCGGCGTTTCCGATTTTGGCGACACATCGTCGACCCCGGGTGTCGCAGCCCCGCTCGGCAGCGCGATGCAGTCGAACATGGACCTGATCATGGACATCCCGATCGATGTTCAGATCATGCTCGGCAGCAGCCGCATGCAGGTCTCGGGCCTGATGAACCTCAACGAAGGCGCGACGATCGCGCTGGACAAGAAGATCGGCGAGCCGGTCGAAATCATGGTGAATGGCCGCAAGATCGCGCGCGGCGAGATCACCGTTCTCGAAAATGACGACACACGTTTTGGCGTAAAACTGATAGAAGTTTTAGGTACTAAGAAAGCCTGATCCCGCTGTAGGGACGGAGAGGTTAGACCATGATGGACTTTGACGATTTCGGCGGCGCTCTTGCCGAGAAACCGTTGACCCAGGCTGAGAAAGCAGCGGCCGTTCTCCTCGCGATGGGGAAAGGGGTTGCTGGCAGACTGTTGAAGTATTTCACGCAGGCCGAACTGCAGACGATTATCGGATCCGCGCAGGCTCTGCGCGCGATCCCGCCGGATGAGCTGCTCGGCCTTGTGGCCGAGTTCGAGGATCTGTTCACCGAAGGTGCAGGTCTGATGGACAACGCCAAGGCGATCGAAAGCATCCTCGAAGAAGGGTTGACGCCTGACGAAGTCGATAGCCTTCTTGGCCGCCGCACGGCGTTCCAGGCCTATGAAACCTCGATCTGGGACCGGCTGGGCGAAGGCGATCCCGCTTTCATCGGCAAGTTCCTGCTGCGCGAACACCCGCAGACGGTCGCCTATATCCTGTCCATGATGCCCTCTTCCTTCGGCGCCAAGGTGCTGATGCAGATCCCCGACGGCCGCCGCGCCGACATCATGAACCGTACCGTCAACCTGAAATCCGTCAGCCCGAAGGCGGCACAGATCATCGAAAAGCAGGTCATGACGCTGCTCGCCGAGATCGACGCCGAGAAGAATTCGATCGGCTCGACGAAGGTTGCCGAACTGATGAACGAGATGGACAAGCCGCAGGTCGACACCTTGCTGACGTCGCTCGAATCGATCAGCCGCGAATCGGTCAACAAGGTTCGTCCGAAGATCTTCCTCTTCGAAGACCTGATGATCATGCCGCAGCGCAGCCGCGTCATGCTGTTGAACGACATTTCCGCGGATATCCTGACCATGGCGCTGCGTGGCTCCTCGTCGGAGATGAAGGAAGCCGTTCTCGCCTCGATCAGCCCGCGTCAGCGCCGCATGATCGAATCCGACCTGCAGAGCGGTACGACGGGCATCAACCCGCGCGAGATCGCAATCGCCCGCCGCGCCATCGCGCAGGAAGCGATTCGTTTGGCCAACTCCGGCCAGATCCAGCTCAAGGAAGGCGAAGCCGAAGGGGCAGCTGCCGCCTAAGCCGCTGTTACTGTGTACAGATAGGCCCGGGACGAACGCCGCGATTGATCACGGCATTTCCGGGGACTACAAAAGCAAGGGTCGCGCGCGGGCGCGGCCTTTTCTTTTGAGTAGGAGTCGCGACCGTGGCGGACGACGACAAGGACAGTAAAACAGAAGCGCCTACCGCGAAAAAGCAAAGCGACGCGGCAGAGAAAGGTAATACCCCCTTCTCGCGCGAACTGCCCCTCTTCGCCACGGTTCTCGCCACCTACATCTATCTCATCTTCTTCCTGCCGAATGGGCTCAGCGTCGTCGGAGCGTCGCTGAAGGATATTTTCGAGCAGCCGGACCAGTGGAAGATCGACACCGGATCTGACGTGCTGTCGCTCTTCGTCCACCTTGGTTGGGTCAGCGCGCAGCTGCTCGCGCCGGCGATGATTCTCTTCATGGTCTTCGGCGTCGCCGCTTCGATCGGCCAGAACCTGCCGGTGCCGGTTCTCGAACGCATCAGGCCGCAATGGTCGCGCATATCGCCAGCCAAGGGGTGGTCGCGGCTCTTCAGCCTCCAGGGGCTTATCGAGTTCGGCAAGTCGCTGACGAAGATCGTCATCGTCGGTGTCGTGATGGTTTTACTGCTGCGCAGCGACTACTTCGCGTCGATCGATGCGATGTTCTCCGATCCGCGAACGATCTTCACCCGCATGATGTCGGCCATGCAGAAGATCACGCTTGTGGTGCTGGTCGCGACCGCGCTTGTGGCGATCGTCGACTTCTTCTGGACGCGCTATCACTGGTTCACCGAACTGAAGATGTCGCGCCACGAAATCAAGGAAGAAAACAAGCAATCCCAGGGCGACCCCTTCGTGAAGGGCCGCCAGCGCGCGCTGATGCGCGACCGCGCAAGACGCCGCATGATCGCCAACGTGCCGCGCGCCACCATGGTGATCGCCAACCCGACCCACTTCGCCGTTGCGCTTCGCTATGTGCGCGAGGAAAACGACGCGCCTATCGTCGTTGCCAAGGGCCAGGACCTAATTGCGTTAAAAATCAGAGAGATCGCCGAGACGAACGGAATACCGGTTTTCGAAGATCCGCCGCTTGCGCGCTCCATGTTTGCGCAAGTCTCGGTGGATAGTGTCATCCCGTCAGTATTCTACAAGGCCGTCGCGGAGCTCATTCATCGGGTGTACGCGGCGCAGGCCAAGAACAACCGGGTAAGATAAACGAATGAAAAAATGCCCCTACTCTGCCCAGCGCGAGAAGATTCTTGCCGAAGCAATCAGCCCGGTCGCGACCGAATTGCGGCTGCTTGATGCTTCGGACCTGATTTCGATCCTGCGATTTGAGTATTACGGCAATCTTTCAGACCTCGTTTCCTCGGCCGCCGAGATGTTCTTCCATCCCGGCACCGTCAATTTCGGCCATGGCGGCAGCTATACGCTCGAATGGGGTGGCAAGCCGGAGGTCGTCATCGACCTCGAGATCAAGCCACGCGGCGTCACCGTATACGCACAGCTAACGCTCGCCGCCGAGCACGCCGGTATCGAGATCAATCATATCGCTTTCGAGAATCCCTCGTCGAATCCGCACGAGAACACTGCTTTTCTCGAACGGAGCCTCAATCAGGCGCGCTACAATGTACCGCCGCTTCAGGCGCTCGCCAGCTAACTATCCAATCCGAATCAATTCTCAGCTGATGTAGCCGAGCCGTATCGCCTTGGCGATCGCCTGGATGCGGTTGACCGAATCCAGCTTGATCGTCGCCGAGCCGAGATAGGCATTGACGGTGTGCACCGACAGGCCGAGCTTGTCGGCAATTTCTTCGCTGATACGGCCGTCGCCGGCGAGCTGCAGGCAGGCGATCTCGCGTTCGCTGAGCGCTTCGGCGGCGGCCACGCGGCGTTCGTCGAGCGAGAGCAGGTCGATCATCACCTGGCAGGCGCGGCCGTGCAGCTCGACGACCATGTCGTTCGGCGGATCAAGATCATCGCCCGTGAAAACGACGAAGCCATTGCCGATCGCGCCCAGGCGAACGGGGAAAGCGAGGCCGGAGAACGGCACGAGGCCATCCGGAAGCCGCACGACGAATGGCGCCATGCCGATCGCGCCGGGGAAGCTGCGATCATGGCTGCCGGCCCATGCGAGCGGCAGGAGCGACTTCTCGACATGTTCGATCAGCGCATCGCCGTAGGCATCGACAAAGGCCTTGTGCAACGAGGCGTTGGCCGAACCCCAGTTCTCCAGCTCGCAGATCAGGCGCTGCTTGGCGGGCAGGCCTGAGCCCGACATGCGGTAGACTGCGAAGTTCTGCGCGTCGGCGAGCTTCTGCATGGCGACCAGGCGCGGGAAGAGATCGGATCGGCTGCTGACCCTGTTGGCGCGCGTGGAGCGCGAGATGGTGTCGGAGCTGCTGATCGACCGGCCCGATGCATATGCCATGAGCGCGCCCTCCTTACACCAGGTTGTTTCTGACAGCGAAAGCAATGGCTTCAGAACGGGTCTTCGTCGCCGTCTTGCGCATGACGCTGGTGATGTAGTTGTTGATCGTGTTTCGCGAGATACCGAGGATCATCGCGATTTCGTCGCTGGTCTTGCCTTCGGCAATCCAGAACAGACATTCGAGTTCGC
Organism: Rhizobium sp. NPDC090275; assembly: GCF_044772225.1. Taxonomy (NCBI): domain Bacteria; kingdom Pseudomonadati; phylum Pseudomonadota; class Alphaproteobacteria; order Hyphomicrobiales; family Rhizobiaceae; genus Rhizobium; species Rhizobium sp. NPDC090275. Next base: position 118,186 of record NZ_JBIVYL010000003.1, on the reverse strand, counting down.
GATCGGTCAGTTCGAAATCGCGATCCGACTTGGTACCGCTATACTGCAGCAGGCTGGTGTAATAGGCGGTCAGCAGGCCGACATCCCGCAGGCGCTCCTGCGAGAGGATGAAGCCATCGTCGAACAGGAACATCAGTGCCAGGCGCGAGCGCCCGATATTGAACATCAGCGAGCAGTACTGGCGGCTTGCGCCATCGGGAACGTCGGCTGTGTCAGGCAGGACGGCGAAGTGCGGCTGGAAGAGCTGCATGCACTTCTCAAGCTCGGTCGCGCGGCCGAAACCGCCGACGAATGCTTCGGCGAGATTGGTCACAAGATCGAAAGGCCAATCGGAAGAGACCACGAAATCGAGGCCGGCTTCCTGCAAGAGATCGGCGCGTGCCAGGAGATAGTGCGAAGCGCCCACGTAATCAGTCAGGATACCCAGCCCTGGCTGCAACCTTCCCGTGCCCGCTATCTCGCACAGCTGGGCAATGAGTTCCGAGCGCGATGACAGGTTGGCCGCAGCAATGCCAACGAAGTTCCCTGTCCTCGTTTCGCTCTTGAGAGCTTGCAATATATGCATGTCCATTGGCAATTCCTGAGGCTGAGAACCTATCACGAAAAAAACTTGATCCCGTCTTTCAGCAAAGAAATGCACCTTCTCCGCGAATCATCCAAGGGTACGTCAATGAATGCAAACCACCATCTCCGAGTTCTGGGGATTTACTTTCGCCGCGAACTGTGCGTCGATTCGCACAAAGAATTCATCTCTTAGAAGTTATAGTAAGCTAAGATGATTCGAGGCCATATGGCAATACGATTCGCGTCAAACGCGAGTCATGCACCGTTTTCGTGTGTGCGATGTGCCAAAAAAGATAAGGGCCGGTTTCCCGGCCCTTTTGTTACGCGGCGTTGTCGACCGCCCATTTTCTGAGGATTTTCGCTGCGCGTTCCTCATTGATCTCGACCATTCGGGCGAGCTTGCGCTCCGGCCCTTCCTTGACGCGGCGATTGAAGCTGCCGTCGTCGTCGCCGAGACTGAGGAGATCTTCGGTGCTGTCGAAGCCGAAGTCCGAGCCGAAGCCATCCATGAGGGCCCCGCCGCTGGCGTCTCCTGCCGGAGCGAAGTCCGGGAGTTCGAGGCCGGCGCTTTCGATCGAAGTGTCGCCGGCGATTGCCGCGCCGCCACCGGTCATGCTGCGGACCATCGGACGGACACCCATCCAGATGACCAGGAAGGCGACGACCACGAAGGCGAGCGAGTTGATGATGCCGGCGAGGTTGCGGCTCAACATGTCCATGACGCGGACGCCGGAACCGGTTTCTTCGAGGAGCTGGTTTTCGAGGAAGTCCATGGCCGTGACGGTGACCACGTCGCCACGATCGGTACGGATGCCGGCGGCCGAGGCGACGATCTTCTGCATCTCGGCAAGATAGGCATCGATCTTCGCCTGGTCGACGGGTTCACCGACCATCTGGGCGATACGACCCTTGTTGACGACCACCGCGATCGAGAGCTTCTCGACCTTGTAGCTGTTGCGGGTCGTTGCCGTGGTCTTGCTGTTGATCTCGTAGTTGGTCTGCTCTTCCTTCTTGTCGGACTTGTCCTGCGAGGCGGGACCGTTCGAACCACCACTTGGCGGAGCGGCCTGCGGAACGTTCTGCTGCACGGTGGCAGCGTTGTCGTTCGATGTCTGCTGGGACTGGGCCGCTTCCTTGGTGGTGCGGATGGAGCGTTCGACCTTGGATTCCGGATCGTAGACGGTTTCCTGGATCTGCTGCGCGTCCGTGTTCAGGTCGGCGGTGACGCTGGAGCGGAAGTTGTCCATGCCGAGGAACGGCGAGAGCGCCTTGTCGATGTTGGAGCCGATTTCGTCCTGAACGTTCTGGACGATGCCGAGCGAGCGATTGAGGTTGCTGTTGCTGGCCTCGTCGCCGGAAGCGAGCAGCTGGCCGGCGGAATCGAGAATGGTCACGTCACCGACATCAAGCCCCGGTACGGCCGAGGCGACAAGGTGACGGATGGAGCTTGCCGCGGCGCGGCCGGTCGAGGCACTCGCTCGCAGCATGACGGATGCCGTCGGCTTCTGCTCGGCGCGGCGGAAATTGCCGACCTCGGGCATGACGATGTGCACGCGTGCGGCCGATACGCCGGAGATCGATTGGATCGTGCGGCCAATCTCACCTTCCAGTGCGCGAACGCGGGTTACTTCCTGCATGAAGGAGGTCAGACCGAGCGAGCCGACCTTGTCGAAGAGTTCGTAGCCAGCATTGTTGCTGTTGGGCAGGCCCTTTTCGGCGAGCAGCAGACGCGACTTGCCAGTCATGCCTGCTGGCACGGTGATGCTCGAACCGTCGGAACCGACCTGAAACGCGATGTTCGATTCGGCGAGCGCAATGCTGATCTGGTTCAGATCGGACGAATCGAGCCCGACATACAGCGTTTCTTGAGCGGGTTTGTTTACGAAGAGAGCGGCGCCGAGAATGAGCGCCACGGAAACCACCCCGATGCCGGCCAACGCCAGCAGGCGATTCCGCCCAAGGGAACTGAAGTTCCTAATAACCGGAAGTAATTGATTTAACAGATTCATTCTGTTCTCGCACGATCTTTACAGACAAAGCAGGCCTATCGCCTAATTTGACCTATAGAAGCCGAAACTTGTGCGAGCGTTTCGTATTGACGTCCTGCGAAGGTGGCCGACTAGAAGAAATCGAAGTCGCCGGCCGCCTTGTTCATCGGCTGGGAGTGGCCATGGCGCATGCCACTACCGCCCAGTGCGCGCTGCATTTCGCTCAGTTTCACGAGGCTGAGCGCGGTTGCGACGTCGACCATCCATTCGTTGGAGATCTCGCCGGTTATCGTGTCGATGAACTCGGCGATCCCACGCGCCTTCTGCACGGCAAGGTCGATCCCCTGCAGGACCTTCATGCTCTCGGGCGCGTTCAGCAGATTTTCACCGCCGATCTCAAGAAGCTGAGGTTCGATGCGTTCAATCAGATAGGCGACGTCGTGCAGTTCGGACACCACCCGCATCAGGATATCTGGCAGAGCTTCGACCGGCGACGGTTGATCCGCCTGTGCATTCACGTTCATTAGGACCTCGGCTCAGAAGAATTCGATACTGGTTTCAACTGGCTTCTGCGGGGCAACCGGACGCTGTTCGAGCGCGACGGTCTTCTGGGTTTCGGCACCTGTGAGCGGGTACTGTCGAGCGCGACCGGAGACCGGCCAGAACTCGAGCTTGCGCCCGTGATCGCCGCCGGTACTGGAACCGACGATGGGGATGCCTTCATCCTTCAGAAACTGCGTGGCAAAAGCGGCATTCTGTTCCCCGACATTCGAGAATGTCGAGATCGTCTTCGCTCCTCCGAAGATCTTGGCTTCCAGGCGGTCGCGACGCGCGCCCTGCTTCAAGAGACCGTTGATCAGCAGTTCCATGAGATGCACGCCATAGCGCGTCGCATCTCCCCCCGTCATAGGCGTCGTGGCGTTGCCCGGCAGAAGGAAGTGGTTCATCCCCCCCACGCCGGCCACAGGATCCCGTAGGCATGCAGCCACGCACGAGCCAAGAATGGTCGTCAAGACCGCGTTCGGATCATTCAGGACCTTCCATTCGCCCTGAATGATGTGAACACGGCGGGCCGCAACCTCGATCGTCATTTCAATGCTCCAAATACGGCCTCGATGGCCGCCTTCATCTTTTCGATGGTGAAGGGCTTTGCCAGGACGTTGTTGGCGCCAAGCGCCGCAGCCTTGGTGACCAGCGCGCGGTCGCCCTGCGCGGTCAGGATGATGAAGGCGGCCTTCTTGGTCGTCGGATTGCTGCGAACGGCCTGCAAGAAGCCGAGACCGTCCATATTCGGCATGTTGAAGTCCGAGATGACCAGGTGGTGCGGCTGCTGGGCCATGATCTTCATGCCCTGCACGCCATCGCCGGCGGCGGTGATCTGCTTGAAGCCGAGCTGGGTCAGCGCGTCGCTGAGCAGCAGGCGGCTGGTGACCTGATCGTCGACGATCAGAACTTTGATTTTCTCTGCGAGTGACATTAGTCAGTTCCTTCCTTACGGGCGGTCATCTTCAAGATTTCCTCGCCAATGGCATTAAGCGGCAGCTGCTGTTCGACAGCGCCGAGTTCGAAAGCTACCCGCGGCATCCCGTAGACCACCGAGGTCTTTTCGTTCTGTCCGAGGGTACGGGCGCCTGCATGGCGCATTTTCAGGAGACCGGCGGCGCCGTCGCGACCCATTCCGGTCAGGATCACGCCGACAGCATTGCGACCCGCAAGCTCGGCGACGGAATCAAAGAGAACATCGACCGAGGGCCGGTGACCATTGACCGGCTCGCGCTCGAGAAGGCGGCAGCAGGGTGCGGATGGGTTGACCACCTGCAGGTGCCGCTCGCCGCCGGGGGCCAGATAGATCTTGCCGATTTCGAGCCGCGCGCCATCCGTCGCTTCCTGCACGACAGGCGCACAGAGGCGGTTCAGCCGCTCCGCGAAGCTCTTGGTGAAGGTCGACGGCATATGCTGCGTGATCACGGTCGGCGGGCAGTTGGCCGGGAATTTCTGCAGCACGGCGATCAAAGCTTCCACGCCACCGGTCGACGAGCCGATCGCGACCACCTTGCGGCCGACGCGATAATCGGCAACCGCGGGCGGCGGCGCGACAGGCTGCGGTGCCATGACGGGACGGCGCTGCGAACGGGCAGCGGCCTTCACCTTCTCGGCGAGGTCGGCGAAGGGGCGCATATCGCCCGGCTGCGGCTTGCTCACGCAATCGAACGCGCCGATCTCCAATGCCGCGAGCGTCGCGTTGGTGCCGCGATGCGTCAGCGTCGAGACCATGATGACGGGCATCGGGCGCAGACGCATGATCTTTTCGAGAAAATCGAGGCCGTTCATGTTCGGCATCTCGATATCGAGCGTCACGACATCCGGATTGAGCTTCTTGATCGCCTCGCGCGCTTCCATGGCGTCGCCGGCCTGGCCGATGACATCGACGTCAGGATCGGACTGCAGCACGGCGGTGATGAGACCGCGCATGGTGGGAGAATCGTCAACAACGAGAACACGTGCCGCCATGCTCATCCCTTCCTCCCAAGGCCCTTGGTCGTATAGCGGTACGTGGTGATACCGATATTGTCGAAGACATGCTTGGAATCGCCGGACACCCGCTCGGAGTGGCCGATATAGAGATGACCGCCTTCGGGCATGAGCTCGGCGAAGCGCGACCAGATCTTCATCTGGGTCGGTTCATCGAAATAGATCACGACGTTGCGGCAGAAAATGACGTCGAACTTGCCCTTGAACGGCCACTGGGCCATCAGGTTGAGCTCGTTATAGGTGATCAGCCGCTTGACGCGGTCATCGACCTGGAACTTGCGGCGCCCGTCGATATTGACTTCGCTGAACCACTGCTTGCGCATGGCGGGCGAAACTGTCTCAAGCGCGCTTTCGTCGTAGGCGCCGGCGCGGGCGATGGCGAGGATCTTCGGATCAATGTCGGTCGCGAGGATCTTGAAATCGTAATCGGCGACATTCGGCATCATCGACAGGACGGTGAGCGCGATCGAATAGGGCTCCTGGCCATCCGACGAGGCGGCCGACCAGATGCGGACGCGACCGCCCGACTTGGCACGCTGCAAGAGCTCCGGCAGCACGTGATCGCGCATATGCTCGAAGTGATGGTTTTCACGGAAGAAGCGCGTGAAATTGGTCGTCAGATGCGACAGCATTTCGCGGCGCGGCGCGGCACCCGCCTGCGAAGACACCAGCGAACAGTATTCGCGGAAGCCTGACAGGCCGAGATTGCGAATGTGCTTGGAAAGACGCGAATAGACCAGCGATGCCTTGGTCTCGTTGAGGAAGATACCCGCATCCGAGTAGATCATCGCGGCGATTTCCGTGAGGTCGCGGCGCGTCAGCGGGTATTCGCCGCTCGCCAGAACCTCGTCGGGGCTCCCCGGTCTCACATCTTTTGCACTCAAGACACTCATGCAGCTTCGCTTTCCGCGTCAGGGAATATGACTTCCAGTTCCAACAGGCAGATCAGACGTTTTTCGATCGCCATGATCCCGCGCGCGAACTGACGCTGCAGTTCGGACGCGATCTCGGGCGTTGGCTGTACGTTGTCTTCACTAACAGTCAGTATATCCGACACCGCATCTACAAGCAGACCAACTACTTTTCGGTGAACTTGGGCCACAATAATGACATGGCGCTGCGTCGGCTCGGTCGGCTTCATGCCGAGACGGGCCGATAGATCGATGATCGGCAGCACGGCGCCACGCAGGTTGATGACCCCTTTCATGTAGGAAGGCGAGTGCGGCATGGCCATTGCTGGCGTCCAGCCGCGGATCTCGCGAACCGACATGACATTGACGCAAAACTCCTGATCGCCGACGCGGAACGCGATCAGCTCGCGGTGCCCTTCGCTCAGATTTTTCACGATATAAGACATAACTTAACCCGCCGCCGCCAGGGATACTTCCTGTCTCAACGCCTGGCCGCGCGAAGCGCCCACGACTGCATCGACATCGAGAATGAGCGCGACGCGACCGTCGCCCAGGATGGTTGCCGCGGCAATGCCCGGAACGTGGGTGTAGTTCGCCTCGAGGCTCTTGATGACGACCTGACGCTGACCCTGGATCGCATCGACCATCAGCGCGCGCTGACCGCCGCCTTCGGATTCGACGAGCAGGGCAACACCTTCGACCGGATTGGCCTGGGTGGCGCGGAAGTTCAGGATGCGACCGACATCGACCAGCGGGCAGAAGGAGTTGCGGATCGAGATCAGGCGATGGCTGGCGCCGAAGGAGTGGATGGCGGATGCCTCCGGCTGCAGCGTTTCGACGATGGCCGTCAGCGGAACGACGAGCGTCTGGCCGGCGACCGTGACGACCATGCCGTCGAGAACGGCGAGCGTCAGCGGCAGGCTCATGGTGAAAACGGAGCCCTGGCCCGGCCGCGAGGTGATGTTGATACGACCACCGAGCGCCTGGATCGAGCGCTTGACGACGTCCATACCGACGCCGCGACCGGAAATGTCGGAGATCTTGTCGGCCGTGGAGAAGCCCGGCGCGAAGATCAGGTTGTCGATTTCCTCGTCCGTCAGGTTGGCGTCCGGCGAGATCAGGTCGTTGTCGATTGCCTTCTGCTTGACGCGTTCGCGGTTGATGCCCGCGCCGTCGTCCTGCAGTTCGATCAGGATGCGGCCCGAACGATGCTTGGCGGTGAGCTTGATCGTGCCCTCGGGATCCTTGCCGGCGGCGGTGCGCTTTTCCGGGCTTTCGATGCCGTGGTCGACGGCATTGCGGATCATGTGGGTCAGCGGCTCGGCGAGCTTGTCGATAACCGTCTTGTCGACTTCGGTGTTTTCACCTTCGGTGACGAGGCGGATCGACTTGCCGACCATGTCGGCGACTTCGCGGACTATACGCGACATGCGCTGGAAGACCGGCTTCACCGGCTGCGCGCGGATCGCCATGACCGAATCCTGGATCTCGCGAGTGAGCTGCTGCAGCTCCTCGAGGCCCATGTTGATCGAGGACGTGCCGGTCGTGTCGTTTTCGATGACGCTCTGGGAGAGCATCGCCTGGTTGATGACGAGCTCGCCGACGAGGTTGATCAGGCGGTCGACGCGATCGAGATCGACGCGGATGGTCTGGCCGGCGCTGTTGGCGGCGGCATTGTTCTGGGCGGCGGCGGCAGCGGCTGCATTGGCGGCAGCAGCCGATTCCTTCTTTTCGACGCGGGCGGCGGCGGACGCGATCTGCGTCACGTTCGAAGCCGTCTCGGCAGCGGCAACGGCCGCGGCGGCATCGCTCTTTTCAGCAGCAGGGGCTTCCGGGCCGTCATCCAGCGCCGAGAGGTCGAAGGGTACCGGCACCATCGGCAGTTCCTCAGCCGGAGCGGCCTCGGCTTCGGCGGCGACCGTCGTGATGGTCAGTTCGCAATCCCACTCGGCGAATTCGAAGACCGCGCGGATCGCGTCTTCGCCCTTGTCGGTCTTGAGCGTGATGTTCCAGTAGAAATAGGCGGCTTCGGGGTCGAGCTCGTCGAGGCCCGGCAGCGCATCCATGTTGCAATAGGTGCTCATCTCGCCGAGGCGGCTCAGATCGCGCAACAGCAGTGTCGCGTCGTTGCCCTTGGAATAGAGCTCGAAGCGCGGCTTGAAGGTGATCTCGAAGGTCTCGTCGTCGCTGAAGTCGTCGAACGAGAACGGGATCGGCTCGAAGCCGCTCTCGTCGGTCGGCTTGACGGGGGCTGCGGCGACCGGCACTGGGGCGGCTGCAGGCGCTTCGGAAACGGCTGACGGCGATGGGAGTTCGCCGTTGGCAAGCGCTTCCAGCTCCTTGACGAGGCCACGGCTGCGGCTTTCGTCGACGCTGCCGCCGTCACGGGCGGCATTCGTCAGGTCCGCAAGCACGTCGGCCGACTTGAGCATGACCTTCAGGACGTCCTGGGTCGGCTCTAGCTTGTTGGAACGAACGCAATCAAGTGTGGTCTCGAACACATGGGCGAAGGCGACGAGATCGTCCAGACCGAAGGCGCCAGCGCCGCCCTTGATCGAGTGAACGGCGCGAAATACCGCGTTGACGGTTTCCGGATCACGATCGCCATCATTCATTTTCAGAAGACCGGATTCCAGTTCCGCGAGCTGTTCCTCGCATTCCTGGAAAAAGATCTCTTTGATTTCGTTCATATCCATAAAAGAAATTCCTGATTTTAAGCGGTTACGCGCTCAATGGCATCGATCAGCTTGGCAGGGTCGAAAGGCTTGACGATCCAGCCGGTGGCGCCGGCCTGGCGTGCGCGATTCTTCTTCTCGGCATCGCTTTCGGTCGTCAGGACCAGGATCGGAATGGCGCGGTACTTTTCGTTGCGACGAACGCCTTCGATGAAGCCGAAGCCATCGAGACGCGGCATGTTGATGTCGGTGACGATGACGTCGGGGTGGGATGTCTCCAGAACCTCGAGACCTTCGACGCCGTCTTCAGCCTGGATCGTCTCGAAGCCCGCATTGTTGAGGGTCACGAGGAGCATGTTGCGGATCGTCCGTGAATCATCCACGGTCAGCACTCTTTTCTTCATTACTAAATCTCCTTGGCGAGCAGCGGGTGAACATCCACACCGATCAGCTGCATGGTTTTCTGAAACGCGTCCGAAACCTTGGTGAAGGTGAACGCAAGCTTGTCCTGATCCCAGGTCTTGGCGGCCGACATCAGCACCTGCGCGCCGAGGGCCCCGACGCGCTCGACGGCCGATGCATCGATCGACACGGCGCTGCCGCGCATCGACAGAAACTTGTCGCGCAGGGCGGCGGCTTCGTTGAGGTCAATGGTCGCCGCCAGGTTCAGCGTCTTCCCACTCTTTTTTGCTGCCATCAGACTTTTCCTATCTGCTGATTGGCGCCCAACGAATGTGAGCCGCCGTCATAAATCAGTGCTTCAGTAAGCATTTCGTCCGCCTCCGAGACTTGCGAGCGGAGGGTTGAAATCGAATGCCGCGTCGGCTTCCTCGACAACCCGGCGGGCGGGCTGGGCATCGACGGCGCGAACGGGCCGGCGGTCACTCGCCTCGGCGCGATTGCGGGCAATGCGGAATTCGCGGACCGTGCGGCCAAGCTCGACGATGACAGTGTGGAGATCGTCTGCGCCATCGGCCGAATGCGATGCGGCGCCAGCGCTCTCAGCCACGCGTGCGCCCAGACCCTTGACGTCGGTGGTGACCGCATCGAGCACGGAGGCGTTGTCGCTGGTCTGGCTGGCGACAGAGGCGATGGCGGCGTTGATATCGGTGACCTGGCGCACGATGCTGCCGATCGAATCCTGCGTGCGGCCAACCATCTGCACACCTGCATCCACCTGCGACTTGGTGGTGGTCACCAGCGTCTTGATTTCGCGGGCGGCATCGGCCGAGCGCTGCGCCAGCGCGCGAACTTCCTGCGCGACGACCGCGAAGCCACGGCCGGAATCACCCGCGCGAGCGGCTTCGATGCCGGCGTTGAGCGCCAGCAGATTGGTCTGGAAGGCGATTTCGTCGATGGCGCCGATGATCTGGCCGATGCGCTCGGCGGACTGCTCGATGTCGGCCATGGCAGAGATGGCGCGGCCGACAACCTCGCCGCTTGCTTCGGCTGCCGCGCGCGTCGATGCGGCTGCATCTTCAGCCGCACGACTGCCGGCGGCACTGCGGCGCACGTTTTCGGAGAGATCGGCGAGCGTGGCGGCCGATGCCAGAAGCTGCTCGGCGTGACCGGTAGCGTGACCGGAGAGATTGCGGGCGGACTGGCCAAGCACCTGAACCGATGCCTCGGCCTTCAAGGTACGTTCGCTGATCGCGCCGAATTCGGTCTGCAATGCTTCGAGCGCGCCGTTCAGCGCCAGGGCGACATCATTGTGCGGGCCATCCTCGGTGACGACGGCGCGGGCGGTCAGGTCGCGGGCGGCCAGACCTTCGATGACGTCGGAGAATACGCGGGCGACCTCGGCCTTGTCGCTGCTTCGCTGATCGGCGATCTGGCGCTGCTGCGAGGCGCGGAGCGCATTGAAACGCAGCGACACGGCGATCTCGACATCGACCATCACGAGGCGGATGAGCGCGGTCATGAGGTCGGCGATTTCGCGCTTTCGGCGCTTGACGCTTGGAAGGAAGGAGGACCCGGCAAGCTCATCGGCGAGTCCGGCAATGACATGCTCAAGGACGACGCCGTGGCCGGCGACATGCCAGCGGGGGTCCAGTCCCATCTTGCTTTCGGAATCCGACAGAACCTTGACGCGCTCGGCGTAGAGGCTGTCGAAGCGCGCATCGGTCAGTACATCCCAGTGCGACGTCTGCAGATCATGGAGCCGATCGACCTGGCGCTCGCTCTCGAAATTGCGGGCTGCATCGGGGAAAGACTGGAAACGCTGGAAAAGATCGCGAAGGCCTGAGGTCAGGTGCTGCTGGAGCGCCGGGCGATAGCGCCGCACCATCTCGCATTGCTCGGCATCGAGGCCGGCAAAGCGCAGGCGGTCACGCAGGCTGCCCGCCTGTGCTCCACGATCCTGATCCGATGGCATATTCTGCCCCACGCCTGTCCCCAAACCAATGCCCGGGCATATCGCCCGAAGAGAAATCAAGCCTCCTGACACCAACACGGATGCGTGCGGACCTGACGCGGGCTAACGCCGGCGGTCGGACCTGTCGCGATCAGTGCGGACTATCGTAGAGCTACTTGAGAGATCGATACCGGATTAAGCCGGTACGGCGGTTCGGCGTCATGCCTGCTAGGAACGCTAAAATTTTCCCATTCCGACGTGTATTGCAATGTTTATGGTTAATTCCTTGCCTGAAGGTTAATACCCATTTTATGAATGTGGGCTTTCGGAGCAACGCGAATAACCATCCATGAAATACTGGCGTAGCGTTGCGCGGCTGCTACAAGTTCGAAGCAAGCTTCGTGTTATATCCCCGGCAAATCACGACATGACGTCATAGGGATTGAGCAATGATTGTTCTGGGTTTGGGTGCATGTTTTCTTGCTGTGTCTGTTCTCACGGCCGTCGCACTTCTCGACCGTATTGAAGCGGGCCGCGTCGCCTTGTCTTTGCGGGTGCTTTGAATTCCCGTCATAAAACAACAGTAATGGACGTGTTTAACCACTGAGCCGGCGAAGCGTTGCGCATTAGCCAGCGGTGGTTTGTTCAGTTTACGGAAATCAGACGCATGTCCCCACGCCTCGGTATCCTCATCATTATCGGCGTGACGCTTTGGCGCATCGTCACCTTGCACTTCGACACGACGGATCTGTTCGTCGACGAGGCACAATACTGGTTCTGGTCGCAGAATTTCGACTTCGGCTATTACTCCAAGCCACCGATGATCGCCTGGGTGATCCGCGCGATGACCGAACTTTCGGGATCGACCGCGATCTTCTGGATCCGGCTTTGCGGCCCGCTCGTGCACATGGCGACCGCTTTCGTGCTGATGAAGCTCGCCAAGCGCTTCGTCAGCCCCGAGATCGAGGGCTGGACGGGGGTCACCTACATCACGCTGCCCGGCGTCGCTCTTTCTTCCGTCTTCTTCTCGACCGACGTCATTCTGCTCTTCTTCCTGGCTGTTGCGCTGTTCGCCTATTTCGGCCTGACCCGCCAGCGCTCGATCGCCCTGGCGCTATTGATGGGCGTGGCCTTCGGCTGCGCCTTCCTGTCGAAATACGCCATCCTGTTCGTCGTCCCTGGCGGCCTGATCGCCCTGCTGCTTCTGCCGATGGCCCGGATCGGCTGGCGCGACTTCTTCATTTCGGCCGCAACTGCCATCGTGGTAGCGGCGCCGAACCTCTGGTGGAACGCCACCCATGACGCCACGACGATCAAGCACACGACCAGCATCGCCCACTGGAGCGGGCTGAGCCTCAATGTCGGCCACGGGATCGAATTCTTCGCCGCGCAGTTCGGCGTTGTCGGCCCTATCGTGTTCTTCGCGATCCTCTGGGCGGTCTATCGGGCTTTGAGAGGGCAAGGCAGCCCGATCGAGAAATTGCTGATCTGGCTTTCCGTGCCCGTCGTGCTCCTGATCACCTTCCAGGCTCTCATCGCCAAGGCCTACGCCAACTGGGCGGTGACGGCTTATGTCGCCGGCACGATCCTCGCCGTCTGGCTGCTTCATCGCGTCTGGCCCAAGGGGCTGCGCGTGTCGTTCGCGATCAACGGCACGGCCAGCGTGCTCTTTCCGCTCGCCGCCATCTTCGCGCACCAGCTCGTGCTGCCAAATGGAAACGAGGTGATGAAGCGCTATCTCGGCCGCAGCGCCGTCAGCCGCGAAGCCGGCGATCTGGCGCGACAGGCGGGCACCGCGATCATCGTCAGCGACAGCCGCGACATCCTGGCGGACATGTACCATACGCTCAGAAACGAGCCCTTGAAGATCTACGCGCGGCCGCCGGCGGAAGCGCCTGACAACTATTATGAGCAGACCTTCGCGCTACCCAATAATGTCAGCGACGACGTGCTGTTCGTCACCACGCAGCCCTTCGAGTGCGCAGAGCCGCCGCAGACCATCAAGTCATGGCAGCCGAGCGAAGGCTATTATCGTGGAAATACGATCTACGCCTACAAGGTGAAGGCCAGCTGCCTGGCGGCTGGAAAATAGCGTATCATTCGCTTGCGGGCCGCAGTGCACATGAGGTCGAGGAACTCAGGCAATATGGTGCTGATACCGTCATCATGGGCGAGCGCGAAATCGCCATGGGCATGCTTGACCGTCTCTCTCAAGTGCATCATGACAGTTCACCCTATGAAGTCGAGACCGAGGCTGGTATAAGCGCGGCCGAGGAAACGCCTTCTCCCGAGAAGCAATGAGAGAACTTTGCGCCGTTGAGCCGGTTCGAGATTGAAAATCCGCAGGACGACCAGATGAGGTTCGATACGCGCCGCATGACTGGTCGCGTTGCCGTCTCGCTGGCCGTCGCGATCTTCGCTTATCTCGGCCTGTTGTTCGGCGGCAATCTCGTGCTCGGCCCCGCGCGCGGCCCCAACAACGCATTCTCCTCTTCGAGCAAGGATAGCCAGCCGCTGCAGCTGAGCGCACGCGACGTCGTGCGCGGCGTGCTGGCAGCCGACCGCAAGGTCGCGCAGAAATACGCGACCTATGCTTCCGGCGACGCGGCGACCGCTGACCAGCAAGTCTTCGAGCGCCTGTCGCCCGGCTTCCTCCGGCTTTCGCAGTCCACTTCTCCCGCGTTTTACGCGGCTGACGCGAAGCCCTACGATTCGCATGGACCGCCCGCTTTCGCGGCCTGACGACACGCGCCTCGGCGCCTCCCATTGCATTTACGACACGCCTGCCTGCGCCTGAAGCGCAGGTTCAAGCGTTATCAAGGATAGACAACACAATGCGCACCTCACCATGGCTGGTGGCCACCTATACGGTGATCATTCTCCTCGGCATTCTGATCGCACTGCCGAATGCCCTACCGCAATCCACATTGCAGCGCCTTCCCTCGTGGCTCCCGCACCAGCAGGTCTCGCTCGGTCTCGACCTTCGCGGCGGCTCGCACCTCGTTCTCGAAGTCGATGAAGCCGACCTGACGCGCGAGCGTCTGCAGTCGCTTCTGCAGGACGCGCGCCGCGTGCTGCGCGAAAAGAACATCCAGCCGAAGTCGGTCGTTCGCAACCAGAATCAGATCGTCGTGACGCTGAACGACCAGGCGCAGACCGATGAAGCCGTCACGCAGCTGCGCACGCTGGGCAACACGATCGCAACCGGCATTTCCGCCGGCCAGTCGGACCTTTCGGTCACGACCAGCGGCGGCAACATCATCGTTGCCTTCTCAGCCGCCGGTATCTCCAGCAACGTCGACAGCGCCGTCCAGCAGAGCCTTGAAGTCATTCGCCAGCGCGTCGACCAGGTCGGCGTCGCCGAACCGACGATCCAGCGCATCGGCGGCAACCGCGTTCTCGTGCAGCTTCCGGGCGCACAGGATCCGACCCGTCTTCGCCAGCTTCTCGGCTCGACCGCCAAGATGTCGTTCCACATGCTCGCGCCGAACAACGCTCCCGGCCCCGGCGTGACGATGCTCAAGGACGATCAGGGCAATACCTATCCGGTTCTCGACCGTGTCGAAATCTCCGGTGACCGCCTGTCCGACGCCCGCGTCAGCTTTGACCAGAGCCAGCAGCCCGTCGTCAGCTTCCGCTTCGACAGCGCCGGCGCGACCCGCTTCGCTGACATCACCCGCCAGAACGTCGGCAATCCCTTCGCTATCGTTCTCGACGACAAGGTGTTGAGCGCCCCGGTTATCCGCGAGCCGATCACCGGCGGTTCCGGCCAGATCTCGGGCAACTTCTCGACCGATACGGCCAACACGCTTGCCGCCATGCTGCGCGCCGGCGCCCTGCCCGCCAAGCTCACCGTAATCGAAGAACGCACGGTTGGTGCCGACCTCGGCGCCGATGCGATCCAGATGGGTATCTATTCCGGTCTCGTCGGTTTTGTCCTCGTCGCAGCCTTCATCTTCCTGCTCTACGGAACCTGGGGCATTCTCGCCAACGTCGCGCTGCTCATCCACACGATCCTGACCTTCTCGGCACTGACGCTTGTCGGCGCCACGCTGACGCTGCCCGGCATCGCCGGCGTCGTGCTCGGCATTGGTCTTGCGGTTGACGCCAACGTTCTGATCAACGAGCGCATCCGTGAAGAAACCCGCAAGGGCAAGGGCTCGTTCGCGGCCATCGACACCGGCTTCCGCCGCGCCTACTCGACCATCATCGACGGCAACATGACGGCGCTTATCGCCGCCGCCATCCTGTTCTGGTTCGGCACCGGCCCGGTTCGCGGCTTCGCCGTCACCATGGCGCTCGGCCTGATCATCTCGATGTTCACCTCGGTCGCCTTCGTTCGCGTTTCGATGATCGAGATCACCCGCCGCTTCAAGCTGAAGACCATCAACATCAAGCCGCTGCTGCCGGTCTTCTACCCCTACGACAAGCACATCCAGTTCATGAAGGCGCGCTTCTTCGGCGTGACCGTCTCCGCGCTGCTGTCGGTCGCATCGGTCGTGCTCTTCTTCCATCCCGGCCTCAACTACGGCGTCGATTTCCGTGGTGGTATCCAGATGTCGGTGAAGACGCAGGAAGCAGCCGATCTCGCCAAGTTCCGCGAAGGCCTGAACAGCCTCGGCCTCGGCGAAGTGTCGCTGCAGTCCTATGGTGACAACAACACCATGGCCGTGCGCGCTCAGCGCCAGGACGGCGGTGAAGAGGCGCAGACGGCAGCCGTCACAAAGCTGAAGGACGAGATCGTCAAGATCGATCCATCCGCAACCGTGACCGGCACCGATGTCATCGGGCCGAAGGTCAGCGGCGAGCTTGCATGGGCGGGTATCCTGTCCGTCGTGATCGCCAGCCTCGCGATGCTGCTCTACATCTGGTATCGCTTCGAATGGCCGTTCGCGGTCGGCGCCATCGTCACGCTCATTCTCGACGTGACAAAATGCATCGGCTTCTTTGCTCTCACCGGGCTCGACTTCAACCTGACCGCCATCGCGGCGATCCTGACGCTGGTCGGCTACTCGGTGAACGACAAGGTCGTCGTTTACGACCGCATGCGTGAAAACATGCGCCTCTACAAGTCGATGCCGCTGCGCGAACTGATCGACAAGTCGATCAACGAAACCCTCGCCCGAAGCATCTACACCAACGTCACCGCCTTCCTCGCCCTGCTGCCGATGGCAATCTGGGGCGGCAGCGCGGTGGAAAGCTTCGCGATCCCGATGGTGTTCGGCATTCTCGTCGCCGCAGCATCGTCGGTGTTCATCGCGGCGCCGATCCTGCTCTTCCTCGGCGACTGGCGTACGCGCCACCGCGCCGCGGTTTCGAGCAACGACGACAAGGTCGACATCATTCCGCCGAGCTCGCGCAAGTCGGCCGGCTGATAAAGGATCGACCTTTTCAGGTTGCTTTCGTGAAATTGATGCGGGCGCCGGTTGCAGAACCGGCGCCCGCTTTCTATTCTCCGCCCGGGCTTAAATCCGGCGGACGAGACATGTCACCATCGACGACAGAGACCGACGAAACGCGCATCAAGCGCTTTCTCGCCATTGCCTCGCACGACCTGCAATCGCCGCTCAGGCACATCGCGATGTATGCGGAGATTTTGATCGACGAGATCGGCGACAGGATCGATGCCGAGCATCTGGAATACCTCAACACCATTCTTGCCAAGACGCAGGCCGCGCAGGAGCTGACCAAGGGGCTGATCAGCTTCGCCTCCGGCGCGCCGCGACTTGTGATCAGCGATGTCGATACCAAGCTGCTGGTTGCGCAGATCTGGGGGGAGCTGCGCTTCGAGGTCGATGCGCCCAAGGCCACGATCGAGACAGGCGACCTACCGGGCATCCGGACCGATGCAGGGATCCTGGGGCTGGTGCTGAAGAATGTGATGGCGAACGGGCTGATGCACCGCACGGATGCCGACGAGGCGTGCCGCCTGACGGTCGAGGCGGAAGTCGATGCCACGCATTGGACGATCCATATTTCAGACAACGGGCCGGGCATCGTGCCGGAACATCAGGAGAGCGTGTTCACCGCTTTCTGGAGCCTGCTGCCGGAGGGCGCCGCGAAAAGGCCGGGCCTGGGGTTGGCGGCCGCGCGCGAGCTGGTGACCGCGCTTGGTGGCACGATTTCACTCACATCACCGACGGAGATGGGAAGTCGGTTCACGATCCGGCTGCCGGTTTGACGACACGTCAGATGTTGTAATCGTCCTTCCAGACATCAGGCATGTCATAGCGAACATATTCGCGGATGATGTGCTGCAGCGTCTCGACGTCGATCTCGTCCTTGCCGATGCGGAAATCGACACCGTATTCCTGGAACTGCTGGAAGTAGCTGTCCGACACATCCATCGATATGACGCCGATCGGGCCGGTGAAGCTCGCGGCGCGAAGCTTCGGCACGGTCTCGCGAAAGTCCGCGTTCGGCAGCAGGCGGTTGTCGAGCAGGATCAGGTCGAACCTGTCGCTGCCGAGCTTTGCCAGCGCATCGCTGACCGATTGCGCATAGTCCATCTCGACCTTCGGCTCGGTGAGCGCCGCGACGGTCTTTTTCAAGGCGCGAAATTCGATGAATTCGTCATCGACGAACAGGATTTTTACCGCCTCGCCGCGAGCCGTCTCTGGTTTCACTTCAGCGTTTTCGGTCACGAAACAAGTCCCATGCGCAACGCCATCGCCACCATGTGGACGCGATTGACCGCGCCGAGCTTTCTGACCGACGCCGCGATATGCGAATTGACGGTGTGTTCCGACAGGCCGAGGATGATGGCGATTTCCGCCGATGTCTTGCCTTCACTGGTCCAGCGAACCACTTCATTCTCCCGTTGGGTCAAACGGCCTGACATTTCGTTGACCAGGATTTCTTCGTAGAACTTGTCGAATATCCGCATCGTGTCGAGCAGGATATCGGCGACTTCGCCCTGGTCCGGCTGCTGGCGCTTGCCGCTGAAGGCGACACAGTAGCGGCGCCCCTCGGGCGTGAAAAGCGGGATGAGCAGAAAGCTGTTGGTGTCGAACTCGTTGAGGACGAGATCGGGCGGGTAGCCCTGCAGATTGCCCGCCTTACCGCTCATGGGGGTTGCCAAGAACTGCGCGGCCTTGGATTTGATGAATCCGAGCGCGCGGCCCATGGCGTAGACGAAGAAGCCGGTCTGGCGTTCGGCGACATTGGTGATGATGATATCGCGCGCGCCGAAGGGCTGCGACGCCTCGGAGATGCGGGCGAGCGCGAAGCTGTCGAAGGCATAGTGATGCGCGGCCGCCTTCAGAAGTCGAAAGAAATCCGTGCGGTTGATCGCCCGCCCCAATTCCGGGCCAGCGTGAAATGGAAGTGCCATCGCGCTACTCATTCCGCATTCCTGCTTCTTGGCTCCTACGTGCCTCTGGTTACCGGTTGGGCAGCATCTCCGAACCCTGGAGACACGGGCCAGACTGATACAGTTAATGACCGAGTGCGGAGTTTCGAGGGAAACCGCCGCGACACGCCGATCACAAAATCGGCATGCGCCCTCCGTTTCCGCCCCCTACCCTCGGCATTCGCCTGTCCTACGCCGCCGGCGACGCGCCTCGCCTATAAGCGGGACGACAGACTTCAGTCACGGATTTTGCCGGGGTTGTTTCGTCAACAAAGTCAAACGGCTCTCCCCAGCATCGTCTCACACTGCTTCATTCGTATAGTGTGAAATGTAGCCAAAGTCGTGTCAATGAGACTTGCAACCATTGCGTCATAAATACCTAAGAAAGTCGATTGTCTTTGATGGACTATTGGCTGGGACGCACGAGTGCACTGAGGTCGATCGGCTTTTCGACGTATAGATCCGCCCCGCAGGCCAAGGCCCGCTCTCGATCCGCCGTCGCGTCCGAGCCGGAACAGACAGCGATTCGCATCGAGGCGAAGCGGTGATCCGCGCGCAGGCGCGTGACGAGGCCGATGCCGCTATCGACAGGCATATAGAGATCGACGATCAGGAGCGCCGGCAGCGTCGCTCCTTCGCAGAGCGCTTCGAAGGCGGCATCGGCGGCATGGAAGCAGGAAAGAGCGATGTCGGGGCGTTCCTTGCGGCAGACATATTGCGCGTAAAACAGGTCGTCGCGGCTGTCGTCTACGTAAAATACCGCCGGCATTGCCACCCCCCGTGCTCGCGCCGGCGCTCCGTTCGACCGCAGGGCACAGCATCCGTAACAGGCATATTGCCGGTCGGCGCCGAAGCCGCAACTATCGCGACAGATGTATATTGAATAATTTTCAATTCTGGAAATAGTAACCGCCGGACGGGAGAGCAACGCGTGGTGAAGCCGATCATTGGTCGAAGGACGAGTGCCCCCTGGCGCCAGGAACGACACCGTTTGACGACGATCGTGCTCGGCGTGCTGCTGCTCATGCTGGGCGCCGTGATCCTTCTCGCCTGGGTGCGGCAGATCGAGCCTCTTCTTTTCCTGATACCGGGTTCGCCTGCGATGGCGATCAACACAGCGATCTGTTTCTGTTTGACCGGGATCGCGCTTGTCATCTCGGTCTACACCGGCGCCAATGCGCGGCTCGCCGCTTTCCTGCTGTTTTCGCTCGCCGCCGCGATGAGTGGAGTGCGGCTGATCGAGCTGACATTCGTCGGACGGCAGCCGCAGATCATGGAGCGCTTTCTGGCCGGCATTTTCGTCGATCCGGCATTCTTTGGCCGCGTCGGCGGCGGCATGGCGCTGAACACCGCCGTGGTCATGTTCTTCTCCAACCTCGCTCTCGCGCTCACCCCGCCGGACCAGAAGGGCAAGGCGCGGCTGTTCGAGGAACTTGTCGGCTATGTGGTGATCGGCCTCGGCATCGCGGCCCTTGCCGGATACGCGATGCATACCGAGCACATCTATCGCTGGGGATCGAACATCGGCATGGCGGTGCATACCGCCGCCGGCGTGACGCTGCTCGGCTCGGCGATGCTGGTGCGGTCCTGGTGGCTGCAGCCGGATCATCATGGCGGCATGCCCGTCTGGCTGCCGGGTGCGCTGTGCTTCATCGGGCTGATGATCGATCTCTACACCCCGCTCGGGGTGGTGAACGGCATGATCTATGTGCCGCTGATCCTGACCTCGCTGTGGTTCAACAGCCGCACGGCACCGTTCAACCTGGCCTTCGTCTGCTCCATCCTGATCCTGCTCGGCTTTCTTGCTGTCGATCGGCATGGCGAAGGCTATGGCTACGAGGCGACGAACCGCGCCATCACCGTCGGCATGCTCTGGCTGGTGGCAACCTTCGTGTTCTTCTTCCAGCGCAAGAGCGACAGCCTGGATGCCGAGCGCATCCGCTTCGACACGGTGACGCGCAACACGCCGAACGCGATCGTCGCCATGGACCCGCAGGGCAAGATCTCGCTGTTCAATCCGGCGGCGGAAGAGATGTTCGACCGGACGTCGAGGGAGGCGATCGGAGAGAGCGTCCATATACTGCTGCCGGAGACCTTTCATGCGGGGCTCGACGACTATTTTCGGCGATCGCTGCTCTTGAGCGAGGAAGGCGGGACCGGGACGACCGGTACCATCTCCGGCATCCGGCGCAATGGCGAGACATTCCCACTCGATGTGTCGCTGAGCGCCTTCCGGACGGGGCCGACGGTTACCTTCGTCGCAATTCTGCGCGACATCAGCCTGCGGGTGCAGCAGGAGGAACAGCTGCGGACGATGTTCCGCCAGCTTCAGGCCTATACCGCCGATCTGGAGCGCAGCAATTCCGATCTCGACGAGTTCGCCTATATCGCCTCGCATGACCTGAAGGAACCGCTGCGTGGGATGCACAACCATTCCCGCTTTCTGCTCGAGGATTACGAGACGGTGCTCGACGAGGACGGCGTGCGCCGCATCAACCGCATTGTCCGGCTCAGCCAGCGTATGGAGAAGCTGGTCAATGACCTGCTCTATTTCTCGCGCATCGGGCGCCAGCAGCTGGCGGTGAAGCGCACCGACGTCCATGCCATCGTCAAGGACGTGGTCTCGACCATGGAGCTTTATCTGGAAGAGCGGCGGGCGAAGGTGCTGGTCGAGGGCCAGCTTCCCGAGGTCGTCTGCGATTCGCTGCGGCTGACCGAGGTCTACCGCAACCTGATCACCAATGCCGTGAAATACAACGACAAGCCCGAGCCGATCGTGACCGTCGGCCACGTCGGCGAGCTTGTCGGCGAAGACGGGCGCCGGACGAGCGACGTCTATTTCGTGCGCGACAACGGCAAGGGCATTCCCCGCGAGTTTCACGAGGATATCTTCCGCATCTTCAAGCGGCTGGAAAAGACGCAGGAATCGGACGACGGCACCGGCGCCGGGCTGACCTTCGTGCGCAAGATCATCGGCCGTCACGAGGGCGACGTCTGGCTGGAGTCAGAGGTTGGCCAGGGCACAACGTTCTATTTTACATTGGGTCACAAGCGCGAGGGGCAGCATGCAGCACCGTGAATCACAGCCGATCCTGATCGTCGAGGACAGCGAGGACGACTACGAAGCAACGATCCGCGCCTTCAAGCGCGCCAAGCTGAAGAACCCAGTGCAATGGGCGCCATCGGGCCAGCAGGCGCTGGATCTGCTGGCGACGATGGAAACACGGCCGGGTCTCATCCTGCTGGACCTCAACATGCCGGGGCTCGATGGCCGCAAGACGCTGGAGGCGATCAAGTCCAACCCGGCGTGGCGTAAGATCCCTGTGGTGATCCTGACCACGTCGGACGACGAGCGCGATATCGAGGGCTGCTACGCGCTCGGCGCCAACACCTATGTCCAGAAGCCTGTCGATCTCGACGGTCTGTTCGCGGCGATCCAGAGGCTGAAGGAATACTGGTTCGAGATCGCCATATTGCCTCTGGAGGGGTGATCATGGCCGAGGGCAGCGCGGTACTTGTTATCGACGACAATATCGACGACCGCGAGGTTTACCGGCGAATGCTGGCGCGCGCGCCGGGCGCCAACTACGTGGTCTACGAGGCTGAGAACGGCGACGAGGGCATAGCGCTCAACGCGCAGAAGCGGCCGGATTGCGTGTTGCTCGACTACTCGCTGCCGGGCCGCGACGGCGTCGGCGTACTCGAGGAGATATTGAAGCTCGATCCCTCCGCCAACGTGATCATGCTGACGGGCCAGGGCAGCGAGACGATCGCCGTCGAGGTGATGAAGGGCGGCGCGCGGGATTACCTCACCAAGGACACGCTTTCGCCAGAGACGCTGCACCGCTGCATCCAGAGCGCCATCATGCATGGCGATCTCGCGGCCAAGCTGGAGCAGAAGCAGCAATCGCTCGAGATCTTCACCCGCGCCATGGCCCATGACCTGAAGGAGCCGCTGAGGACGATCAAGTCGTTCAGCAGGCTGCTGCAGGCTTCGCCCTCGCTGGCGCATGACGATCACGATCTGCTCGGCTATGTGCTTAGTGCGGCCGACCACATGGAGGAGCTGATCGTCAAGGTGTCGGGCTTTTCGAAGCTCGAGACCTCCGGCGATCTTGAGGCCAAGCCGGTGTCACTGTCCGCGATCGTCGACCAGGTGGAGCGCAATCTGCGCGAACAGATCAGCAGCCGTGGTGCCGAGATCGAGCGCGGCCCCTTGCCCCAGGTGATGGGCGACGGGACGCTTCTGGTGCAGATGCTGCAGAACATCATCTCCAACGCCATCAAATATTGCGAGGCCAAGGTGCCGCGCGTGCGAATCTCGGCACAAGGCGAAGGCACGCTCTGCCGGATCGCAGTCAGCGATAATGGACCCGGCATCGCGCGCGATCATCGCGAACTGATCTTCCAGCCCTTCAAGCGGCTGGTCGGGCGCGGCATCGAGGGGACGGGGCTCGGGCTGGCGATCTGCCGGCGGATCGCGCAGCTGCATGGCGGCGCCATCTGGTGCGAGGATGCCGATGGTGGCGGCACGACCTTCATCATGGAGCTGCCGCTGGCCTTGATTGAGACGGACAGGGCGCCCAAGGGGGCGGCAAACCCGCGGCAAGAAGAGCAGCGCGCAGATAGAATCGGCCGTGTGGCCGAGGTTCTGCTGGTCGAAGACAGCCCGGCAGATGTGCAGCTTTTGAAGATCAAGCTGATGAAGCGCGAGAAGGTGACGTTCAACCTGCATCTCGCTTCGAACGGTCTTGAGGCGATGCGGCTTCTTCAGGAGCGGGCAACCGGTGGTCACGATCCTTTGATCGACCTCATCCTGCTCGATATCAACATGCCGATCATGGATGGGTTCGAGGTTTTGGAGGCGCTTTCGCGCGACGCGCGGCTGAGGACGATACCGGCCTTCATCCTAAGCACATCAAGCGATGAAGACGACATGCAGCGCGCGAAAGCATTGGGTGCGTGCGCCTATATGATCAAGCCGCCGACGCGACAGCAGCTGGAACTTGCGCTGCGGGATGTTCAGACTTTGGATTTGCAGCCTTGCGGAGATGCCCTAATTCTCTATGGAGAGCAAACAAGGCACCAAGCAAACGCAACGATATGACTGTTATCCTCACCTTCATCTCCGCGCTCCTTCTGTACCCAATGCAATCCGGGCTCCCCTCAATGGCTTCAGGCATACACCACATCACGCTGCTGACCCGAAAGGTGCAGGCGAACGTCGACTTCTACGCCGGCTTTCTCGGCATGCGGCTGGTCAAGCAGACGGCCGGCTTCGAAGACGCGACGCAGTTGCACCTCTTTTACGGTGACGCGGAAGCCACGCCGGGCTCGCTCGTGACATTCCTTGTCTGGGAAGACGGCGCGCCTGGCCGTGCCGGCTTCGGGCAATTGAGCGAACTGGCACTGGCGATCGACCCTTCCAGCATCGGCTACTGGCTGACGCGGGCGATGAGCTTCGGCGTCCGCACGGAAGGTCCGGCCGACGAATTCGGCGAGCCGGTGCTGCGCCTGAAGGATCCGGACAACATCATCGTCAAGCTTGCCGGCACGCCGGCGCTGAAATCGCCTGCTCCCTGGCATGGCGCCGGCATTCCGGTCGAGCACGCCGTGCAGCGCGTGCGCGGAACGACGATGCTGACCGAGGAACCGGAAAAGAGCCGCGCCTTCGTCGAGAGCCATTTCGGCTATCGCTTCCAGGAAAACCGCGGCAATATCGACCGACTGGTCTCGCAGTCCGGCGACATCGTCGACATCAGGAACGCCAAGGGGTTCTGGTCGAGCGCGCCGGGGACCGGCACCTTTGACCACGTGGCCTTCCGCGCGGAGGACGACGCGGCGCTTTCAAAGGTTCATGATGCGCTGAAGAGCGAGGGTTCGAGCGCGTCTGATATCAACGTGCATGACCGCAAGTATTTCCGCTCGCTCTATGTGCGCGAACCTGGTGGCACGCTGATCGAGCTCGCGACCGACAAGCCGGGCATGACCGTAGACGAGCCGGCGGCGACGCTTGGCGAAAAGCTGTTCGTGCCGAAGGACCCGATCACCGATCTCAAGGACCTGAAGGTGGTTCTGCCGCAGTTTTCGATGCCGGGCGAACCCCGGGTCAACTATCGCGAGCTGCCCTTCGTGCACCGCTTCTATACGCCGCCGAACCCTGACGGCACCGTTCTGGTGCTGCTGCATGGCTCGGGTGGCAACGAGACGACGTTGATGCCGCTGCTGCACAAGGTGGCGCCGCGCGCGACGCTGCTCGGTGTGCGCGGACGCGCGACGGAGGAAGGCATTCCGCGCTGGTACAAGCGCATCACGCCGTTCTCCTTCGACCAGCAGGACATCAAGAACGAGGCCGAGGCTTTCGCGGCCTTCATCGACGGCGCGGTCAAATCCTATGGGCTCGATCCGAAAAAGCTCGTCTATGTCGGCTATTCCAACGGCGCCAATCTTCTGAACTCGCTTCTCTACCTGCACCCGAATCTCGTTCACAAAGCGGTTCTGCTGCGCTCCATGCCTGTGCTCAGCGAATTTCCGCATGCGGACCTGAAGGGCACCGATCTGCTTGTCATCAGCGGCAAGACGGACGCTTATGGGAAATATGCAAGCGACCTCGAAACACGGCTGAAGACATCAGGCGCAACGGTCGATTCGACCGTCATTCCGACGGGGCACCTGCTTGGCGATGACGATGTTCCGGTCATTCAGAAGTGGCTGACGCACGAGGAATAGCGCGTCAGCGAGCCGGCCGGCGGAGCTTCATCCACTGCGGGCAGGACACACCCGCTGGTCGTATTCTGTAATCTCTACTCGGACCCGTCGCATTGTTCCAAGTCATGCGGCGGGTTTTTCTCTGGCAAAAACGTTCGATCCGGCCGGTCTTCTTGCTCGATATTGGTCCGGCGAGAACAGCTGTCTTTTACCTCTCAGCCATTTCGCCAGTGCGAAGAAGCGCAATGCGGCCATGAGAAAACGACGCAAGCAACGTTATTGCACTTCCATATATTTTTATATTCTCAATACTTAAATCGGAATTATTTCGACAATAGTCAGAAGCAAACAAACAGAATTTCGACTTTGTGAATATTAAATAAACACGAATTATTACAATTACTTTTGTTAATTCCAGAAATAATATCGCATCAATATCACCTGCCTGCGATTAATAATATACCAGCAAGAAATCACCACATTGTTTTGGTTTTTCAGCAAACTGTATTGGTTTGCTGCAACGCAAAATGTTTCTTGCCGAGGTTGGGGGAGCGCCCTACCCTTTCCCCGACATCGACTGCAGAAGGGAACCCGAATGCCTCCTCAGCCCGTGGACATCAGCCTGATCATCTCGTCGAGAAATCGGGCTTATGGACTGACGAACTGCCTGGATGCCGTATCGAATGCCGCGCGCCAGGCCAGCGATCTGAGCCTGGAACTCGTCTTCGTCGACAATGGTTCCACCGACAACACGTCCGCGATCGTCAGCGAATGGGCAAAGACGGCGCCGATCAGCACCAATCTCGTCTACGAAGCGAAGCCCGGTCTTTCGGTTGCGCGCAATAGCGGGCTGGCTGCCGCCACGGGCCGGATCATCGCTTTCACGGATGATGATTGTGAAGTGTTTCCCGATTATTTCACAGTGATCGCATCGCTCTTTGCCGCCGACACCGACATCGTCATGCGCGGTGGCCGCATCGAGCTTGGCGACGCACGCGATCTGCCGGTCACGATCAAGCCCGAGCTGGAGCCTGCCGTGCTGACCAGCGAGCTGCATGCCGGCGGGTTCATCCATGGCGCCAACATGGCGTTTCCACGCGCGCTGATCGAGAAGGTCGGCCTGTTCGACACGCGCTTTGGCGCCGGCTCGCCCTTCCGCTCCGGCGAGGACACAGACTACGTGCACCGCGCCTTCAATTCCGGCATCCGCGTCGAATACATTCCGGATTTCGCGGTGAAGCATTTCCATGGGCGCCGGGAGCTCGGCGACGTGAAGAAGCTGCAGAGCGGCTATGCCTTCGGCAACGGCGCGCTCTACGCCAAATACCTCTTCGACCGCCGCTCGAACATGCGCGGCATGCTGCGCTGGGACATTCGCCAAGCCGTGCTGGAGGCAATGGGCCGCTGCAAGCTCAGCGACGAGCTAGGGCTCACCTATCGCAGCCAGCTCAGAGACAATTTCACCGGCATGGTCGCCTATTGGCGCGGCCAGAAGACGGGCCGGGCCGCTTGAGCGGTCCCGAGCCCCGGAAGCATTGCGCCTCAGCGCCCAATCGATTGGATACTGAATGACAGATACGGCAATTGGCCACGCCGAGCTGAAGAAGAAGACCGCGCTTTCCGTCCTCTGGTCGGTCATCCGCGTGGCGTGGAGCACGGTTGCGACCTTCGTGATCTTCGTCATTCTCGCCCGCATTCTCGGACCCGGCGACTTCGGCACCTTCGCGCTCGCGAGCCTGTTCGTCGAGATCGGCCGGGTGCTTGCCTATGCCGGCCTCGGTGACGCGGTGACGCGGCAGCTCGATCTGGACGAGGAACTGGCCGATACCGCTTTCTGGGCGACCATTGCCTTCAGCGCCATCGTCGCCGCCGTCGTCTTCGTCTTCGCGCCCTATTACGGCGATCTCGTCCGCGACCCGAAAGTCGCCGAGATCCTGCGCTGGTTGGCGCCGCTGCTGCCGGTGTCGTCGCTTGCGGTCATCCACAATGCGCGGCTGGCCCGCGAATTCGGCCACAAGAACCTCGCGGCCCAGGCGATTGCCGCCAGCCTGCTTTCCGGCATCACCGCCGTCGCCTGCGCCTTCATGGGCTGGGGCGTGTGGGCTCTGGTCGCCCAGACCGCCGTCAATGCCGTCGTCACGGTGCTGCTCGGCTGGGTCGCCTATCCCTGGATGCCGAAGTTCCGCTTCAACGTGCCGCTGTTCCGCTCGGTCTTCCTGTTCAGCATCAGCCTTGTCGTCACGCAGTTGATGTGGATGCTGCTTGCCCGCGTGCAGGACATCTTCATTTCGCGCTGGTACGGCCCGGTCGAAGTCGGCCGCTACCGTATTGCCTGGCGCCTGATCGAGCTGATCGGACAGGCGGTCCTTGCGCCGATCGGCAGTGTGGCGCTGGTGACGCTGTCGCGACTGCAGAACGACCGCGTCGCCTTCCGCAACGCCTATAACAAGATCGTCGGCGCCGCCGCACTCGGCACCATTCCGCTGCTGCTCGGCTTCGGCGCTCTGTCCAACGACATGATCGCCATGCTGTTCGGCGACAAGTGGGGCAATGCCGGCGACATCGCCACAGTGCTCGTGCTGATGGCCGTGCCCTTCGTGATGAACTTCTTCGCCTCGTCGGCGCTGTCCGCCGTCAACCGTGCGGAATCGATCCTCTCGGTGGCTGCCCTGCAGCTCGCCGCGACGCTGGTGCTGACTTGGCTGCTCGTGCCCTATGGCGTGGTTGCCGTTGCGGCCGGCTATACGCTGCGCGCCTGGCTGACGCTGCCCTACCAGCAGTACGTGCTGGCCCGCTTCGCCAACATCGATGCGATGAGCACGCTGAAGGCCGTGGCGCTGCCGCTCTGCGGCTCGCTGCTGATGGCAGCCGGCGTCTGGCTCGCTCATCCTGTCATCGTCGAGCATATCCAGAACCGCTGGCTGTCGCTCGGCCTCAGCATCGGCCTCGGCGCGGTGATCTACCTCGCCTTCCTGCCGATCTTCGGCCGGTCGGTCATCCGCCCCTACATCGCGCTTGCAATGTCGCTCAATCCGTTTCGCAAACACGCGCAGGCCTGAGCCCGCGCAATAACTTTCGGACCTCTTGTCCCTAAAACAAGGAGCCTTCAATGGAATCTAACCTGACGATCATCAACCGCCTGCAGGGCGTGATCGAGAAGAACCTGTCTGACGTTTTCGACCCCTCGGAGCGTTATGCGCTTCTCGACTTTCCGAACCATTACAATATCGGCGACAGCGCGATCTGGCTGGGCGAGCTTGCATACTTCGACAAGAAGCGCTCGCGCCCGTCCTATGTCACCGAAATCCCGACCTTCGACGAGGACCGCATGCTCGGCGCCATTGGCGACGGCCGGATCTTCCTGCATGGCGGCGGCAATTTCGGTGACATCTGGGCCGGCTACCGTCAGTTCCGCGAAAACATGCTGGAGCGGCACAAGGGACGGCCGATCGTGCAACTGCCGCAGACCATCCATTTCAAGGATCAGGCCAACGTCGACAGCACGGCACGCGCCATCGAGAAGCACGGCCAGTTCACGCTTCTCGTGCGCGACAAGAAGAGCCTTGCCTTCGCACAGCGCTGGTTCCAGTGCGAGACGCGCCTCTGCCCCGACATGGCCTTCTGCATCGGCCCGGTCGCAAAGCCGGTGCCGCAGCATGAGCTGCTCTTGAACCTGCGCGAAGACCAGGAAGTCGGCACGCCGCAGGACCTGACGGCAGCGACGCAGCGCCCGGGTACCGTGAAATCGGATTGGCCGGATGAGCCCGCCGATTTCCAGAAGCAGACCAAGCATGCGGCCATCCTGAAGGGGCTGCTCTCGGGCAAGATCGGTGGCCGCGCGCGGATGACGGAACTCGCCTATCGTGAGCGCGCGCAGCAGCGTTTCGACCGCGGCGTGGCGCTCTTGGGCTCTGCACGGCAGGTCATCACCGACCGCATGCACGGCCATATCATGTGCGTGCTGATCGGCGCCGACCATTGCGTGCTCGACAACAGCTACGGCAAGACCAGCAGCTTCATCGAAGCCTGGAATACCTGCAACACGGAGAAGGCGGAACTGGCAGCGACCGTCGACGAGGCGCTCGATATTCTCGACGCACGGCGCATGCAGAAGCAGGCCGCTGTCGCCTAAGGCAGTTACCCTCGCCGGGCGATCATGATCCCGGCGAGGACCACCAGACCGCCGATCGCCTGCATGGGGCCGATCGGCTCGCTGAGCAGGATCCATGCGAGGATCGCGGCCACGACCGGCTGCAGGAGCAGCGTCAGCGACGAGAAGGCGGCCGGCAGATAGGCCAGCGCATAGGTGATCGCCACCTGCCCGCTGGCGTGGCTGATGAAGGCGAGGCCGAAGACCATGGCCCAGCCATAGGCCGTGGTCGGCATGAGATGACCTTCGACGAAGAAGCCGAACGGAAACAGGCAGACGGCGGCCGACGCCGTGCTCCAGAGCATGATGCGAACCGTATCGAAGCGCGTGCGCAGCCTGCCGATGGCGAGGATGTATAGCGCATAGGCGACTGCCGCCAGAACGGCGCCGCCATCGCCCAGCAGATCACCCTGGCCGAGTGCCGCAGGACCGCCCTTGAGGATGACGACGCCGACGATCGCCAGCAGCAATCCTGCCACGAACACGCGCGTGACGGCAGCACCCATGAAGAGCACACCGATGATGGTGACGAAGACCGGCGCCAGATTGGCAAGCAGCGTCGCATTGGCGACGGATGTGATCGTGATCGACAGGTGCCAGGTGATGAGGTCGACGGCGAGAATGACGCCGGGCAGGATGAGCATGCCGCGATCGGCCCAGGTCTCGGGCTTAGGGCCGGTCGCGCCACCCTTGATCAGCGAGAAGATGTAGATCGGGAAGAAAGCCAGCGCCACGCGCCAGAAGCCCGTTGCCATCGGCCCCACTTCCGACAGCCGCACGAAAATCGGCGAGCCGCCGATCGCGGCGCCACCGAGGATCAGCGCGGCAAGCGCGAAACGTTGCGAGGGAGCGGATTGCGGGAGGGCGGAGGAGACTTGCGACATGGCGTACCGTGCTTGCGGCGTCGGGTGCGATCGAGCGGCGCCATCATGCACCGCAAGTAGCAGAAGCAGCGGCCTGAGAATAGCCCGGGAACGACAGGCTCGGTCGATATCGTCGCCGGCGTGGCTCGCGCGACGCCGGCACCAGTATAATGGGTCAGCCGGAGATGACTGTCGCGAATTCCGGATTGCCGCGGATCGTGTTGCTGACCGTGCAGATCTCGTCTTCAGCGGCGTGGGCGATCTTCTGGCGGGTCTCTTCGTCAATGTCGCCCTTGATGGAGAAGACGATGTTGAAGGTCTTGACCCGCGACAGGCCTTCGGTGGCCTTCTCGCCGGTGACGTCGGCCTTGAGTTCGGTGATGCGATCGAGAACGCCGAGCTGGCTTGCCGCCATGCGTGCGCTCAGGACCAGGCAGGCCGAGAGCGAGGAGTAGAGAAGGTCCAGCGGGTTAAAACCCGGTTGCGACGGGCTGGTGACGATGTCGATCTCGCCGCCGGTGGCAGAGGTGACATGCGGGAAGCCGGTGCGGCCGAGAACGGCGCTGGCGCCAACGGGACGAGTGCGAACCTTTAGGTCGGCCATGAGTTATTCCTCGGAGATGATTCGTGAATGTAGATAGGAGCTTCGATTGGCCGGCGCAACGCGCTTTTCGCCGCTGATGCAATCGCAATCCACAAAGGTGCGGTTCGCTGCAACCAAGGAAGGAAATCGGCATGAAATGCCGATTCGGGACACCTTGAGAGGCGAAAGGTCAAGCTGAGTTAGACATCCCCATTTCTAGGGATAGCCCGGCATCAGCCTCGCAATGCAATATGATTTCGCACTAAAACAGAAATGACTATCGGAGTGATCCATGCGAGAACTTGAGACAGTTGCTGTTGCACCCAACGTCGTCTTCGAAAGCGCGCCGTTCGGTTACGTCCGCAAGGTCTATGTCGATGATGAAGCCTGTTGGGGCCTGTTCGACCAGGATGGCGATGTGATCTTCGTCGGCGATGCGCCGATCGACTGCCATTCCTATGCAGCCAAGGAGCATATACGCGTTCAGGTCGTTCACTGATCCGCCGTCCACGGCGCCGTCCCCAAGAACGAGCGCCGCAGGGGTAAGCGAAGACCTTAGCGATAGGACGGCGTCGATGGCGTCATGGCCACCTGTTCGCCGGAGAAGATGACGAAGGCGAACAGCAGGACGCCGATGAATGTGATGATCGAGGCGATTGCCACGACGGGTTCCATCGCCATGTTGCCAAGCAACATCAGATAGAGGCTCGGAACCATCAGCGTAACGCCCGCGGTATAGATGCCGTACTGGATCATCGCGATCCGACGTTCGGCCTTGCGCGGGTTGAGCGCATAATAGCCTCCGAAGAGCGCCATCGTCACCCAACCCAAGAGATTACAGTGTGCATGAGCGCCGATCACGCTGTGATCCTGCGAGATTGCCATGTTCAGGCCCATTCCGATACCAAGGATCAGGAACAGAATGGCCGTCTTGAAATATAGATGCGAGATGCGTGGCATGTGAATCTCCCCTCTTTTCGGCAAGGGTAATATTACCACTCCAGGGGCGAGTTGAGAACGACGCCATTATCAGTAGGTTGCGATATGCGCGGCGGGACAACTTGCGTCGCTTCTACGAGAAATCGGATGCGTCGCGAATTTCCGCCCAGATTGCTGGATATCGTCATGAATAGTTCGTTAAAGCCTGTGGTCTAGCATGGCTCGTGCGAATGATTTGCGGAGAGCTGAGATGCGGGAGATCTACAGGCCGTTTGTCACCAGTGACGATCCCGATCGGGACGTGCGCTGCCAGGACGCGATGCAGTTCGCGTTCGAGGATCTGACGCGCGCCTGTGTCGCTTCCGGCTGGGGCGAGCGTGAAAGCATGGAGG
The DNA here is from genome assembly GCF_044772225.1 of Rhizobium sp. NPDC090275. Lineage (NCBI taxonomy): Bacteria > Pseudomonadati > Pseudomonadota > Alphaproteobacteria > Hyphomicrobiales > Rhizobiaceae > Rhizobium > Rhizobium sp. NPDC090275. Next base: position 86,177 of record NZ_JBIVYL010000003.1, on the reverse strand, counting down.
CGATCATAAGCCTTGCGGAAGAGCGCCTGCGCGTGCTCGGCGCCAATGACGACGCCAAACAGCTTCTCGATGTTCTGAAAAAGATGATCCAGCAGCCGGCGGCCTGAGGGCTGTCGCCGATCCCCAACTATCAGGCGGATTTCGCCAGCGGCACGTCGACGCTGTCGGCCAGGATTTGCGCCTGGGCGACCGACAGGTTATGCGACGCCATCAGGAGCAGGCAGAGCGCCACGGCGCGCGGCACATCCTGCTCTCCCGTCGCCCAGCGGCGGCTGGTGATCTGATCGACCCCAAAGAGATTTTCCACTCCAGCAGTGGTCAATCCCAGGACCGCCAGAGCGGCTCTGTATTCCAAAGCTTTCATGTTTGCTGTTCCCGACGCGCTTTATGCGCACTTATCTTTCGGAGTGGCCACAATAGTTTCGGTTTATTTTAAAGGGTCTCCGCAAGCGACATTTTCAAGTCTGAAAACGACAGTCACAGCAGTGTCACGGCGTCAAAGTCTGCCTGGCCGGCGTCTAGTGAACCGACGGTTCGTCCGCATCATCAAGGAAAGTGCGGATGCCGTCGCGCTCGACAGTGGCCAGAAACTCGTCGAAAGCGTCGCGATCGGTCTCGAAGCCCTCTTCCCATTCAATCAGGTCGTCGTCCTGCGTCACGACTTCCATCTTCCAGTCGCCATTGGTGCCGGCGGGGCGGAAGATATCGACCAGAACGGTCACGCCATCATCGGTAAACTCGCCGGCGAGTTCGGAATGCTCGAGCTTCGGTTCTTTCGTCTTGGCCATGTCACTCTCTGCTGGTCCTGCGGGATGGATCGCTGTAGCAGCCCGATCGTTTGCCGCCAAATCAAAAGATGGCTTCGGCAAAAGACACGAGAGAAAGAGTTTTATTGTTTGGGAAAAAGAGTGGTGCCCAGACGCGGATTTGAACCACGGACACGCGGATTTTCAATCCAACCCTGTTCGGCCCATTCCAACATCTTATCCCGCGAAAAGTGTCAAACCCGCACTGACAGATCAAACACTTAGCGGCCGTTTGTCAAATCAAAATCGCGCTGTCTCACCGACAACTCAAGCTGCATTTTGGCTTGCTGATCATGCCAGACTCTCCGAGTGGACCTTAGCAGAGATAGGCCAGAAATTCGATCTCTGCGAAGCTCAAGCCCGAGAGGCAGTTTTGCTCGCGAGACGCTACCGGATCTGCCGGAAGGCATTCGGCTGATGGTAAAGAAGCAACCGCCGAGCGGAGAGGAAATCCTCGCGTGGGTTAAACAGGGGCTGGAGCTTATGCGCGCAGCCGGTGTCACCATGCCGCCAGAGTTGATTTTGCGTAGCAGCACGGCTGCTGATCCCCGGCCTCTCACATCGGCGCAGGAATACGTTAGGGACCAGGTTGATCACTTCATATCAACTTCACTCGAAATGGCCCCGGCCGGTGCGCCACTGCAGGCACAGAAGCTCTATGAAGCGTACCGCCGCTTCGCGGATAGAAATCACGCCGAACCGATCATGCAGACCGCCTTCGGGCGCGCGCTGTCTAAACGCCTCCGGAAGGAAAAGCTCGGTGGCCGGATATACTATTTTGGTGTGCGGCTTCAGGATGATCCGGGGTTGCCGCTATGAACCCCGTACCCCACCCATCACTCGATGCACTCTCCACAAGCCGCGCGGATGCGCGGAGGCGCATTTGCGCAACCCCGTACCCCACCCACTACCAGTCGCCTTGGCGATTTTCGGATAGTTGGAGAGTTCTCGAAAAGCTATTGGAGAGTTGGAGGGCGAGAAAATTCAACGATAACAGCGACATGGATAGTTCGGATAGTTTTCACGCGCGTATATACGATTATTTTTATGAAATGGTGGGGTCTAACCAATTTCACTATGTAGTGCGGGAAAAACCATCCAAACTCTCTATCTATCTGTTTCTATTTCATAATACTCTCCAACTCACCATCCAAGAACTATCCAAACTATCCAATGGGGAACTGAAGTATGGTCTTTATGGTTGGTATCTGAGCCAACTGCATAGCTTTGCTCGTACTTGCCTAAAGACCTCATGTGCATCCGGTTGCTGCCGAATGATGGTGCGGCGCAAGGCGGCCGTGACGCAGGCCGCATGCAAAAGGCTGTGCGCCGCCGCCGCCCGCCCCCTCCCCGGTCTAGGGACCGTACAGACATTCTTCCCTCTGCGGGCCGGGGCGACCCCGAAAACCTGTCAGTCAGACTGGTCTAAATGTTGGGTTAACGGGGTTAACGCTGTTAACGGCCCAGTTAACGGGTTAACGCCCCATGGCTGATCGCCACCACAAGGCGCTCGACGAGCCGTCGGGCATCGTCTCTCAGCTACGCGACATGCACCGCCGCCTTTGCCGTGGACATTCACTTACCGACGATCAGTGCTCCCTACTGGTGAGCGGCATCGGGAATTACCTCTACGCCCTCGACAATGGTGCTTCCCCTTCCTTGGACAAGGCGATCGGCTTGAAAGCATGGGGCGGCGTTTCGGCCGGTCGGCAGGACGCTCTGTCTAGACGTGATGATCTTATCCGTAGGCTGTGGCGCAGCCAGCCTGATTGGCAGGGCCTTCCGCCGGCCGCCGCCGCCAAGCTGATGCAGCAATCCGCCGAGCGCTACGCCAATCTGCGCTGGCCGCGAGAATGCGACCTGATCGTCGCCCCATCGGCCGAGCCTGCAGCGACCTGGTGGCGCATTCTGTCGAGCGGTGAGCGCATTCCGGGGTCATCCAAGAGGCTGCAGCAGATCCTCAATGTGGAAATTCAAGGTGGCGTTTGAATTTCCCGAGTCGAGCTCGATGATGGTCGAAACAGGAGATCATCTGTCGATGGAAGCACCACACAAACTCGATTTGACCCGGCTACGCGGGCTTGAGGCCGCGAAGTCGGCTGCAATTGGCCGAAGCAGACAGCTATTGTCTGAGTATCAGGCGCTGGGTGTGAAAGAGGCGAACGCGCGCAAAGAACTGAAGAGCCTCGATGAGCACTTGGCGCACTACTCACGACATGGCAGCAGCACCGATCAGAATGCTGGAGCGACGCCGAGCGGCCCCGTCCTGCGCAATTCTGTAGCGAAGAAGAAGGATGATCTCGAGCGGATCCGCGAGGACATCAGGATCAAAGAAGCCGAGATGCACGCTGCGAGCGAAGAGGCCTCCACCGCATCACAGCTCTTCGAAAATTGCCGCAAGTATGCGGAGGGAGTGACCAATGGCGAATGAACTGCGCGATAAAATGAGAGTTTTCCTTTCCGCCACGAAGAAGGCGGGAAAAGACCTGGGCGATGGCATCGAGGCGCTAAGAGAACAGATCGTTCGGCTTCGTGAACAACGCGGACGATTGCTCTCAGTGCCGGTGAACAAAACGGTCGCACTCGAACGCGCCGAGCGTTGGGCGCGCTCCAAAGTGGAGATCAGCACCATCGTGGACGGCTCCATGTTCGTTGGCGCGAGCCCCAACTGGCGGGGGCCTGAGATGACGCTGGAGGCGGCTTTTGGCGCCTTCGCCGGGGAGTTTCTCATCAACGGCGTTCGTCGCGCGGTTGAACATCAATACGCAGCCGGCTTGGAAGGTATTTCCGAGGACGACCGTGTGGTGAAGCTCATGGAGATCGACCGGAAGCTGCTCGATGCGGAGCTCTCGGAGGAAAGCATCATTCGAACAGCTGAAGCGGCTGGCTTCCCCGCAACGCGCCGTGCTGACGCCGATCCAAGAGCGGTTTTGGCTCACGATGAGGTGCTGCCATGACACAAGTGTCCCGCATATACGCGGCCGAGGAAGTCGCCCGAATTCTCGGTTCAAAGGCTTTCGCATCGCCAAAACGACTGTTTTCTCCGCTTGGCATGACGGCTGCGAACATTTTCGCCGCGAGGCGTGCCGGAGTTGCGCCGACCGTACCAGGCGCAAAAGCTTCTAAGTCCGCTACGACGTTGGTCGACGATGACGACGACAATCACTCGCCGCAAAATGTTGCGCGGCAAGAAGTGTCTGGGTTTTTTGGTAGCAAATCCACGGGCTCTCCCACGGCGCGTACCTTCGCGCTACCGGGCATGACGTCTGCCGATATTTTCGCCTCGCGCCGTGCCAACTCTAAGGGAGCATGATTATGCCAACAACGCTCACTGAAACCCCTCGGGACCTCGCTTTCATCCTTTCGGAAGCGAATAGACATCTTTCTCGCGACGTCCTGACAATCAAGTCTGGATCTGGAAAGGTGTTCGCCGGCACCATTCTCGGGAAGGTGACCGCTGACGGCAAATACGTACCCTCTCCCGCCGCCAGCACAACTGGCAAGGAGGGTGCGGAAACGGCTAGCGCCATCTTGGGCTACGAAGTCGACGCGACCTCGGCCGACGTGCAAGCCGTCTGCATAACCAACAATGCCGAGGTGAAGAAGCCGATGCTGATCTTCGAAACGACGGTCAACGACGAAACCAAGAAGGCGGCTAAGCTGACACAGCTGCGCAGCGCGACCATCAAGGCACGCTAGGTAGGTTTGGGTGCCCCCTGGTCTAGGGACCGTACAAGACCGCTTCCCCCTGCGGGCCGGGGCGACCCCGATATCTCGCCAGTCTGACCCCTAAAATAAAGCCTAAAGCCTAAAGCCTAAACTAAAGAACTAAAATTTGGCGCACGCTCCTATGAGGCCGAAGAGCTAGGCCGATAGCGGAAGCGGACCTCCCCGCGCCAGAGATCAGACAGGGGTCAAGGTCCGCATAGCTTAAAGACGAACGCGACGAGAGAGAAACAATGGACATCGTACTCATCGAAGATCTTACGCCCGTTGGCGCGACGCGAAATCACTTTGTGCCGGCAATGTCGGGAGGAGAAGCAACCCGGTTGTCGGTCGGCGAAATCCTCGACCTGTACAGCGGCGACGATGTCGTCGACCTAGTCAATGGCGCGACCGCCAAGACATCGCTGGTCGGCGGCGACGAGTTTATCCTGCGCGACAGCGTCACCGGCAAGCTTTCGAAAATATCGCTGACGAACTATTGGGCGCAACAGAAATGGAAATCGATCATGGTCGGCGAGATCTACTTCGCCAACACCGGCCTCCTTGGCGTCGATGCTCCTCCCGCGAACAGCAGCGAAGTGGCGTTCATCGAGTTGACCGCCGGCCTTACGGGATCGGGTGGGTTCAATAACGGCAAGCTGACCAGCGAAAGCGTTTCCGGATCCGCGCCGCTCGTGGTCGCTACGGCCAATATCTTCCTATCTGGATCTCCGATGCTTGGTCAGAGCGTCGCGTTGATCAACACCGAGGGCCGCATTCTCCGACCTGGTGCGACCGCCAACAACAAGCAGGACGACGCGTTTCAAGGTCACTATCACCACGTCAACATGTCATCGGCAGGTGGAGTCGGCGCGGCTCCTCAGCCTGCAGCGACGAACACGGCAAACAGCGGCGTGCAAACTGACAGCCTTGCGACCACCTATCCCACGACTGACGGCACGAATGGCACGCCTCGCACGGCGAACGAAACCCGCATGCGAAACATCAGCGTCAAAGCCTACATGAGGATCAAGTGATGGCCTGGGCAACGAACGGACAAGTATCTACCGACGAGCTCGACGACGGAATCGAGATCTCCGACGATGACTACGCGCTGGCGATCGACGGTATTCTCGCGGGTAAGATTGTGACCATCGAAGGCGGGTTCGCGCTTATCGACCCGCCACAGCTGCCGGTCGATCCGGAGCCGACGCTCGATGAGCTGAAGGCACGCTTGAAAGCGACGGTCGATATGTCGGCCGAGCTGGAGCGCGGGAAATACATCACGGCGGGTTCCGGCCAGGCCATGACATATATGCAGAAAGCTTCTGAGGCGTCGGCGCTATTGGCTTCCGAGAACCCGGTTGCGAGCGATTATCCGCTTCTTTCGGCCGAGGTCGGCATTACCGCCGGCACGATCCAAGAGGTGGCCGCGATCGTCAACGCCGCCTTCGTCCAGTGGCAGCAGATCGGCGCTGCGATCGAGGCCGTTCGCCTCAGTGCAAAGGCTTCGATCGATGCCGCCCAATCCACATCGGGAGCGCTGGCCGCTGCCGAAAACGTCAACTGGCCATAAAGGAGTTTCTGTATGAAGGAAGTCGAAGCACGCCTCAAGATCTCTGCAGTAGACAAGACCGGCCAGGTGCTTAAAGCCGTCTCCGGCAAGATGGGCGAGATCAATCGTCGAGCCGAAGCTCTCAATCGCCAGCAGAGCGGGATGACGCATGGGGCCAAGGCAGCATACGGAGCGATGCTGCGCTACGCCGCGCCCGCTGCGCTTGCCTACGGTGCAAAGAGAGCTCTCGTCGATTTTGCGGCGATCGAGCGCGAGATGACCCGCATAGGGATCACATCCGGCGCAACCGCCGACCAGACAAACGCAGCCTTTTCCAGCATGCAAACAATGGCGAAGCAGTTTTCCTTACCGGTGGATCAGGCGATCACAGCCCTCGATACGCTGGTTGCCTCGGGGATGGACCTTAAAGAGGCGATGGCCTTTCTGCCGTCCGTGCTCGCTACTGCGCAGGCGTCGGGTGCGGCGACTGATGATATCGCCAACACGGCAATCAAAGCGGCTTCCGCCCTCAAACTCGAAACTAACCAACTGCAGAACGCCTTTGACATCATGGTTGCGGGCGGGAAGGCTGGCCAGTTCGAACTGAAGGATATGGCTACCTATATCCCGGACCTCGCGAATTCATTCGCCTCTCTTGGATACAGCGGCGAAGAGGGCCTGAAAAGGCTGGTGGCGATCCTCCAGACGATCCGCGAGGATACTGGATCGGCATCGTCGGCCGCTACCTTCGCACAGAACATCTTCGGCAAGATCTATTCCGCTGACACCGCATCGAAATTTGCAAAGATGGGTATCGACATCCGCAAGGAGATGGATGCAGCTCGAAAAAGTGGCGAGGATACGGTCTCAGCCTTCACCCGTCTTTCCAAAGAGGCGATCAATGGCGACCTCAGCAAGTTGCCCCTGCTATTCACCGATGAGCAATTCCGTCTCGGGATGCAGTCGCTGATAACCAGCCCGGAAAGCCTTAAGAAGTTCCTGGACATCATGAATAGTGCCGAGATCAAAGGGACCGTCTTCCGCGACCTCGCCCGGGTGACCGGCGACACGCAGGCCAGCATCGACCGCCTTTCGAGTAGCTGGGACAAGTTCATGAACAGTCTCGGCAAGGGCGTCTCCCGGCCGGCCGTGCCGATCATGGATGCTGTCTCTTCCGATCTCGATTATGGCGAGGCGATCAGAACCTCGTTGGCAAAACAAGGCATGAGTGCAACTCAGGTTGAGAGCTGGATGGCCTGGAACCTGCCGTTCGGACCATTTTCTCACAGCAGTGAGGCCGACAAGCTGGCGGTGCAAGGTGGCTATCAGGATCCTGAGTTCCTAAAGAAATACTGGAGCGACCGCTATGAGGACGGCTCTATTCGTCCTTCCACAGGCGGCCCCCACTCGATGTCGCCTCCCGGCCCTGCAGAATTTCCCGGTGGCGATCACAATTACCTCAACGGCAAAATCCCGCTTTCCGCCGTCCCAATCCCCGAGCCTCGGCCAGCGCCTCAGTCATCTACCTCGATGATCAGTCGTCTCGAGCAGCTGCATGAGTCTGCCTACTCGCCGAACCGTGTGAGCGCACCAATCCCCGCCAGCTTCAATGCCTTTGAGGGTATCGAACAACGGTTCGCGCAAGGCGGTGAAGCGGCGGGAAATGCCATTGAGCAGTCTGGATCGACGGCAGGCGACGCGATGGCAAGCAAGCTTAAAGCCGCGGGGGATCAGGTCGGCGCGGCGATTGCTGGTCGTGTCCTCGATGCTGTTATCTCGGGGTTGGCCAAATTCAAGACGGCGTCGCAGTCCGGCGCAAACGCCAACACCGGCCGATCGATGCCCCCCGGATCTAATGGGCCAGCAGGCGGAGGTGGCGGAGGCGGTTTTTAGAATGAGGTGCGGCGATATGCCCAGTTCGTCGTAGTGAGGTACAACCAATGCTACCTTGAAAATGACGCACATGTTTGAGATAAGTTTCGCATGTTACATTGCTTGGAACCTAGATCTTAGGATTAAGTTTACACAGGCATTGTAAAAAAAGCGACGGCCCAAGGGCCGCCGCGATATGTTCGGATTGGAGGTTGCAGTCTATCCGAACGGCAAGTGCTCAGTGATGACACGAGCCAAAATCGTAACAAAAGCCGGGGCGATATAGGTGGCCACCACCGAAATTCGTGCCCGGCTTTTTTGCTTCTGCTGCTGCGCCACCATTTCAATCAGGTCAGCGCGGGTTTCCGCAACATAATCTTCATAGTCTTGCGTGCGGTTCTGATGCACAAGATCGCCAAGATAGCGGTCGAGCGCTTCAGTGTATTCCAGAGCTTTAATCGGGTCGGCAAGCGCCTGGCGAATGAGCTCGCGAACATCTTTTGGTATCGTAGACAAAGGAGGATCCTTTCCTATTGCCGGGAACGCCCGGCGGGCTTCGATAAAACTGGACTGCATGTTCATTCCCTCCGTTTGGTAACCACGATGGCATTTGCTCCATACGCCGACTTTTCAGGCGGCGGCCGGACTTGGCGCACTGGCAAGAATTCGCGAGTTCAGAACGGCCATCCTGAACGCCTCGCGCCCTTGTCCATGAATTTGATATCGACGCGAACGATCCGCCTCGCCTTCAACTTGTGTCAGAAAGCCTCTATCGAGCAGGCGTTCGATCGTTTTGTAGACCATGGTGATATTCATGGCCTTCCCAGAGAACCGATCGGTCAGGCGGAGCACATCGTGATACGACAGCGCCTGACGTTCGTTCTCCATGTACAAAGCGCAGGCGAGTGCCTGCACTTCGTGTTTTGACAACGGTTCAACGAACAGGGCGGCGGAAGCCCCGAGCTGAATCATCGCGTCATCATGCTCGCCACTTTCGATTGCAGGCGAAAGCAGGTTGAGCATGGCCTTCATAGAGCGCTCGACATTCATTTCGAGCGCTCTTCTGTCTTCTTCGGCGGACCTGTTGAGGTGACGGCCTTCCACATTGAGTTTTATGGACCGGCCGCCTGTCACCTTCCTGAGTTGGGTGATCATGATGAGCTTCCCTTTTTTAAGCTGGTCTTACTTGTCTGTGCTGCCAGCGAGTCGGAGTGTTTCATTTTACGATCGTAAAAACAAGCCTCTTTTTACGATCGTAAAATGCCATTCGACTGCGGTCACAGAAAGCGACCAGAAACCATCAGCCGCCGCTATCAGCTCCAGGTTCGTGACGGGCTCAGAAGCCAGTCGGTAGAGGGCGTCTGCCGATTTGCACCCCAGCTCTCTGTCAAACCCACAACGAACAGGACATCATTTCGATCAATCAGCTTCATAAGCCGATCTCGAACCGCCGCCGGTGTGTCCTGGGTGTCGATGAAGTACGCCGACTTGAGGCACTTCGAGTGCGTGTAACTCTCGATCGCTTTGATCAGAGGGGCATAGTCTTGACCTGGTGCGTACAGGTCATATTGCACAAGCATAACGCTCATGGTGATCTGTCCTTTGAAACATCGGTGGATCAGGCGCGGCCGAGGCCGCGCCGTCGCTGTCAGTGCATTCCGCGCTTCAGTTTCGCGATCGCTTCAGCGTTCGGGTGGCGCTTGTGCTTCAGCACTTCGTTCACGCGCCCCTGATTGACGCCGTAGCTGGCGGCAATCTCGTGCTGATATTCGCCCGCCCATCGGCGGATCCACACTTGCACTGCATCGTCGAGGGTGAGTTGATAACTCGAATGTTTCATTGTGAGGCTCCTTTGTGAGCCTTGGCCGGCTTGACAGATCAGCCACCCCGCGTATTTTTGGGGTTGTAAAGGGGATCCGTAAGCCGTCCAAGGCGCTGCGGTTTTCGAATACGAGGCCGGGGCGGCAACCCCGGCCTTTTTCGTATCCATTCGCCAGATTATCCAGCGAACGAGCATAATAAACAATCGGTTGGCTGATTGCGTCAAGTGGTCCGGCGCGCGAGTCCTGTGGAAGGCGCGGTTTCCACAACCAACTGCGGGATTATTTTTTCAACTATCCACAGCAAAAATTGCGTGAAATCAACGCGTTGGCTGAAGAGCGATTAACGCTTTGTTAATGCTATATTTTTGGGGGAAACCGGGGAAATTATGCGATTGACTCGGCGACCGTAATCGATCTTGCGATTCATTCTAGTTGAAATTCGGCGCCGGAGGCCTTTGGACTCTGCTGATAAGAATCATCGTGCGCGCCGAGGTGCGTTGCGGCACCTCGGCGCCGACCGATTGATTAAAGACGATAGCGAGCTGCCGCGCGCCTAACGAGACTTAAGCCAAGTGGCGAAAGCTTCCGTGTCACCATTCCAACCAATCAGAAAAAGCACGAAGAGCACGACGGCCGCCGTTAGCGCGAAGAGGATCATTGTTGGGTAGCTGTAGGCCATAAACACCTTGGTGGATTTCACCCAGCGCTGCGCGCGGGACATCTCGAAATCCTTCGGGTACTCAAGCTGAAATCGATAAAAGTCCACATCGTCATGGTTGATTGAGTACTTCTGAAGAACGGCGTCATAGCGCTGAGACAGCAACAGGAATAGTTCGTTCGAGATGTTCTCGCCAGCAAAGCGGAGTTGCCGCCTGATCTCCTGAATCTCGAGCGCGCTGCGATGATACTGCTCCGATCGCACCGCGTGTCCGCTTGCGTAAGACAAGACGGACGATGCCAGCAACAGGACTGAGAGAACTGTAGAGAACAGGTTGTTTATCGGCTGTGCCGCTGCCGACGCACCCATGAGTGACGGGCCAACAGAGAGCAGGATGAGATAGGCCGACGAGAACGACGTTAAGGCCGTCATCCGCTTGTCGATGTGTTCGAGACGCTTTGCAGCGTTGAAACGCGCACCCGCCGTCGATTTCAGCGACCGGTTAAAGTCTGTGATCGTGTCACTCATGCTAACGCTTTCGTTGAGATAGTTGGAGCGTCTTTGCTGCGCAAAGGGGGGTGTGGGGGAGCGCGTGGACAATCTGGGGTCCGATAAGGGAGCTTATTGGACATTAGGAAACTGGGTTGGCGCTGTCAGATCAGGCCTTCTTTTTCGCAGGCTTCCGCGCCTTGTCGATTCTCGGCAGCTGCGGCGTTTCGAGATTGCTCCAATCCCAATCACCGTCGGCTTTGGCGTCCTCACGCTTCACCAGGCTAAAGCCGTATCGCGCGGCGATAGAGCGCACCTTGTCGAGCACCGCCTCATCGTAGCCCTCATCGCCTCGCTTGGGAAACGGCTCCGCCGGATCGGGCAGATCCACGTCGTCATCGGCGCCCGTGGCAGGCATGAGCTCGACCTCGCGGCGGCCGTCGGCGTGGTGGCGAATGTCGGTGATCGACATGCCGCGCAGCGCCCTCACCTCGTCCAGGATTGTCCCGAGCGTGCTCATAATCGAGACGCCTGGCGCTGGATGCGATTTTAGGTGATCACTCAACGCCAGCCCGTAATCTGCCTCACTCGGCTCCGGCGCGTCAGCATGTCGCGCAACATGCTCCTGGTAGGCCAGTGTGTCTTCTAGGCGCTTGATGATCTCGGAATTGAGCGAGCGACCGTTGTTTTCTGCAATTTTCTTTAGTTGATCACGCATGCCATCTGGAAAGCGCAACATGTACTGATCAAGTTTTTCGCTTGGGTATTGTGGCTTGGCCAAGGGTTTGCCGATCCGCTTTTCAAAATGACACCTATCAACTAGCTGCTTTTATAAATTGACGCCATCCTATCAAGTTGATACAACATATCTATCAACTTGATAGGAGGCTCCATTGGCTAGGGGAAATTTTCCGAGTGCCCAACAAGACCAGTACATGCTGCGACTTCCAGATGGCTTGCGAGGCCGCATCAAGGAAGAAGCTCAGCTCAATCATCGTTCGATGAACGCGGAGATCGTCTTCCATCTCGAGCGTGCAATGTTCGACCCATTGGAAATGAAAAAGGGCGAAGCGGCCTGATCCGCCGCATCGCCCTCTGAGATCAACATTCTTTACAGGAGAATGCCGAAATGCAGTTACAAGATAATATAAACCCTGCCCGACAATCAATAGCCGCTCCGCTTCTTGCTGAAGATGCGATGGTCGACCAGATCAGTTTGGCGGTCAGCATGCTTCAGGTTGCTGCTGCGGCGCTGGTCGGACCGCATGATGTTGCTGTCTCCGCCTCGAAAGTCATCGCCGGCGTCCAGGACGGACTTGAGGCGATCGAGCGGCAGATCACCGAGGACAGCGAAACAGATAGCGGCATTGAAGCCGTGCTTGGCCGTCTGCGGGCGGTGAGCGACCGCATTACGCGCTTAGGGCCGGAGCCAGACGCTCCGATTTTCGAGGAGTATGACAAGCTTCTCTATCAGTTTGTCGGCTTCCCCTGCCGGACCCAGAATGCCGCAAGTTTCAAGGCTAGCGTGATTTTGGGGGATAGCAATCTCAGGGATGCTTTGCTTGAGACGCGCGATGGCGAACTCCTCGACGAGTTTCTTGGAGCGTTGGTGCAGGGAAAACGAAATGCTTGAGCAGGACGTGTTGGCTTCCAGCTTTGATCTCCCGCCCTCGACGGGGCGGGGTCACCACCTTTGCGACAGGTCGATGTAGATGACGGTTTCCACTTTCACGATCAAGAGCCCTCCCCGCCGCATGCTCGATCTGAGCGAAGCGGCGATTTACGTTGGTGTGCCTGCCAAGCGGTTTCCGGGGACGTGTGCGGTTTGCCCGATCCGGATGCCGGACGGGCGCAACAAATACGACATAAAGGATCTCGATCACTGGATCGACGGCCTCAAAGGCGGCGACGGCGAGAGTGATGATGATATCATCGGGAAGCTCGGATGAGCGGCCGCAAGGATAAGCGCAAAAATAAGTACGCGGGTTGGAAGATCCACCGCGACAAGAAGCCGCCTTTTCGCTGGCGCGCCTACCATCGCAAGACCGGCGCGAAAATCGACTGCAGCAAGTTCGAGGTTTACAGCCTCGCCTTCGATATGGAAGTCCACCGCATCAACCAGCTGCACCATGAGCATGAGGCAAAGCCCGGCTCTCTTGGCATGTTGATCAAGAGGTATCGCGCCAGTCCTCGTTTTCAGAAGCGCGCCGATCGCACGCGGGCGGACTATCAGCGCGTTTTCAACTGGCTCCAGCCGATCGAGGACACTGAGCTACAGCGCTTCACGCGCGGCTTTATCGCTAAGCTCCGCGACAAGGCGGAAGAACAACACGGGTTTCGGTTCGCGAACTATGTGCGATCCGTGCTCTCGCTGTTGTTCTCTTGGGGGCTCGAATATGAGCTGGTCAAGGAAAACCCCGTTGCCGAGATCAGCCTGGCTGAGCGGCCAAAGAATTTGCCAGATGCGAACCGGCCGTGGACCGATAGCGAGCGCGATGCGGTCATGGCAGCACTTCCGCCGCACATGCTTTTGCCTTTTGGCTTGATGATGTTCTATGGGCTCGACCCGCAGGACGCGCTGGCGCTACCGCGTACGGCGATTTCCGATGCAGGTATCGACACGCGGCGCAAGAAGACAGGCCAGCCGGTCTATCTGCCGATCTTTGAGCCGGTCGCTGATGCGATCGCCAAGATGCCCGAGCATAACGCTATAACGCTGTGCGCTAACAGTCGCGGCAAACCTTGGACCTACAACGGCTTCAGCACCAATTGGGACAAGGTAAAGCGAAAGCTTCAGACAGCGCAGCTGATCCAGCCGGGCCTCACCCTGAAGGGCTTGCGCCACACAGTCGGCACCATCCTTGCCGAGATGGGTAAGGATAACGGCACCATTGCCCTAGTGCTCGGTCACGCAACCGAGGCCATGGCAAAACACTATTCAAGACGGGCTGATCGATCGAAGCAGGCGACAGCGGCCGTGTTCGATCTTGAGGCTGAACTGAACAGACGGAAAACGAAAGTTGTCAAACCCGACGCTTAAAAGTGTCAAACCGCAACATTTTAGCGAGCGCTAATAGCATGGAAAACGAGAACGAAAGCAAGGGCTTGGAGTGGTGCCCAGACGCGGATTTGAACCACGGACACGCGGATTTTCAATCCGCTGCTCTACCAACTGAGCTATCTGGGCATTCCTGCTTCGGCACATCTCTCGTTTCCGAAAGCTGCGGGGGCTTGGTTTTCCCCGGAAGCGAGCGGGGTTATAACATCTTGTTCGGCCATGGCAAGCGCCAAATGAGAGTTTTTTGACAGGCCTGTGAATTTTCCGAATTATTGAACAAATTGAACGGCTTCCCGAGCGGAAAACCCGATCAGTTCTCGTCGGGGTACTCGGCCTTCGTCTCATCCTCGGCAACGGGAATGGCGTATGAGCCGGTCAGCCAGCGCGAAAGATCGACTTCGCGGCAACGGTTCGAGCAAAATGGATAGTGCTCGCGCTGCGAGGGCGTGCCGCACTCCGGGCACGGGTGTGCCTTGCGCAGCGGTTCGATCTTGGCGCTCTGTCTGGTTTCATCGGGCATGGTCATTCCTTCGGGTTTTCGGCCCGCCGGCTTCAAGCCTCGGGCCACCGGCTATGGACGTCGAAGCCCTCGCCGGTCAGAAGCAAAATGGTCTCGTACAGCGGCAGGCCGACGACGTTGGTGTAGGAGCCGACCATCTTCTGCACGAAGGTGCCGGCCAGCCCCTGGATGCCGTAGGCACCCGCCTTACCGCGCCACTGGCCTGAGGCCAGGTAGTTTTCGACCTCGAAACCGGACAAACGCTTGAAGCGCACCTTGGTTTCCACGATCTTCTGGCGGATCTTGCGATCGGGCGTCACCAGGCAGACGCCGGTGTAGACCCAGTGGCTGCGGCCAGAGAGCAGGTAGAGCGAGGCCGAGGCCTCGTCTGCGAACTCGGCCTTGCCGAGAATGCGGCGGCCGACGGCGACGACGGTATCGGCGGCCAGGATGTAGCTGCCCTTCCAGGTCATGTCGCCCTTGATGGCGGCAAGTGCTGCTTCGGCTTTTTCGGTCGACAGGCGGCGCGCCAGCGAGCGCGGATGCTCCGACTTTTTCGGCGTCTCGTCGATATCCATCGGCATCAGGCGCGAGGGCTCGATCCCTGCCTGGTTGAGCAGGTCAACGCGGCGGGGGGAACCCGAAGCCAGAATGAGCTTGTATTTGAGCGCCATGGAACCTCGACTACCGGGCAGACGGAAGCGAAAGCCTTAGGGCTTTCGCATCAAGCTTACTTGAAGCGGTAGGTGATACGGCCCTTGGTCAGGTCGTATGGCGTCATTTCCACAAGAACCTTGTCGCCGGCGAGAACGCGGATACGGTTCTTGCGCATGCGGCCGGCCGTGTGGGCGATGATCTCGTGCTCGTTTTCGAGCTTCACGCGGAACGTCGCATTCGGCAAAAGTTCGGTGACGATACCCGGGAACTCGAGGACTTCTTCTTTAGGCATATAGGTGTTTTCTTCCTGTCGGTTGAGATGGCGGCATTGGCCAAGATTGGGGCCGCCTCAAAATTTGGGCGGAAACTACACAATCAACGGGGGTTTGTGAACCAAATTGATCGCGTTTCCTTTATTTGTTTCATGCGGACTGCGCGGCGATACCACTTCGGTCTAATAGACGGTTCTGGATAAGCTCGGCGAGGTAATTGCGCACCTCGCGATAGCTATCCAGAATCTGCTCCCGCGTACCCTGCGCAACTGTCGGGTCCATGGTTGGCCAGTAGACCACCTCGACGGCGCTCGCACGCGTCAGTTCCAGCGCTGCGTGGTGGGCTTGCGGCGAGAGCGTGATGATCACGTCGAAATAATCGTCTTCGAGATCTTCCAGCGTGTGCGGCAGATGCCGACCGAGCGACAGGCCGATCTCATCGAGCACCACATCGACGAAGGGATCGCGTTCGCCGGCGCGAACGCCGGCAGACCTTATATAGGTATTTGATGGCAGCAAACTACGGGCAATCGCTTCGGCGATCGGCGAGCGGATGGCGTTCATGCCGCACATGAACAAGATCGCGCCCGGCCTGATGCTTGCGCTTGTCGGTTCGAGTTCGCTCATCCCGGTCATCCGCGCCAGTAGAGAACGCAGACCAGCGTGAACAGGCGGCGGGCGGTGTCGAAATCCACCTCGATCTTGCCATCCAGCCGGTTCTGCAGCGTCTGCGAACCTTCGTTATGGATGCCTCGCCGCCCCATGTCGATCGCCTCGATGCGGCTTGGAGAGGCGGAGCGGATCGCCTCGTAATAGCTCTCGCAGATCATGAAGTAGTCCTTCACGATGCGGCGGAACGGGGTGAGCGACAGGATATGGGTGGCGACCGCCTCGCCGTCTTCGGTCGTAATCGCAAAGACCAGCTTGGTATCAACAAGCGAAATGTTCAGCCGGTACGGGCCGCCGGCGTGGCCGAGGGGCGTAAAACTGTTCTCCTCGATGAGATCGAAGATGGCGACGGCGCGCTCGTGCTCGACATCGGGCGTCGATCGGCCGATGGTGTCGTCCAGGACGACGTCGCAAAGCCGGAAGTCGCCCGCAGCCATCGCTTACCGTTCCAGATTGAGGCGGATCGCAACCGACCGCGCGTGGGCGTCGAGGCCTTCCGATACGGCAAGCGCGATGGCGGCCGGCCCCAGCGTGCGCAGTTGTTCCGAACCGAGGCGCAGGATCGAGGTGCGCTTGACGAAATCCAGAACCGAGAGGCCGGACGAGAAGCGCGCGGAGCGGGCGGTCGGCAACACGTGGTTGGAGCCGCCGACATAATCGCCGATCACTTCGGGCGTATGCGCGCCGATGAAGATGGCGCCGGCATTGCGGATCTTGTCGACCAGCGCATCGGGATCGGCGACGGCGATTTCCAGATGCTCGGCGGCGATGCGGTTTGCGAGCGGAATGGCGTCGCTGATCTCCTTGACCAGGATGACAGCGCCGAAATCGCGCCAGCTGGCGGCCGCCGTCTCGGCGCGGTTCAGCGTCTTCAGCTGACGCTCGACGGCGGCTTCCACCGCCTTGCCGAAGGCTGCGTCGTCGGTGATCAGGATCGACTGGGCGCTGACGTCATGCTCTGCCTGGGCAAGCAGGTCGGCCGCGATCCAATCCGGATTGTTGTCCTTGTCGGCGACAACCAGGACCTCCGACGGGCCGGCGATCATGTCGATGCCGACAGTGCCGAAGACGTGGCGCTTGGCGGCGGCGACATAGGCGTTGCCGGGGCCGGTGATCTTGTCGACCGGCGCGATGCTCTCGGTGCCATAGGCGAGTGCTGCCACGGCCTGGGCTCCGCCGATGCGATAGATCTCGCTCACGCCGGCAAGCTTTGCTGCGGCGAGCACGGCGGGGTTCACCTGGCCGCCGGTTGCGGGAACGACGATGACAACGCGATCGACACCGGCAACCTTGGCCGGAATGGCGTTCATCAGTACCGAGCTTGGATAGCTCGCCGTGCCGCCGGGAACATAGAGGCCAACTGCCTCGATCGCCGTCCAGCGCGAGCCGAGCGTCACGCCCATGGCGTCTTCGTAGATATCGTCCTTGGGCAGCTGGCGGGCGTGGTGGGATTCGATGCGGACGGCGGCGACCTTCAGCGCGCCCAGCACTTCGGCGGGAACGGCCTCGACGGCCGCGTCGATTTCCGCTTCGGTGACGCGCATCGGCGTCTCGGCGAAATCGATGCCCTCGAACTTCCGCGAATATTCGGCGAGCGCCGCATCGCCGCGAGCGCGCACATCATCGATGATGGCGCGAACGGTGACGTTCACGTCCTCGGACATTTCGCGCTTGGTCGTCAGAAACGCCGCGAAACGCTGCCCGAAATCGTCCGATGCCTGATCCAACCAGATTGCCACGCGTCAATTCCTCTCGGTATGCTTCAATAAATGCGTATTCAGGCGCCGGGATGGCGCGGCTTGGAAGCGGTTTCCCATGCGCCGCCGATATCCGCAAGCTGAACCTCGATGCATTCGACATCGAGTGCGATGGTGGCGCCGGCGGCCAGATCGATCTGGACAGTGCCCTCCGGCCCCTCCCCCTTCTGCTCGAAGCGGATGGCGAGCAGCGACAGGACATCCTCGCGGTTCTTCTGATTGATGCCGACGGAGCGGACGGCCAGCACGCGCTTGAAGACGATGGCCGCGCGGCGGCGCTCGAAGCCCTTGCGCTTGGCGCCGGCTTCTTCCCAGACGAAACGATTGGCGGCGATGGAGAACTGGTGGTCGCGCGGCGACCAGGAAAGATCCGCGACCTTGAAGACGCTATCCTGCGTATGCGCGGAGACGACGGCAAGGTCTTCGCTATCCAGCGCAACAAGCTTCAGGTCGGTCATTCAGGCAGCACCCCATTGTCTCTGATATCACCGGGATGGCGATATCCGGCGCCGCGGAATGGCGGTGCCGTAGGACAAGGGACATAAGGCGCTAAGGCCCATTGCGCAACGGGGACAAAGGGCGAATGACCGCCCTTTGTCTCGTTACGTCTACAGTTGCGCTTATTCGCTGACGCGTTCGACGATCGCGCCGCAGCGAGTGAGCTTTTCTTCGAGGCGCTCGAAGCCGCGATCAAGGTGATAGACGCGCGACACCATGGTCTCGCCTTCGGCCGCAAGACCGGCGATGACGAGCGACACGGAAGCGCGCAGATCGGTCGCCATGACGGGCGCACCCTTCAGGCGCGGCACGCCTTCGATCTTCGCCGTCTGGCCCGACAGCGAGATCTTGGCGCCGAGGCGGGCAAGTTCCTGCACATGCATGAAGCGATTTTCGAAGATGGTCTCGGTGACATGCGACACGCCGGTCGAGCGGGTCATCAGCGCCATGAACTGCGCCTGCAGGTCGGTCGGGAAGCCCGGGAACGGATCGGTGACGATATCGACCGGGCGGATGCCGGCGCCATTGCGGCGGACGCGCATGCCGTTGTTGGTGGCGGAGATTTCAGCACCGGCGCGGCGAAGCGTCTCAAGCGCGGTGTCGAGCAGCGCCACGTCAGTGTTTTCAAGCACGACATCACCGCCGGCCATGGCAACGGCCATGGCGTAGGTGCCGGTCTCGATACGATCCGGCAGAACGCGGTGGCGCGCGCCCGACAGCGAGGTGACGCCTTCGATGGTGATGGTGGAGGTGCCGGCGCCGGTGATCTTGGCGCCCATGGCGATCAGGCAGTTGGCGAGGTCGACGACCTCAGGCTCGCGAGCAGCGTTGCCGATGACGGTGGTGCCGCGGGCAAGCGTGGCGGCCATCATCATGACGTGGGTGGCGCCGACGGAAACCTTCGGGAAAGTGTACTTGGCGCCAATCAGACCGCCCTTGGGGGCGGTGGCGTTGACATAGCCGCTGTCGATATCGAGCGTCGCGCCGAGTGCCGTCAGGCCGTCGAGGAAGAGATCAACCGGGCGCGTGCCGATGGCGCAACCGCCGGGCAGCGAAACGCGGCACTGGCCTTCACGCGCCAGAAGCGGGCCGATGACCCAGAAGGAGGCGCGCATCTTCGAGACCAGCTCGTAGGGAGCGGTCGTATCGACGATGGTGCGGCAAGTGAAGTGGATCGTGCGCGAGTAGCTGTCTTCCTGGCGTTCGCGGCGGCCATTGACCGAAACGTCGACGCCGTGATTGCCGAGGATGCGCAGCAGCTGCTCGACATCGGCCAGGTGCGGCACGTTTTCGAGCGTCAGCGTATCGCTGGTCAAAAGCGAGGCGATCATCAGCGGCAGGGCGGCATTCTTGGCGCCGGAAATGGGAATGATGCCGTTAAGCTCATTACCGCCGACAATTCTGATACGATCCATAAGCGCTTACGGGCGATGCCCGCCTTTCTGAAACTCTGTCTTTTAAAAGGATGCGGGTCTTTAGACGAAATCCGCGAAGGCTTCAATTCGAAGCGGACGGAACATTACGATTCGTCCATTTTTGCGGCAGGCAGTCCATTTGTCTCGTCGGCCTGGCCGGAACGACGCGCACGCGTCTGCTGTTTGCGGCGGGAAAGATTTTCCCGCAATTTTTCCGCGGCCCGATCGCGGCGCAATTTCGCCTGCTGTTCGATCGCGTCTTTGCGGCCCTTGCGGGCATTTTCAGTCTCTTCGGTCATGTTTCATGGCTTACCCGAATTCGCGGCAATCCAAAAGTGGCGACGTGAAACTGACATAAGTTTGAAATTGCGTCTTGCGCTCGTCCCGAAGCTGTGGCAATAGCCGCCCCGTTCACGCAACGCAGCCGCTTCGGTTGCCAGCGTCTGGTCCTCGCTGCCGTAGCTCAGTGGTAGAGCACACCCTTGGTAAGGGTGAGGTCGGTGGTTCAATCCCACTCGGCAGCACCAGTTTTCTTTCCGGTAAAAATCAGCCCCTTTCGTACGCCTCATCGACGCGCGCCTGCACCTGTTCAGCAAAAAGGGCCGAACAAGCCGGCCCCTTTTTGATTACGGATGTCCATCCGCCTTAATTGTCGTATTCGCGGCATGCCTGGCTGATCGAGGCGCCGCTTTCGCCGCCGCGGGTGTCGACGCCCGAGTTGGCGCGGGGCATGGATGGGCAATCCATGGCCTTTGGCTGCGTTGTGATCGACTGCGTGGTCGTTGGATCGATGGGTGTAACGGTCACGGGATGGGTGCCGTTGTCGCTGCTCGTGTAATCGCTGGAAAATGTTCCGGCGCTTGAGCCGGTCGAGCCGCCATTGGTGGGGCCGATCGAATCGGGGTTGGATTGCGCGAAGGCCGATGTGGCCAGGCCCGCGGCGAAGATGGCCGCCGTGATGACAGACGTTCGCATGGGAATTTCCTCTTCATCGTCGGTTTTCACTATCGGGTTACGTGTGGACAACCCGGTCGAAACGGGTTTGTTCCGCGATTTACGGCAATCGTGAATTGTGACCGCGCGTCCCGCTGCGACATTCGGCGTCAGATATCCCGGTTTGCGAAAGAGCGGCCGACTGGTTAAGACGTGGCGCTAACGGTTTTGCCGGCCGAGACCATCAGTGAGCCGGGCGAGCCCGCAGGAGACGACCATGAGCACCGACGACAACGACCAGCAGAACGGCAAGGGTACGAAGGCGATCATCCTGATCGCCATGGTTCTGGCTGCCATCACCGCGGTTTTCGGCGCGCTCGCCGTCTATAAAGCCGTGTTCGTCTACACCATCGCACCGTAAGGCTTGACCCTCTGCCGGGGATGACCCGGACATGAACGCGCCTCTCAGCTCACATTCATGCTGCGCTTATTATTCGTATTGAACAAATTCTCGATACGAACGTTTCATCAACGCTGTTATGAATGGAGACTAGCATGAAGAAGCTTATTATCGCTGCCGCCGTGGCCATCGCATCGCTCAGCGCAACCGCAATGCCATCCTTTGCCGATAGCGTGACGGTTAGGATCGGCCAGCCCGGCTATCACGGCTACCACGATCGCTACCAGCCGCGCCCCTATTACGGCCATTCCTACCGCCATCATCCGGTGCGCTACAATTGCCGCATGAAGACCGTGAAGTATCACAGCCACGGCCGGATCGTGACCAAGACCACCCGCGTCTGCAGCTAAACGCGCAGGTTTGCTGGATGTTTCAAGCACTCGGTCGCATGGCCGGGTGCTTGTCTTTCATACGTCTTTGGTTCGTTACGCCGAACGCGTATGTCTTTTCCCATTTGCGGGTTTGTGAATTATCGCTAAAATGCTCCCGCACACTGCTTTGCGGGAGGAGCAGGCAGAACGCTGCAGAGTACCTGGCGTGAGCAATGGAGGAGTGCGCAAATGGCAAGCGAAAAGTGGAATGATCCTATCCAGGTCGGCTTCGAAACCACGGGTGCACGGACGATATCCGGCCCGTTCGATGCCCTGACATGCCTTACCGAGCTCTGGCCCAATGTTCGCGGCCTGCGCTACCTGAAGGCCCGCAGCACATGCAGGGCAGCGCTTGACGGCCGCAAGAGCGTGGAAGAAGCGCGCGCAGAGTTCGTCGCGGCGGCCGAGGAAGCAAGGTTGCACGTGCATTAGACGCGCCACAACAGTCCATAAATGCTTCGAAATAGAACAGGGTTGATTTTTACTTAACCCTTGCAGGAGCTTGTCGGGGGCAGGCCGACGAAGCCGGTTGTCTCAAACGTACAACGCTGACTAGAACACTGGCAGCCATCATGATGATGGTCAGAGGCTCGTCACCCTCTGTGCGAAAAGCGCAGACGGGCCTCGAATACTCTTTCCAAAACAATATTTTAGTGAGCGCTTCCATAGCGCGCCGCCAGCACAACAGAAAGATTGCGCATAAATCGCGGCCGCGTTTAAGCCGCTGGTTAATTGAGCGTTACCTGATTTCAGCATCCGGTGTCGGCGCTTGCCACTTCCACATATCCCACGCCGATGATCGTGCCGTCATTGGCGCGGATGAAGGATGGAACGTAGTGCGCTCCTGAGGGAACACAGGTGGTCGCGTCGCCATATTGGGCGAGCACGACATCATCGCGCTGAAGCGCCGAATAATTGCTGTCAATCTCCAGCGAAGCGGCGGCCGGCAACGCGAAGGCGCCAATCATCAGCACTAAAGCGGGCATCCCAAGTCGAAGAAAGCGCGTCATGCCATTCTCCCATGTTTGATTATGCCAGTAACGGAACAGCCGCTAGTTTAGTTCCGCGAAACCGCCGCCACTTTCAAATGCGTTAACGCTTTTCTACTTCCATCTTACAGTATTGACCGAAACAGCGCAGCGGCGACAAAAGGAGAGCATCACCGGCGTAGCATCCGGCTCTGCACGTTACCTTGGCCCACGACGTCCTCGGCGATCATCATCGCGCGAACAATGTCGCCGGCACTGTGCGCAAAGCCTTCGAGCACGGCGTATCGGCCGAGCATGGTGACGGTGATTTCGGTGCAATCGAGGTCCGGATCGGCGCTCAACGCGCTTTCGACCGCAGCCCGCATCGACGACTGGCTGTGGCCCCGTTCGCACTGATCCTCGTGCCCCGTCAAAATCTGGAACAGCTGTACCATCTTCGCCTCCAAGCGAATTGTTCTGCTGCTTAACGCTGCAGCGCCGCATTTCGTTGCAGTGCGGGCGCTATCGTTGGAGTATTTTCGAGAAGAAAATCCAAATACCTCTTGGCGCTTCAAGCGAAGCGAGCCATATCAACAGCATAGATATGCGGGGTGATCGCGATGAAACGCGTGATATCGGCCGTTGCGGCAACATTCGTTATGGCTGGTCTTCTGGCTGGCTGCACCACCAGCGACACGGCGGAGGTGAAACCCATCCCCGGAAGCATCACCTATGGCGGGCAGCCGCGCACTAAGCTCACCAAGTCGCCGCCGGGCAGCGTCGTCCACAATACCTTCTACGATTCGACCGGAACGAAGCAGCTGGAAACTTATATCCTGCAGCCGGACCGGACCCTGAAGCTGACCCGGCGCGAAGCCATTCCTGATTTCCCGATGTAAGCGTCCTTACAGCGCAAGCGGCGGATCCGCCGGCTGGAGGAATCGATCGATCGCGGCCGGTTCCACCGCTTCGATCGTGGCCGGTGTCCATTTCGGATTACGATCCTTGTCGATGACGGCTGCGCGGATGCCCTCGTAGAAATCGGGGCTCTGCAAAATCCCCAGGCAGGCGCTGAACTCGCGGCGCAGGCACTCGGCCAAGCTGCGGCTCTGCTTGCCCTCATGCAGCAGGCGCAGCGTCAGCGCCAGGCTGGTTGGCGAGCGCAACTGGATGGCGCGCAGTGTCTCGACGGCGAAGTCCGATGGCTCCGCTTTCAACGCCGCGATGATGTCGCCGACCGTGCCGAAGCGGAAGGTGCGCTCGATCAAGCCGCTGTTGAGCCGCAGCGGCCCCTTGCCCGGATCGGTCGACAGGTTCTTGAGGACAACATCGACATCGCGCGAGTTTGCGCCACGCGACAGACCGGCCAGCGTGTCGACAAGCTCCGGCAGCTGGAACGAGGCGACCTGGACATCCGCAAGCCCGGCATGGATCACATCTGCCGCCCCGACCTCCAGGCCTGTCAGGCCCATCCAGACGCCGACCTCGCCCAGGGCGTGGGGCAACAGCCATGTGGCGCCGACATCGGGGAAATAACCGATCCCTGTCTCGGGCATGGCAAAGCGGGTGCGTTCGGTGACCACGCGGTGGCGGCCATGCGAGGAAAGACCGACACCGCCGCCCATGGTGATGCCATCCATCAGCGCGACATAGGGTTTTGGGTAGGCGGCAATGCGGTGGTTGAGGTGAAACTCCTGGCGCCAGAAATCTTCCGCCAGCGACGTGCCGGCGCGTCCGCTTTCGTGCAGCGCGCGGATATCGCCGCCGGCGCAGAAGCCACGCTCGCCCTCGCCCATGATGATAACGGTCGCCACGTCGGCATCGGCCGCGAATTCGCTGAGCGCCGCATCGATCGAACGGACCATGTCGAGGGTCAGGCTGTTCAGCGCTCTCGGCCTGTTGAGGCGAATGATGCCGGCGGAACCCTGTCGCTCGGCAATAACCTCGCGCTGATCGACTTTGTCGTGCATCCAGGCCTCCTTGCGGCGTGAGCCGCGATCGATGCGGCCGCGCCAAAATTGCGATTCCAAATTCATGCCATCAGCGAATTGCGCTGCTTGTACACAAACTTATCGCGCTCGGCCGGATAGTCGATGGCTCGTATGCGAGGAAGATGCTCGCGACCTCGTTCGGTCGCAAGACTGCAACAGTTTTGGCGCTTAGAGCCTTTCCTGGTTAGATTGAAGCATTCTGTTGGCTCAAACGGAGTCGGATGGTCGTCCGGCCGGCGCGCGTCGTAGCCAACGCATACGGCCAAGCCGGCCGGACGATCAGGCGGCCCGTTTCAGCCAACCCCCGCAGGGGCCGGGCATCTTTCCGCCAGGATCAAAGGCGATTGGCTCGACCGTACCTGGGGTATGCCCTTCGCCAATCGCCTTTGCCCTGACGAAAACCTTCTCCGGCAGAATGCTTCAAGCTAACCAGGAAAGGCTCTAGAAGGAAGCGGCGGCGAGCACGCGGTGCAGCCCCTGCAGATCCTCGACGTTGCAGTTCATGAGAGACAGTTCCCAATCGAGCGCGCTGCGGACGATCGTCTCGAGCGAATCGTATCGCGGGGTCCAGCCGAGAACGCGGTTCGCCAAGGTGGCATCGGCGACGACACTGGCGGAATCGCCCGGGCGACGCGGGGCCATGTGGATCTTGAAGGCGTGGCCGTGCAGCCGTGTGACCATGTTCAGCACATCGAGCACCGAGTAGCCGGCGCCATAGCCGCAATTGGCAACGAGAGAGCCCCGCTCGCCGCGCAGGTGCTGCAGGGCTCTGAGGTGCGCCTCGGCCAGATCGCTGACGTGGATATAGTCGCGCACGCCGGTGCCGTCGTGCGTCGGATAATCGAGGCCATAGACGCTGACGCTGTCGCGGCGGCCAAGGGCGGCCTCGCAGGCAACCTTGATCAGATGTGTCGCGCCCGAAGTGGACTGCCCGGCGCGGCCGAGCGGGTCAGCGCCGGCAACGTTGAAATAGCGCAGGGCCACATAGTTGAAGTCGTAGGCCGCGGCGGCATCGCGCAGCATGAACTCGGTCATCAGCTTCGACTGGCCGTAGGGGTTTTCCGGATTCAGCGATGCATCTTCCTTGACCGGATCAGACGTCTTCTGCGGACCGTAGACGGCGGCGGTGGAGGAGAAGACGAAATGGCGGATGCCGGCGCTGACCGCCGCACTCATCAGCGCGCGGGTCTTGCCGGAGTTGTTATCGTAATAGGACAGCGGGTCGGCCACCGAGGCGGGCACGACGGCGGAGCCGGCGAAATGGATGATCGCCTCGATGTCGTTTTCGATGAAGATGGTCTTGAGCAATTCGGTATCGGCGACATCGCCGAGATAGAAGCGCGCTTCCGGCGCCACGGCCCAGCGGAAGCCCGTGGAGAGGCGATCAAGCACCACGACCTGCTCGCCCGCATCCAGCAATGTCCAGACCATATGACTGCCGATATAGCCGGCGCCACCCGTCACCAGAATTGCCATGTCCCGCACTCCCGTTTCATCTCACGGGGGCATCTGACCCGGCTTTCCTTTCCGAAATTCGAATAAACGGCCCCGGCCGGGCGTGCGCCGGGGCGAAGTTTGCCGATGTGGTTAGGGGCTGATTTGCGGGTTTGCTAGAATTTTATCGATGTGGCCATTTCGGCCCCATCGAGGGTTCAGGCGCCCGGTTCGGCTGCGGCCCGGGGAGCCAGGAAGCCCTGCTCGACGGCGAGCGCGATCAGCCGTTCGGTGAGGTCTCCGAGCGTGCCCGAGGCGATGGCGATCGGCTCCATGCGCCTGACGACATCTGGCTCGGTGACACCAGCCGTGTGCCAGGTGCCGCCGCCGGTGAAGAAATTGTGGAGCAGCGGCTGGAAGCGATCCATGGCGTTGGCAAAGCGCGCATCGCTGGTGCGCTTCTCCTCGAACTCATCCCAGAGCGCGCGGAACTCGATAGCCTGATCGGCGGGAAGCAGGGTGAAGATGCGGTCTGCGGCACGCAATTCGCGCTCAGCCTGGCTGGTGCGGGCAACCGCGTCATAGGCGAAGGTGTCGCCGGCATCGATCTCGACGATGTCGTGGATCAGGAGCATCTTCAAGACGCGCAGCAGATCGATCGGCTCGCTCGAATGTTCGGCAAGCACCGCCGCCATCAGCGCAATCTGCCAAGTGTGCTCGGCATCGGTCTCGACGCGCGAGCGATCGAGCAGCGACGTGCGGCGCAGGATCGTCTTCAGCTTCTCGACCTCGAGAATGAAGGCCAGCTGCTCCATCAGGCGCCGATTGCCGAGAAAGCCTTCCAGATGGTCGGCGGTGATCTTTTCGGACATGCGGACGCTCCCGGTTCAGAGCTTCAGGATATAGTCGCAGAGCCTGTCGGCCGCGGTCTGGATCTGGGCGGGATCACGCAGGAAGCAGGCGCGCATGAAGAGCTCGCCGCCGGGACCGAAGGCAGTTCCAGGCGCCAGGCCGACGCCGGTCTTGTCGACGATATCGATCGCCGCCTTGCGGCTATCCGTGACGCCGTCGATCTTCAGGAAGGCATAGAGCGCGCCATCGGGCTTCAGCGTCTGCACCCGGTTGGTTGCAATCAGCGCGTCGCAGAGGATATCGCGCGAGCGCCGGGCCTTGTCGATATTGGCCTGAACGAAGGCATCGCCTTCGTTCAAGGCGGCGACGGCGCCCCGCTGCATGAACTGGGCAACGCCAGAGGTCGAATACTGGATCAGGTTCTCAAGCACCTGTCCGGTCTCCGGCGGCGCCACGATCCAGCCGACACGCCAGCCGGTCATCGACCAGTTCTTCGAGAAGGAATTGACGAACATGACCTTGTCGCCCGCTTCCATCACATCCAGGAAGGAAGCCGCGCGGTCGCCGGGGAAGTAGTAGCGGGCGTAGATTTCGTCCGCCATGATCCAGAGACCATGCTTGCGGGCCAAGCCGAGGATGGCGGCCAGATCCTCACGTGTCGCGGTCCAGCCGGTCGGGTTGGAGGGCGTGTTGATGAAAAGCGCTTTCGTCTTCGGCGTGATCGCGGCGGCGATGCGGTCGAGGTCGACTGCCCACTTGCCGCCTTCGAAGTCGAGTTGCACGCCCACGGAGCGGGCGCCGGCGATTTCGAGCGCGGCTGCGATATTCGGCCAGGCGGGCGTCAGATAGACCAGCTCGTCGCCGGGCGAGGTCATCGCCTGCACGGCGATCTGGATCGCCTGCATGCCGGAGCCGGTGACGAAGAAATGCTCGACGGGCAGGTTTATGCCGAAATGGCGGGCGTAATAATCGGAGAGCGCCTGGCGCAGTTCAGGAATGCCGCGCTGGTAGGTGTAGAAGGTCTCGCCGGCGGACAGTGCCGTCATAGCCGCCTGATTGACGAAATCGGGGGTGGGAAGATCGCCTTCGCCGACCCAAAGCGGCAAGAGGCCATCGCGGCCACGGGCATAATTGACGACTTCGACGATCCCGCTTTCAGGCGCCTGGATGGCGCGCGGGCTGAGGCTATTGACGATCGACATGCATCACTCCGGTTTTCGCCTACATAAAACAAATGCGCGGGCGAATCCCATGACAATCGGTGATGGCCGATCGATTTCCGTGATGGATGAGCCCTGCCTCATCCGGCAGGGCTCTTAAGCCCATCAGACCGTGGGGCGCTTGGCCAGCAGGTCGCGGATTTCGGTGAGAAGGGCGACGTCGGCTGGCGGCGGCGGTGCTTCTTCCGGAGCAACCTTCTTCTGACGCTCGACCTGCTTCTGCAGCGTGTTCACGCCCTTGACCATCAGGAAGATGATCCAGGCAAGAATCAGGAAGTTGATGAGAACGGTGATGAAGCTGCCGTAAGCGAGAACGGCGCCCTGTGCGCGGGCAGCGGCCAGCGTCGGCGCATTGACGTTGGACGAGAGGCCGATGAAGTAATTGGAGAAATCGAAGCCGCCGAAAATGGCGCCGACGATCGGCATGATGACGTCATCGACCAACGATTTGACGATACCGCCGAACGCACCACCGATGATGACACCGACGGCAAGGTCCATGACGTTGCCGCGAGCAATAAACGCTTTGAACTCATTGAGCATGCGATCTGTCTCCCTCTGATGCAGTTTGATTGCAGGCTGTTGTTTTTATTAGCTACATCTTCGTTGCGATTATTCAATTACAAATTACGAATTATTCAATTACTCCACCCGTCTTTGACTTAAGACCTAGACGGCGGGAATTTTCAAAGGCCCCGATTTGCCGTAGGCTTCGAGCTCCGGGAGGACCGGCGCATGGGACGCCGGCGGAGGAGACATGCTGCCAGGCTGGGTGATACTCGCATCGGCGTTCGGCTATCTGTTCCTGCTGTTTGCCGTGGCAAGCCATGGCGACCGGCAGCGCAGGCGCTTCGGCGCGCCGGACAGCGGGCGGCCGGTCGTCTATGCGCTGAGCCTCGCGATTTACTGCACCTCGTGGACCTATTTCGGCGGCGTCGGCCTTGCTTCGCAGCGCGGGCTGGAATTCACCGGCATCTATATCGGCCCGATCCTGGTTTTCACGCTGGGGATGCCGGTGCTGCGGCGGATCATCGATCTCGCCAAGACGGAGAAGCTCACTTCGGTCGCCGACTTCATCTCGGCGCGTTATGGCAAGAACTCGGCGGTAGGGACGATCGTGGCGCTGATCTCGCTGGTCGGCGCCATCCCCTATATCGCGCTGCAGCTGAAATCGGTGTCGAGCACCGTGACTGCCATGCTCAATCCGTCGGATTACGGTATCGGGAGCGGCAATCTCTATTTCCTCGACCTGCCGCTCTTGGTGACGCTGGTGCTTGCCTGCTTCGCCATCATGTTCGGCACCCGCCACACCGATGCGACCGAGCATCAGGACGGATTGATCCTCGCAGTGGCGATGGAATCGGTGGTGAAGCTGTTTGCGTTTCTGACGGCAGGGGTCTGCGTCGTCTGGTTTTTGTTCGACGGGCCGGCCGACCTCTGGCGGAAGGCGGCGGAGAACGAGCTTGTGCTGTCGGCGCTGCATTATCAGACGCCGATCAGCCGCTGGCTGACGCTGACCGTTCTTTCGGCCTTCGCGATCGTCATGCTGCCGCGGCAGTTTCATGTGACCGTGGTCGAGAACCGGACGGCGAAGGAGCTGCGGCTGGCCGGGTTCCTGTTCCCGCTTTACCTCATCGCCATCAATCTCTTCGTGCTGCCGATGGCGATCGCGGGCCTGCTGACCTTCGGCGGCAACGGCAATGCCGATCTCTACATGCTGTCGTTGCCGATTGTCGGGCAGATGCCCGTGATGTCGCTGATCACCTTCATCGGCGGCTTTTCGGCGGCGACGGCGATGGTGATCGTCGCCTCGGTGGCGCTGTCGATCATGGTTTCCAACGACATCGTCATGCCGATCTTCCTGCGCCGTCGGCTTGCCGGGCGCGGCGGCCAGCGCGACGATTTCGCCAAGACGCTGCTCAACATCCGCCGCAGCGCCATCTTCGCCGTGCTGCTGCTCGGTTATGCCTATTACCGCTCGACGGACAGCACGACGGGCCTGGCCTCGATCGGCCTGCTATCGTTTGCCGCCATCGCGCAGATGGCGCCGTCACTCTTGGGCGGGCTGATCTGGCGGCGGGCGAATGCGCGCGGTGCGATCCTCGGCCTTTCGTCCGGATTCGTGATCTGGATCTACCTGCTGTTCTTGCCCTCGCTTGGCGGGCCGGATTATTCGGCGGTGGCGAGCGCCGTCTTGGGCTTCGTATTTCCAGGGGTCACCGTCTTCACCGACAATGCCGACCCGCTGGTCAACGCCACGGTCATGAGCCTGCTCGTCAACACCGGTTTCTTCGTGATCGGCTCGATGACGCGCAATGCGCGGCCGCTCGAGCGCATCCAGGCGGGCATCTTCGTCAAGCGGCAGTCGCGCTCGCAATTTGCCACGCGCGGCTGGAAAACGCGGATCAGCGTCGGCGACCTGAAGGCGACGATCTCGCGCTATCTCGGCGAAGAGCGGATGGAGCGGTCGTTCCAGACCTATCAGCAGAACTCCGGCCGCAAGCTGGAGGACGACCAGCCGGCCGATATGGCGCTCATCCATTTCACCGAGCAGCTGCTCGGCAGCGCCATCGGCTCGTCTTCGGCGCGGCTGGTGCTGTCGCTGATCCTGCAGAAGGTGGAGGATGCCTCGGCCGACACCGCCTGGCTGCTCGACCAGGCGAGCGAGGCGCTGCAATATAACCAGGACATGCTGCAGACGGCGCTGTCGCAGATGGATCAGGGCATCGCCGTGTTCGACAGCTCGAACCACCTGACGATCTGGAACCGGCGCTTCCGGCAGTTGCTGGATCTGCCGGAGACATCGGGACAGGTCGGGTTTCCGCTTGCCGATATCGTCGCCATTCTCAGCCAGCGCGGCGATATCCCCGTCTCCGAAGTCAGCCAGACGGTTCGGCATTTCCTGACGCTCGATAAGCCTTTCGCGCTGGTGCTCGGGCGCGGGGAACGCATCATCGAAGTGCGCTCCAACGCCATGCCCGACAAGGGCATCGTCGCGACTTTCACCGACATCACCCAGCGCGTGGCCGCCGACCAGGCGCTGAAGCAGGCCAACGAAACGCTCGAGCAGCGGGTGGCGGAGCGCACGGCGGAGCTTACCCGCGTCAACCACGAGCTCGGCGAAGCACGCGCCTCGGCCGACGAGGCGAACCTTGGGAAGACGCGCTTCTTTGCCGCCGCCGGACACGACATCCTGCAGCCGCTCAACGCCGCCAGGCTCTATTCCTCGGCGCTGGTCGAACGGATGGGACAATCGGAGAGCAGCGCCATCGTGCGCAATATCGATTCGGCGCTGGAATCGGTGGAGAGCATTCTCGGCGCCGTGCTCGACATTTCCAGGCTCGACACCGGGGCGATGCGCCCTCGCCTTGCCTCGGTTCCGCTTGCCGATCTGCTGGAGCGCATCCAGACCGACTTCGCGCCGATCGCACGCGAGAAGGAGCTGAAGCTGGTGGTGATGCCGACGTCTCTGCGCGTGCGGTCCGACCCCAATCTGCTGCGGCGGCTGGTGCAAAACCTGGTGTCGAACGCGATCAAATATACGCTGACGGGCAAGGTGCTGGTGGGTGCGCGCCGGCGCGGCAATCAGGTGGTGATCCAGGTGATGGATTCCGGCATCGGCATTCCGCCATCGAAATTCCGCACCGTGTTCAAGGAGTTCGCGCGGCTGGACGAAGGCGCGAAGACCGCATCGGGCCTCGGGCTTGGGCTGTCGATCGTCGATCGCATCGCGCGCGTGCTGAGCCACCCGGTGGAGCTGCATTCGACACATGGAAAGGGGACCGATTTCCGCATCGTCATGCCGCGCGATATCTCGCCGGTGGCCGAAGCGCCGATCACAGCTGCGCCAGCCGAGCGCTCGGCGCAAAACCTGAAGGGGCTGAAGGTGCTCTGCATCGACAACGAGCCGCATATTCTCGAAGGGATGCAGCTGCTGCTGAGCGGCTGGGGCTGCGCGGTGCAATCGGCGGATTCGCTGTCGGGTGTCGCGGCGCTCGACGTGCGGGAGGGTGCGCCCGATCTCGTCATCGCCGACTACCATCTTGGAGACGGGACCGGCGTGGCCGCGATCCTCTCCGTGCGCGAGCGCTTCGCCAGCTATGTTCCAGGTCTCTGCATCACCGCCGACCGGACGCTGGAGGTGCGCGCCGATGCCGAGCGGCATGGGATCGGTATCCAACACAAGCCGGTGCGGCCGGCCGCGCTGCGCGCCTATATCACCCAGATATCGGCGCAGAAGCGGGCTGCCGCGGCCGAGTAGGCGAGGCTGCCAGGACGTTCGTGACGAGGTCGCGCACGCGCTCGATCGAGGGCTGGTCGCCAAAGAGGATGCGGTAGATGATGGGGGCGACGACGCCGTCCATGACCGCATCGATATCGGGAAACGCCTCGCCACGGACATGCGCGCGCTCCGCGATCAACGCGATCTGTTCGCGGGTGAAGGCATCGCACTTGCAGGCGTTGGCGTTGTCTTGGGCCGCCAGCACGTCGCGCATCATGTCGCGGCCGATGCCAGAGGACATTTCCTCGCAATATTGCTCCGTCCACACCTCCAGATCGCCACGGGCGCTACCGGTATCAATCGGCAGCATGTCGGGGCGAAGGCGCTCGACGGCGACATCGGCCAGAAGCTCCTGCAGCTCGCCCCAGCGGCGGTAGATCGTCGATGGCGTCACGCCTGCCTCGGCCGCGATCAGCGGGATGGTGACGTCGGCGCGGTCCATCGTCTTCAGAAGCGAGCGGACGGCACTGTGGACGGAGGCCTGAACGCGGGCGCTGCGCCCGCCGGGGCGGAGATTTTCTTTTGCTGGCATTGACTAACCGACCTTTGGCCTCCCGAGCGCGCCATGGTTCAAAAACTTTGAGCGATCCATTAACGCAAATTATTTGCTTTTAGCGCGCGCCTGCCCTACATCAGACTAACGCAACGACTTAGCTTTAAGGAGCTTATATATGCCCGCGCCCGGCAAATCCATAGAGACGAGGTCAAACCCCATCCGTTTTCACGCGGTGACGCTTGCCACCTTCTTCGGCGCCTCGGCGGCGCCGACGCCGCTTTACCGGATCTACCAGGAGAACTTTGCCGTCTCTCCCGTGCTGATCACGGTCATCTTCGCGGTCTATGCCTTCGCGCTGCTGCTTGCGCTATTGATCGCCGGCTCGATCTCCGACCATCTCGGCCGCAAGCCGGTGATCTTTTCGGCGCTGGTGCTCGAGATCATCGCCATGGCGCTGTTTGCCGCCGCCAGCGGGCCTGCGTGGCTGATCGCGGCGCGGATCATGCAGGGCTTGGCGACGGGCATCGCCGGCGCTTCGATCGGCGCCGCGCTCGTCGATGTCGATAAGGCCAAGGGGCAGCTGGTGAATTCGATCGCGCCGCTATCCGGCATGGCGATCGGCGCTTTCGGAACCAGCGCGCTATCCAGTATGGGCCGTTTCCGCTGCATCTCGTCTACGCGATCCTGCTCGTCGCCTTCGTCATCCAGGCCGGCGCGATCTGGGCAACCAGCGAGACGGCATCCACCCGCCCAGGTGTCTGGGCTTCGCTGAAGCCGCGCGTCGCCATCCCGCCGCAGGTGCGGCGGCCGCTGACGCTGGTCACGCCGATCAACATCGCCAACTGGACACTTGGAGGCTTCTATCTCTCGCTCGTGCCGTCTCTGGTGGTGAGCACGACCGGCAGCCACGCGCCGCTGACGGGCGGATCGGTGGTGACGGCGCTGATGGTCTCGGGGGCGGTCGCCGTCTATCTGAGGCGCACCAAATCGGCCAACGGCAACCTCGCCTTCGGCACGATGGCAACCACGCTCGGCGTGCTGACTGTCGTTGCGGGCGTGCACCTTGCCAGCGTGCCGCTGCTGCTTGTCGGCACCGTGCTGACCGGCGTCGGCTTCGGCACGAATTTTCTGGGCGCGATGGGCACGATCATGCCGCTCGCCAAGCCGGACGAGCGCGCCGAACTCTTGTCGGCCTTCTATATCCAGAGCTATCTCGCCTTCAGCCTGCCGGCCATTCTCGCCGGTTTCCTGGCAAAGTCGCTCGGCTACCAGCTGACCACGGATATCTACGCGACGGCGATCATTCTGGTCACCTGGATCGGCTTTCTCGGCCTGCGGGCGGATCGCGCGAAGGCGGAGCGGATCGCCGCCTGAACCGCAAAAGCGGGCAACAAAAAAGGCCGGGCGAACCCGGCCTTTCGTTCGTCCCGGCGAACCGGAGACAATATATTCGAAAACTTAAGCAGCCTGCAGACGGTCTGCGGACATCTTGCCCGAACGCTTGTCGGCAACGAGCTCGTAAGACAGCTTCTGGCCGTCCTTGAGTTCGCGCATGCCGGCGCGCTCAACAGCAGAGATGTGAACGAAAACGTCGGCAGAACCGTCGTCCGGCTGAATGAAGCCGTAGCCCTTGGTTGCGTTGAACCACTTAACAGTACCTGTGCTCATGACGATATCCTTTTATAAATCGTACATAGATGGTGCACACCGAACAAAGCCAGCATGCGATGGAAACCGATTTTGGAGGAAGTTCGCGAGCAACAGCACGAGCGGCCGTAACAAAGTTCATCTAGCAAGATCGATGCGAGGCTTTTACGTGGTAATTGTGTCTCTGGCAAGGCAACTTTAGCGACCAGAGATGCCCGGATCGATGAATTCATCGATGAATTCTGGGGGCGACCGGGCAGGCTGAAAAGCCAGCCCGATCATACGCATGGAAAGGCCGGTCAGGCCGCAGCCTTCGCGCCTGCATAGGGGTCGAATCGGCCGTAGAAAGTCTCGCCCTTCGCCGCCATGTCCTTGAGCAGCGCGGTCGGCGCGAAGTGGGATCCGTAAGAGGCGGCTAACCTCTCGCAGAGCGCCACGAAATTTTTCACGCCCATGCCGTCGATGTAGGAGAGCACGCCGCCGGTATAGGGCGCAAAACCGAAGCCGAGGATGGAGCCGACATCGGCCTCGCGCGGATCGGTGACGATGCCTTCTTCAATCGTGCGCGCGGCCTCGAGCGCGATGGTGACGAGGAAGCGCTGTTTCAGCCCCTCGACATCGATCTCGTCGGCCTTCTTCTGCGGATAGAAGGTCTTCAGTTCCGGCCAGAGCGACTTCTTGGCCGGCTTGGCCGGATAGTCGTAGAAGCCCTTGCCGTTCTTGCGGCCGCGGCGATCGAGTTCGTCGACCATCTTGTTGATCAGCGCCAGGTGCCTCGGATCGACGGCTGCCTCGCCGAGATCGGCAACGGTTGCCTTCAGGATCTTCTGGCTGAGATCGATTGCCACCTCGTCGTTGAGCGACAGCGGACCTACCGGCATGCCGGCCATCTTGGCGGCGTTTTCGATCATCGCCGGCGGCACGCCTTCGATCAGCATGTCATAGGCTTCGTGGATGTAGCGGAAGACGCAGCGGTTGACGAAGAAGCCGCGCGTGTCGTTGACCACGATTGGCGTCTTCTTGATCGCGGCGACGTAATCGAGTGCTACGGCCAGCGCCTTGTCGCCGGTTTCCTTTCCGAGGATGACTTCGGTCAGCATCATCTTTTCAACCGGCGAGAAGAAATGCACACCGATGAAATCGACCGGCCGCTTCGAGTTTTTCGCGAGGCCAGAGATTGGCAGCGTCGAGGTGTTGGAGGCGAAGATCGCGCCTTCGGGCAGCACCGCCTCGACAGCCTCGATCACGGCCTTCTTGACGTCGCGATCCTCGAACACCGCCTCGATAACGAGATTGACGTCGGCGAGATCGGCATAATCCGCCGACGGCGTGATGCGCGCGAGAAGGGCTGCGCCCTCATCCTGCGTCAGGCGACCCTTACCGACCGAGTCCTTAACCAGGCCCTCGGAGACCGACTTGCCCTTGGTCGCGGCTTCCATGTCGCGGTCGATAAGGGTGACGGGAATGCCGGCGGCGGCGGTCACGTAGGCGATCGACGCCCCCATGAAACCGGCGCCGACGACACCCACCTTCTTCAGCTCCGTTTTTGCGATGCCGGCGGGGCGGCGGGCCCCTTTGCCGAGCTCCTGCATGGAGATGAAGAGGGAACGGATCATCGAGAATGCTTCGGTGGTCTGCAGCACCTGCGTGAAATAGCGCTGCTCGATCTTCAGCGCCGTATCGAAGGGAACCTGCAGGCCCTCGTAGACGGATTTCAGGATAGCGAGCGCGCCGGGATAGTTGCCCGCGGTTTCGCGGCGCAGGATCGCGGGTGCAGCCGGCCAGAGCTGGGCTGCCGCCGGCGTCCAGATGCCGCCGCCGGGGGCCTTGAAGCCTTTTTCGTCCCAGGGGGCGATCGGCTTCAGGCCGTCCTTGATCATCTGCTTGGCGGCGGGGATCAGCTGATCCGGCTCGACCACCTTATGGATCAGGTTCATCGCCTTGGCGCGCGAAGCCGTCAGCGACTGGCCCGTCGTCATCATCTGCAGGGCCGACTGGGCATCCGCCAGGCGCGCGACACGCTGCGTGCCGCCGGCACCCGGGAAGATGCCGACCTTGACCTCGGGAAGCGCGATCTTGACCGACTTGGCATTGGAGGCGACGCGGCCGTGGCAGGCGAGCGACATCTCCAGCGCGCCGCCCATGCAGGTGCCGTTGATCGCCGAGACCCAGGGCTTGCCGGATGTTTCCAGCTTGCGGAACAGACCGGTCATGCGGCCGACGAGATCGAAGAGCTTTTGCGCGGCGGTCGACGGATCCTTGACCTTCTCCTCGTTGTAGAAGGTGAACATCGCCTTGATCATCGAGAGGTCGGCGCCGCCGGAGAAGCTCGACTTGCCCGAGGTGATGACCACGCCCTTGACGGCGCTATCGGCGACCGTCTGGTCGATGATCGCATTCAGTTCGTCCATCACCTCGGAGGTGAAGACGTTCATCGACTTGCCGGGCATGTCCCAGGTGACGAGGGCAATGCCATCGGCGTCGGTCTCGACGGTGAAATTGGTGTAGGTGGTCATGATGGGATTCCTCTTCCCGTGGAATTCTCTGTTGTGCGCGGGTTAGCCCCTCCCCCTTGTGGGGAGGGGTTGGGGAGGGGAATTTGCCGCAAAGACCCCTCCCGCCTGCCGGCCACCCTCCCCACAAGGGGGGAGGGTTGAACCCGATCACACCCTCTCGATCACAGTCGCAGTACCCATGCCGGCGCCGATGCAGAGCGTCACCAGCGCGGTGTTGAGATCGCGGCGTTCCAGCTCGTCCAGCACTGTGCCGAGGATCATCGCGCCGGTGGCGCCGAGCGGGTGGCCCATGGCAATCGCGCCGCCGTTGACGTTGATCTTGTCGTGGCCGATGTCGAAGGCCTGCATGTAGCGCAGCACGACGGCGGCGAAGGCTTCGTTGAGCTCGAAAAGATCGATATCGGCGAGCGTCATGCCCGAACGCTTCAAGAGCTTTTCGGTGACGTCGACCGGGCCGGTCAGCATCAGCGCCGGGTCGGAGCCGATATTGGCGAAGGCCTTGATGCGGCCGCGCGGCTTCAGCCCCATGCTCTCTCCACCCGCCTGGGAGCCGAGCAGCACGGCGGCGGCGCCGTCGACGATGCCCGACGAGTTGCCGGCGTGGTGGACGTAGTTGATCCGCTCGATCTCCGGATGTGCCTGGATACCGACAGCTTCGAAGCCGCCCATCTCGCCCGGCATCTGGAAGGACGGGTTGAGCGATGCCAGCGCCTGCATGTCGGTGCCGGGGCGCATGTGCTCGTCGCGGTCGAGGATCACGAGGCCGTTCTGGTCCTTCACAGGGATGACGGAGTTCTTGAAGTAGCCTTTCTCCCAGGAATTGGCAGCGCGCTTCTGGCTTTCGACGGCATAGGCGTCGACGTCATCGCGGCTGAAGCCGTACTTGGTGGCGATGAGATCGGCCGAGACGCCCTGCGGCATGAAATAAGCAGGGAAGTTGACAGACGGGTCCATGAACCATGCGCCGCCGGACATGCCGAGACCGACGCGCGACATGCTCTCGACGCCACCGGCAATCACGATGTCATCGGCGCCCTGGGCGATCTTGGCGGCAGCGAAATTCACTGCGTCGAGGCCGGACGCGCAGAAACGGGAGATCTGCATGCCCGGCGCCTTGATGGAATAGCCCGCCTCGAAGGCCGCGCCACGCGGGATGACGGCGCCGGCTTCCATGACGGGATCGACGCAGCCCATGATGATGTCATCGACCGTTTCGGTGTTCAGCCCGTTGCGGTCGCGCAGCGCTTCCAGCGTTTTCGCCGCAAGGCGCACCGACGGCACCTCGTGCAGCGAGCCATCCTTCTTGCCGCGGCCGCGCGGCGTGCGGACGTGATCGTAAATGAAAACTTCGGTCATCCTGTCTCGTCTCCCTGGCGGCTGTTGGCCGCGAACCTCAAAACGCCTCGGCGCTCAATGCCATCATCGTTTCCGCGCCGGTCTCGATGCGCGCCTTGCGCAGCGTCGTTTCCGGCATGATCCGCTCCATGAAGAAGCGGGCCGTGATCAGCTTGTTGCGCAGGAAAGCCTCGCGATCGGTTTCTCCCGCGGCCAGTCCGTCATTGGCGGCCTTGGCCATCTTCGCCCACATATAGCCGAGAATGACGAGGCCGAAGAGATGCATGTAGTCGGTCGAGCCGGCGCCGGCATTGTCGGGCTTTGCCATCGCATGCTGCATGAACCACATGGTCGACGCCTGCACGTCGTTCAAGCCCTTCTTCAGGTTCTTGGTGAAGAAGGACATCTGCTCGTCGCTGCGGTTTTCCTCGCAGAAATCGCCGATCTCCTTGAACAGCGCCATGACCGCGCGGCCGCCATTCTGGCCGAGCTTGCGGCCGACGAGATCGAGCGCCTGGATGCCGTTGGCGCCTTCATAGATCATGGCGATACGGGCATCGCGGACATACTGGCTCATGCCCTGCTCTTCGATATAGCCGTGGCCGCCGAAGACCTGCTGGGCCATGACGGCATGGTCGAAGCCCTTGTCGGTCATCACACCCTTCAGGATCGGGGTGACGAGACCGAGAATATCGTCGGCCGTCTGGCGTTCCTTCTCGTCGGTGGCGCGGTGGGCGATGTCGGATTTCAGCGCGGTCCAGAGCAGGAAGGCGCGGCCGGCTTCGTTGAACGAGCGGATGGTCATCAGCGCGCGGCGAACATCGGGATGGACGATAATCGGATCGGCCTTCTTGTCCGGCGCTTTCGCGCCAGAGAGCGCCCGGCCCTGGATGCGCTCGCGGGCATATTCGGCGGCGTTCTGATAGGCGATCTCGGCGATCGCCAGCCCCTGCAGGCCGACGCTGAGGCGCGCTTCGTTCATCATCACGAACATGGCGGCCAAGCCCTTGTTCTCGGCGCCGATCAGGAAGCCGGTCGCCTCGTCGTAGTTCATCACGCAGGTGGCGTTACCGTGGATGCCCATCTTGTGCTCCAGCGCGCCGCAGGACACGCCGTTGCGTTCTCCAGCCGTACCATCGGCACCGACCATGAACTTCGGCACGATGAAGAGCGAGATGCCCTTGGTGCCCTCGGGCGCGCCTTCGATGCGGGCGAGAACGAGGTGGACGATGTTGCCGGACATGTCGTGTTCGCCGGCGGAGATGAAGATTTTCTGGCCTGATATCTTGTAGCTGCCATCGGCTTGCGGAACGGCCTTGGTGCGCAACAGGCCGAGATCGGTGCCGCAATGCGGCTCGGTCAGGTTCATGGTGCCGGACCATTCGCCGGAGACCATCTTCGGCAGATAGGTCTTCTTCTGCTCGTCGGATCCGTGAACGATGATGGCAGCGATGGCGCCCTGGGTTAGACCCGGATACATCATCAGCGACATGTTGGCGGCCGAGGTGTATTCGCCGACGGCGGCGTGCAGCGTGTAGGGCAGCCCCTGGCCGCCGAACTCCTCCGGCACGGCAAGCCCCGTCCAGCCGCCCTCGCAATAGGCGTCATAGGCCTGTTTGAAGCCCTGCGGCGTCGAAACCGAGCCGTCTTCCTTGCGCGTGCAGCCTTCCTGGTCGCCGGAGTAATTCAGCGGGAAAAGCACTTCCTCGGCGACCTTGGCGGATTCACCGAGAATCGCCTCGATCATATCAGGCGTGGCGTCGGCGAAGCCCGGCAGGTTGTTGTGGCGCTCCAGACCCAGCACATCGTTCAGCACGAAAAGCGTGTCGTTTACCGGGGCCTTGTAGACTGGCATCGTTCGAATTCCTCCAATTCGTCAGCCGGGCGGACCGGCCTGTGCATGTGTCTTACAAAATATTGACGTTTGCGTAAACGTCAAATTTTATTGCATCGCAAATTTGTGAGCCGAGAGGGCCGCGTACGAGACCTGTGCGCCACGGGAACCGCCGCAGGAACACACTGTAAGGGTGCTATCTTTCGCACACAGCTGTGTGTACATGTCTAAAATCTGATCCAAACGGATGCCGTATGACCTCCACAGCCGCTTTCTTCCGCTCCAGCCTGATCATGCTTGCCGTGGGTGTCCTCATCCTGCTCGGCATCGTCGGCTCGTCGCTCTGGCTTGTCCAGGCGAACCGCGAATATTCCGACGAGACGGCCTCGCTGCGCCGCGTGCGCAGTTCCATCGTCGGTGTGCTCACCACCGTGCAGGACGCGGAGACGGGCCAGCGCGGATACCTGCTGGCGAACGACATCGTTTACCTCGCGCCGTACACGTCCGCGCTGGAGAGCCTGCCGAAGCGCCGCCAAGCGCTGGTCGACAACGTCAAGGCGCTGCCGAGCTACGCGATGCAGCTCGATGCGCTGAACGCGGCGATCGACGGAAAGATGAACGAACTCGCCAAGACGGTCGCGCTGACGCGCGAAGGCAAGACGGCGGAAGCGGTGGCGATCGTTCGCGACGATGCCGGGCTTGTCTACATGGACAAGATCCGCGCGATCATCGGCGACTTCCTCGACCAGACCGACAACCGCCTGAGGGTTCTGGTGGAAAAGCAGCTTTCAGCGGCCAGCACGCTGCAACTGGTAACGATCGGTGGCGCGCTGGCGATCCTCGTCGTGCTCGGCGGAGCCATCCTGATCATCGTGCAACACGTGCGCGACCTTTCGCTCGCCACCAAGGAGGTCGAGGTCCTCAATGTCGGGCTTGAGGCGCGCGTCAACGAGCGCACCGAAGACCTGATGCGCGCCAACCAGGAAATCCAGCGCTTCGCCTATATCGTCACCCACGACCTGAGGGCACCGCTGGTCAACATCATGGGCTTCCTGAGCGAGCTCGATACCGCGATGAAGTCGGTCTCGACCTATGTGCTCGCCGACAACAAGACGCTAAGCGAGCAGGATATCCAGGATGCGCGGCTGGCGGTCGAGGAAGACTTGCCGGAAGCGCTCGGCTTCATCCGCTCGTCGACCCGCAAGATGGATGCGCTGATCAACGCGATCCTGAAGATCTCGCGTGACGGACGCCGCAAGCTGCAGCCTGAACGGATCGACCTGAAGGCGATGATCGATACGGTTGCCGCCAACGTTCACCACCAGCTGGTGGAGACGGGCGGGACGACCGAGACCCGCGTTCGCATCGGCAACATCGTCAACGACCGCTTCTCGCTCGACCAGATCTTCGGCAACCTGTTCGACAATGCGGTGAAGTATCAAATGCCGGGACGGCCGCTTAAAATCGATGTCGACGCCTATCCCGATGGGCCCGGGCGTGTCAGGATCGATGTGAAAGACAATGGCCGCGGCATCGCCAGCAACGATCTCGAACGGGTTTTCGAGCTGTTTCGCCGGGCCGGCGAACAGGATCAGCGCGGCGAAGGTATCGGCCTTGCGCATGTGCGTTCGTTAATCCGAAATTTGGGCGGAGACATTACGGTCCAATCCGAACTGGGACAGGGCAGTACGTTCATTCTGACGCTACCCGCGGACCTCACGAAAATCGTACGGAGTATGGAACTATGAAAGCGACCGGTCAGGAAGTCACGATCGTGATGATCGAGGATGACGAGGGCCATGCCCGCCTCATCGAAAAGAACGTGCGCCGCGCCGGCGTCAACAACGAGATCGTGCCCTTCACGCTCGGCAAGGGCGCGCTCGACTATATCCTCGGACCGGATCGCGACGGGTTGGTCAGCAAGGATCGCTATCTGCTGATCCTGCTCGATCTCAACCTGCCTGACATGTCCGGCCTCGACATTCTTGAGAAGATCAAGACCAACGAACACACGCGCCGCATGCCAGTCGTCGTGCTGACCACGACCGACGACGAGCGCGAGATCCAGAAGTGCTACGATCTGGGCGCCAACGTCTATATTACCAAGCCGGTGGACTATGACGGCTTCTCTACCGCGATCCGCAATCTCGGCCTGTTCTTCTCCGTCATCCAAGTCCCCTAACGAGTAGCCAAAATCTGTGCGCATCCTTTATGTCGATGATGATCCGGCCCTAGCCCGCCTCGCAACGCGGGTGCTTGCGCGCAGTGATTTCACGGTCGTTCATGCTCCGTCCATCGAAATCGGGCTTGAGCTTTTCGCGGCCGAGACCTTCGAGGCCGTCGTTCTCGACCACTATTTCGAGAACCAGACGGGCCTGAACTTCCTCGAGGCTATCGCCGAGATCGGCAAGCCGACGCCGGTGCTCTACGTCACCGGATCGA
The DNA here is from genome assembly GCF_044772225.1 of Rhizobium sp. NPDC090275. Classification (NCBI taxonomy): domain Bacteria; kingdom Pseudomonadati; phylum Pseudomonadota; class Alphaproteobacteria; order Hyphomicrobiales; family Rhizobiaceae; genus Rhizobium; species Rhizobium sp. NPDC090275. Next base: position 43,663 of record NZ_JBIVYL010000003.1, on the reverse strand, counting down.
GCGACGCCGATGTCGCCATCCGGGCGCTGAAGGGCGGAGCGGCGGATTACGTCGTGAAGACAGCGACGGACGATTTCTTCCCGTTGCTGATCAGCGCCCTCAATCAGGCGATGGAAAACTCGCGACTGCGCAGCGAAAAGGAAGAGGCCGACCGGCAGCTCGTTGTCGCCAAGGAACGCGCCGAGCTGCTGCTGGCGGAAATGAACCACCGGATCGCCAACAGCCTGTCGCTGGTTTCGGCGATGATCCGCATGCAGATGCAGATCGCCGGCAGCGAAGAGACGAAGACAGCGCTCAACGAGACGCAGAACCGCATCACGGCAATCGCCGGCGTGCATCGCAGCCTCTACACCTCGGAGATCATCGGTGAGGTCGAGCTCGACGTCTATCTCGGACCGCTGCTGGCCGAACTGCATGGCAGCAGCACGATCGCCCGCGGCATCACGCTGAAATCGCAGCTGTGTCGGATCTCGACCACGGCCGACAAGGCCGTCGCGCTGGGTGTCATCCTGATCGAGCTCGTCACCAACGCAACGAAATACGCCTATACGGCTGGCACCGGCGAAGTGCGCGTCGTGCTTGATGCCACCGACGATGGCTTCGCGGTGCTTTCGGTCGAGGACGACGGGATCGGCTATGACCGCACTGTCGGCCCGAAGGGAACCGGCCTCGGGACACGGTTGATCAACGCCATGGGCACCACGCTGGGCGCCGAGATAAGCTACGGGCGTGACGGCAAGGCTGATGGCACCTATGTCGCCGTGCGCTGGCAGCAATAAGACATCCCACTCCTGAAACAGCTTGCGGCCGGCCGTCGATGGGACGCGCTGCAGGTATCGTTTGCTTCCTGCCGAAGACGCGCTAAACTTCGTTGGCTAACCGACGAAAAAGCTTAGGAGGAGCGATTTCATGAGACGGATGTGGCCCGAAGAGTTCAACTTCGTTCTGGACAACGCAGAAGAAGTAACACTCGATCTTCCCGCGATAGAACATGAGGACGGCTCGCGCAGCGAGGCAATCAGCCGGCAGGCGTTGAAAGTCCGCATTCCGATGGAGGATTACGAGCGCATCTGGCCGCTGGCGGAAGCGCGCTATCGGCTCGACGGCAGAAACCTCGGCAAGGCGGTGACGCTGATCACCACCAATCCGCACTACCACGCCTGGCACCCCGCCGATGGCGGCTCGGTCGACAACGTCACCGAAGGCGGACGCCATTTCACCACCAAATATGTCGTCGTGCACTTCCTGCTCGACGATGTGAGGGAGACGGCGGCGGCCTGAGCCGCCACCCTTTCCTCGCCCGCGGTGATCAGGCCGCGTCCAGCGCCTGGGTCAGATCGGCAATGAGATCGTCTGGATGCTCAATGCCGATCGACAGGCGAATGGTGGAATCCAGAACGCCGATCCTTTGACGCACATCGGCCGGAACGCCGGAGTGCGTCATCGTCGCCGGATGGCTGGCGAGCGATTCCGTACCGCCCAAGCTGACGGCGAGCTTGAAGATTTGCAGCGCGTTGAGGAACTTGAACGAGGCCGGCTGGCCGCCTTCGATATCGAAGGAGAAGGTCGATCCGGCGCCGGTGCACTGCGCGGCGAAGGTGCGGCCGAGCGGCGATGACGGCTCGTGATACGGAAGATAGTGGATCTTCTTCACCTTCGGATGCGCGCGCAGGAAGTCGGCCACCGCGAGCGCGTTGTTGTTGGCGCGCTCCATGCGGATCTGCAGCGTTTCCAGCGAGCGGCCGAGCATCCAGCAGGAATGCGGATCGAGCTGCGTGCCGATCGCGCCTCTCAGCGCCTTGACCTGCTTCATCACTGCCTTGCTGCCCAACGCCGCGCCGGCGATCAGGTCGGAATGCCCGCCCACATATTTGGTCAGCGAATAGAGCGAGATATCGGCGCCATGCTCGATCGGGCGCTGGAAGACGGGACCGAGCAGCGTGTTGTCGCAGGCGACGATCGGCGTGTGGCCCTGCTTTCTACCGATCTCATCGGCAATCCGGCGCATCATCGCGACGTCGACGAGGCTGTTGGTCGGGTTCGCCGGCGTTTCCACGAGGATCATCGACACACGGCCCTTGGCCATCGCCTGTTCGGCGGCGGCGCGCACCGAGTTCTCGTCGACACCATCGGCAAAGCCGACGGCTGCGACGCCGAGATTGAGGAAGGTCTTGGCGAGCAGGGTTTCCGTACCGCCATAAAGCGGCTGTGAATGCAGCACCGCATCACCGGGACGCACGAAGGCGAGCAGCGTCGTGGCGATGGCCGACATGCCCGACGAGAACAGCGCGCAGCTTTCCGTGCGCTCGTAGACGGCAAGGCGATCCTCGACGATCTCGCTGTTGGGATGATTGAAGCGCGAATAGACGAGGCCGGCGCCCTGCCCTGCCGGCGGCTCACGACGGCCGGAGACATAGTCGAAGAAATCGCGGCCATCCTCGGCGGACTTGAACACGAAAGTCGAGGTCAGGAAGACCGGCGGCTTGACCGCGCCCTCGGACAGTTCGGGATCGTAGCCATAGTTCAGCATCTGCGTTTCGGGATGCAGGGCGTGATTGCCGATATGGGTCTTGGAGGGATGCGGCGCGGTCATGGTCGTCTCCTGCTTCAACGATGGATTGATGACGGCAAATTATATCGAAATGCGCTTGGTGTTATTGCTATTTGGAGCGCGGCTGCGATGTTGGAAGCAACATCATGCGAGAGCGGAGAAGATTTCGTGCAGAAAGTTGCGGATGAGATGGATCGGCGGATTCTCAAAGAGTTGGCCGGCGACGCGCGGCTTGCCAACAACGAACTCGCAGAACGCGTCGGCCTCTCCGCTTCCGCCTGTCTGCGTCGCCTGCGGCGGCTGGAAGAGGCCGAGATCATCCAGGGATACACCGCGCTGATCGATCCCGCCGTCAACGGCTGGACGATGACGGCGCTCGCCTCGATCCGCCTCAGCCGGCAGCACGAGGACGAGATCCAGATGTTCGAGAATGCCGTGCGGGAGTGGGACGAGGTGCTGGAATGTCATCTCGTCACTGGATCGCGCGATTACGTGCTGAAGGTGATGAGCTCCGGGCTCGACGATTACGAGCGCTTCATCAAGGAGAAGATCGCGCGGCTGAAATGCGTCGACACGATCGAGACGAGCTTCGTGATGAACACAATCAAGGCGCGCCGGATCTGACGTTTCGCGTCTTCCTGCCGGCCTACATAGACCTCGCGGCAGCGGCGCTATCCGCCTGCGCCCACTTGTACATTAGAAGACCGATTTCGGCACGAAATCCGTCTCGACAGCCACAAAAGTTAAAAAATCGCCACACCGGTTAACGGGTTGTTTACCACGTTCCGTGAAAGGTGACGTTTGAGCATTGGTGTCCTGCATTCCTTCTTTCAAGTCTCGCGTTTTATGGGATGCGCGCCACACGTACAGCTTGAGGAAAGCCTAATTGACTATCCTCTCATGGACGATGCTCTCTGATCCGCATTCGTTGCGGCTCTGACGGACAAGCCAATGATCGGCCCTGACGAGGGTGCGAACAGATAAGCGAGCAAGAAGATGAACGGATCGCGATCACATTCTCCCCGGCCTTCCGACAGGGCGTCGCTTGACGCGCTGAACCGCACGATCGAGGGATTGGAAGCACGGATCGAAGGCCTGATCGGCAGCGGAGTGCGCGAGCAGCGCAATCGCCAGCCGGCGCCCGAGCGCGAACCCGCCCCCGCCACTTACACGCCGCGCGCGCCCTACGCCGCCGACGAGCCGCGTCCCGATCCGCTCGCCGAGATTCGCCAGCGCCAGCGCATGCTCGACGCCAGCCGCGAGCGCGCCGCCCGCGAGACCACCCCTTACGCACCCCGCGAGCAGGCGACGGCCTACGCGGCGCAGCCGGCTCCCGCACACACGCCAGCGCCGCAGCCGCGCGCGGCCGTTCAGCAGCCACAGGCACCCGTCGCCAATCCGCGTGGGGCAGAAGACACGATGACGGAAATCGCCCAGGCGCTCGTCAGCCTGCGCCAGGACCTCAAGCGCGATATCTCCGAGGGCGTTGCCCGCGAAATGGACGCGCTGCGCGGCGAACTGCGCGAGATCAAGGCAACCGCCGCCGATCGTCCCTTCGCCGAAGACATTCATGCCGACATGAGCCGGCTTGCCGACAGCATCAACCATCTGGCCGCCCGTTCCGAGACCTCGGAGGCCCATGGCCTGCGCGGCGAATTCGAAGATCTGCGCTCACTGATGGACGGGTTGGCGCGCGAGGATTCGCTGCGCCACATGGACCAGCGCTGGGACGGCTTCGAAAACCAGCTGCACGCGCTCGACACATCCGGCCTGCAGGAAGAGCTGGTGGCGCTTGCCTACCGCCTCGACGACATCAAGCGCCATATCGGCGGCATGGGCGAAAGCCCGGCCGTCAAGGCGCTCGAAGACAAGCTCATTTCCATCGCAACGGCGATGGAGCAGTTCGGCAGCATGATCCAGCCGCATGACCGGGCGATGTCCGAGCAGTTCGCGTCGATGGACAGCCGTCTCGATGAGATCAGCCGCGCGATCGCCGCGACCGGCCGCGCCGCGACATCCAGCGATCCGGCTGCCATGCACCGCCTCGAGGGACGGCTGAGCGGCCTTGCCGACCAGATCGAGTTGATGGGCCAGAGCGTTGCAAGCCGCGCCAACCCGGCCGATGGGCTTGCCGAACGGCTCGAAGCGCTGACGGCTCGCGTCGAGGAAGTCGCCAATGCCGAGGCCACGTCGCGCCTCGACGAGCGGCTCGAACATCTGGCCTTCCTGCTCGAAAAGAGCCAGCGGGCCGCACCGCAGCCCGAACTGACCGGCGCGCTCGCCGATATCTCGCGCAAGATCGACGCGCTTGAGAACGGCGCCGTCAACGACGCCCTGGCGCAGCGCCTCGATTATCTCGCCCGCCGCATCGACGAGATGGAATTCCAGCCGCAGCAGGCAATCCAGACCCCCGTCGACGACGCAGCCTTCCTGCGCATCGAGGACCGGCTGAGCGATATCGCCGCCCGTCTCGACGAGAGCTCGGCGGCACCGGCGACCGACGCGAATGCGCTGCGCAATCTGGAAGACCAGATCGCCAATCTTTCCGCGCTGATGAGCGAGCCGCGTCCGAGCACCGAGATCGCCATCGATTTCGACCGCCGCATGGGCGCGATCGAAGATTACATGGCGACCAGCGACGAATATATCGTCGAAGCGGCCCGCCAGGCCGCCGAGGCGGTTGTCGAGGCCTATTCGCGCAACGGCGCCCTGCAGGGTGGTGGCGCCGGCGTCGACATGTCCGCACTCAATGCGCTTGCTGCCGATCTCCGCCATCTCGAGGATCTGAGCCGCAGCGGCGAGGAACGCACGCACAAGACCTTCCAGGCGCTGCACGAGACGCTGGTGCATATCGCCGACCGGCTCGACGACATGGAAAGCCGCACGGCCCGGCCGCCGGCACGGATGCCGGCCGCCGACGTCGATTTCAACGTCGATCCTTACGCGATGGCTGAGGCTGGCGCCGAGGAAGCCGAGAAGCCCGCCGTGTTCGGCACACGTGTCCCGGAAGCGGTACGCAAGGCCGAGCCCGCGCCTGAGCCGGCCGCACCGGCGATCGCCGCATCCGACACCAGCGCCATTGCCATCGAGGCCGCCAGCAAGCCTACCGCGGCCGCGGCAAAGGGAAGCCTGCTCGTCAGCCTCGGCAAGCGCCTGCTGCCGTCGAAGAAGGCCAAGACCGGCGAACGCGCCGTCATCGACCCGTCGCCGTCGATCGATCCTGTTGACGTCATGCCGCCGGAAGCCGCCAACGAGCCGCTGGAGCCGGGCTCCGGTGCGCCTGACGTCAAGAAGATCCTGGAGCGCGTGCGCGCCAGCCAGAACGCGGCCCGCACCAACCCGAAGCCGGCAAGCGATACGGATCGCGCCGACTACATCGCGGCTGCCCGCCGCGCCGCCCAGGCAGCAGCGCTTGAAGTCGATCCCAGCGGCAAGGCTGGATCGGTGAAGGGCGAGAAGAAGGCGAAGATCAAGGACCCGGCCAAGGACTCAGGCAAGGGCAGCGCATTCTCGCGCTTCCGCCGTCCGATCCTTCTTGCCGTCGGCGCCGTGCTTCTGGCGATCATGGCCTTCCCGCTCGCCCGTACGCTGACCTCGGGCGCGCCCGCGCCGACCGCCGAAGTGGCAACGATCACCGACGGGCAGAACGCAACGCTGCCCGCCGATAGCGAAACCGCGCCCGAAACGTCCGCACCCGTCGCGGCAGCGCCTGAGGCACCCGCTGTCTCGACGCCGGCACCGCCCGTGACGGCCAATGTCGCACCAGCGTCAACGGAGCCGGCAGCGCCTGAGCGGCTGACCGAAGCCGCGCCGCTTGGCGGCAATGGCGCGCTTGCACCTTCGGGCGCACCGCAGGATACGTCCGCCTTCACCGCCAACAACGCGGCACCATCGGCGGCCGAAACCGCACCAGCCGCAGCGGCACCCGAGATCGCCGTTCCCGACACGATCCAGCCGAAGTCGCTTGCGGATGCCGCGAAATCCGGCGATGCGCTGGCGCTGTTTGAAATCGGCGCGCGCTACAGCGATGGCCGTGCCGGCGTGACAGCCGACCCGAACCAGGCGCTGAACTGGTACCAGATGGCGGCCGACAAGGGCTTTGCGCCGGCGCAGTACCGCCTCGGCAGCATGTATGAGAAGGGCACCGGCGTTGCCCGCGACGCGAACAAGGCCAAGCAGTTCTACGAAGAGGCCGCCAACCAGGGCAACGCGAACGCGATGCACAATCTCGCCGTGCTTTACGCCTCCGGCGCGCTTGGACAGCAGGATTATTCGGCCGCCGCCAACTGGTTCACCAAGGCCGCCAACCTCGGCATCACCGACAGCCAGTTCAACCTGGCGATCCTGTGCGCCCGTGGCAACGGCGTGCCGCAGGATCTGACGGAATCCTACAAGTGGTTCGCGATCGCGGCCAAGGGCGGCGACAAGGACGCTTCGCAGAAGCGTGACGAAGTCGCCAATGCCATGAAGCCGGATCAGCTGGAGAAGGCCCGCGCCAAGGCGGACCTCTGGAAGGCCGAGCCGCTCGACAACAAGTCGAACGGCATCGAGGTTCCGGATGAATGGGCCGGCACCGCCACCAAGACCTCGAGCGTCGACATGAAGCGGGCGATCCGCAACATCCAGGCGATCCTGAACAATAACGGCTTCGACGCCGGCCAGCCGGATGGCGAACTGGGCACCAAGACGGTTGCCGCGATCAAGAGCTTCCAGAAGTCGATCGGCCAGGAGCCGAGCGGCAAGATCAACGACGCGACGGTCAAGGCGCTGCTGGAACGCAACAAGGCGCCGTCGACCAAGGCTTGATCAAGCAATGGCTCAAACAAAAATCCCCGCAAACCGGTGTTTGCGGGGATTTTTGTTTGATGAAGGCGGTGCTTGCCAGCGCCCTCGTCTGAAGCGTGCTCAGTCCGGCATGATCAGCGAGCGGTGGGCGGCAACGCCGGCCATGACGCCCGCTGCGGATGCCATGGTCGCATTGGCCATCGCAACAGCAGCATCGCCTGCGGCGTAGACGCCCTTCACCGTGGTCTGCTGAAAGCCGTCGACGCGGATAAAGGGGCCGGTGGGGCCGGTCTCCAGCGCGCAGCCGAGCTGTTCGGCAAGTGGGCTCGTCAGATGCGTCTTCGGCGCGACGAACAGGCCACCGAGTGGTAGAACACGGCCGTCCTTGAGGCGGACGGCTTCCAGGTCGGTCCCCTCTCCCAGCAATTCGACGACCGGGCTGCGAACAATCACGACGCCGCGCGCATCGAGCAAGGCCGCCTGCTCGGGATCGGGCTCCCATTGGCCTTGCGTAAAATAGGTGGTCGGCCCCCAATCCGGGATCATCTGCGCCTGATGCACCGACATCGGATTGCCGGCGAGTACGCCGAGCGGCCGGTCGGCGACTTCGTAGCCGTGGCAATAGGGGCAATGGATCACCGTCTTGCCCCAACGCTGCTGCAGCCCCTCGATGTCAGGCAGTTCGTCGCGGACACCGGTGGCGAGCACGATGCGGGTGGCGCGCTGCGTGGTGCCGTCGGCAAGCGTGAGGGCGAAGATATCGCCTTCCCTGCCGATCTCGGTTGCTTCGCCCTCCAGCTGCGTCACCGTCTTGTAGAGGCCGAGCTGGCGGGATGCCTCGGCGATGATCGCCGCCGGCGCCTTGCCGTCCTGGCCGAGGAAGCCGTGAGAGGCTTCCGCGAAACGGTTGCGCGGCTTGCGCCCATCGATCACCAGCACCTTTCGACGCGCGCGGGCAAGCTGCATGGCAGCGGACTGGCCGGCGAAGCTGCCGCCGACAACGATCACATCGTAGGTCATGACGTTCTCCTATCTTTCGCATCTTCATATGTTACATGAAAGCTTGCCGTCAAGACACGTAACCTATCTTGTTACAGATCGGCACTGGCGCTAGATTGATCGCAACAGGAGTAAGCGAATGAGACGCGACAGCCGCCTTTCGCGCATGCTGCACGTGCTGATCCATATGGACCGGCACTACAAGCGCGCGACATCGGAAACCATTTCGAAAATGCTCGGCACCAATGCCGTGGTCGTCAGGCGCACCATGGCGGGGTTGCGCGACTTTGGCTACGTCCGCTCCGAACAAGGGCATGGCGGCGGCTGGGAATTGGCGCGCGGTCTCGACCAGATCACGCTCCTCGACATCTACGAGGCGATCGGCAAGCCGCCGCTGTTTGCCATCGGCCCTTCGGTCGATCAGCCGGAGTGCCTGGTGGAACAGGCCGTCGATGCCAAGCTCGGCGATGCGCTGAAGGAGGCAGAGGCGCTTCTGCTGGAACGCTTCCGCACTGTCACCATCGCCGACATCGCCGCCGATTTCGACCGGCGCATGCCCGAAGGACAGTGCAACATCCACGGTAACATTCACGCGGAACAATCGGCATCCAGCTGAATTTACGCGAAAGGCGCGGATCTTTTGCCGAAGCTGGCCGACAGCACTTGATCCATTGCCGACCGATCCTTTAAGCCTTGGCGACGCCGGGGAGAGGCTTAGCGCAGCGCAGGGATAATTGCATCATGGAAATATTCACATCCGCCGGCTTGCTGGCGCTTCTGCAGGTCATTGTCATCGACCTGGTTCTGGCCGGCGACAATGCCGTCGTTATCGGGCTCGCGGCAGCAGGCCTTGCGCCCGATCAGCGCAAGAAGGCCATTCTGGTTGGTATTCTGGCCGCCACCGTGCTGCGCATCGCGCTTGCCAGCGTCACCGTGCAATTGCTCGAGATCATTGGCCTGCTGCTGGCAGGTGGCATCCTGCTGCTCTGGGTCTGCTGGAAGATGTGGCGGGAAATCCGCGCCAACAATGCCCAGGACGGCGAAGGCGAGCATGCCGAGGGCGCGCAGGCGCCGCGCAAGACCTTCTTCCAGGCGGCGACGCAGATCGTCATCGCCGACGTCTCGATGTCGCTCGACAACGTGCTTGCCGTGGCGGGTGCCGCCCGCGAGCATCCGACCGTGCTTGTCATCGGCCTGATCCTTTCGATCGCGATGATGGGTATCGCCGCGAACTTCATCGCGCGCCTGCTCAACCGCTATCACTGGATCGCCTATATCGGCCTGGCGATCATCGTCTATGTCGCCCTGCACATGATCTATCGCGGCGGCCTGGAAGTCTGGCCGCATGTCGCGGCTGCAACTGGCGGCTGACCTCGAACGGACGGCCCGTCAGGGGCCGTTGACCAGCTTCAGGATGAGCGCCTGCACATTGCCGCCGTCGCTCATCTCCACCCGGTCGAAATCGCGGCCGCGCTGGCGCTGCCTGCCGGATATCTCACCGAGCCTTTCTGTGAGATTGGCGCGGATCTTGCGGCAGTCGGGATCATCCGGCGCGGAAAAGCCAAGGCTCAGTGTCTCGATCTCATGCACCATGTCGATGATCGTGTCGCCATGCACGCGCTCATGCTTGCGGATCGCCTCGATGAAGCTGTTCCAGCTGGCTTGCACCGATGGCGAGAGCTTGGCGGACGGTTTGGGCAGCGTGTAGATGATCGTCAGCTTCGGCTTGGCGACCGTCAGCTTGCAGGCACTATCCGGCTGCCGCTCGTATTTGCGCGTCCATGTCAGCTTGAACGTGGTGTGGGCGATCACCCTGGACTGGCCGCCGACCTCGGGGCCGCGCTCGCCGATAGAGCCATAAAGTTCAGCCCCGGTCGTGCCTGATATGGCGTAGTTGCGCACCTCCTCGGTCGGCTTCCACTGCGCGAGCGCCGCAACCGGCACCGATGCGATCAGCGCACCCAGCGTCAACATTCGAATGGCTGATCCCACATCGTTCCCCGTGCTTTGTTCCGCGCGGCCAATCTAGGGAGCCGCCACCTGGCGTTCAATCGCACTGCTGGGGGATCGGCCGCTTCCGCGCACAAGTGTGCCGTGATTGTCACAAAACCTGAAAAAAGCCTGATTAATCAGAATTCTTCGCGTATTGAGGAGACGCGGTGTCGCTGATCGAAAGCCTATCGCAACGATTTCAAGCTACGGTGTCTCATTCGCATAAAACGTGGGGAACGCAACGGCCCGTCGGGTCGTCCGCAAATCGGGGTCGGCTGTGACAATCTATCTGCCCATCGCAGAATTGTCGGTGAACATTTTCATCATCCTCGGCATGGGTGCGGCCGTCGGCTTCCTGTCCGGCATGTTCGGCGTTGGCGGCGGCTTTCTCATCACGCCGCTTCTCATCTTCTACAACATCCCGCCCGTCGTCGCCGTCGCCACCGGCGCAAACCAGGTGGTGGCCTCGTCGATCTCGGGCGCGCTGACCCACTTCAGGCGCGGGACGCTGGATGTGAAGCTCGGTTCGGTGCTTTTGGCGGGTGGTCTCGCGGGTGCCACCGTCGGCATCTGGGTGTTTTCGCTGCTGCGCCGGCTCGGTCAGCTCGATCTGATCATCTCCTTGATGTACGTGCTCTTTCTCGGCACGGTCGGCGGGCTGATGCTGCTTGAAAGCGTCAACGCGATGCGGCGCGCATCGAAGAACATTCCGGCAGCGCCACGCCGGCCGGGACATCATCACTGGGTTCACCGCCTGCCGCTGAAGATGCGGTTCAAGAAATCGAAGATCTTCCTTAGCGTCATCCCGATCGTGGCACTCGGCTTCGGCATCGGCATCCTGACCTCGGTCATGGGCGTCGGCGGCGGCTTCATCATGGTGCCGGCGATGATCTATCTGCTGCGCATTCCGACCAACGTCGTCGTGGGGACGTCGCTGTTCCAGATCATCTTCGTCACCGCCTATACGACGGTCGTGCAGGCCGCGACCAACTTCTCGGTCGATATCGTGCTGGCCTTCATCCTGATGATCGCGGGCGTGATCGGCGCGCAATATGGCGTTCGCGTCGGGCAGAAGCTGCGCGGCGAACAGCTGCGTGCGCTGCTTGGCCTGCTCGTTCTCGCCGTCGGTCTTCGCCTTGCCGTGGCGCTCGTCGTCACGCCGAGCGATATCTATTCGGTCGTGATGGGTGCCAACTGATGCGTCACCTGCTCAGGACCCTGCTCGTCTCCCTCATGCTGCTGCCGACGACGGCCGGCGCGCAGACGCTGCTGCCCGGCCAGGCGCCGCAGCCGGTTGCCGAGGGACTGGAGATCGGCACTTCGACCAGCGAGATCGCCATCACCTCCGACTTTCACGGCGCGGATCTGACGATCTTCGGGGCCGTGACCAACACCGACAGCCTGCTGCTCGCGATCGGCCAATATGACGTGGTCGTGGTGCTGGAAGGCCCGCGTGACAATGCCACGGTGCGCAAGAAGGAGCGGGTGTTCGGGATCTGGGTCAACACGCATTCGATGACCTTCGAGACTGTGCCGCATTCCTATTCGATGTCGAGTTCGCGCATGCTCGACGACGTGACGACGCCGCTCGATCTCACCGATCGCGGCATCGGCATCGATCATATTCCGCTGACGCCGATGGGCTTTCTGGGCAATGCCAGCAATGTCGGCGAGTTCCGCGACGCCTATCGCCGGCTGCAGGAGCGCAGCGGCCTTTATGTCCGCGATCCGAGCGGCGTGCGCTTCGTCAGCTCCAACCTGTTCAAGGCCAGCCTGCGGCTGCCGGCCAACATCCCGAACGGCGTGCACACGGTTCGCGCCTATCTGTTCAAGAGTGGCAAGTTCGTCACCGAGAAATCCGCCCCCTTGCGGGTGATCAAGACCGGCATCGAGCAGACGATCACCGATGCGGCACACGAGCAGCCGATCATCTACGGCCTGTTTGCCGTGTTCCTGGCCGTCGTGACCGGCTGGGGCGCCAGCGTGGTGTTCCGCAAGGAGTGATCGATCGCCGTTTCGGCTGGATGGGCCTGCCCCGGTCTCGCCACGAGATGATCACGGCATCGTCATTGTCTAAAAACCGACCATTAACGTTTACCAGTTAGTAATCTCTCCGACGTCGAGAGGTTTAGTCATGCGTATCCGTACTCTCCTTGCCGTCGTGGTGCTGGCTGTTCTTGCTGGCTGCGCGACTGCTCCCAAACAGACCCGGAACATCTGCGCGGTGTTCGACCAGCGCGACGGGATCTTCACCAGCTGGCAGCGCTCGGCGGAGAAGGCCGAGAAGAAATACGGCGTGCCGGTGCCGATCCTGATGGCGACGATGTATACGGAATCGGGCTTCCAGCCGAATGCGCGGCCGCCCCGCACCAAGCTGTTCGGCTTCATACCGTGGAAGCGGCAGTCGACTGCCTACGGCTATTCGCAGGCGCTTAACGGCACCTGGGATCACTACCAATCGGCTACCGGAAACTGGAGCGCGAGCCGCACCAACTTTTCCGACGCGATCGACTTTATCGGCTGGTATCACTGGCAGAACAGCCAGACGACGGGCATCCAGCTCAACGACGCCTACAGCCTCTACCTCGCCTATTATTCCGGTCCGAAGGGATATATGCGCGGCGACTGGCGCTCGAATGCGCAGCTGCAAAAGACCGCGCAGCGTTTCGCGGGCATGGCTGCGACCTATCAGCAGCAGTTGCAGGGCGGCTGCAGCTGATTTGAACGAAAACGGGCCGGCGGTATCGCCGCCAGCCCGGTCTAAGTGTTCGTGATGAGATCAGGCGGCCTTGGCCGGCTTGTCGATCGGGTGCTGGGCGCGGAAGCCGACGGCCAGGCGGTTCCAGACATTGATGGCACCGATCGCAACCGTGATGTTCATCATTTCGGCTTCGCTGAAATGCGCCTTGAGCGCTTCATAATCGGCATCGGGTGCGCCCGTCTGGGCAACCTTGGTGACGGCATCGACCCAGCCGAGCAGTGCGCGTTCGCGTTCGTCATAGACGGGCGATTCATGCCAGACGCACATGAGGTTGATCCACTGCTCGCTCAGGCCGTCGTGGCGGGCTTCCTTTACGTGCATGTCGACGCAATAGGCGCAGCCGTTGATCTGCGATGCGCGCAGCTTGATCAAGTGGATGAAGCGGCGTTCGAGGCCGGACTTCTGGACGTAGTCCTCAAGCGCGAGCACAGCCTTGTAGGCATCTGGTGCGGCCTTGGCGAAATTGAAACGCGGTTGCATGGCACTTTCTCCTTTGATGGCTCAGCGAGCCGTTCGACGTTCATGCAGTTCCAGGAACGCGCAGCTTCTGGCTGCGATCGTCCCGTCGTCGATCTCCGCCAGTTCGGCGCCGAGATCGGCAATGGTGGTCTTGGCAAGCTCGGCGCGATAGACGCGCTCGGCCTTCAGCATCGCCGCCGAGATGTTGCACGGCTTGGCGAAGAAACGATCCGGCGCCGGGTTCGGCCCGCGCTGGCGGATCTCGTTGCAGCGAAAAGCAGGCGCCGGGCCTTCGACGGCAAGCACGATGTCGAGCAGCGTGACCTTCTCCGCCGGCCTTGCGAGGCGATAGCCACCCTTGGGGCCGGGCACGGTGTGAAGGATGCCAGCGCCTGACAACGCCTGCAGATGCTTCAGGAGATAGCTCGTCGAGACCCCGTGAAACTCCGCGAGTGCGGCCGCCGAAAGTACCCCGCCCTCGGAAAGACCCGAAAGCATTGCCACGCTGTGAATGGCCTGTTCGACACCGTCTCCGAGTTTCATGTGACCAGCTCCTCAATTCATGGATAAAATATATCCATGATTATGCTGCCTGTCAATCTTCTTTCCGAGGCGCCACGATTGCGTCCGGGGCGGTAGACTTTCGGCTTATTCAGCAAAGGCTTGTGAAGCGATTGGGATCAGCTAAGGTTGCAGTGTCAAAACACTCCAAAAGGGAACATCAATGAAAAAGACGATCTTGCTGACCGCCGCGGCACTTCTCGCCACGGCGCATCTGGCCTCCGCCGAAGACACCATCCGGATCGCCACCGAGGGCGCCTATCCTCCCTTCAACTACGTGGAATCGGACGGCAGCCTGAAGGGGCTCGATGTCGATATGGCCAAGGCGCTCTGCGAGGAAATGAAGGCCAAGTGCACGATCGTCGCCCAGGATTGGGACGGTATCATTCCCGGTCTACTCGCCAAGAAATACGACGCGATCATCGCCTCGATGAGCATCACCGAGGAGCGCAAGCAGCAGATCGACTTCACCAACAAATACTACACGACGCCGCTCGCCGTCGCCGTGCCCAAGGACAGCCCGATCAAGGGCGTTACGGTCGAGGACATGAAGGGCAAGGTCGTCGGCGCGCAGGCATCGACGACGCAGGCAAACTACACCAGCGACGTCTACGCCAAAGGCGGCGCCGAGGCGAAGCTCTATCCGACGCAGGACGAGGCGGTGGCCGACCTGCAGAACGGCCGCACCGACGCGCTGGTCTCCGACAAGTTCGTGGTCGTCGACTGGCTGAACAAGGCCGGCAAGGATTGCTGCAAGCTGCTCGGCGACGTGCCCGGAACAGAGACGCAAGCCGGCATCGGCATCCGCAAGGGCGAGACGGAACTGAAGGAGCGCTTCAACAAGGCGATCGACGCGCTTGTTGCTAACGGCACCTACCAGAAGATCACCAAGCAGTATTTCCCCTTCGATATCTATTGATCACCCGATAATAGGATCGGCCGGTTGATGCACGCCAGCCATGGCGCAAAGTCAGCCGGCCAATCCGCCGACGCCTTGCCGCTTCGCCCCATGCCGAAGCCGTGGCCGCCATTTTCCAGCTGGTGCAACTCCACCGGCACGCCGGCCTTCAGGCAGGCCTGCTGCAGGATAACGGTGTTTTCAGGATTGGAGATCGGATCGTCCTTTGCCTGCACCAGAAACATGGGCGGGCAGCGGGCTCTGACATGATCCTCGACCGACCATTCGGCGCTAAGGGCCGCGCTCGGATGTCTGCCGACCAGCATGCGGCGGGTCCAGGTGTTGTCGTAGGGCGGCTTCAGCGTGATGACGGGATAGATGAGCGCCGCGAAATCCGGTCGCGCCGATTGCTTGTCCGCGGCATCGACCTCTCGATAGGAAGCGAATGCGGAGCGGGTCGCCGCAAGGCCGAGCAGGTGACCGCCGGCCGAAAAGCCCAGCACGCCGAGATGGCCGGGATCGATACCGAAATGCGCGGCATTGGCCCGGATCAGCAGGATCGCGCGCTGCGCGTCCTGCAACGGCGCCAGCGGGCCGGCCGCCCAACCCTCTCCGGGCAAACGATAGGACAGTACGAAGGCGGTGATGCCGTGACTGTTCAGCCAGCGCGCCGCCGGCCTCGCCTCGTTGCGCATCGAGATCCGCCGGTATCCGCCACCGCCGGCGATCAGCACGGCAATGCCGTTGGGTTTTGCCGGGGCATAAACCGCGATATCGGGCATGGCGATGTTGCTGATCGCGCCTCTGGCATTTTCGACGATCGCGCCGGATGGGCCGCCTCCACCCGGCGGCTCGTCTGGCCACAGCGGCAGGATTTCGCTCGGCGCATCCGCCGGGTTGCCGGCGGCCCGGGCCCTGCCCGGCAGCAACATGTTCGGCATCACGGTTGCGGCGCTCAGGGCGGTCAGCAAAGATCGGCGCGTCAACATCTGTCGTTCCATCGATTTGCGTTGCTGATTGCAAGGCGCACCAGCAATGCGGCGGAATTACCGGCCGCATCGACGATCGGCTAACACGACGCCTTCTCATCGGCGCGGTTTGAACTACATTCAGGCGGTGGACCAGATCGATAGCGAGCGCCTGATATCCCTGCCTGCCCCCTTTACCCGCTGGTTCGCGGAGAAGGGCTGGCAGCCGCGCAGGCATCAGCTGGAGCTTCTGGCGCGCGCCGAGGCCGGCGAAAGCACGCTCTTGATCGCGCCGACCGGGGCCGGCAAGACGCTCGCCGGCTTTCTGCCATCGCTCACCGATCTCACCCGTCGCGGCAAGATACCGCCCGGATCGGCCTTTACCGGCATCCACACGCTCTACGTGTCTCCGCTGAAGGCGCTGGCGGTCGATATCGAGCGTAATCTGATGAAGCCGGTGCAGGAAATGGGGCTTCCCGTTACCGTCGAGAACCGCACCGGCGACACGCCGGTTTCCAAACGACAGCGCCAGAAGCTCAGCCCGCCCGACATCCTCTTGACGACGCCGGAGCAGGTGGCGCTTTTGCTTGCCAATGGCGAGGCCGAGCGCTTCTTCAAGGATTTGAGATACATCATCTTCGACGAACTGCATTCGCTGGTCACCTCGAAGCGCGGCCACATGCTGTCGCTGGGGCTGGCGCGGCTCAGGCGGCTTGCGCCGAAGCTGCAGACGATCGGCCTTTCGGCCACTGTCGCCGAGCCGCTGGAGCTGCAGAAGTGGCTGGTGGCGCAGCCGGAAGGTGGCGAGCGGCATGCCGGGATCGTCACGGTGGAAGGTGGGGCCAAGCCCGATATCTCGATCCTGTCCACGGAAGAGCGCATTCCCTGGTCCGGCCACTCCGCGAAATACGCGATCCCCGATGTCTACAAGCAACTGCTCGAGCACCAGACGACGCTGCTCTTCGTCAACACCCGCAGCCAGGCGGAGATGCTGTTTCAGGAGCTCTGGACCGCCAACGACGACAATCTGCCGATTGCGCTGCATCACGGCTCGCTCGACGTCGGCCAGCGGCGCAAGGTGGAGGCGGCGATGGCGGCGAACCGGCTGCGCGCCGTGGTCGCCACCTCGACACTCGACCTCGGCATCGACTGGGGCGATGTCGATCTGGTCATCCATGTCGGCGCGCCGAAGGGCGCCTCGCGACTGGCGCAGCGTATCGGCCGCGCCAACCACCGGATGGACGAGCCCTCCAAGGCGATCCTCGTTCCCGCCAACCGCTTCGAGGTGATGGAGTGCCAGGCAGCACTCGACGCCAACTATATCGGCGCGCAGGACACGCCGCCGGTCGGGCGCGGCGCGCTCGACGTGCTCGCCCAGCATGTTCTCGGCATGGCCTGCGCCGAGCCATTCGACATGCTGGAGCTCTATGACGAGATCATCAGCGCATCGCCCTATGCCGACCTTAGCTGGGAGACCTTCGAGCGGATCGTCGATTTCGTCGCCACTGGTGGCTATGCGTTGCGCACCTATGAGCGTTATGCCCGCATCCGCAAGACCAGGGAAGGCCGCTGGCGTGTCTCCAATCCGCAGGTGGCGCAGCAGTACCGCCTGAACCTCGGCACCATCGTCGAGAGCCCGATGCTGAACCTGAAGATGGTGAAGCGCGGCGAAGGCGGCCGCATCGGGCGCGGCGGGGCGACGCTCGGCAAGATGGAGGAGTATTTCTTCGAGCAGCTTTCGCCTGGCGACACCTTCATCTTCTCCGGCAAGGTGCTGCGCTTCGAGGGTATCCGCGAGAACGAGGCGCTGGCAAGCCAGGCCTATTCCAACGATCCGAAGATACCATCTTATGCCGGCGGCAAGTTTCCGCTCTCCACCTATCTCGCCGACCAGGTGCGCTTGATGCTCGATGATCCCGACCGCTGGCACCGGCTGCCGGACCAGGTGCGCGACTGGCTGGCGATCCAGAAAGAGAAATCGATCCTGCCGAAACGCGACGAGCTGCTGATCGAGACCTTCCCGCGCGGCAGCCGCTGCTACATGGTGGCCTACCCGTTCGAGGGGCGGCTGGCGCATCAGACGCTCGGCATGCTTTTGACCCGCCGGCTGGAGCGCGCTGGCGCCAAGCCGCTCGGATTCGTCGCCACCGATTATTCGCTCGGCATCTGGGGGCTGGAGGACATGGGGCGGATGATATCAAACGGTAGGCTCAGCCTATCCGACCTCTTCGACGAGGACATGCTGGGCGACGATCTCGAAAGCTGGCTCGACGAATCCTTTCTTTTGAAGCGCACCTTCCGCAATTGCGCCGTGATTGCAGGCTTGATCGAGCGCCGGCACCCGGGCAAGGAAAAGAGCGGCCGGCAGGTGACGGTGTCCGCCGATCTGATCTACGACGTGCTCCGAACCCACGAGCCCGACCACATCCTGCTGCAGGCGACGCGACAGGATGCGGCGACCGGGCTTTTGGACATCGGCCGTCTTGGCGATATGCTGAAGCGAATCAAGGGGCACATTACCCACCGCCCGCTGGAGCACATCTCGCCGCTCGCCGTGCCTGTGATGCTGGAGATCGGCAAGGAGCATGTGCATGGCGAGGCGCAGGATGTTCTGCTGGCGGAAGCCGCGGACGATCTGATTGCCGAGGCTTTGGAGTAAAGTCCCCTCCCCAACCCCTCCCAACAAGGGGGCGGGACTTACCCGCCGTACCGCCGAGGTCATGATCATGGCAGAGCGTCGCCACAAGTTTTCTCCCCCTCGTGGGGGAGATGCCCGGCAGGGCAGAGAGGGCCTTCTGGCCATCCTCCCCGCCTAGATACTGGAAAGAAACGAACGTGATGAACCGGCTGGCGCTGGCGCGGGAATTGAACGGGATTGCGGCGATGCCGGGCGTGGAAACGTCCGTGCATGGCGTCGCTGCCGTGTGCGATCCGCTGGGCGGGCTTTATCTGCCGGACACCGGCGTTCTCGTCGTCTCCGACCTGCATCTCGAAAAAGGTGCGGCCTTTGCCCGACGCGGCATGATGCTGCCGCCTTACGATACGCTGGCAACGCTGACGGTGCTGTCCGCCGTCATCACCCGCTACGATCCGAAGCTGGTGATCTCGCTCGGCGACAATTTTCACGACCGGATCGGCTCGGCGCATATGCCGGAGACATTCCGCACGTTGATTTCGGACATGGCGCGCGGGCGCGAGTGGATCTGGATCAACGGCAATCATGACCCTGACGGCACTGTCGATCTCCCCGGTGCCTGTGCCGATGAGTTGACTTACGGCGGCCTCACCTTCCGGCACGAACCGAAGGACGGGTTGCAGAGCGGCGAGATCGCCGGACACCTGCATCCTTCCGCCACCGTGCGCCGGCGCGAGAAATCCATCCGCCGACCGTGTTTTGCCACCGATGGCGCAAGGCTGCTGATGCCGGCTTTCGGGGTGATGAGCGGCGGGCTCGACCTGCGCCACAAGGCCATGAAGGGGCTGTTCGACCAGCCGTCGCTGATCGCGCACCTGCTCGGCCGCGACCGGATCTATTCGGTCCGGTTCGGCAATCTGCTTGGCTAGCGCTTAGAGCGCGACGTAGCGGTCGGCGCGGTGGTTGATCGTCAAGAAGAGATTGAGCACCACGGCGCCGAGCACGGAATAGAATACGACGGGCGGGGTGGTGACGAAGAAGGCCGCGGCCAGCACGCAGAGATCGACGGCCATCTGCACGAGGCCGGCGCGGATGCCGAAGCGCTCCTGCATGTAGATGCCGAGAATGCCGACGCCGCCGAGGCTCGCGCGGTGGCGATAAAGCGCCAGGAGGCCGAAGCCGAGCAGAAGACCGCCGAGAAGCGCTGCCCAGGCCGGATGGATCGTCGCGATGCTCATTACATTCGGCTGCAGGCTGGTCAGCAGCGAGGTCAGGCCGATGGCGATGAAGGTCTTGATGGTGAAGGACACACCGAGGCGCTTCCACGAGAGATAGAAGAACGGCAGGTTGAGCAGGAAGAATGCGAGGCCGAAATTGATGCCGAAGGCGTAGTGCACGAGGAAGGCGATGCCCGCCGTGCTGCCGGTGAGCAAGCCGGCGCTCGCCAGCACATAAAGGCCAAGGGCGGCGACGAGGCTGCCGGAGAAGATGCCCTGCACGTCCTCGACAGGGGTGTGGCGCGTGGCGCTCGTGTTCCAGAAGCCAAGGGCATTGATGAGCTGAGTCATGTCGCTAATCTCCAACGGCAGACGAGTTCAAGAACGCCCGGGCAGGCCCAGGCGGCAGGGGATGTGAATGATTGGTCGCCGGGCGGCATTCGCGCTCTTCGGCTTCTGAGCGGAATTATCAGGTTCATTCGCCACGTTTTCAAGCGAAATACGTAAGCAATGCTGACCTATTCAAACTTCGCAAGAATAGTTCCGTCAGGCGGTCTTGCGTGCAAGGAAAAGAATGCCGGGAATGATATTGGCGCCATCTTTGCGAATGGTGGTGCGGCCCATCGCGATCACTTGGAAGCCATGGCGGGCGCAGAGCGAGCGGATGTAGCTTTCGGAGTGGGCATAGCGCAGGGAATGGGCGAGCTGAACGCCCTCCTCGTCCTCGGTTTCCTCGACGGAAAAGCCGAAATCGGCACCTTCGGCACAAAGGGCCGCGACCGATGCAAAGGCGATCTCCAGGTTGCCGAGATAGATCAGAACATCGGCCGCCGTGACGAGATCGGCGCGATGCGCGCCGCCATCCGCAAACAGGCCGGACTCGTCTGCGGACAGCGACAGGTCGGCCTGGGCGAGATGGTCGTAGACCTGCTTTTCCTCAGCCTTCGCCAGCATGTTCTGCGAGAGATCGAAGCCTTCCAGCCGACCGGCCATGGCGCGGATTTCCGGTCCCATCAACCCTGTGCCGCAGCCGAGATCGGCGGCCAGCGCATAGTGCCGGCCGGTCGCGGCGATCATGCGGGCGAGCTTTGCCGGCACGTCGTAGCCGAGCTTGTCCACCAGCGAGGTCTCGAAGCGGGCGGCGTAATCGTCGAACAGGCGCTCGACATAGATGCTCGGCGGCTGATCGGGCACGGCGATGTCGCCGAGGAAGGCGAGCTTCAGCGTGGCTCCGAAGATATCGTCTTCGGTGAGCTCGCGGGTTCGCCGGTAGGCCTCGATCGCTCCGGCGACATTGCCTGATTTTTCGCGGTAGGTGGCGAGCCAGTACCAGCCGACCGCCCAATCCGGCACCAGCTCCAGCGCCTGCTCCATCAGCTCGGCGGCAGCATCCGGTTCGCCGCCCTTGTCCAGCATCCTGGCATAGTCGGCACGGCGGTCGGCGATGGCATCGCCTGATGTCTGGAGATGGGGCGGCATGATGGTGACCTGTTGCGCGGCCCGCATTTGGCGATGGCCACAAAAAAACTCAAGTCCTATTTCAGAGGCTGACGCGACAGCCCTGAAAAAGCTTGCGGGCAACGATTCGCGCCCGTATCTCAGGGGTGAACAGGAGATGATGCATGTCCGATCAGGTGAACAAGTTTCTGGGCGACTCGCTCGGCCGTACATTGATTAAGCTATTGGTGGTGTCGCTGATCGTCGGCTTCATCATGGCCGTCTTCGGGCTGGCACCGCTGGATTTCATCTACGGCATCCGCAATTTCATCCTCGAGGTCTGGCATCGCGGCTTCTCCGCGCTCGGCCGCGTCGGCGACTATCTGATGCTCGGCGCCACCATCGTCATTCCGATCTTCCTCATCATCCGTCTCT
Source organism: Rhizobium sp. NPDC090275 (assembly GCF_044772225.1). Lineage (NCBI taxonomy): Bacteria > Pseudomonadati > Pseudomonadota > Alphaproteobacteria > Hyphomicrobiales > Rhizobiaceae > Rhizobium > Rhizobium sp. NPDC090275. Next base: position 21,965 of record NZ_JBIVYL010000003.1, on the reverse strand, counting down.
TCAGCTATCGCCGGTAACATGACCTCCATCGATCTTTCTCGGCGCAGCCTGCTGCGCTTTTCCGCGCTTGCTCTTGCAGCCGGCGTCGCCAGCTGCGCCACCGGGCCGAAAGAGCCCTCGACGCCCTCCAACGGCGAAGACCAGACAGCGGCATCGCTGCCGCTCGTCAACCAGCTGCGCGCCAAGAACGGCCTGCCGCCGCTAACGGTCGATCCCGCCGCGACGGCGGCCGCCCTCTTCCAGGCCAAGCGCATGGCAGCGGCCGGCAAGATGAAGCACGTGATGGGCATCGCCGACGGTTTTGGCCCGCGCGTGAAGGCGAGCGGCGTGCAACTGCCGGCGGCGGAAAACATTGCGACCGGGCAGCAGACGGTTCCCGCCGTCGTCACCGCATGGATCAACTCACCGCATCATCTGGAAAACATGCTCGGCCGCTACAGCGGGCTTGGCGTGGCGGTGGCCTATAATCCCGCTTCCCGCAACGTGCCCTATTGGGCCATGGTGCTTTCCAACTGAGGTGATTCCGCCTCTTTGCCGGGAGGCGGGTTTTGGACGCAGGCGTAAACAGCAGCGATAGCCGCAGCGGCCTCGCCTTTGAGGTCACGCACCGGATGGTGCTGTCGATCGCCATTCCGATGACGCTTGGCTTCATAACCACGCCGCTGCTCGGCCTTGTCGGCACCGGCGTCGTCGGCCATATGGGCGATCCCGATGCGCTTGCGGGCCTGGCGATAGGGGCAATGCTCTTCGATCTCATTCTCGGCAGCTTCAACTTCCTGCGCGCCTCGACCACGGGATTGACAGCCCAGGCTTATGGGCGGCGCGACCGGCATGCCGAACAGGGCGTGTTCTGGCGGGCGATCATTTCGGCATTCGGCTGCGGCGTGGCCCTGCTCTGTCTGTCACCGCTGCTTCTGGCAGCGGGTTTGACGCTGATGGGGCCTGACAACGCGGTAGCGCAGGCGACCAGCACCTATTTCTCCATCCGCATTCTCGCAGGGCCAGCAGCGCTCGCCAATTACGCGATCCTCGGCTTCGTGCTCGGGCGTGGACAGGGGAGCATCGGCCTGCTGCTGCAGACGATCATCAACGGCATCAACATCGTGCTGGCGATGGCGCTTGGCCTCTGGCTCGACTGGGGGATCGCAGGTGTTGCCTGGGCGACGACCGTCGGCGAGACCATCGGCGCGCTGGCCGGCCTGTTCATCGTGCTGAGGAGTTTCGACCGTTCCGACCGGCCGACGCGCGCAGATCTCTTTGCGCGGCACGCTCTGGCAGCGCTTTTCACGCTCAACCGCGACATACTGATCCGCACCTTCGTGCTGCTTGGCGCCTTCGCGCTGATGACGCGGATCGGCACCGGTTTCGGCGCCGTGACGCTAGCGGCAAACGCGGTGCTGATGAACTTCCTGATGCTGTCAGGCTTTTATCTGGATGGCCTGGCCAACGCCGCCGAGCAGATCACCGGCCGCGCCGTCGGGGCGCGCTACCGCCCGGCCTTCGATCGCGGCTTGAAACTGACGACGATCTGGTCGTTCGCACTTGCCGGCATCATCTCACTGTTTTTCTTCGTGGCCGGCGAGCGGCTGATCGCGGCGCTGACGACATCACCTGACGTGCGTGAGGCTGCAAACCTTTATCTGCCATGGGCGGCGATCACGGGGCTGACGGGTGCACTCGCCTTTCTGATGGACGGCGTCTTCATCGGCGCCACATGGTCGAGCGACATGCGCAACCGTATGCTGATGTCGTTCGTCGTCTATCTGGCGGCACTCGCGATCTTTGTGCCGTTCTTTGCCAACCACGGCCTGTGGCTGGCGATCAACCTGTTCCTGCTCTCGCGCGGCGTCTTCCTGGTGCTCAGGGTCAAACAGCGGGCCGATCAGACGTTCCGGCCGGCCCAGTAATCCACCTTGCTGTCACGCAGTTCGCGGATCGAGGCCACTTTCTCGCGATCCATCAGCTTCGACAGGCCACGAACGATATCTCCAGCAAGGCCAGGGCCTTCATAGACCATGCAGGAGTAGAGCTGCACGAGATCGGCGCCCGCCTTGATCTTCTCCAGCGCCGTTTCGGCCGAGGAGACACCGCCAGCGCCGATGATCGGCAGCTCGGGGCCGACGCGCTTGCGCATCTTGGCCAGCACAACGGTCGACTTTTCGAAGAGCGGCTTGCCGGAGAGGCCGCCCTGCTCTTTCGCCTGGCGCTGATCCTTCAGACCATCGCGCGACAGCGTGGTGTTGGAGACGATCAGGCCATCGAGCGCATGCGAGAGCGCTTCGGCGGCGATGTCGTCGATGCCTTCTTCCGTCAGATCCGGCGCGACCTTGAGGAAGACTGGGATCTTGCGGCCGGATTTTGCGGCTTCCTCGTCGCGCGCGGCAAGCACGGCCGACAGCAGCGCCGACAGGCTCTCGCGCGCCTGCAGATCGCGCAGGCCCGGCGTATTGGGCGAGGAGATGTTGGCGGTGAAATAGCCCGCCTGCGAATAGAAGCGGCGGATGCCCTTCACGTAGTCGTCGATGCGATCGGCGCTATCCTTGTTGGCGCCGATATTGACGCCAATAATGCCCTTGCCCCTGACGGACGACAGGCGCGCGAAGGCGGCGTCGTGGCCCTCATTGTTGAAGCCGAGGCGGTTGATCACCCCTTCGTCCTCGACAAGGCGAAAGATGCGCGGGCGCGGATTGCCGGATTGCGGCTTGGGCGTGACCGTGCCGATCTCGGTGAAGCCGAAGCCGATCTTCAGCAGCGCTTCCGGCACCTCGGCGTTCTTGTCGTAGCCGGCGGCCATGCCGATCGGATTGGCGAACTCAAGCCCGGCGACCGTCTGGCGCAGGCGCGGATCCGCGGGTGCGGCGCAGGCCGGCACGAGGCCTGATTTCAGCGCCGCGATCGACATGCCGTGCGCCGTTTCCGGATCGAAGAGGAAGAGACCCTTGCGGGCGGCGTGCTTGAAGAGATCGATCATGGCTGCAGGTCCGGAAAGATGTGTTTGCCTTCGGCATCAAGCGGCAATGGTTTTTCCCAGAGCACGGCCGAAAGCGGGAGGTCCGCATAGAGATGCGGGAAGAGATCGCCGCCGCGCGACGGTTCGAAAATCAGCTTGTCGCCAAGGACTGAACCATCGACGGCGACCAGCAGCAGGCCGGTCTGGCCGGCGAAGTGCAGGGCCGCTGTCTGCACCGCCTGGCTTGCCGTCGAGAAATGGATGAAGCCGTCTTTCAGATCGATGGCGGCGCCGCGGAAAACGCCGGCCGCCCGGGCGTCCTGCCAGAGCGTTTCCGTCACGATCTTGTAAAGCGTGGGTGTCAGGGTCATGATGGCCTCATGAATGGCTGGTCTTTCCCGGGCTTTGCCGCAGTTGAGCGGCGATGTCCACGCGCTCACCGCAAAAAATGCGGTGGCCATCGAGATTTCCGGAGGAAACCATGAAAAATATCACGCTCAGCCTCGCCGCCATCCTCATTCCGCTTGCCGCTTCCGCCGCGGAGCCGGATGCGAGCCGCTTCCAACTGGAGCGCAGCGGCGACCATTTCGTGCGGCTCGATCGCCAGACCGGGGCGATGTCGCTCTGCGAGGAGAAGGACGGGGCGCTCGTCTGCCGCATGGCCGCCGACGAACGCGCGGCTTACGAAAGCGAACTCGACCGGCTGTCGGACCGGGTGACCGCCCTGGAGAACAAGAGCGTCATCAACAAGGCGCTGCCATCGGACGCGGAGATCGACCGCTCGATCGGCATCATGGAGCGCTGGATGCGCAGCTTCATGGGGATCGTCAAGGAATTCCAGAGCGAGGACCAGGGCAACGCCCTTCCGCAAAAGACATGATTTGCTATAGTCTGCTTTAGCAGGAAGGCATGAACCGTGGAGGAAGGCGGTGCATGGACTTCATGATCGGGCTCTTGGGAGGGAGTTTTCGATGCATGAGCAGACAATCATTATTGCCGATGACCATCCGCTGTTTCGCGATGCGCTTCGTCAGGCCGTGACCGGGATGGAGGGACATCCCGATATCGTCGAGGCCGGCGATTTCGCCGCCGCGCGAAAGTCGGTCGGCGAGCATCCGGATGCCGATCTGATGCTTCTCGACCTCGCCATGCCCGGGGTGAGCGGTTTCTCCGGGCTGATGGCGTTGCGCTCGGAATTTGCGGGCCTGCCGATCGTCATCGTTTCGGCGTCCGACGATACAACGACGATCCGTCGCTCGCTAGAGCTCGGCGCCTCGGGCTTCATCTCGAAATCCGCCGGGATCGACGATATCCGCCACGGCATACAGACGGTGCTTGCGGGCGATATTGCAACGCCTGACAGCTATCGCGACGGGCAGGAACAGGATCCCGATGTGGCCGACATCATCCACCGGCTGCACACGCTGACGCCGCAGCAAAGCCGGGTGCTGACGATGCTGGCCGAAGGCCTGCTCAACAAGCAGATCGCCTATGAACTCGGCGTCTCCGAGGCGACGATCAAGGCGCATGTCTCGGCCATTCTCCTCAAGCTCAATGTCGACAGCCGCACCCAGGCGGTGATCCAGCTCGGCAAGATCAACATGGCGATGGTCGCCTGACGGGATAGAGGATTTTATTCCTCTTGTCTCTTTACTCCTGTTCGGCTTGCGGTTAATCTTTCAGCCGATTAAGGAGCGCCGTTGCGCGCACGGGATCAGGCGACATGCTGTCACACGAGCAGATCTGGGGAGCGCTCGACAGGCTTGCCGAACGGCACGACCTGACACCCTCGGGGCTTGCCCGCCGCGCCGGCCTCGACCCGACCTCGTTCAACAAATCCAAACGTCTTTCCGCCGATGGGCGCCTGCGCTGGCCATCGACGGAATCGATCGCCAAGGTGTTGGAGGCAACCCGATCCAGCATGGAGGAGTTTTTATCCTTCATGCGGCCGCAGGGCAGTTTCTCGACGCTGCCTGACGGTGCGTTTCCGCCGCAGGGGAGCTCCATTCCACTGCTCGGCTTCGCACAGGCGGGCGCTGGCGGCTTTTTCGATGATGGCGGCTTTCCGGCCGGACAGGGCTGGGATGTGGTGGAATTTCCGGCCGCACCGTCACAAAAGGCCGGTGTCTATGCGCTCGAGGTTCAGGGCGAAAGCATGATGCCGCTCTATCGCGATGGCGACGTTCTGATCGTCGAGCCGGGCGCGCAGGTGCGCCGCAACGACCGCGTCGTCGTGAAGACACGCGAGGGCGAGGTGATGGCCAAGGTGCTGATGCGTCAGAGCCCGCGCTCGATCGAACTCATGTCGCTCAATCCCGAACATCCCAACCGGACGATCGAACTCACCGACGTGGATTGGATCGCCCGGATCATCTGGGCCAGCCAGTAGGAAAATCTTCCATGAAGCCTGCGGCACTTGTGACAGCGACTGCGGGAATAGCGATCGTCATCGGCCTGATCGCCGCCGGCGAGCATCGGTTGAGCGGTGCTTCGGACGCGAGCGAGATCGCGGCATCTGCGCAAGGGGTGGCCGAGCAGCAAACGCCCTCGCCCGCGCAGCCGACGACGAACCCGGATGCCAGCATGATGGCCCGGCCGGTAGATGACGCCAGCCAATTCTACCCGGCCTCGGTCGACGGCAAACCATTGGAGCGCGAACAGGCGCCGGAGCCCGAGAAAAAGCCTGTCTTGGTGGCCGAGAAGGGTATCGACCTGCCGCGCCCGGTGGCCGAAAGCGCCGGCGTGCTCGGCTTCGGCGAAAGGCGGCTGCAATTGGCGGGGCTGACGCCGACGCCGGTCGACAAGAGCTGCGCCGGTGCCGGGGGCACGGTGTGGCCATGCGGGATGCTGGCGAAGACCAATTTCCGGCTTTTCCTGCGGCTTCGCACAGTCAACTGCGATCTCAGCGATGCCAACTGGAGCGGCACCGCGACGGCCAACTGCAAGATCGGCGCGCAGGATCTTTCCGAATGGCTGATCGAGAACGGCTGGGCAGAGGCCGAAGCGGGCTCGGCCTTCGCGGATGCCGGAGCCAAGGCCAAGCAAGATGGAAACGGCATCTACGGGCAGGATCCCCGCCAGGCCGGCGCAATCGAAACACCCGACCTGACGCAGCCTCAAGATATGAGCGATCCCTTGTAATGGGCGTGGCCAGTTCCTAAACTCTGCAGACATCGCAGAGGAACCATGCAGACATGAACAAGCCGCTTTCCGCCCACGACGCGTTGATCTACGTGATGGTCATGGCATCCGCCGTCGACAGCACGATGAATGATCGGGAGCTGGAACGTATCGGACAGTTGATCGGGTTCCTGCCGGTGTTTCGCGGCTTCGACGACGACAAGCTGATCTCGGTTGCCCGCGACTGCGCGGCACTTCTGTCCGGTCCCGAAGGGCTCGATGTCGTTCTCGAGACGGTCAAGGACACGCTATCGCCGAAGCTTTACGACACGGCCTATGCGCTGGCCGTCGAGGTCGCGTCGGCCGATCTTTCGGTGAAAGCGGAAGAGCTGCGACTGCTCAGCCTGCTGCGCGACCGGCTGGGTCTCGACAAGCTGACCTGCGCCGCGATCGAGCGCAGCGCTATTGCCCGTTTCCGCAAGGGTTAACCCGTCTAGTATAGTCCGTAGGGGAAGTAGCGCAGGTAGATTTCCTGCAGGCGGCCGCTGCGCGAGAGGGCGGCCAGCGCGTGGTCGAAGGCCGAGCGCAGGACTTCGTCCTTTTGCCGCAGCATGATCGTCATGCCCTCGCCCAGAAACTCTTCCGACATATAGGGACCGTCGAACAGGGCGCAGCATTTCTCCGATGCCTGCGACGACACCCAGAAGGAGAGTTGCAGCGAATCGGCGAAGACAGCGTCGACCTTGCCGTCCTTCAACGCTGCCAGCAGCGCTTCCTTGCTGTCGAACGGCACCGCCTTGACCTTGGGGAAATAGGCGGCGAGCATCGCGGCGTGCGCGGTTTCCTTGACGACGCCGACAGAGCGATCGGCAAGGCTTGCGGCATTCTCGCCCTTGATCGGCGCCTTCAGATTGCGGGCGAAACGGGCGGGCAGCATCAGATATGGGCGCGAGAAGGAGAACTGCCGGCGCAGTTCGCTGCCGACGGCCAGCCCCGCGATCACGGCATCGCCCTGCGAGGCGGCCAGGGCATCCTTGAGGTCGCCGAAGGGCAGGGCCTGGATCTGGCACTTGTCCGATATCTCCAGCTCGGCGCAGATTTCGCGGGCGAGATCGACATTGAAGCCCGAGAGCTTGCCGTTCTGATCCATGAAATTGAACGGCGGAAAATCGACCGAGGTCAGGAAACGCAGGCGCACGAGGCTCGTCAGATCGGGCTTGGCGAGGCGCTCGCGGCTGTCGAACAACAGCGGCAAGGAGGGCGCTGCCTGCTGCGCCGCAGCCGAAAGAGGTAGCCAAAATGCGGCCAGAAACAGCCATAGGCTGCAAAACCCCTTAGGATTGAGAGATGCCAGCTTAAATCGCACCATTATGATCTGCCCCGGGGACTGCACTGCCAATTCAACGACGGTGTATCAGAGTCATGCGTATCGGGGAATATGCGTCGGGCGGGATCAGCACCCGTAACACGACGCTTCAAGAGCGACCGAAACCTCCGCTCTCGCCGGCCGTGCCGGCGGGTGTTGTCAGTGATGCGCAACAGATCGAGATCGAAGCGCTGCTGAGGCTCGGCATCGGCAAGCCGACGATCGCGCGTGCAGCGACCATGGCCCGCCATAACGGCACGTCGATCGAGCGCGAACTGCTGGCCAACCGGTGGGTGGACGCCGAGAGCTATTATGCGGGTCTTGCCCGCACGCTTCGCCTGCCATTCCTCTTGCAACTCGATCCGGCCCTGATCCATGACGACCAAGCGCTCGACACGCAGCTGGCGGACACGCGATCCGTGCGGCTGAACTATGCAGACAAGGCGATGATCGCCATCATTCCCGAGGCCGGTCGCCTGCTGGCGCTGGCGCGGACGATCGAGGCGCGGCCGGGGCTTGCAGAGCGGATCATCGTCACCACGCCCACCGCGATGCGCGACGCCATCTGGCGTGTCGGCGCCAAGCGGCGGGTGAAGGAATGCATCGGGACGCTGTTCGAGGACAAGGGGCGGTTCAGCGCTCGCATCGTGCTGTCCGGCAAGCAGGGGTTCATTGCCGGCGCGGCACTCTGCGCGCTTATCTTCGCGGCGTTTTCCGAGCTGCCATTGATCGCGATCGTTCATCTCGCGCTGTCGCTGATCTACATGGCGGCGATCCTGCTCAGGGCCTGCGCGCTCCACCACCGTCGCGGCCCGCAGCCAACACCGCAGCCGACGGAGCGGCTGCCGGTCTATTCCGTGTTCGTCGCGCTCTACAAGGAGGCGGAGGTCGCCGGCCAGCTGGTGGCGGCGCTGAAGCAGCTCAACTGGCCGATCGCCAAGCTCGATATCAAGCTGATATGCGAGGCCGACGACCATGCGACGATCGCAGCGCTCGAAAAACAGGACCTCGGCCCACAGTTCGAAATCGTCGCGGTGCCGGTCTCCCATCCGCGAACGAAACCGAAGGCGCTGAACTATGCGCTGAGCGCCGCGCGCGGCGAGTTCCTCGTGATCTACGACGCCGAGGACAGGCCGCATCCGGACCAGCTGCGCGCGGCCTATGCGAGCTTTGTCGCCGGCCGCGATGACGTCGCCTGCCTGCAGGCGCCGCTGATCATCTCCAATGTCGGCAGCTCATGGATCAGCGCGGCTTTCGCGCTCGAATATGCGGCGCTGTTTCGGCTGCTGCTTCCGATGCTGGCAAAGCACCGGTTGCCGATGCCGCTCGGCGGCACGTCCAACCACCTGCGCGTCGCCGATCTCAAGGCGTGCGGCGGTTGGGACCCCTATAACGTAACGGAAGATGCCGATCTCGGCCTGCGGCTCTACAGGCTCGGCTACCGATGCGGCGTGATCGACTGCCCGACCTACGAGGATGCGCCGACCAAGCGCGACGTCTGGCTGAACCAGCGCACACGGTGGTTCAAGGGCTGGCTGCAGACATGGCTGGTGATGATGCGTGCGCCCGGCACGCTCGTGCGCGAGATGGGGATCTGGCCGTTCCTCGTTTTCCAGGTGCTTGTTGGCGGCATGCTCGTCGCCTCGCTGACGCATCCGTGGATGGTCATGCTGATCCTCACTACCGCGAGCTACATGATGCTCGGCTTCCCTGAAACCGCTACCCTTGATGCGTTGCTGTTTCTGATCGACGTCGCCAACATGCTGGGAAGCTATGTCATCCTGCTGGTGCTTGGCCGGCGCGCCATGCTGCGCGACGAGAAGCGCAAGGTCGGCTGGCGCTGGGTTGCCCTGCCCGTCTACTGGATGATGATATCGGGTGCCGCGTGGCGCGCGGTCTTCCAGCTGCATTTCAAGCCGTTCTTCTGGGACAAGACCCCGCACCTGCCGACTTCGCAACCGGTGCGCGCAGCCTCCATGCCTTTACAGTGAGCCAGTCCACTTAAATTCTGTGGACCCCTGGATGTGTTAGTTTCGTCTTAAGCAATATGGATTCTAGTCGCGTTAGACGACACCGGTTCCTGACCGAATGCATGATGCGCCTGTCGAGCCTTAGCGGGCATCTCCCCACGGCGCCACAAGCGCCAGCTCTGCCTTCGAAACCGCCTGTTCTTGAAAACGATCGTATCCGGCCATCCCCCTGGCCGCAGCCCATGGGCCCATTCATGCTGAAAAACTTCAAAATCCGCACCAAGATCATCTCGGTCGTTGCGCTTCTCGGCGTCATCGCGATCGGCGGTCTTGTCTATGTCGTCGAGGAATTCCGTGGCGCCGATGCCGCCTACAGCGCCTTCATCGACCACGAAGCGCTTGCGGCGATGCAGGCCTCGCGCGCCAGTGCCTCTGCCACCGCAGCCGTTCTGCAGGCAACCGTCGTCTCCGACCTTACCCCCGGCACGCCCGACTTCGACGCCGCGATCGCCGCTCCCAGCAAGATGCCGCAAGCGCGCGAGCGCCTGCAGCAGGCAGCCGACCTCGTGGCGAACCGCAAGCCCGCGATCGACGAGATCATCGCCGGCATCGACGAGATGGATGCACTCGCGAAAAAGGTGATCGAACAGGCCAAAGCCGGCGATCGCACCGGCGCACGCGCCACGGCAGCCGAGCTCAACGCCAAGCTCTCGATCGTCACGCCGAAGATGATCGCCAACAATGACGCGCTGATGGTGCAGCTCAACGATGGCGGCGACGCGCTTTCTGCCACGGTCAACAACCGTATCCTTTACTGTTTCGCGCTGATCGGGTTCGCCGTGCTTACCGCGATCGGCCTCAGCATCTGGATCGCGCAGGCCGGCATCGCAGCGCCGATGGCCAGGCTTCGCCAGCGCATGACGCGGCTTGCCGAGGGCGAGACGGCAAGCGCCGTCGACGGCATGGACCGGCTCGACGAAGTGGGGGAGATGGCGGCTGCCGTCTCGATCTTCCGCGACAACGCCATCGAGCGCGTGCGCCTCGAGCGCGAGGCGGAGCGCAACCGCAATCTCACCGACAGCGAGCGGCGCGAAATCGAAGCGCAGCGCGCCACCGAGGCGGCCGATCTCTCGCGCACCGTCAGCGCGCTCGGCGACGGCCTGCGCAAGCTTGCCGCCGGAGACCTGATCTCGCAGATCAACACGCCGTTCGAAGGCAGCCTGGACAGCCTGCGCCAGGACTTCAACAACTCGATCTTCAAGCTCAACGAAACGATGCAGACCGTGGGCGACAATGCCCGCGCGATCACGGCCGGCGCCGGCGAGATCCGCTCCTCGGCCGACCAGCTCTCGCGTCGCACCGAGCAGCAGGCAGCCTCCGTCGAAGAGACGGCGGCCGCGCTGGAAGAGATAACCACCACCGTGAAGGACGCCGCGCGGCGGGCGGAAGAAGCGCGCACGCTGGTGTCGAAAACCCGACACAGCGCCGAGCGGTCCGGCGAAGTGGTGCGCAAGGCGGTCAATGCCATGCAGCAGATCGAACAGTCCTCCGCATCGATCGGCAACATCATCGGCGTGATCGACGACATTGCCTTCCAGACCAACCTGCTGGCGCTGAACGCCGGTGTGGAAGCGGCACGCGCCGGGGAAGCTGGCAAGGGTTTTGCTGTCGTCGCCCAGGAAGTGCGCGAACTCGCGCAGCGCTCCGCCAATGCCGCACGCGAAATCCAGTCTCTGATCCTGACCTCGGGCAACCAGGTGAAATCGGGCGTGTCGCTTGTCGGCGAGACCGGCAAGGCCCTCGAAGAGATCGTCCACGAGGTGCAGGAGATCAACCAGCACGTCAACGCGATCGCCGAAGCCGCGCGAGAACAATCGATCGGGCTGCAGGAGATCAACACGGCGGTCAACACGATGGATCAGGGCACGCAGCAGAACGCCGCGATGGTGGAAGAAAGCACCGCCGCCAGCCACAAGCTGGCGACCGAGGCAGCCGCACTCAACACCCTGCTCGACCAGTTCAAGCTGACCGGCACCGGCGGCGGCACCGTGGCGTTCACGCCGAGGGTGGTTCCAGACGCCAATGAGCCCCTGGCGCCGCGCCCGGCCAAGCCTGTCTTGACCCGCAAGGCGCCAGTGCGGATCGCCACCTCGGGTGTCACGCGACCGACTTCCTCGCCGGCGCTCGCCCTCGGCCAGAAGCTCGCCAACGCCTTCGGCGGCACGTCTTCCGCCGACAAGAAGGATGACGACTGGACGGAGTTCTGAGCCTCGACAACGCTCTCGCAAACATGAAATGGGCGGCTCAAGGCCGCCCATTTTCATTTCGGCAGATGCCGACTTTATCCGCCATGTGATCGATCTTTTAGACGAGACCGAGCGAAATCTCTTCAACCTTGCGACCACGACCATAATCGCGCTCGTAGGAGGAGCGACGGTCGCTGCGCTTGTATGCGGCAACGTCGAGTTCCGGCATATGGTACCCATCCGCGTAGGTGCCGGTGTCATCGGCGTCGACGACATCACGCTTTGCGGTGAAAATCTTCAAGAGCATTTCGCTATTCCTCCTCGTGTGCGCCAGTAACGGCCAGAGCGCCGTCCAAGTTCCATGTACCGGAGAATAGTTAAAAATTAACCACGTTCATTAGGGATTCGTCAAGTACGCGGAAAGCGTTAGGGTGTGGGGGTGTTCAGCGGTGATGCGGGTCTTGACGCACGGGTGCCGGACGCGAACAAGCGCCGAAGATCACGTATTTTTTGACGGGAATGGAGCGCGTGAAAGGGAATCGAACCCTCGTATTCAGCTTAGGAAGCTTGAACACCCTGAGCAAACTCAAAGCGGCGTTTTACTGATGCCAGTCCGTGCCAAGCGCTGCCAGGCAGGGCTTTGAAACGTCATCTCCGACGTTTAACGACATCTAGGCCGATGCTCCAATTGCTGCCCGCCTCTTCAGCCCCTATTACCGTCTGAAGGCACGAACTAAAACTGGAGCCACGCATGCCTCAGCCTCTCAGCAATAGCATCACCAAAGAGTCCCCTTACAACCTGGCATTTAATGCAGATGAGCTTCGGACACGGCCACTCTTAGCGGCGAAGGTGTCTGAATTCATCGCAAGAGCGTCAGCGCTCGACCATGGGATGGCGATGGTCTTAGTGAGCCTGCTTCACGCCAGCCCAGAACCAGCTTTCGCTATGTTTAGCGAGGTACTAGATGCTGGAAACAGGCGAGCGATGATTTTAGCTGCAGCCAGGTCGACACTTGATGCCGAACACTTTGAGATGCTGGAAGTCGTATCGAACGCCGTTCGGATGCAGATCGACGTTAGGAACAAGTTCGCCCACTGGCTGTGGGGCGGATGCGAACAGCTCCCAGATGCCTTGTTGCTTGTTGACCCCAGGTACTTACTAGGGCACGCCCGGCATTTTCAGAAAGTTTGGACCGATGACCCGCTTGTCGAGCAAGACGTTGAGCGAGCTCATGAGGAGCGCATGGCTGCCATCAGATTCGATTTTGACAAAATCTATGTTTACCGTGCGACCGACCTCGATCAATCACTTCGCGATATGACTGAGACACAGGGTATGCTGGATGACTTCGGCTATATGTTCAATCCGCAAGCCCGCTCTTTGGATGAGCGCATGTCTGACGCGTTCCCTAATTCACCGCGCGAAAGCTTTCTGAAACTGGCGAAAGACCGCTTGATCAATAGGGTAATGTTTATTGACGGGCTCACCCGTCTGCGAACGAAGAGAGGAAGAAATTCGGCTTCGGCAGGGTAAGGTTCGCCTCCATGCCGGAGTACGGTAAGCGGACCAACAGAACGCCTAGGGCGTCGTGACACCGGGAAGCAATATTGGGAAAATCGCTACGCGACCAAATTCAGGACGCTTCGCGATGCGGCAGGAGTTCCAGATCACATCTGGTCTATGGATACCCGAGCAGGTGCCGTTTCCGAGACGGTGGAAGCAACGGGCTCTATCGAATTGGCCAGCGATCTTGCTAACCACACGACGACAAAGATGGCAAAAAAGTACAGCCGTGGCGACGGTCTAGAGACCAGCCGCAAGATTGCCGAAGCACGTATCGCCAAGCGCTAGTGACACGACAGTGAAACGCCGCTATACTTAAGTTATTGAATTTGCTGGAGCGGGTGAAGGGAACCGAAACAACGCCTCAACATATTGTAAACATATGTCTTATTTTATAAAACACGCAAAATACCGATTTTTTTACCGTCGCGCTGCGCGGATGTCGCTGGACCATAATAGCCAACCTGATAACTAAGACACGGGACAGCCGAACGTTCACGCAAAACAAGTCGTCGGAAAATTACATGGCAGTTAGAGACTCATCCATCAGACCCGAGCTAAGCTCGAAACTTGCTGAGATCGAACACATGATAATGCAGGACGCTGTCCAGCGAAAGCCAAGAGATCAGCCGTCATTCGCCTCAATTGCCCTAGTGAAAGAGTTTCGAGCAGATAAAGCCATACCAATAATCGCCGTCGCGGACCCTAGTTATGTAGGAATAGCAGAAGTTTTGTTTCTCGGCCTCTGCGGTTGGGTAGTATCGCCAAATGATGATGTTATCGAGCTTGCTCTAATGCATCATGGAGTAATAGATCACATGGCTGCGGCAGAACAACAGGCTGGCCTGCACACGTCTTTTCAGGTTCGGAGCGATTTATTTGCTAGGTACATCTTGGTTGGACCGGATTTTCTAAGCGACGTTTATTACGAAATGAGTGGCCATTTTGGCTTCAGTTCCGTCCCCGACCGCATCACGATCGGCGAATGGTTGTCCTCAGAGGCGCGTGCGCTGCGCACTTTAGTCAAGGCGTGCCAGATCATGCACTATGCCACCGATCACCTCGATGACCCTTCCAAATATCACCGTTTGAGCCTCACCCGGATAATCGAAGTGCTAAGTGCAATGAGGGATGACAGCTTGGTCGAGCGAACGATTTTCTATCAAATTTGGGGAACGAATAAACGGACACTGTCCCTGCTTTATGCTGCATCAACAATCAGTCGTGGCCACGACACGCTCCTTGATCGCATTCTTTCAGGTGAAGTGAGATCAAAGGAGTTTCAGCCAGAGTTCGACCTTTGGGTTGGTCGGGCTAAATATTTCGCTACCCATGTTCTTTCGAACCTCCGCATCGCGGGGCTGGTCGCGACGAACATGAAGGGCCTCAAGTCTTGCAAAGAAAAGGCATTTTTGTCTCCGGATTTCAGCCCGAAAGAAGCGCAATTCCTAGAGAGAAAGATGTCAAAAAAACAATAACTTGCTGGTGAATAGTTCGCCGCCGCGCGTACCGGTCCAGCGCTGGGTGTCACTTCTCCGAACACGGCTTCCGGTCCATCTTTGCGATGTCCAACAACGTCCAAGGAGAGACAAAATGGCAACCGATAAACCTCTCAACCCATCTGCAAACCAAAAGACCGGCTCTAACCTACCTTCAACTGGCTATGTCCGATTAAATCAAATACTGGGTCCTGACGGGCCTCTGCCAATCAGCAAATCGTCATTCTGGGCAGGAGTGAAGCTCGGTAAATTCCCCAGTCCTCGAAAGATATCCACTCGGGTGACCGTCTGGAGGGCCGAAGACATTCATATGCTTCTCAACAAAATCGAAGACGGGGAGATGTGAGATGAAAAGGAAACCACCGCACCTAAACCCCGTAACCGAAGCCAAAAATTCAGAGAGTGAACTCCTGGCACTTGGAGCTAGCTCCTATTTGCTGTCGCTACGGTCGGAGATTTCGCAACTTCTGGCGAACACCGATGAAGGTCTGCGTCAGAAGCTAGGGAAGGTATACAAAGCCGCTGTCTACCTTCGCGAAGATAAAGACCAATGGCAATCGTTTTGCGAGCGGGACGAATGGCAGAGCTTCAAAGGCCGCCCAAAAATCAACGACGTGGATCGGAGCGACGCCCTTAGGTATGCAATTCGATTCGCTGTAGGTTTCGATGGCGCTAAGTCCAACAGCACTGTCCATCGATACAATCGAGCACTTGGAACATTGTGGAAGTCCAAGGTGCCCGCACAGGATGTTCCTCGGCTTTTAGCTGAAGAGGGTGGCGTAGAGAAAATGAAGCGGACGTCGGCTAAGGCCACAATTTCTCTCCGGTTGTTGAAAAATCGCGTGGGTGATCAGCTAGATACTGCAAATTACCCGTTTGAGGCGTTTGTCTACATTCGTTTTTCGGCCAAAGATGGCCGTTCGCGCAACGCCGAGATTTTGGCAGGCACTGCTAGACGGAGCCGGCGCCCCTCTTTCGAGGCATTCAACAACGAGGTCCTCACCTGGCAAAAGAAGGAAGAGAAAAGGCTTAAGGCAGCCGAGAGGCAGCCGCCTAAGCCCTTGTAATACCCTTTTAGCCACCCCGAAAATTAACACACATAGCGACAGGCAACCTGCCTGAATGGGTAGTCGTGCCTGTCGCCGAGGTGAAGTCATGCGAGAGCCGATAGTGTCAGTTGCCCAATATGAGGCGATACACAGAGAACTTGACCTTAGACTAAGACGATATCGCGTTTCGAAAAGAGGCTGGGATTTCTTTCAGCCCGCTATAAAACTCTGGTTGTCTGAGGACCATGCAAAATCGCTTAAAGCGATTAATCCAGTTTCGAGAATTGCGTTTACAAGAGCGCTTTACCAGCAAGTCGGACGTTGGATCGAACGGTGTGAGCGGGTCTACTTTGTTACGTTGATCTCGCGTGAGCACTCGTTTTCGCTAGAAAACGCTGCCGATTTTGATGTGACAATTCTGAAAGAATGGATTCGAGAAATTATTGGCGCGCGCGATTTTGTGGGGTTCATAGAGCCTGCATATTTCTACAGATCGCCGTTTCTTGAGGACGGCCAACGACCACATGTCTCTTGGCACTCACACCTTTTGGTTTGGAATGTTCCACCATCAGAGATGAGTGCAAAAGCGGCGGCCACGAACAGCGCCTATGAAACTTTCGTACCGGGAGCGAAGCCTTTCCACTACTACACGGTCGATAACCCGACCGCTCTGCAAAAGCTCCTGTATATGTCGAAAGATACCTTGTCGGAGTATGCCGCTAGTCCGCCGGCCCCGGATAAAATAGATGAAACGACCGGCGAGATCATAGTGGAGTCCAACGGCAAGTGGCGAACACAGAAGCGGGAGATTAGGCCGCTTGCGTTGGCAAGGGTGACGACAGTTATTGGTGGCCGGTCACTCAAGAACCTCACAATTGCCAGCGGAGAAGGAAAGCAACTTCGGACGCGCGCACTTCTGGAAGCTCGCCGTAAGCTGCGTCGTTCTCGAAAGATAGCCCAGCGAACGCTCGAAAAGCTTCTGCTTGCCAGCGATCCACAGACGCGATGAAAATCCGAAAAACAACCTGCGATTGACATTCTCATATAGTTCCAATATAACATAACAATCGCTGCGCGCCGTGTGGTAGCTGCGATTGTTGGGGCCTTCGGGCCCCTCTTTTGTTTGGAGAGCTAAATGAACAACACTTCGACGTCGGTTCAATCCGTTTCGCTACCTCACCCGGTTATCGTCCTCGGTCGTGACGATAGCGGAAAAGCCCACGCTTCGTTTTTTCCAGCCGTTGACGCTCACTCTGCGACGCAGGCCGCAAGTCTGATGGGTATGTTGGCACTAAAGGCTGACACAGATCAGACCCGGGCGTACTTGCCGAGGCTTCCCAAGGGCAAGCTGTTCGATAGCGGCAAGGCGTTCGTGCCGTTCGTGAAGCAGGAGCTGTATCAGCAGATTGCCGCCCATCTGCCGGAAGAGCAGCGCGCGCTTGCCGAGCGGGTGCGGGTGGCGCCCGAAGCCGATCCAGGTGAGACGGAGCTGGCCGCCAAGCCCACGAGCCTGCCAGCTGACTGGGACAAACTCACTATCGGCAGTCTTGTGCTGGCAACGGAAGGGCCGCTCGACGGCTGGTATGAAGCCACTGTGATCGCAATCGACGACAAGAACGGGTTGCGCCTTCGCTGGAGAGACTACCTGGATATGCCGGCGTTCCATCGGCGAGCAGAGCAGATCGCCTTGATCCACCCTGCATATGCCGAGAAGTGAGAAAGGCGATCGCTATGCCGACGCGCTCACTAATCACGCCTCCGAACACCGACGCGGCCCACAAGGCCGCTGTCATCCGTCAACTCAACGACGGTTTTCGGCGCAGCTTCACTCGTGGAAACCTTCTGCTGACACCAGCCGTCGATGGCCTGGACACTGGATCGAAAGCAGCTTTGCTGACAGCAGTTCAGCAGTTCGACCGGTTCAACACCGACAACGATCCTTACGGCGAACATGACTTCGGAGCGATCGATCTCGGAGCTGCCTGCTATCTATGGAAGATCGACTATTACGATCCCGACCTTCAGTTCGGCTCGGCTGATCCTGCTGATGAAGCCGTCACCTGCCGGGTCATGACGATCATGCGCGCAGACGAATACTGATGGCGTGGCTAAGCTCGACGCGCCCTATAAGCCCGTTTTGGGCTTTCGCCCCGATCGGAGAGCCGCCGGGCGCTCGGCCTTGGCGTCGATTTGCTCGAACAAGACTGACACATGAACGTTCATGGCGTTCGATAGAGCTTCAAGTGTGGAGACTGTCACGTTCTCAAGCCCGCGCTCGACACGTCCGACATAGGACCGATCGATGTTGGCTTCCAAAGCCAAGCGTTCCTGCGACAGGCCCCTTGCCACGCGCAGCCGCTTCACGTTCCAGCCGATCGTCTGTCGAACATCCATGCACCGAAGCAAGAACATATTCGTCGCTTGACAATCGACGGACTGATAGTCCCATATTAATTCACGCTTTGGCTACCGTGTTGTTTGGGATGCAACTCCAGCCAGAAGTTTTCGAACTCTTTTCTGGAGCAAACATGAAAATCGCAACTGGAATTATTGGTATTTTCTTAGGCCTGATTGTACTGCTTCAGTCTTGCGCGGTCACCGCAGGCAGCGGTTTGATTAAGGATCAGGCAACAGGAGGCTCGGCCGCCGTTGGTATGTTGGTGGGCCTACTTTTCTTCGTTGGCGGAGCATTCGCATTTGGGCTGCCGCTCGTGTCAGCGATCGTTTTTGTCGTCGCTGGCCTACTGGCGTTCCTCGCATCGACGCAGGGCAGCTTTGCCGACATCGTAATCTGGGGCTACGTCGCGCTAGCCTTTGCCGTAATGGCATTTTTCACATGGCGGGCAGGCCGCAAGAAGGCGGTGGCTTAATGATTGCCTATTCCGCCGTTAGAGCCCGCCTCTCCAGCAACGTAGCTAGCATCAACACGATACGCCACAGGGCGAGGTCGGTCGTCGTTGGCGCGGCCTTCGCGTCAGCCTTCTCGAATTATACCTTAGCGAATGACGTGAGCTACTATCGGGGAGCATCCTGGCAGGTAGCCTTGGTAACGGAAAGCGAGAACAGATTCGATAAGGTGCCATACTGCGAGATCAGGACCGTTGCTCTCGAGCCGATGTTAATCGCGCTCAGATTCCTGCCTTCACTTGAAGCGGGAAAGTTCAATTTCAACGTCAAACTTCGGAAAACCGGCTGGTCGCTTCCCGTCGGTCAAACAACAACGGCCAGGATCGCACAGCCCGGCAAATTGGATCCCCAAAAGGGAATGGTCATGGGGCCAGATCCGTCCTTCACTGCGGTATCGAATAATACGCTGATAAGCGATCTGAGCAGTCTCGATGAGGATTGGTATCTGCTGCAAACCGAATCGATTTTCAATCGTGTTTTCGCGCCTACCAAGTACAGATTTCCACTGACTGTAGAGTTTCCCAGCGGCAACGAGGCCTCTTGGTCGGTAAAGCCCTTCGAACGATATGAGCAGGGAATTGCCAACGATGCCCAGCGACAATGTCTGTCCGACCTGAGCAAAGCCATCGGATTAGACGGAGTCAATGTTGCGGGCGGCAAGCCCAGCAGCAGCACCTCTCCTTTTTCTAATCAGGCAGGCAGTGCGGAAGCGGCGAACCCACCAGCCGCATCGCTTGAAACTCAGTCAGAAAAATCGCCGAAAATGACCGATACAGCTTCCAACTCGTGGAAGTTCCGGTCGGATGAACAAGATTGGGGCAAGACGTGCTACGCCGAAACGAAGGTCGGTGACGTTAAAGTCGGCTTCATGGCCTCTCCGCAAAAGGATCTAGTTGTCTTTGTTGAAAACTTGTTTGACGGAGACACCAAGACGACTTGGCAGGTTGATGCGGGCACCGCACATCCGTCTGAGGGAAGTGTAGATGATTATTTCGGCTGGCATACCTTCGCCGATTTGGGGGATAACTTTGTCGAAGAGGTCATGACAGGCAGCGAACTTGTAATCGCGGACGACAAGGGCAAGCAACTGACTGTTAGCCTGCTCGGAGCACGGCAAGCTCTGCCGTTGTTCGCATACTGCGCGCAACGCAAGATTCCCGGCTGACGTAGAATGCAGAAGCTCAACGTCGCGATGGTCGGAGTCTGGTCATTGGGGAAGTTCAACACAGAACGCTGCCCAAATTCAGTGCGGAGGCGCCCCCAGCCAAAACCTTACCGCGCGTAGTCACGTTACTCTAATGGATTATTGGCGTCTTTAGCGCCCCCTGATAAGATTGGAAAGCGCCCTGAGTGCGCCATTGCATCAGGAGCGCAACTTGTTCCGGACGTTTCAGACTCGTTTGCACACAAGTGAGGAGCAGGCTGCAGCGCTTGACCAATACTCATGCCTTTTCAACCAGAGCGAACGACTAATCTACAAAGGTCTGAAGCAGGGAAGGCCTTGGCAGAAAGACCTCCAAAGATCGATATTTCGAGAAGTGGGACTTCACTCGGCGTTGGTTGGCATGGCTCACAGACAGCTTCAGGCGCGCTTGAGTTCGCTTCGTGCTTTGTCCAAATCGAGATGCGAAGAGCTAAACCGTCGACTTTGGCGTGAGTGCATGCGGTTGCAAGTCAAAAAGTCTCGCCTGCAAAAAATTTCAGACACGATCAACGCATTAAGGTCGAAAGTTGTGCGGGCCGAGATTCGATTGTCCGGGGAGCGATCACTCGCGTCTTTGCATCCCACGGGTACGGCAATCGCTCGGGTTAAGAAGACGCTGAACCGTAATTTTCATCTACTTCAACGGCTAAGAATACTTCGCTCGCGGAAGCACACCTCTTTGCGTGCCATTCATTTTCTCAAGCGCTCCATACAACGCATCGCTTCCAAGCTCAAAGACGCCCAAAAACTGCGTAGCGAGCCGGTGCCTTTTTTTGGGCCAAGGAAGCTATTTCGCGCGCAGTTTCATCTTGATAAGACCGACTTTTCCTCGAAAGAGGCATGGCTAGGGGCTTGGCGGGAAGCGAGATCCAATTGCCTCTTCATCGAAGGCGACAAGTCAGCTCCCTGCGGCAACCGTTTCGCGAGAGTTCAAGATGCTGGTCACGACTTCGACCTTGAACTGCGCCTTCCAGAGCGGTTGGCAGCTGTCGCGACCAGCAGCTACCCTTGCAAGGGCCGTCAGATTCACGCTCTCAAGTTCAAGGGACTCAATTTCCATCATGGTCGTCCAGCGATCCTTGCAGCGCTCGCGAGCGGCTTACCGATCAGTGTGCGGTTTCACCGCGACCATACTTCTTGGAAGGTGTCTGTAACGATCTTCCAGGAAACAGAAGTCGCTGCCCTCGATTGGGGAAACGGTTCGCTGGGAGTCGATTGGAATGCCGGTAAGATCGTTGCCGCTCATATTGACCGTCATGGCAATTTCGTCCGGAGCTTCACCTTCCCTTGCAGCACCAAGGGAAACACCGCCAATCAGACTGCAGACACTATGCGCAAAGTTGCTTGCCGCATTGTCTCACTCGCACACAGTCTGCGGGTTCCCCTCGTCAATGAGCAGCTCGATTTTTCAGAGGCCAAAACTTCCAGGCGCGCACTTGGTGATTCGCGGTTTGCGAAGATGGTCACCGCCTTTCCATATTCTAGTTTCACACGGGCGATCCGGTCGGCTTGCGAGCGGCGTGGTGTCGCCCTGGAAACCGTTTCCTCTTCCCACACTACCCGGGTTGGAAGAATTAAGTTTGCTCGTCGCTACGGGTTGTCTGGCCACCAAGCCGCTGCAATGGTTATAGCGCGACGAGCCATGAAGTTCTCCGAGCAACTGAGCCCTAGAAAACCGTCACACGCGGATTTCAGTATCGGTTTGAGGCACCCGACCGTCACCCGTGAGGAAAGGAAGGCATGCGCAACCGGTAGGACGGGCCAGATCAACGGAGAAGAAGAAGGTGCCACTGGCACAAGGGTTGTCCCCACCAATGACGTGGAGACCATGCTGCGTGCATGCCGTCGAACATGGTGGAGCAATCAACCACTCCATGACCTTTCGGGACTTTCAGGACGTTCCTTGAGATACCGCTTCAGCCGTGGCTCTGAGGGCTGGGAGCCGCGCCGGGAATGATCGCCCGCGTTCAGCCGAATTATGAGGTCTACCGCCGAACGCGCAACTATGTGCAGCGGGTGATTGAGAACTATGAGGTGTACAAGGCCCGGTTGGGTCAGCCCGTCAGCATCCAGAAGGACCTGATTGGCGG